>JBCQUE010000007.1:0-75544 GCA_047174325.1 Rikenellaceae bacterium | reverse complement strand
GGGTGCAGAGGGTGCAGAGGGTGCAGAGGGTGCGGAGGGTGCAGAGGGTGCAGCGGTTAACATCTCGATAGAGAGGGGCGCTAAGTTGCACCTTATAGAGGTGATGTGTTGCTTTAACCAAAGTAACGTAACTATAACTCAGTCAGGCGATTCTGTTTTGCACTCTACGCTGCTGCAGCTCACGGCTTCTGAGGCAAAATATAAGATTGACCTTGTTGAACAGGGTGTTGATAGCGAGTTGAATATTTTGCAGTTACCAACAGCAGCTGAGCAGATAAAGTGTGATTTGCGAATTGCGCATTTAGCGCCTCACTGCACGAGCCGATCAAAGTCTAAGTGCGTTGCAGGCGGCAACTCAACGGGTGAGTTTCACGGCTTGGTTTACGTTGCACAGGGGGCTCAACAGACGCTTTCGGAGCAGAGCAGTCGTAATGTGGCGCTGAGCCCGGAGGCGAAGATTATCGCTGAACCACAGCTGGAGATCTATGCAGACGATGTGAAGTGTACGCACGGCGCAACGGTGGGTCAGATGGATCGAGAGGCGATTTTGTATATGCGGCAGAGGGGTTTGAGCGAGGATCAAGCACGCAAAGTGCAGCTCGATGGATTTGTTGCGGATGTGACGATGGCGTGTGCGATTGAAGAGTTGCGTGAGCCGTTAATGGAGTTGGTTCGTGAACGACTTAATGAGTTGTAATGATGATTGATTTTGAAAAGATAAGGGCTGATTTCCCGATTATTGGACGAGAGGTTTATAAAAAACAGCTTGTCTATTTGGATAGCGGAGCGACAGCTCAAAAGCCTCAGTGTGTGATAGATAGGGTCGACTACCTCCACCGTGAGTTGAACGCCAATATACACCGAGGTGTGCACTATCTTTCGCAAGAGGTGACTTCGCTTTATGAAGAGGCTCGTGAAGAGGTTCGCAGTTTCATCGGGGCGGAGCATAAGGAGGAGGTGATCTTCACTGCTGGGGCGACCTCGGCTATCAATACGGTGGCGTATAGTTGGGGCGAGAGTGTGTTACAGAGCGGTGATAATATCGTGATTTCAGAGATGGAGCACCACTCAAATATCGTTCCGTGGCAATTGATAGCTGAGCGTAAAGGGGTGGAGATCAGAGTGTTGCCGTTTGATGATGAGGGTCGTTTGATGGTTGAGAAACTCGATGAGTTGTTCGATTCACGTAGCCGTTTGGTGGCGGTCACTCAGGCCTCGAATACGTTGGGTACACGTCCCGATTTGGAGACGATAATCGCCAAAGCAAAGGCGGTGGGTGCAGTGACGTTAGTGGATGGTTGCCAGGGAGTTGTGCACGGCGGTGTAGATGTGGCGGCACTCGGTTGCGACTTCTACGCATTCTCGGGTCACAAATTATACGCTCCAACGGGAATAGGAGTGCTTTACGGCAGGCGAGAGCTATTGGAGGCGATGCCGCCATTCTTGGCTGGTGGCGATATGGTCGACCGTGTTTCGTTTGAAAAGACGACCTATGCGCCACTTCCACTAAAGTTTGAGGCTGGAACGGCTAACTACGTGGGTGCTATTGGTTTAGCTGAGGCGATTAAGTATGTTGAGCAGTTCGATCCAGCGGAGGTGGAGGCGCACGAACAGCGACTTTTGGAGGCGATCACTGAGGGGCTCTCAAAGATTGAGGGGCTACGGATTTATGGCTCGCAACCAAATAAGTGCGGAATCGTCTCGTTCAATGTCGATGGGGTGCACCCTTATGACTTGGGAATGATTCTCGATAAATTGGGTATTGCAATCCGCACGGGACAACATTGCGCTGAGCCAACGATGGCTCACTTTGGAGTGAAGGGAATGTGTCGTGCATCGTTGGGAATTTACAATAATATGACCGATGTTGAGCTCTTGATTGCAGGGGTTGAGCGAGCGGTTAAAATGCTTAGATAGAGATGCTTATAGTTTTGGAAGGGTTGGATGGCGCTGGAAAATCGACCCAAATTAAACAGTTGCGTGACAAGCTTACAGCGTGCGGAATTGAGAGTGAATATCTTCACTTTCCACGCTTTGATGCACCGATTTATGGCGACCTGATTGCTCGTTTTCTGAGGGGCGAACTTGGCGCTTTGGAGCAGGTGAATCCATATCTCGTTGCGCTGCTTTACGCTGGGGATAGAGCCGATGCTGCAGCCTTGATAAATGGCTGGATGTCAAGCGGTAAGGTTGTGATTTTGGATCGTTACGTCTACTCTAACGTAAGCTATCAATGTGGAAAGGTTGCAGATGAGGCGGCACGCAAGGAGCTTTCGGAGTGGATCTTAAGCCTTGAGTATGAGCACTTTGCGATACCTCGTCCCGATATATCGTTCTTCCTTGATGTGCCCTTCGAGTTCACGAAACGCAAGTTGGAGGAGCAGCGAGATGGCGAGGATCGGGAGTACCTCAAAGGGGGAAAAGATATTCACGAGTCGTCGTTGGATCTTCAGCAGTCGGTGCGAAAGGTCTATCTAAATGCGGCTGAGAGTGATGCTGCGTTGCGAATAATTAATTGTGTTGCAGAGTCGGGCGAGATGGCTGCACCAGCGGTGATATTTGAAAAAATTTGGTCGGAAGTCTCTCCGGTCTTAGAGCGTAGATAACTGAAAATCAGATAGATGGCGAAAAACGTAAAGCCGAGAAGTAAAGCATTAAAGATTACAGCCCACGTCGCAAGAATGACGATGGGCTTGATCTTTATTGGCTCAGGTTTTGTGAAGGCTATCGACCCGTGGGGAACAGCGATCAAGGTTGATGAGTACATCCAAATTTATGGTTTGGAACAGCTTCGTTCGATCAGTATGTGGATCTCTATTTGGCTGAGTTGTGCGGAGTTACTGATGGGTTGTATGTTGACTTTTAAGGTGCGTATTCGCTTTGTGTCGATCTTTGCGCTGCTCTCAATGTCCTCATTTACAGTGGTTTCGTTGCTTAGCGCCACGGTGTTGCCTGTCGAGGATTGCGGTTGTTTTGGTGCAGCGATACGGCTTACACCTTGGCAGACGTTCTATAAAAATTTGTTGTTGCTGCCGATGGCGTTTGTTATTTGGTATCGATACCGACCCGATAAGATCTTCTCTTTCAAGAAGTTAGAGTTGCTCCTCGCCACTACGTTTTTCTCTATTTCGATGGGGATCGGGCTCTATTGTTATCGCCATTTGCCGCTGATTGATTTCTTGCCCTATCGTGTTGGGGTTAACCTTCCAAAGGCGATCGAAGATGCAAAGAGGATGGGCGTTGGAGATGTCGAAACGATACTTGTCTATCGAAATATAAACACGGGTAAATTGCGTGAGTTTGGAATAAACGATGAGCAGTGGCACGACTCGACAAAGTGGAAATGGGTCGAGACAAAAACGATAACTGAGGAGCCGACAATTATGCCGTTGATTAGCGAGTTTTCGTTGGTTGACGCTGATAATAAGGATGTTACAATGGAGCTAATAACTGCGGAGGGGGTTGTGAATATGTTGTTTGTAACGAGCCTTGATCTCAGCATTAGCAACCGAGATTGTTTTGTGCGACTATCGAAATTCGCACGGGAGGCTGCATCGAGGGGCGAGAGGGTTATTTGCGTGACCCCCGACACGCTGGATAGCGATGGTTGTTACTTCGGAATCGAGGGTTACAACATCGACCCAACGACAATGAAAACAGTGCTGAGAGCTAATACGGGGCTGTTTAGGTTGCGTGATGGAGTGATTGAGCGCAAGAGCAATTGTTGGGATCTGTAGGTTTTTAGGCGTGTTTGGTATAGAAGTTGATTGTCTGTTGAGATAATCAACTTCTTTTTTTATGTGTAAAAGTATCTATCTCGCTGCATTGCTGCTTGTTAGTGGTTGTGGCGGTGCGAATGGTGGAGGTTCGTCTGCCTCACAAAAGAGTCTCTCTGATGAGCGTGTGCGCCCCGTTAAGAGTGTTATTGCGACCCCATCAGAGTTTGTGGAGCGTGATTTTGCAGGCTTTTCGACCCCGATGATGGCGGTGAATCTTGCCTTTAAGATCTCGGGGCAACTTCTTTATGTTCCTGTCGCAAAGGGTCAGATAGTGGCTCAGGGTGAGGTTTTGGCTAAGATCGATCCTGTGGATGTTGAGTTGCAGTTATCGGCCGATCGATCAACGTTTGAGCAGGCTCGCTCTCAATATGACCGTGCTCAGCGGCTTTTGAGACACGAGGCAATTTCGCAACAGGAGGCGGAGAGCACGCTGTCGTCTTATATGAGGGCAAGGTCGGCGTATGAGAACAGCGAGGAGATGCTGCAGCAGACATCGATAAAATCGCCTTTTGAGGCTGTTGTGGAGCGTGTTTATGTCGATACTTATCAGCGTGTGCAGGCTGGTGAAACGGTTGTGAGAATCGTCTCGCCAACAACAACGAGCGTGGA
Source organism: Rikenellaceae bacterium (assembly GCA_047174325.1). GTDB lineage: Bacteria > Bacteroidota > Bacteroidia > Bacteroidales > Rikenellaceae > Alistipes. The sequence goes on along the minus strand of JBCQUE010000007.1, from coordinate 71,156 downwards.
GTTTACGCTGCCCGAGAGCTCGTTGGAGGCTATTAAAAATCCATTGACAACGTTTGTTGTGAGGTTTGAGCAGTGGGCTGATGTGGTCTTTAGATCGAGGGTTGTGGAGTATGCTCGCACCTCGTCCGATGCCTCGGGATTCCCTGTGACACTGCATATTGAAAACCCTGAAAATTACATAGTTAGCTCGGGGATGTCCTGCACGATAACGATGCGAAGTCCCGAGAAGAATCGTGGGTCGGTGGTGTTGCCTCTCTCGGCTATTTATTCGCCAACGGCTGGAGGTACATTTGTTTGGATTATTGGCTCTGATGATCGTGTTGAGTTGCGTAGTTTGGAGGTGGAGAGACCGACTGGCGAGCGGTTTGTGATTGTAAGGAGTGGCGTTGAGAGTGGCGAGCGAGTTGTGACGGCTGGCGTGTATCAACTTCGTGAAAATCAAGTTGTTAAAACAGTTGAGTAGCTATGATTTCGATTCCAAAACTTGCGATTCGCAATAGAAATATAACGTGGTTTTTGTTGCTGCTCTTCATTGTTGGCGGTGCTTTTGGCTTTGTCAATTTAGGCAAAAAGGAGGACTCGACATTTGTTATTAAGAGTGCCTCGCTGATCTGTCGTTACCCTGGCGCAACCCCTGCTGAGGTCGAGATGTTAATCACAGAACCTATTGAGCGTGAGGTGCAAACGATGCGCAATCGGTACAAAATCACCTCCGATTCTCAGTATGGATTGTCGAAGATATTGGTTGAGCTTGACCCTGCAACGCCACCCGATGAGATTCCTCAGTTGTGGGACGAGTTGCGCCGTAAGGTTTCGGATGTGCAGCCTCGCTTGCCTGTCGGGGCTTCGGAGGTTATTGTTAGTGATGATTTTGGCGATGTGTACGGTATCTATTTCGCTTTGTCGGCAAGTTGGGGCTTTTCGTTTACGGAGCTCCGTGATTGGGCGCAACGCATTAAAACAAAGGTGGTTACGATTGGTGGCGTTGAGAAAGTTACACTCTATGGCGAGCAGACCCCTGTTGTTAATCTCTATATTTCGCTCTCGCAACTCTCCAACTTTTCGATACGTCCCGAGCAGATTATTTCGACAATTTCGAGACAAAACAGCGTGGTGAGCAGTGGCGAAAAACAGGCGGGCGAGATGCGTATAAGAGTTGTCGAGCAGGGCAGCTACACTTCATTGGAAGATATTGCAAATCAGCTACTTATAGCCGCTGATGGCAAGCAGTATCGTTTGGGCGACATTGCTCGTGTCGAGCGAGAGTACCTCACACCACCCACCTCTTTGATGCGTGTTAATGGTCGGCGAGCCATCGGTATTGGTGTCTCAACGAGCGGTGATGTAGATGTTGTGGCGACTGGGCGTGAGATCGGTAAGATGCTTAAAACGATGGAGTTAGAGATGCCTGTCGGTATCAATCTTGAGATCTTGTATCCTGAGGATGAGATCGCTCGTGAGGCTACGGATTCGTTTCTGATAAATCTTGCGCTCTCTGTGGCGATTGTGGTGTTTGTGATTATGTTGCTTATGGGGTTTCGTTCGGGGCTTTTAATTGGCTCTTCGTTACTCTTTACGATCGGTTCAACGCTGCTCATAATGCTCTTTGTGGGGGAGGGGTTGAATCGCACTTCGCTGGCTGGATTTATCATTGCGATGGGTATGCTGGTCGATAATGCGATTGTTGTTGTGGATGGCGCAACGAACTCAATTAGGCGTGGCGTGAGGCGTGAGGAGGCTGTGGTGAGGGCTGCTGATCGTCCGAAGTGGAGCTTGCTTGGGGCAACTGTGATCGCTATCTTTTCGTTTTTACCGCTCTATCTCGCCCCCTCTGCAGTGGCTGAGATTGTGAAACCGCTCTTTGTTGTATTGGCGATTTCGCTCATTATGAGTTGGGTTTTGGCGCTTACGCAAACACCTCTCTTTGGTCTGTTTATGTTGAAGGGTGGCGAGTGTGAAGTTGAAGATGGCGAAGAGATTAGCGACGGCGGTAAATCGCTGTATGACAATTGGTTCTATAGATGGTTTGATCGCTTCTTGGTGAGGATTTTGCGAAGGCGTTGGTTGGTTGTTCTCTCCTCGATATTGCTGCTGTTGGGCTCGATTAAGGTGATGGAACGGATGCCGCAAGATTTCTTTCCATCGCTCGATAAACCATACTTTAGAGCTGACCTAATACTCCCTGACGGGTATAATATCGATGCAACTCAGGCGGTTTTGATCGAATTGGAGGAGTGGTTGCAGCGACAAGATGAGGTGAAATCATTCTCGGCAACGGCTGGAGGGACACCCCCTCGATATTACTTGGCGAGTAGCGCTGTGATGTTGACACCCAACTTTGCGAACCTGCTTGTGGAGCTGCACGATAAGTCACAAAGTGAGGCTGTGGAGAGGCGATTTAATCGATACGTGCGAGAGTTTTATCCCGATGTGTGGGTTCGATCTTCGCTCTTTAAACTCTCGCCCGTGCCTGATGCCTCGATCGAGATGGGGTTCATTGGCGAAAATATCGATACGCTAATCGCCCTCACAGAGCGTGCAGAGGCAATTATGTGGCGAAACCCACGGGCGGTGAATGTGCGCAATAGTTGGGGAAATCGCTCGCCCTCAATCCAGCCGATCTATTCACAGATGAAGGGTGGACGCATTGGTGTCTCACGGAGCGATTTGGCGCAAGGGATGATGGTCGCAACCACTGGGTATCAATTGGGCGACTATCGTGAGGGGGATCAAATTATGCCCATCTTGATGAGAGATAGCGAGGTGGATCGTGTTGGTGGCGCAAATCTTAGCAACATTGAGACGATGCCGATCTTCTCGCCTAAGGGGCGAATATTTTCGGTTGAACAGGCGACATCAGGGTTTCGATTTGAGTATGACCTTAACGTAATAAAACGTTACAATCGACAGCGTGTTATGAAGGCGCAATGTGATCCCGATCGAGAGGTTAACACTAAGCAGCTATACACCGAAATTGTTGATTCTGTAAAGCGTTATGTCTCAATTCCAAACGGATACTCATTTAAAGTTTTTGGTGAGGAGGAGACACAAGTGGAATCTAATGATGCTTTGGCGGAGAATTTCCCGTTAACGATCGTGTTAATTTTTGTAACTTTACTGCTGCTCTTTGGTGGCTATCGAGAGCCGCTGATGATTATGATTGTCACTCCGCTTGTCTTTATTGGTGTGGTGGCTGGTTTGTATATTTCGGGGCGGTTGTTTAACTTCTTTGCGCTGCTTGGTCTGTTGGGCTTGGTCGGTATGAATGTCAAGAATGGCGTTGTCTTGATTGCCCAAATCGGGGAGTTGCAGGGGGCTGGAGTGGCTCGTGGTCGGGCGCTTCGGGAGGCTACACGAAGTCGACTGCTGCCCGTTATGATGGCTTCGGGGACAACTATACTCGGAATGATTCCGCTCCTTTTCGACTCGCTCTTTGCGGCTATGGCGGCGACAATTATGGGTGGCTTGGTTGTCGCTACGCTACTCACTTTTTGTCTGCTGCCAACTCTATATGCAATATTTTACAGAATCAAAAATAGTGAGTTATGCGAAGAGATTTAATTGCGGCACTGCTGCTGTCGTTCGGCACTGTGTTGGGGCTTCGTGCTGAGCTTTTGCCCGCTACATATCGAGATGAGGTTGTTGCCTACAGCCTTGCGTTAAAGCTCGCCTCGACAGCGAGTGAGGCGGCAGCTGAGGGGGTCTCGTTGGCTCGTGTGGCGATGCTGCCTGAGCTCTTGGCGACGGGAAGTTATATCTATCGGTTGCGACAATATGAGGGGCAAAAAGATTGGTCGATGGCGCTTGAACCGAGGTTGGTGCAGACCATCTATGGCGGTGGCGTGGTGAGGGCTGATATTGACAAGGCTGAGATCAGTAGCGAGATTGCGTTGTGTGATGAGGCGTTTACGCTGCTGGAGGTTGCCTATGCAGCCGATTACGCCTATTGGAATTTGTGGGCGATGGAGCGTTTGAGGGGTGCAATGGGACAATATGTCGAGATCATCAAGAGCCAAACCGAGGCGATCGAGAGGCGTTTTGAGGAGGGTTACACATCGAAAGGTGATCTCTTGATGATGCAGTCACGGTTGAGTGAGGCTGAGTATGAGTTTATATCAGCGGAGCAGTCGCAACTCACCTCGCTGCACAATTTGAATATTTTGCGTGGGGTCTCGCCCGAGTTTGCAGTGTCGTTAGTGGATGTTGTGCCCGACTCGCTATTCGTGCCGCAACGTGTTGAGCTGGCGGAGGTTATGGAGCAACGACCCGACTATGCAGCGTCACTTCTCAATTGTGAGTTAGCACGAGTCACGACACAGGCTACACGAGGGGCGTACAACCCTCAATTGAAGGGCGGTGCGACTGGAGGTTGGCGAACGCACACACCCAACACCACGGGCAAGACATACATCGATGGAACGCTCTATGTGGAGCTATCGATGCCGATTTATCACTTTGGCGAGAGGCGAAAGGCGACCGCAATATCGAGGCTGTCGGAGCGAACAAAACAGATCGACAGCGAGCTGCTGAGGGATGAGATCGCTAAGGATGAGAGCAACGCTTGGGTGAGTATCGTGGAGAGCAAGGCTCAGATGAGTGCCGCCACACGATCGCTGAATATCGCTAGCGAGAATCTGCAGATCAGTAGCTACTCATACAACGAGGGGTTGGTCTCGATTGTCGATTTGATGGCGGCACAGATTAGTTGGATACAGAACTACACAAACGCTATTACTGCTGAGTATGACCATCAAATTGCGCTCTCTGCGTATAGGCGTGTGGTGGGTGATCTGGAGACAAAATAGCGAAAATGAGTTAAATGTTAGGCTTTATATTGAGTGAGTGTTTGGCTTTTTCTGAGTGAATATTAGGCTTTATATTGAGTGAGTGTTTGGCTTTTTCTGAGTGAATATTAGGCTTTATATTGAGTGAGTGTTTGGCTTTTCTGAGTGAATATTAGGCTTTATATTGAGTGAGTGTTTGGCTTTTTCTGAGTGAATATTAGGCTTTATATATTTTATATATAAAATTTGTGTGTAAAGTCTCGGGGAAATGATTATCTTTGCGCTTGATGAAAAATTGTCATTATGCGTAAAAATATAGGAATACTTGTTGCTCAGCTGCTGTTGGCTGGAGCGACAATCGGTGCATCGGGCAGCAATGCAGCTCAAGGGGTGCATACAAAGGGGGTGCATATAACTAGAGGGTTTGAACTTGTCGATATGGGTCGATGGGTGGATGCTCGTGTCGAGTTGTTGGAGGCTCGTCGTGATTGGGGCGAGATGAGCCCATTGGAGCGACAGAGGCTTGATTATGGCTTGGCTCTGTGTGGCGTGAAGATGGAGGCGGAGGGTAGCGATGATGGATTGGTCGCCTTTTTGCAGCTCTATCCTGAGGCTCCATACTCTAATGATGTGAACTTTATTCGTGGCTTGATCTTGGCAAACGATGGCGCTTCGGCGGAGGCTTTGGCGCTGCTTGGCGGTGTTAAATCGAGGCGACTATCGGAGGCGGATCGTGAGCGCTACAACATTCAGATGGGCTACCTCTCCTTTGTGGAGCGAGATTTTGATGGTGCCAAGGAGCACTTGGGGCGCATTGATGAGGGGAGTGAATATCACCCTCACGCACTCTACTGTACCTCATACATCAACTACATTGACGGAAACTACACAGACTCTCGCAAGGGTTTTGAGGAGTTGCAGAGTAATGAGCTATTTGCGCCAATCGCTCCGTATTACTTAATGCAGATCGAATTTTTGGTGGAGAATTACCGAAAGGCTATTGAGTATGGCGACAAGATTTTGGAGGGCTCTTTGGCTCAAAAACAGGTCGATGTTGTGAGGACACTTGCCGAGGCACACTTTAGGTTGCGAGAGTATGAAGAGGCGCTGAGCCTTATTGATCGCTACGCTGAGGCTGGCGGTGAGTTGGGACGTGAGGAGAACTACATCAAGGGCTTTTCGCTGCATCAATTGGGCTGGTTTGCTGAGGCTATCGAGTCGCTGAAGAGGGTGTGCGGTGCTGATGACGAGATGACACAGAACGCCTCGTTTCACTTGGCGAATTGTTATATCCACACTGAGAATAAGAGTGGCGCTAAGCGAGCATTCTCGATGGCGGCAAACGATAAATTCAATAAGCAGATCGCTGAAGAGGCGCTGTTTAACTACGCTAAGTTGCAGTATGAGTTGGGCGATGGAGTGTTCAACGAGTCGGTTAATCTCCTCACTCGATACGTGACGACTTACAGTGACCCTAGTCGATTGACCACAGCGAGAACGCTGCTTGTTGCGGCTTATTACAACACCCGAGACTATGCAGCGGCTTATGAGAATATTAAGCTCATAAAAGATCCCGATGGTGAGATCAAGGCGGCAAAGCAGAAGATTACTTACCTCAGAGGTTTGGAGCGTTATATAGGCAAGGATTATGACGAGGCGATGTTGTATCTTGGTGAATCGATCAAGATCGGTGTGACGGCTAAGCAGATCGCCTTGGCATCTTATTGGATGGGTGAGGTGGACTTCTTGGAGGGGCGCTACGCAGAGGCTGTTGAGCGATATAATTATTATTTGGCTCGTGCTCCGAAGAGTGATCCAACGACTGTGGAGGCTCAGTATAGTTTAGGTTATGCGCTGCTGAAGGATGGCAACGAGCTTTCGGCTTTGGATTACTTCAAACGATACGTTGCATCACCTGCAGCAGTGGCGGCTTTGCGTGCCGATAGCTACAGCCGAATTGGCGATATTTACTACACCTCACGCAACTTCAGCGAGGCGGCTAATAATTACAACAAATCGGTGGCGAGGGGTGGCGAGGGGAGCAACTATGCTCGCTATCAAGTCGCAATCATCAAGGGTATTCAGGGCGACACACAGGGTAAGATCGTACAGTTAAAGGGAATTGATACACCTGAGTTGGGCGAGGAGTATATGGATGATGCAAAGTATGAGTTGGGACGTAGCTACATCGCTGTGGAGCAGTATCGAGATGCAATCAATTCACACCTAGCCTTCTTGGATCAGTATCCATCGTCACCGCTCTATGCTCAGGCGCTCTCGGATTTGGGCGTTGCATATTACAACGTTGGCGAGAGGGGGCGAGCACTGGAGTATTACGACCGAGCGATCAAGGCTGCACCACAGTCGCAAATTGCGAAGGATGCTATGCAGGGAGTGCGTGAGATTCATATCGGTGGCGGAGATGCTGAGGCTTACTTTAAGTATGCGGAATCGATCGGTATGGAGGGCGATTTGAACGCTGTGACACGTGATTCATTGTCGTTTGCATCGGCTCGTGGGCTCTATTTTGCTGGGGATAAATCGAAGGGTAAGATGCGTGATGCAGCTACGGCACTCGATAGTTACATTCGTAGCTATCCGAAGGGTTACTACCTCAATGATGCACTATTCTTCTTGAGTGATAGCTACATCAAGATGGGCGAGAGCACAAAGGCGATAAAGACGCTTGAGGTGTTGGGCGAGAGGGGTCAGAGCCAATACAGCGAGATTCTCTACTCGAAGTTATCGGAGCTCTGTTTTGATCAAGGTGAGTATGCAAAGTCGGCTCGGGCTAGTCGCTCGCTGTTTGACGTGACGAAGAGCCGCAACACACGACAGATGGCGATGTCGAGATATATCGATGCAGCGATATTATCGGGTGACAAGGCGATAGTGACCAAGGCGAGTGACGATATTATTGCGTTGGGCGAGGCGGCTGTCGGAGCAGATGCACTCACCAAGGCGAACTATGCACGGGCTACAGCGTTGCGTGAGAGCGGCAAGAGGCGAGAAGCTTTGAAGATTTACCAAACTTTGGCGGAGGGAGGATCGGAGTACAGCAGCGAGGCTCGTTACTACGTAATTGAAGATCGGTATCGAGCAGGTGAGAGGGAGCGAGCTAAGGAGATGATATTTGAGTACTCGGAGATGGAGGGTGTCGATGCCTATTGGTTGGCGAAGAGTTTCATTTTGTTGGGCGATATATATGTTGCCGAGGAGGATAATTTCCAGGCACGAGCTACATATCAGAGTATTGTCGATGGTTACTCCAATCAGAGCGATGGGGTGATCGATGAGGCTAAGCAGAAGATCGGAGAGTTGAAATAGATTTAGGGAGAGGGTAAAGCTCCCGTTTAGAATAGATGAAGAAAATGATGAAAAGAGGTATTATATATTCTTTGGTGCTCACAGCCGTTGCGATGGGCGGATTTGCAGCCGAAGTGGATAAAGAGGTGGAGGTGACACGTGCGTACGTGCCTGAAGTTAAGGGCGCTACAAAGCTACGCCTTACGCCCGATTTGACGGATGATAGCTACATTAAGCCCGACATCGACTACTCGATTACACCCGTGTCAATAGAGACAACGTTGGAGACGGCTCGTTATCAGCCCGTGAGCATCAACCTTGAGGAGTATGAGCCACAGGGTCGTTACTACACAAAGTTGGGCGTTGGTGCTCCGTTGCAGACGGTGGCGGATCTATACGCTACGCCGATTGTTAGTAGCGAGGGCTACTTGATGGGCTACTTGAATCAGAGGGGGCAATTTGCCGATCGAGAGAGTAATTATGGAGTTGGTGAAGATGCTGTGCAGAACTACTTTAGAGGTGGCGTGGCGGCTGGTCGTCGAGTGTTGAAACGCACACTTGAGGGGGGTGTTAACTATGAGAATGAGCGTTGGAGTAGATATGCAACTGATGGTGATTTGGATCGCTATCCACTCTATCAGAGCATCGATTTTAAGGGTCGCTATGGCGATGATTTCACAAATATGCAGAGGCTAAACTTTGCTGTTTCGGGTGGCGCTGAGTACTTCTGGAGTAGATCGGATTATTACAACGGTCGTTTCGATGTTGGTGCTCTTGTGGGGCGTGGTTTTGGTGGTGGCGAAGTTGTCGTTGGTGGTGGCTATCGGAGTGTTTGGGGTGCTGATGACTATCTAAATAACACTCTAAACATTGGGGCTAAATATGGAGCCCGTGGTGAGAATTGGGGCGTGAAGGTTGGATTTGGATTCTACAACGACAGGGTCTCATACAGCCCGCATCAAGTGGGTTGCGTGGCACTGTCAGATAATGATACACGGGCGCTTTGGTCGGGGTCAGGCACTGGCTTGGATCTCGACAACAGGGTTGGAAATTATCTCGTGCCCGATGTTGAGCTGAGCTACAACATTAGCGGACGAATGGCGGTCGGTTACTTCAGATCAGAGGGTGAGTTGCTCTATAGAGACTTTGCAACATTGAGCCGTGAGAATCCATACATTGCCGCTGGTCTCTTCTCGGCGGAGAGTGGCGTGAGGTACAACACATCGTTGGGTGTTAAGGGGGCGATCAATGATGGACGTTTGGGTTATAACCTCTCGCTTGGATATGAGGCTATCAAGAATAATCTCTATTGGGTATTGGTTGAGAGCTGGAACGGGAGCGCTACGGACAACGCATTCTTGGCTAGTTACTCGACACAGAGCAGCTTTAGTTTGAACGGCAGCATCGAGTATCAGCCGCTCTCGAATCTCAACCTCTGGACAGAGTTTAAGTTCGCCAGTTATGACAATGATGAGATGCAGGTGTTGGCCGATTGTGAGCCCTCTGTAGAGTTGCGCTTGGGTGCGAAGTATCGCCTTGGAAATTGGCGCTTTGGTCTCGATGGAGAGCTGTTGGGTAGTCGTGAGTGCAGTTGGGCGTGTTATCCATACAACTGGACGACTTATGATCGGGTAGAGATCCCAGCAACGTTTGACCTTGGTGTGTCGGTCGACTATCGTGTTAAGCGCTCGATGGTGATCTTTGCTGAGGCTCGTAACCTTATCAATGATGATCTATACCGATGGGTTGGTTATAGAGAGTATGGAATAAATGTGATGGCGGGCGTAAAGATGGAGCTGTTCTAGGGGAGCTAGGGGAGCTAGCTCCCTTTTAGCTTGGCTTGACGGTTTTAATCGCTCTTTTAGCTTGGCTGGCTTGACGGTTTTAATCGCTCTTTTAGCTTGGCTGGCTTGACGGTTTTAATCGCTCTTTTAACTTGGCTTGATGATTAAAAATTAGGTTGAGGTATGGACACAAAAAATGGGTAAGCTACTTATATCGCACCGCTCGACCACGTACCCTTGCTTGATTCCTCACCTGGGGGATTAGTAGGAGCTGGTCGTATAAGACTTACCCGAGCACAAAAGTAGATAAAAATTATTAATATCCAAAATAAGTTGAGAAGAATTTTTATACTCATTGCTGTTGGCGCACTCCTTGGAGCTGTGGCACTCTTGATTGCGTGGCAACAATTTTATGGTAATGCTGTCGTTCGGGATGAGGTTATATATTTGAGCAGTAGTGATTTGGAGGGCGATGAGTATGAGCAGACTATAGAGCGTACGGTGCTCCAAAATATCAAACACCGTGCTGCATTTAATTTTTATGCGGAGCGACTGAATTTGCCTGCTCGAATACGTTCGGGGCGATATGAGTTGCGAGAGGGGATGAGTGTCGTGGGTTTGGTGCGAATGTTGAAGTTGGGTATTCAGTCGCCTGTGGAGGTGACGTTTAATAATGTACGGTTGGCGGAGAATCTTGCTGGTCGGATCGCTCAGCAGATCGAGGCGGACTCTGTGGCGCTGCTTAATGTGCTGCACTCTAATGAGTTAGCCAAAGGTCTTGGGCTGAAGAGCAGCGCTGAATTGGTGTCGCTATTTATTCCGAATACGTATGAAATTTGGTGGAACATAACGCCTGAAGAGTTGATAAAACGGATGAAACGTGAGAGCGATATTTTTTGGAGTGGTGCACGGGACGAGAGGCGTAAAGAGCTGAAGTTGAGTAGGGTAGAGGTAATTACACTTGCATCGATCGTACACGAGGAGTGCTCTACGGCGGATGAGTTGCAGCGTGTTGCAGGGGTCTATGTGAATCGGTTGCAGCGAGGGATGAAGCTACAGGCCGACCCAACGGTGAAGTTTGCGGTGGGTGACTTCTCGCTCAAACGAATACTTAACAAACACCTCGCTTACGACTCGCCATACAACACCTATATATATAAGGGGTTGCCGCCATCACCGATTGCGATACCGAGCATTGCCGCTGTGGATGCTGTGCTCAACTACGAAAGACACAACTACATCTACTTCTGTGCACGTGAGCAACTCGATGGGCGACACAACTTTACAAGCTCATATTCGCAACATTTGCGCAATGCACAGCGCTACTCCGAGGCGCTCAATAAACTAAGAATTAGATAGATTTCGGGGGCGCTTGTGTGAATAAAAAGCGAGGCGAATGTGTGAATAAAAGCGAAGTGAATAGATTTATTACGTGAGAAAATTTGTAGGTCACTTAAATATTACTATATTTGTTGCGATGATTATAAAATTATATAGAGAGAATACATCCGAGAAGGAGCTGCAACGCATATGCGACCTGCTGCAAAATGGTGGGGTAGTGATCTACCCTACAGATAGTCTCTACGCAATTGGCTGTGCCGTGGGGTCGAATAAAGGTGTGGAGAAGCTGCGCAAATTGAGCGGCAAGGATAGTCGAGATATGTCGCTTATCTTTAGTTCAATAAGCTCCGTTTCGGAGTATTGCAAGGTCGATAACAACGTCTTTAAGCTGCTTAAGCGCAACACTCCAGCGGCGATCACATTTGTTTTAAAGAGCCTCTCACGGCTGCCCGACAAGATATTGGGCAAGCGAAAGACCATCGGTGTGCGTATTCCGAGCAACCCGATAGCCTTAGCGATTGTCGATATGTTGGGCGAACCGATGCTCACAACCTCACTCAAAAGTGATGTCGAACAGGAGTATCTGACCGATGCCGAGTTGATCCACGAGGTGTGGTGTGGCAAGGTTGATTGTGTTGTGGATGGAGGGATCGGCAACGCATCGCCATCAACCGTTGTCGATCTGAGCGAGGGTGATGTGGAGATTGTTCGTGAGGGCGATGTAGATTTGATTTTGTAATTTTGAAAACTGACTATGAATAGAGATATGTTTAATAGTGCGGCGATGTGGGCGTTGCTGCTGGGTGTTTTGATGAGTGCGTCACGAATTTTTGAGACTAAGGTTCTCATTTCGGGCGAGCTGTCGCAATTTGCTGGATTGACTATTGAGTGGATCGGTAGCGTCGCTGCATATATCTACATCATCTATATCGCTACAAAAAAGCGTGGTGATGTTGTTGTGTCGGAGCACCCTGAGATGGGCTACTCGGTGAGGATGATTATCAACTATTCGGTTATCATCTCGGCAATGGCGGCGGTGATCGTTGGCATCAGTTCACACATCTATGTTGTGAATGTGATTGGCGGCTATGGCGAGTATGCGCAACTGAGTGCCGATTCGCTTATGAAGGTGATCTCAGAGGTTGATGTGTCGCAAGATATGACCGACTTTTACGCCTCATCGACAGAGACAATTCGCCAATCGGGCGAGAACCCACCATCGATATTCTCAACGACAATATCAATGGTGGCGAACTATATAATCACGGGCTTTGCAATTGGCGGCATCATCGGGCTCTTTACAAAGCGCAAGCCACAGCAGCCTGAGTATCAAACAGTCGAGAGTGATGAGCAGTAGGAGGGTAGATATTTCGATCGTTGTGCCGCTGTATAACGAGGTGGAGTCGCTGCCTGAGTTGGTTGCGTGGATCGATCGTGTGGTTCGTGAAAATTCGCTTAGTTGTGAGATTATACTCATCGATGATGGCTCACGTGATGGCTCTTGGGCGGTTGTTCAGAGGCTGCACGGTGAGTATGAGGGTTTGATACGTGCGACAAGCTTTAGACGAAACTATGGAAAGTCGGCAGCGTTGTATCTCGGTTTTAAGATGGCCGAGGGCGATGTGGTCTTTACACTTGATGCCGATCTGCAGGATTCGCCAGATGAGATCCCCGAGATGAGACGTATGGTGCTGGAGGAGGGTTATGACCTTGTTTCGGGTTGGAAACAGAGGCGTTATGATCCAATCAGCAAGCGTTTCCCTAGTCGCTTTTTTAATGTGACGGCTCGATTTGTGTCGGGTATTAAGCTGCACGATTTCAACTGTGGACTAAAGGCGTATCGCCGTCGGGTCATCAAGTCGATTGAGCTCTATGGCGAGATGCACAGATACATCCCGATACTTGCAAAACACGCTGGATATAAGCAGATTGGCGAGAAGGTTGTGGAGCATAGAGCACGTAAATATGGAGTCTCGAAATTTGGGCTGGAGCGTATGGTTAAGGGATACTTGGATCTCATCACTGTGACGTTTATATCTCGTTTTGGGCGCTCACCTATGTACTTCTTTGGTGGTCTCGGGACGATTATGTTCCTCTTTGGTGGAGCAATTACGACCTATATAATCGGGCTGAAACTCTATAAGCAGTCGATTGGATTGGTGGCTCGTGCGGTGAGTGATCAGCCGCTGTTTTATATCTCGATTATGGCTATAATATTGGGTGTACAGCTCTTTTTGGCTGGATTCCTTGGGGAGCTTATAAACCGCAATTCATCGGAGCGAAATAGATATTTGATTGATGAAGAGCTGGATTAGGTGGTGCGAAGAGTTGGATTAGCTGGTGCGAAGAGTTGGATTAGGTGGTGCGAAGAGTTGGATTAGCTGGTGCGAAGAGTTGGATTAGGCGGTGCGAAGAGCGCCTTTAAAATGTGTGAAATTTAAATTAGAAAATTATGATACAGAGAGTACAGACACTCTATTTATTACTTATTGCAGGGCTTTCGGTAGCGGCTATGTTTCTGCCGTTGACCTACTTTTCGACCGCTAATGGCGAGCTGTTTAACATCTATGCTGTGGGCGTTAAGACCGCCTCGGGTGGCGAGATTCAAGGGACGATCTATATGATGGTGTTGGCGGCAGCGGCTATCATTGTTCCATTGATCAATGTTTTTTTATTTAAGAATCGAATGTTGCAGCTTCGTCTCTGTGGAATCGAGGGGGTTGTGCTCGTTGGTAACTACGCAATGATTGGCGCTTATACATATCTCGGAACACGTGCTTTTGAGGGTGTTGGTGTTGAGAGCGTAGGTTTCCACCCTGCACTATTTGCCCCTGCAGCGGCAATTGTTTTGTGCGTTTTGGCTGGTAAGGCGATCCTTAGCGATGAGCTGTTGGTGAGATCAGTCGACCGAATAAGATAACGACTATACAGAACTTATAACCTAAACTATAAAATATGAAGAGAGAGATTTTATCAGTGGCTTTGATCGCTGCTGTATCGATGGTTATTGCACAGAGCCCCAGCGATTTACCTGCAGCTGTAGCAAGGAGCTATTCAACAAAGATTGATGCTAAAGTATCAGACGAATTTAACGGCACAAAGCTTGATTGGTCGAAGTGGGGACGACGCAACACGGGCGGTTATATGGTCGAAAAGTATGTTGGCGATAAGTCGCTAGTGACGATGGAGAGCGACACGAAAGGCGGCGAACGTATTGAGTACGTGTCAGTTAAGGCGACAGCAAAGGATGGGAAACCACGCACTGCAGGAATCGTCACAAAATCGGCTGGCTACTTTGGATTTTACGTTGTGAAGTTCCGTATAAATGGACTTGGCGAAGATGTGTTGAAGGGTAACAAAACGATTTGGCACCCATCGGTTTGGTCTGGAATCAACAGTAATATCGCTGAGAGCACGAAGCGAGTGAAACATTCGGGCAACTGGATCGAGATTGACCTTATGGAGTGGGAGACAAGTCATAACGGTTGGGCTTGTGATGCACCTGCACGATTTGTTCCAAAGGAGGGCAAGAGCCGTAAGGTGGTGACATCGGGCAAGGGGCAAGAGAAGGCTGTGTTGACCAATACGATTAAGCATAAGGATGGCGAGTGGGCAACAGTTGGATTTGAGTATTCGCCCGATTATCTACGTATTTGGGAGTGGCGAGATGGAAAATGGGTTGACCTCAATATACAGGATGTTCGTTTTGTGGATGACAACAAAACAGACCCTGCATTGAGCTATACACCAACAACAATTGGGCGTTCGGCTGCACAGCCTTGTTTCTGGTTGCTGGGCAATGTTGTTTCACGCTACCTATATAAGAGCATCGAGGATGGTTCGTGTCAATTCCACAAAGGCGACCACTCAATAGATTTCGACTACTTTAGATACTATCCGCACAAGAGTGTCGAGAAAACTGAGTGGAGCTGTAGATAGAGCGGTAAGTTGTTCTCACGAACGACAATGTTGTTAAAAGTTGAGAACGCAAATTTGTTGACTGAGTTAAAGATCGGTTGATTTAAAGATTAGTTGCCTGAATCAAAGAATGGTTGATTTAAAGATTAGTTGCCTGAATCAAAGAATGGTTGATTTAAAGATTAGTTGCTTGAATCAAAGAATGGTTGATTTAAAGATTAGTTGCCTGAATCAAGGAATGGTTGATTTAAAGATTAGTTGCCTGAATCAAAGAATGGTTGCAAGCTTTTGATTCAGGCAATTTTGCAACCCCATTTACTTTGCAGCAATATTTATATTATGTTAAAAAGAGTGTACGAGGTGGTGATGTTTATTTTTACCCAGCAGCTCTATTTGCTGCTGGGTATTGCTTCTTTGAGCTGGGTATTGCTGAGTAATACTGAGTAGCGCTGAGTATTGCTGAGTAATACTGAGTAGCGCTGAGTTGGGTATTGCTGAGTAATATTGAGTAGCGCTGGGTATTGCTGAGTAATACTGAGTAGCGCTGAGTATTGCTGAGTAATATTGAGTAGCGCTGAGTATTACTCAGTAATACTGAGTAGCGCTGAGTATTGCTGTGCTCCGCTTACTCCTTGACAATCTTGATCGAGATGATCTTGTCGCCGCCACGAATATCGTCAATCACATCAACGCCCTCGAATACCTTTCCAAAGCAGGTATGGTGACCATCTAAGTGCTGCGTGTTCTCACGTCCGTGGCAAATAAAGAACTGTGAGCCACCCGTGTCACGTCCAGCGTGAGCCATTGAGATCACTCCACGATCGTGATACTGGCGTGGCGCTGTAACCTCACACTTAATTTTGTAACCTGGCCCCCCTGTTCCGTTTCCGATTGGGCATCCACCTTGGATCATAAAGTTCGGTATCACTCGGTGAAAAGTCAAGCCGTCATAGAAGTTGTGCTCCGCCAAGTCGATGAAGTTATTCACCGCTATAGGTGTCTCTTCGGTGTATAGCTCAGCCTTCATTGTTCCCTTCTCAGTCTCGATAATTGCGTAATTTTTCATCTTTTTAATCTATGTTTATATAATTTTTAATCTATGTTTGTGAATAAATTTACTGCTTTGGTTTGCGGTCGAAGAATGGACTTTTGCTCGATGCTGACACCGCTATAGCCATTGTCTGGTGAACCCCCTCCCCTAGCCATCCAAGCCTCTCTGCTGCCCATCCAGCCGAGAACATCACTCGTGAATCTACACGCAGATCAGCCGCTGTGGCGCAAGCCGAGCCGATGGCGATACCTACATCAATACTATTGATTACACAAGGTGTTGCCGCTGGCTTCTCGCCACACGTTGCAAAACCGCAGTGTCCACAATTGAGGGCGTGTATGAGTTGTCGTGTGCCGACAAGTAGAACGCACTCCGCCTCAAGCATATTGCCTGCATCACGAAGCAAAAACTTCATCCCACTCTCTTCCGCCATCTCCACCATCTTTGCCGCCAAGGTGTTTAGTTCATCGCCCGAGACCATTGCGATCTCGATAATATCTACCCCCTTGCCTTTGGGTGCGGTACGTGCCGCTGTCATCATCTGTCGACCCACCTCCAAGATGTGGTTATGTCGCTCCTCTCGTTCGTTGTATATCATCGTTATTCTTGATTTTAAGTATGGCAATAATTGTTTTACACTACTTACAGACTACAAATATATATAAACCTTGCGAAAAATTCACAATTATCACCCCATTATTTTAGTGTTGTGCCTCTAATCACAGATGCTAAAGATCTTTTTGAGCTGATCAGTCATCAGGTAGAGCACCATACCACGCAGGAACATAAAGAGCAAAAAAGCGAGCCACAGGGCGTTGTTGCCCATTATTGGCGTGAATATGAAGTAGACCGCAAAGTAGATAGCCGTAGAGACGATCATCGAGTTGCGCATAGTCTTTGTGAAGCTCGCCCCCACCATCACGCCATCCATCAAGAATGGGAATGCGCCAGCTATCGGGATCACAATAATCCACCAAATATACTCGCCAGCAACCTGCAAAATCTGCTCTACATCGCCCTCACTACCGACAAAAACACGCAATAGATCTTGCCAAAAAATTAGGTACACAACGACAAATACAATAGATACAGCGGTCGACCAAACAACACAACGTTTGATAGCGCTGCGCAACGATGCGCCATCACGTGCCCCAACAAATCGACCCGTAAGCGCCTCAGCGGCGTAGGCGAAACCATCGGTCATATATGAGTAGAGGGTGAAGAGCTGCAGCAGCAGAGCATTCACCGCCAAGATCGTATCGCTACCCATCTGAGCCGAGGCACGTGTGAAGAATGTATAGGTGCAGACGATACAGAACGTGCGGATGATGATGTCGCCATTGATACTGAAGAAGTTACCGATCGCATTGACGCTGAAAGTTTCGCTCAACTTCACGGCAACCAACTTGCCACGATAGTTGAAGTAGAGCAACACCAAAGCCACAGCGACACCAAACCATTGAGCCACCACCGAGGCGTAGGCGATACCCACGACACCCATCGAGCAGTGGAGCGCAAAGTAGAGGCTAAAGAGCACGTGTAACAGATTGACACTCACAGCGGTAATCATCGAGTACGTTCCATTCTGCATACCCGTAAACCAGCCGTGAGTGGCGAAGAGGATGATACCTGCAGGGACTGCCCAACTTCGAGCCCTCACATACTCCAGCGCCAAGTCGCTACCGCCCATAATCTCCACAGCCCAATATGCAATTGGTTCACGAAAGAGGATAATCACAACGCCCAAAATCAACGCTATCGAGATCGCTCTAATCAGCATACGTGTAGTCTCAGCGAAGTCCCCTGCACCATAAGCCTGTGCCGTAAGTCCACTTGTTCCCATCCTCACGAAGCTGCAGTTCCAATAGATCATATTGAAGATCGAGACACCGATCGCCAGCTGCCCAATGGTGAATGCTGAGTCTGCGCCACAGCGTCCAGCGATTGCGGTGCTGATGATACCCATCAGAGGGACGGTTATATTTGATATTATGTTTGGGAACGCAATGCGTAGAATCTCTCGGTTCATCTTCAGTTCGATATTTTTCGAGCCACAAAGTTAGCAATATTTACACTCTTTATCACGTTATTTTTAAAAAATGTAGCACTGAAGGCTCTATTTCTCGCTCAATCAGCTAATTGTTTGGGTTGTTTATTGGCACTCAAAATAAAATTACTATCTTTGTGGCGTGTTTTGGCTCAAGGTGAGCAGCACAATTATTAAATTTACCTTATATAATCTTATGAGAGATTTCAAGAAAGACTCCTCGGCACAGAAGAATCTATCTCGTTTTGGACGAGACAAGAGAGGTGCATCAAGCGACAATCGCTATGAGGAGCGCCGTCCTCGTTCGCAGCGTGATGCCGCCGACTCGGACTACTCGCAGCGTGGTGAGCGTTCGGCTCGCCCCTCATTTTCGAGGGGTGGCAATGGTGGCGAGCGTGGTGGCGAGCGTGGTGGCGAGCGCCGTTCGTACAACCCGAACTTCACGAGGGACAACCGCCCAACGGGTGATGGTCGTTCATCGGATCGTGGCGAGCGTAGAGAGTTTGGTGATCGCAAGCCTTACGGAGAGCGTAGGGAGTTTGGCGATCACAAGCCTTACGGAGAGCGTAAGGAGTTTGGCGATCACAAGCCTTACGGAGAGCGTAAGGAGTTTGGCGATCGCAAACCTTACGGAGAGCGCAAGGAGTTTGGAGAGCGCAAACCTTACGGAGAGCGTAAGGAGTTTGGAGAGCGCAAACCTTACGGAGAGCGTAAGGAGTTTGGAGAGCGCAAACCTTACGGAGAGCGCAAGGAGTTTGGCGATCGCAAACCTTACGGAGAGCGCAAGGAGTTTGGCGATCGCAAACCTTACGGAGAGCGCAAGGAGTTTGGAGAGCGCAAACCTTTTCAAAGGGATCGCAAACCATTCACACGTCGCAACGATGATGAGAAGGGCAACTATCCAAAGTATGACCCGAACCGCCAAACAGGCGAGATTCGCTTGAATAGATTTCTAGCTCAATCGGGATTGTGCTCTCGTCGTGAGGCTGATGACTACATCTCGGCAGGAGTGGTTACGGTGAATGGTCAAGTGGTGACGGAGCTCGGAACAAAGATACAGCCAACCGATGAGGTGAAGTTCAACGATAGTCGTGTGCAGGGTGAGAAGAAGGTCTACCTAGTGCTCAATAAGCCAAAGGGTTATGTAACCTCTAATGACGACCCACACGCTGATAAGACCGTGATGGACTTGGTGCGTGAGGGTTGCTCGGAGCGTATCTATCCAGTGGGTCGACTAGATAAAAACAGTCTTGGATTGTTGCTTTTCACTAACGATGGCGACCTTACAAAGCAGCTCACACACCCATCGCACAAGAAGAAAAAGATCTATCAAGTGGGTCTAAATAAGCCCCTTACACGTGCCGATATGGACTCAATCGCTCAGGGTATCACGCTCGAAGATGGTGATGTTTATGCCGATGCAATCTCTTATGTATCAGAGGATAAGAGCGAAGTTGGTGTCGAGATCCACTCGGGTCGCAACCGTATCGTTCGCCGTATCTTTGAGCACTTGGGTTACAGCGTTCAGAAACTCGACAGGGTCTATTATGCTGGTCTTACGAAGAAGAACTTGAAGCGTGGACAGTGGCGTTTCCTCACCGATGCTGAGGTCGAGAGGTTGAAGTCGGGACGTTATGAGTAGTTGTAAGTTGTAAGTTATGAGTTATGAGTTATGAGTTATGAGTTGTGAGTTGTGAGTTGTGAGTTATGAGTTGTAAGTTGTGAGTTGTGAGTTGTGAGTTATAAATTATTAGTTTATTTGAGAATTTGCAAACAATAAATATTAATTAAAAAGTAAAGTTTAAAAGTTATGATGAATCTACTTCAAGCAGGTGTTGCTCCAGAGGCAACAATGTATCAGCAGATGAGCCCCTACATTATGATCGGTCTTATGATCTTGGTTCTTTGGTTGTTTATGTGGAGACCAGAGTCTAAGCGCCGTAAAGCGATGCAGAAGTTCCGTGAGGGTCTTAAGAAGGGTGACAAGATCGTTACCGCTGGAGGTATCTATGGCGTTGTTAAGGAGGTGAAAGAGGCAACTCTTCTTATCGAGGTTGACAGCAATGTAACGCTTCGTATCGACAAGACAATGGTCGTAGCAGATGCTGCTCAGGCTCAGGCTCAGCAGGCTGCACAGGGTAAGTAATTGCTGCCAACGAAACGTGAGTTGGGTGATAATCTAACTCGATCGTTTTAACTATTTTAGTTGCTCAGGGTTTAATGACCTTGGGCAATTTTTGTGTCGTGTGGTATGAATGTTGCGATTGGATGTGATAACAAACATTAATACATTCAAATCGTGAAAAAAATTATTACAACATTGACAATCGCCCTACTCATTTGCGCTCAGTCACAGGCACAGAGCTGCAACACAGGGCAAGAGGGGGCGAAACCATCACCCGATGCAAAGATGGTTTCAAGTTGCGTGAAGGGTAACAATCGTGTTACAACGTGGCTCGTCAAGAAGAGCGCAACTGACAACGAGAATAATGAGTTCTCGGTGAGGTACAAAGTGAACCTTTCGAGGTTGATCTCTTCGTATGATAACAACCACACGGAGCTGGTCAAACTTCGTGCGTTTATCGATGGGTTGGTGGCGGACAAACAGAACGAGGTCACAAAGTTCGAGATCACAGGCTACGCTTCGCCCGATGGAACGATGGCGGTGAATGAGCGGTTAGCCAATGAACGTGCGGCTGATTGTTGCAGCTACATCAAAAAGGAGTATCCCGATATGGCGAAGATACCCTGCACAACAAAGGGCGTGGCGCAACCCTGGAGCGCAACAAAGAGCGCTGTGGAGAGCTCATCAATCCCGATGAAGAGTGAGGTTATGAAGCTCATCGAGAGCGATATGAGCGATGCTCAGATCGAGAGTAAATTGCGAGCGATGCCTACAGCGTGGAGTTATATGGTGAGCAAGATTCTGCCTCCGATGCGCTGTGTCGAGATTCAAGTGGTCTACACAACGTGGGAGCGGATGGTGACACGTACGCCAATTCGTAAGCCTCAGCCACAGACGGAAAACATCGTTGTGGAGAATAACTATTTTGTCGTTGTCGAGGAGAATCCAGCGCAACTAATCGCCTTTGAGAGCGACACAACACCGCTCGATTTCCCTCGTGACAAGGATAAATTTAAGGTTAAAGATCGCCGCCGCAAAGCTAAGCTAAAGGGCGAATACGAAAATAGTTACGGTCGCCATAAGTATCTATGGAAAAGCCGCTAATGAGGTGATTCACAAAAAACAAACCCCGAAGATAAAATCAAATCTTCGGGGTAACTTTTTATATTTTGATGTGCATTCTGTATCGCCAGTAGTGGCGGGAGTTGGCGGGTACGTTTATTCTCTCTGCATCGACGTTGGGGTTGCGGAGCTCCTCGTCCGCCGCCATCCAATCTTGCCACGGGAGTATCGTTAGCATCGATGGTGAGTTTAGGTGGCGGTCGATTATCCGCTGTGCAATCTCGCCGCTACACTCTGCTGGTGCCTCGCCCTCTAAGCCTAGCGCCTCGTTGAAGTAGCGCTGTGTCACGGCTCGATCCTCTCGCCACCACCCTCTGATTGTGGTCATATCGTGCGTTGAGCAGGTGCAGACCGAGAGATATGGATAGTCGGTAGGGTTGGCAAAGGCGACCCCCGTAGCCTTGGGCATTCGTTCGATCTCTAGCGACAAGATCTGCTCACGCTGCATCACCTCCTCTACGCAATCGGGTATCATTCCGAGATCCTCGCCACAGACCAACATATTCGTTGAGCCTGTCAATGTTGGCAACTTTCGCATTGCGCTATCTCGCCAAAAATCGTTGTGACGACGATAGTAAAAGTCATCGTGTAGGCGGTCGAAACTCTGCTGCCCCCACTCTGTTAACTCTCTGTAACTTAGTGATTTTGCACCAAGGATACGTGGGTGATAATGTCCCGACAGCTCTCTATCCTCGATGAATAACACTTCGTTGTGCAGGAGCATTAGACCCTCTTTAATAGCCGTGTCTGTGACCGCTGCCGAGATCTTGCGCTGTGTGTCATATTCGGGTTTAAACTCAAACGTCCCTACCCTGCTCTCGTTGAAATAATCAGCCTTAAGTTTTTGAGTGTCAATATCTTTGCCGAAAATTTTACTGAGTGTAAAGTCTGAAATTCGAGGCTTTAGATGAGCCTCCGTAAGCGTGAAACCTGCTCGCTCGATCTCCTCCAACGAGAGCGGCAACGATGGATTAAATCGCCCCGTGAGCCCGTGAATCGACTCCATCGGTATCTCCCAAATTCGGAAGAACCCAAGGATGTGATCTATTCGATAGGCATCGAAATAGTCAGCCATCTTCTCAAATCGAGCTCGCCACCACGCAAAGCCATCCTCAGCCATACGACCCCAATTATATGTCGGGAAACCCCAATTTTGACCCAAATCAGAGAATGGATCGGGCGGTGCACCAGCTTGGCTCGACATATTGAATAGCTCGGGATAGATCCACGCATCAACGCTCGTGCGGCTAATTCCGATCGGAATATCACCCTTGAGTGCTACGCCTCTCTTTCGTGCGTAATCGGTCGCTGCAAGTAGCTGTGTGTGAAGGTGATACTGAACGAAATAGAAAAACTCCATCTCTTTTAGTGTGTCACCCTTTTTATACTTTTTTAGAAGTCTGTCGCTGTAGGTTGCATCACTACCCCACTCTGCAAAAACGGGCGTTGAGTAACGGTCTCTAAGCACTGAGAATAGTGCGTAAGGCTCTAGCCACCAGCTGTTTGCCTTAAAAAATGAGGTGTAGCAACGCTTGCGCTTAAGCGACGTAAATTGCTGATCAAACACAATCCTTAGGTACTCCATCTTTAGTGCACTCACCGCCGTATAGTCGATTTGAGGCAGTGCATCAATCTCGGCTACTCGCCTCTCGAAACTCTCTCTAGTTGTCTTATCCTCGATCATCGCCACCTCACGCAGCGCTAAATATTGAGGGTGCAGCGCAATGGTCGAGTTTGCGTTATATGGATAGGAATCTTCCCACGTGCCGCCCATCGTTGTGTCGTTGATCGGCAAGATCTGAATCACGCTCATACCTCGATCAACCGCCCAGTCAACCATATTACGAATGTCGCCAAAGTCACCCACGCCCATACTTCGCTCGGTGCGTAGCGAGAAGATCGGAATCGACACACCCCTACCCCTCCACGGCTCAACATCGAAGTGTGGCGGCAAATCAGAGACGAGCGATATGGAGCTCTCTCCGCTAACCTGCCGAGGCTCAATGATACGGTTCTCACCCTCTTCCCAAGCGACAACCTCGCCACTCTCTCTATCGAGAATTACATATTTATAATCGGTGTGCACCTTAACCAGCGGCAGCGCTGCTCGCCAAATCGGGAACTCACCATCACTCATAACAAGCGCATTGCTGCAGTCCCAATGCCCCAACTCCTTAGAGACACCAACGACCGCCAACACTTGATCGGGTTTGATCGAGGGCACTCGACACTCGATGATGGTTCTCTGTGGCTCAACCGTGAGCGTAACGGGGTTCTCACGGCGAAAGACAGCATCGGTGAATAGCGATGAATTGAGCGGTCGGCTCTGTGGTTCCCACGACCAAAAGTCACGGCGGTAGCAACGCTCGATGTTGTCGCTGTAGAGCAGTGTATGCTCCACTCCACTCTCCTCTTGACGGATTATATTGCCCCCACTGCGAACTATATAACTGTATCGCAACGCTCTGTTATTCGGGGCTTTATTATTCGTTGTATTGTTGTTTAACGCTCTGTTGTTTAACGCTCTGTTGTTTAACGTCTCACACACCTCTTCAGATAGCTCGTACTCACCTCTAAATAGCTCGCCATCGATGTGTTCCAACCTAAGCGTTATATCTCCATCGATCCATAGCTCCTCGCCTTTGAGGGCGCTATACTTTATTTCAAATATTATTGTCATATAAATTATTGCTTAATTGCTCCGTCCCCTTAATCACTCCGTCACAACCCGACCCGAAAGATCGGCAAGTCCCGAGCCGTCAACTCCTGTTATCTCTACAGATATAATCTTGTTAATTAACGTTCTATCATACTTAATAGCCACTCGACGATACTCTCCCGTGTAGCCGAACATCGACCCACGTTTCATCGTGCTCTCGACCAAAACATCATAACGCTTACCGATCGCTGCCGAGCAAAATTCACGATGCAGTCGTTTGCTGAGCAGCTCCAGTCTTGCAGCTCGTTCTGTGGCAATGTATGGCGCAACTTTGCCTCTAAAATCGACCGCTGGCGTACCTCTTCGCTCCGAGAATGGGAAGATATGCAGGAACGATGGTTTGATACTCTCCAAGAAATTATATGTCTCATCGAAGTGCGCATCGCTCTCGCTAGGGAATCCAACAATCACATCGATACCGATAAAGGCATCGGGCATCGCTCTACGCACAGCAGCCACTCTCTCCGCAAATTTTGCTGTTGTGTATCGCCTCCTCATCAACCCCAAGATCTCATCCGAACCACTCTGTAGCGGAATATGGAAGTGGTGTTGGAACTTTGGCGATGCAGCACAGAACTCTATTATCTCATCGGTGAGTAGGTTTGGTTCGATCGAAGAGATCCTGTAGCGGTCGATCCCCTCCACCTCATTAAGTGCACGAAGTAGATCGATAAACCGCTCGCCTGTTGTTCGTCCAAAATCACCCGTATTGATTCCCGTGATGACGATCTCACGAGCACCCGACTCGGCAATCTTGCGAGCCTGCTCCACGACATCCGCAATTGGAGCATTTCGGCTCTTACCCCGAGCGTAGTGTATCGTGCAGTACGAACACTTATAGTCGCACCCATCCTGCACCTTCAAAAAGGCTCGGGTTCGGTCGCCACTCGAAAACGAGGCGAAGAACGAGGTGAGCTCATCGGTCGTGCAGCTAGTCACTACGGGTGGTTTCGTCTCATCTGATTCTGCACGAGTAGTGAGTAAAAGCACCTGCTTAAGCATATCGCCTTTGTCGTTGTTACTCAGCACTATATCGACACCATTAATAGCCGCAATATCGTGTGGTTTGAGCTGTGCATAACACCCCGTCACAGCGATTATGGCGCTGGGGTTACGGCGGTGAAGTTTCCGAATTAGGTTGCGACACTTCTTATCGGAGTGCTCCGTCACCGAGCAGCTATTAATGATGCAAATATCCGCCTCGGCATTGGGTTCAACACGCACAAAACCACCCTCCTGCTCGAAGTGACGGGCGAGTGTTGAACTCTCTGAAAAGTTTAATTTGCAGCCTAATGTGTGAAATGATACTCTGAGTGACATCCTAAATCTAAATTGAAAAAATGAAAATTGAAACGATTTGCACAAATATATACAAAAAAAGTTAGAAATGACAATATTTAAAGCGAAACAATATATTTTTCTACATAGCGTTAATTATTCAGTTTTTTTGTGTAAATTTGCGAACAAAATGACCCTGCCGATTTGGCGGAGATATGAAAGAGATGTAATGAAGCGAATCCACATACTTGTATTGAAGTCATACTTGGGACCAATGTTCCTCACCTTCTTTATCGTTATGTTCGTGTTGATGATGAATTTCGTCTGGCGATATATCGATGAGTTGGTGGGTAAGGGGCTCGATGCACCAATCATCATTGAATTGATGAGCTATGCAATGGTCAATATGATCCCGCTCGGATTACCCCTGTCGTTGCTTTTGGCGGCGATTATGACGATGGGTAACTTAGGTGAAAATTATGAGCTGTTGGCTATGAAGTCAGCAGGAATGTCACTGCTGCGTATCATCGAGCCGCTGATCTATGTTATCGCCTTTATTTCGGTGGGTAGCTTCTTTATTGTCAATGACTTAGTCCCCTACTCTAACAAGAAGATGTATAGCATCATCTATGATATTCGTCGTCAAAAGCAGGTGATCGAGTTTAAAGATGGACTATTCTTCAACGGCATCGAGAATATGAGTATCAGGGTCGGGAAACAAGATCCGAAAACTAAGCTGTTGCGTGATGTATTGATCTATGATAACCGTGCGATAAATGGCGATATGACAACAACGGTTGCCGATTCGGGCTACATTCGCCTATCGGATGATAAATCGATGTTGTTGGTGACGCTTTTTAATGGTCATACTTATGAACAGACACGCTCGGCAAGTTGGTACAACAAGAGCGAGCTGAGACACAATAAGTTTGAGACGCAATATGGAGCGCTGCCGATGGAGGGTTTCTCGATGGATCAACGAACTGATTCTGAGAACTTTAAAGGAAGTCAGACGATGACCATCACGGAGCTACAGGATGATATTGATTCGCTGAGAAAGGTGGTGAACACCTCGACCGTAAAGTCTTATGAACCACTGCTTAAGCAGCAGATATTTGCACGAGACCACTCGGTGTTGCTGCTCCCCGACTCGCTAATGGTTGACAAGCAGGGGATGGCTGGAATTATGGCGCTCGACTCGATTGACAAACTCGATTTGAGAAGTCGACAGAGTGTTTGGAGCACGGCACGTAGACAGGCAAAGAACTCCCGAAATATGTTCACGCACGATGAGGCGAGTACAAAGCAGGGTTTGAAGAGGCTCTATCTTTCACAGGTTGAGTGGCACAGAAAACTCACTACGCCGATCTCGATTATCATCTTCTTCTTGATCGGAGCACCGCTCGGGGCGATCATACGTAAGGGTGGTTTGGGTATGCCTATTGTGGTCTCGGTGATCTTCTTTGTGATTTATTACATTATTTCGTTGACGGGTGAGAAGATGGCTAAGGAGGGAACTTGGGTGGCGCTGGGCGGAATGTGGTTCTCGGCGTACATCCTCACCCCCGTGGCGATATATTTGACATATAAGGCTAATAGTGACTCGGCACTTTTTGACCGAGATCCATACATTAAGGCTGTGAAAAAGTTGGTGAATTTAGTGATACCAAAGAGATTGAAAAAGAGTAAAAAAGCAGGAAATAGTTAAGTAAAAATATGAGTGAAAATTTTGTTTTAAACAGTGTCGAGGAGGCAATCGAGGATTTCCGCAATGGAAAGATGATAATCGTTGTAGATGACGAGGATCGAGAGAATGAGGGTGACTTCATTATGGCTGCGGAGAAGGTGACTGAGGAGGATGTGAACTTTATGCTTAAACACGGACGAGGTCTGTTGTGTGCACCACTTAGTGAGGAGCGTTGTGCTCAGTTTGAGTTGGGGATGATGGAGCAGGTTAACACCTCGCTGCTTGGCACTCCATTTACCGTTACGGTCGACTATCTACACGATGGATGCACCACAGGTGTATCAATACACGACCGAGCAGCTACGCTTAGGGCGTTGGCTGATCCAGCGACTAAGCCTACGGATCTTGGTCGCCCCGGTCATATTAACCCTTTGCGTGCCCGTGAGAAGGGCGTTTTGCGTCGACCCGGTCACACTGAGGCGGCTGTAGATTTGGCTCGCTTGGCGGGGTTGCAGCCAGCTGGTGTGCTGATCGAGATTATGAATGAGGATGGAACGATGGCTCGTATGGCTGACCTAGAGAGTGTCGCTCAAAAGTTCGATATGAAGATCATCTCAATAGCTGATCTCATTGCCTACAGATTGCGTGAAGAGTCGATCGTGGAGCACGGTGTGACTGTTCCGTTGCCAACGGTGGATGGTGATTTCAACATTACGATCTTCCGCCAAAAGTCGAACGGCTTGGAGCATATGGCGATCACCAAGGGTAGCTGGACGGCTGATGAGGAGGTGCTGGTTCGTGTCCACTCATCTTGCGCTACGGGCGATATTTTGGGCTCGTGCCGTTGTGATTGTGGTTCACAGCTACACACTGCTCTGCAGATGGTCGAGGCCGAGGGCAAGGGCGCTGTTGTGTACCTTATGCAGGAGGGTCGAGGTATCGGTCTGCTCAATAAGATTGCGGCGTATAAGTTGCAGGATGAGGGAATGGATACGGTCGATGCAAATGTGGCGCTTGGGTTCAAACCAGACGAGAGAGACTACGGAGTTGGAGCGAGTATCTTGCGTGAGTTGGGTATCCACAAGATGAAATTGATGACAAATAACCCTACGAAACGTGTTGGATTGGAGGGCTACGGCTTGGAGATTTCGGAGATTGTGCCGATTGTGATCTGCCCAAATAAACACGACGTGAAGTATTTGATGACCAAGGAGGAGAGGATGGGTCACACATTGGGTCTTAAGAAGTAATAGAGGTGAGCGGAAAGGATCTACGTATAGTTTTTATGGGAACGCCCGAGTTTGCTGTGCCGTCATTGCGAGCACTTGTGGAGGGTGGATATAATGTTGTGGGCGTTGTGACGACACCCGACAGAGCTGCTGGTCGAGGTCAGAAGATATATGAGTGTGACGTTAAGCGTGAGGCGATGCGTCTAGGTTTGCCGATTTTGCAGCCTGAGAAGTTGCGTGAGGAGAGCTTTGTGGAGGCTTATCGAGCGCTCGATGCAGACCTTGCGGTGGTGATTGCCTTTCGGATGTTGCCTCAGATTATTTGGTCGATGCCTCGATTGGGTACATTTAATCTACACGCCTCGCTGTTGCCTGAGTATAGAGGTGCAGCGCCTATTAATCACGCTATTATTAATGGCGATAAGGTGACGGGCGTAACGACATTTCTGCTCAATGAGAAGATCGACCAAGGGGCGATTTTGATGCAGCGTAGTGTCGAGATTGGCGAGGAGGAGTGCGTCGGAGAGCTCTACGAGAGATTGATGACGATGGGCACAGATGTGGTTCTGGAGAGCGTTGAGATGCTCGCCACGGGCGATTTTACACCCATCGAGCAGGCTCATATCGACGAGAGTACACTTCGTCCAGCTCCCAAGATTTTCAAGCAAGATTGCCTGATTGATTGGAGCAGAGATGGGGTTTCGATTGTGAACTTCGTGAGGGGACTTTCGCCATACCCTGCTGCTTGGTGCAACCTTGTTAATGTTGATGGTGAGATGACTACAGCCAAGATATTTGCGGCTCGATTTACAGAGGGTGGATCGCTCGCTGTAGGTGAGATCGAGAGCGATAACAGGAGCTACATAAGGGTTGGTTGCAGTGATGGAGCAGTTGAGATTGGATCGATTCAGTTGGCTGGCAAAAAGCGTATGGGTGTGAAGGATCTGTTGCTCGGCTTTAAGGGGATCGAGCAGTATCGAGCAGAGTAAGTAATTGGGTGTGTGAAGTATAGATTGAAGTATAGATTGAAGTATAGATTGAAGTATAGATTGAAGTATAGATTGAAGTATAGATCAAGTGTGTGGAGTAAATAATAAAGTGAATAACTAAAGAGATGACTGAGAGAGGACTAAAGGATTATATAACACTGATATTTAAGGGTGTAGGTATGGGTGCAGCGGATGTTGTGCCTGGGGTTTCGGGCGGAACAATTGCCTTTATTGTCGGGATTTATGAGGAGCTGATTAACTCTATTAAGAGTGTGAATTTGAGCTCACTAAAACTCTTGGCGACACTGAGATTCAAGGAGTTTTTTCGGGCTGTAAATGCACCGTTTTTGATCTCTGTATTGTGCGGTATCGCTATTAGCGTTGTCTCGTTGGCTCGGGTTATCACCTATCTTTTGGAGCACCACCCTGTGTTGATTTGGTCGCTCTTTTTTGGGCTTATCATCGCCTCGGTGCATAGTGTCTCTAAACAGGTTCGGGAGTGGAGATTGAGCCGTTGGATCTCATTTGCTGTGGGTTGTGCGGTGGCTATCTTCGTTACATCGGCTACGCCTGCCGCTACACCCGATGGATTGCCATTCATCTTTTTGTGTGGTGCGGTGGCTATTTGCGCAATGATTTTGCCGGGTATTTCGGGCAGCTTTATACTTCTGTTGATGGGCAAGTATCACTATATAATGGAGTCGATCAAGGGCTTTAATTTGGAGGTTATCGCTGTGTTTGGTGCTGGTGCGGCGATCGGTATCGTGCTCTTCTCTAATGTGTTATCATATCTATTTAGTCGGTATCACGACATTACGGTTGCGTTATTGGCGGGCTTTATGTTGGGGTCACTCGGTAAGGTCTGGCCTTGGAAAGAGTTGTATATCGAACGAGGTGTAGAGATGAGCCGCAATATCGCTCCAGATGGAATGATTCTAGGCGCTCTGTTGATGATGGTGATTGGCGGTGGGTTGGTGCTGTTGCTGGAGAGGTTTTCGGATAAAAAGTAGCCGTAAAAGTAAGAGCGTGTACATTAAGTAAGAGTGTGTATGTAAAGCGGTTACGAAGCTATTATTGTTATAAAGCTAGATATAAAAGTTAGAGATAAAATTAGATATAAAGTGCGTAAGTTTGGATTAATTGGAGAGCATTTGCCCCACTCGTTTTCGGGTAAATATTTCGCTGGAAAGTTTCGCCGTGAGGGGATTGAGGGGTGTGAATACTCGCTCTATGAGTTGGCTGCGATCGATGAGTTGGAGCAGCTTTTGAGCTCGACACCCGAGTTGGAGGGGTTCAATGTTACGATCCCTTATAAGCAGCAAGTTATCAAGTTCTTGAGTTCGCTGTCGCCCGAGGCGGAGGCTGTGGGCGCTGTGAATTGCGTTAAGCGTGAGGCGGATGGAGCTCTTGTTGGATACAACACTGATGTTGTTGGATTGCGTAGTTCGCTGCTCGATTTGCTATCGGGCGAGAGACCCACACGGGCACTGATCTTGGGGACAGGTGGCGCTGCATTGGCGGCTGAATATATACTTAGGGAGCTTGATATTGAGTATAAATTGGTTTCGAGACAAGGGGGCGAATGGCGACTAAACTATAGTGAAGTAACGCCTGATGTAATAAGCGATAATAAGCTGATAATCAATGCAACACCGCTAGGCACTTACCCCAATACTTCAACAGCTCCCGAGATCCCTTACGAGGCTTTAACCTCTAACCATTATCTATTTGATTTGGTCTACAATCCCCCACTCACTAAGTTTCTGGAGAGCGGACAAAAGCAGGGCGCAAAGGTCAAGAACGGCAGCGAGATGCTGATCGGACAAGCAGAGGCGGCGTGGATGATTTGGAATCAATGACCTCCATATCGCCACACCGCCTAAATTACCGCTAAGAGCCCCAAAATCGAAAGGTTACCCCTCAGCGCCAGCCTCCTCCTCACTCTGAATAAGAGCATCGGCGAGGCACTTTTTGGCTCTCTGTAGATCTTGCTCCATAACGATCATCTGTGCAGGCATAATGCCTGTTGGATAGATTGTCGACATATATTCATTATTAATCATCGACCAAATTCCCATCTCATCAAGGAGTGTTTTGGCGATCTCCGCTTGTGTGATTGAGTCGTACTCCGTAAGTACAACCATAGTGTCGTGTTTCATAGGTAATTAATATTATCGGTTAATGTTGAGTGGTTTGTACACCCAAGTTACAAAATATTTTCAAATTGACAAAATTTGTGCCGTTTTTTTGATAAAATAATTATATCTTTGTGGTCGAACGCAAGTAACTTTAAGTTTCAATTATGATAGAGAAATTTGTACATCTACACGTACACACACAATACTCAGTACTCGATGGTCAAGCATCGATCGCTCGCCTCGTGGATAAAGCGATGGCGAACGGGATGCCCGCAATCGCTGTGACTGACCACGGTGTGATGTTCTCTATCAAGGAGTTTTTGGGTTACATCGGCAAGAAAAAAAAAGGGCTGAAGGGCGATCTAGCGAAGCTGGAGAAGACCAACCTCTCGATCGACGAGGGGCGTTATGCAGCGACTGAGGGTGAAGATCCTCAAAAGACCAAAGAGGAGAATGAGGAGAAGATTTATGAGCTAAAGCAGAAACTCAACTTCAAGCCAATCATCGGTTGTGAGGTATATGTAGCTCGCCACGGAGATAAGGAGCAGAAGAACGGTAAGCCCGACCATAGTGGTTATCACTTGATACTTTTGGCGAAGAATCAGACGGGTTATCACAACTTGGTGAAGATCGTTTCGAGGGCTTGGACGGATGGTTATTATATGCGTCCACGTACCGACAGAAAGGATCTTGAAAGATACTCAGAGGGGCTGATCTGCTGCTCGGCTTGTATCGGAGGCGAAGTGCCACAAAAGCTACTCAAAAATGAGGATACAGAGGCGGCAGAGGAGGCTATCCAGTGGCACAAAAGTATCTTTGGCGAGGATTACTACCTAGAGTTGCAGCACCACAAAGCAACCGTGCAGAGGGCTAATCACGAGGCGGCTGAGCTGCAGGAGAGGATCAATCCTACTCTTATCGAATTGGCGAGAAAGTATGATGTAAAGTTGGTTGCTACGAATGATGTTCACTTTGTGGATGAGGAGAATGCTGAGGCTCACGACCGTTTGATCTGCCTCAGTACGGGTAAGGATCTGGATGACGAGAAGCGAATGTTGTACACCAAGCAGGAGTGGATGAAGACGGCTCAGGAGATGGAGAGTGTCTTTGGCTACATTCCTGAGGCGTTGGAGAATACGTTGGAGGTTGCCTCTAAGGTGGAGAGTTATGCAATTGATAATCCGCCAATTATGCCCACGTTTGAGATCCCTGAGGAGTTTGGTACGGAGGCGGAGTATAGGGCGAGGCTCACTGAGGAGGATTTGTATAATGAGTTCACACAGGATGAGTTAGGCAACGTGGTGCTGAGCCGTGAGGCTGGTGAGAAGAAGATCAAGAGTTTGGGCGGATACGACAAGCTCTACAGAATAAAGCTAGAGGCGGATTACTTGGCGAAGATCGCTTATGAGGGGGCTCAGAGGCGATATGGCGACCCCAACGACCCCTCTAAGCCGTTGAGTGCAGAGGTTATGGAGCGGATGAATTTCGAGCTCTATATAATGAAGACGATGGGTTTCCCGGGTTACTTCTTGATTGTGCAGGATTTTATCTCGGTGGCTCGCAAGGAGTTAGGTGTATCGGTTGGGCCGGGTCGTGGATCGGCTGCAGGATCGGCTGTGGCGTACTGCTTGGGTATCACGCTTATCGACCCTATCAAATATGATCTTCTGTTTGAGCGCTTCTTGAATCCCGACCGTATCTCGCTGCCCGATATTGATGTTGACTTCGATGATGATGGTCGAGGTCGAGTTCTGAATTGGGTGACGGAGAAGTATGGAAAGGAGAAGGTGGCGCACATCATCACCTTTGGAACGATGGCTACCAAGTCATCTATCAAGGATGTTGCCCGAGTGCAGAAGTTGCCGCTATCGGAGTCGGACAGATTGTGTAAATTGATCCCCGACAAGCTCCCCGATATGAAGATGAACCTTCCTAACGCAATCAAGGCGATACCCGAGCTAAAGGCGGCGGAGGAGTCATCAGACCCTGTGATGAGCGATACGATGCGGTATGCGAAGATGTTGGAGGGTAATGTGCGTAATGTTGGAGTTCACGCCTGCGGTATCATCATCTGTAGGGACGATATAACTGACTGGGTTCCAGTGAGTACGGCAGACGACAAGGAGACGGGCGAGAAGATGTTGGTGACGCAATATGAGGGTTCGATCATCGAGGATACGGGACTTATCAAGATGGATTTCTTGGGTCTCAAAACCCTCTCGATCATTAAGGAGGCTCAGGCGAACATCAAGCAGACACGTGGCGAAGTGTTTGATATTGAGGAGATTGCGATCAACGACCCAGCAACATACAAACTCTATAGCGAGGGTCGAACAGTGGGCACGTTCCAGTTTGAGTCGGCAGGTATGCAGAAGTATCTGCGAGAGCTGCAGCCAACCACGTTTGAGGATCTCATTGCGATGAATGCGCTATATCGACCCGGCCCGATGGATTATATTCCCGACTTTGTCGATCGTAAACACGGGCGCAAACCGATTGAGTACGACATAGATGTGATGGAGAAGTATCTGAAGGATACCTACGGAATCACGGTCTATCAGGAGCAGGTGATGCTTCTCTCTCGCCTGTTGGGTAACTTCACCCGAGGCGAGTCCGATTCGTTGCGTAAGGCGATGGGTAAGAAGCTACGTGATAAGCTTGATGAGTTGAAACCAAAATTCATCGCTGGAGGTATCTCCAATGGACACAAAGAGGAGGTGTTGGATAAGATTTGGGGCGATTGGGAGAAGTTTGCATCGTACGCCTTCAATAAGTCGCACGCCACTTGTTATTCGTGGATTGCTTACCAAACAGCGTATCTCAAGGCGAACTATCCGTCGGAGTATATGGCGGCTTTGCTGAGCCGAAATTTGGCCGATATTAAGACACTCTCGTTCTATATGAATGAGTGTGGACGAATGGGAATCAAGGTTCTGAGCCCCGATATAAATGAGTCTCGTCACGCCTTTGCGGCTAATAACTCGGGTGATGTTCGCTTTGGAATGGGCGGCATCAAAGGTGTTGGTGATGCGGCGGTTGCAAGTATTGTTGAGGAGCGAGATCGGAGCGGTAACTACGTGAGTATGAGTGACTTTATGGAGCGAACTAATTTCTCGGCAGTCAATCGAAAGTGTATCGAGAGTATCGCTTGGTCGGGTGGATTTGACTCGATCTCGGGAATGCACCGTTCGCTACTCTTTGCGCCCGATCCCGTTAGTGGCGTTACGCATTTGGAGATGTTGATCCGTTATGGGCAGCGTGTGCAAGCGGAGCGAAGTAATGCACAACAGAGCCTCTTTGGTGGTGACTCGGGATCGGCAGATATTGCTGTGCCTCAGCCTGTTGTGGGGGCTTTGGCGCTGAGCGATTTGGAGACACTTCGCAAGGAGCGTGAGGTGATTGGGCTCTATTTGTCGGCTCATCCGTTGGGTGAATTTGACGTTATAATCAAGAACCTCTGCAAGCAGCAGTTGTCGGATCTCTCGAACCTTGATAGCTTGATGAACCAAGATATAAGCGTGGCGGGAATGGTCACTGCGGTACAGAATTTGACAACTAAAACGGGTAAGCCGTGGGGAAAATTTACGCTGGAGGATTATAATGGGTCGCACGAATTTTTGCTCTTTGGCAAGGATTATGAGAACTTTAGGCAGTATCTCTATGTCGATTACTTCCTCTTTATTCGGGCTAAGGTTCAGATGCACCCGTTTCGTCCCGATAGCGTGGAGCTGAAGATTAGTTCGATGGTGCAGCTGGGCGAGATGCGGGACACGATGATTAAATCGGTGACGTTGCACCTCCCTATCGAGGCTCTCACTAGCGCAGTGGTGCAGGAGCTGACACAGAGTGTAAAGGGCTCAAAGGGTGATACACAGCTCAAATTTAGGCTCTATGATGGCTCGACAGATACGACACTGAGCCTAACATCGAAGAGCCACAAAGTGATGATGAGCCGAGAGTTTGCGGAGTACTTAGACCAGAGTCAGATACAATATAATTTAGCTATTAGATAAACTTATAATACTTTAACACAATTAAACAATGGCATTAGCAATTACATCAGAGAATTTCGAGGCGACAATTGCCTCAGGTCAACCAGTAGTAATCGATTTTTGGGCAGAGTGGTGCGGACCTTGCCGTGCAATCGCTCCGATCGTTGACGAGTTGGCAGCGGAGTACGAGGGTCGTATCATCGTTGCAAAGTGTGACGTGGAGGAGAATGACGACATCGTTGCAAAATTCGGTGTGCGTAATATTCCAACAATCGTTATGCTTAAGGGTGGCGAGTTGGTCGACAAGCAGGTTGGCGCAACAACTAAGGCTGCTCTACAGGCAAAGTTGGAGGCGCTTTTGTAGCGTAAATTGCAGCAAGATCCAAAGCGACAACTATGCTCGTTTTGCGATCTTGCTGCTCTCTATCACACTCTCAACAACCAACCAACCAATCAACCAACAACCAAAAGTCAACCAAAAATGAAACGTAAATTTATCACATCTGTGGCGCTACTCGTTGGCGTTGCACTATTTGGAAATGTACAAAGTATCTCTGCACAAAGTGGTTCAGAGCGCCCCTATTTCAATAAGAAAAAAGATCTGCTGTTGGCGCAATTTGACAGCAAACCCGACCCCGATGACCTTCACGCTCAGGCTGCATTGGGCTGTATGATGCTCCACCCCGATTTGAAGGGTGTAAAGATCTATGCAGTATCGGGTGCGATTGGCGTGCAGAAGGGTCTATTCCTCGATTCACGTGAGCTATTCAACACAGCGTTTGGCAAGCAGTGGACAGCGGCAAATGAGGATTGGGAGAGAGCCGTTAGCGACATTTTGAAGGTGGTGAAACCGATCATAAGCAAGGGCGGTAAAGTGTGGGTTCAGGAGGCTGGACAGTCAAATATCACGGCTGATTGGGTGAAAGAGTTGCTCAATACTCTCTCAGCCAAGGCGATCAAAGAGCAGGTGATCGTGGTGCAGCACAGCAACTGGAACGAGAAGATGACCGCTAAAGAGGATCTGGAGTATGTGAAGAAGATGACAACATATTTCAGTATCGATGACGGAAACGCACTACCTAGCGAAGATTGGGGAGACAGAGGTGAGTACACAACGCCTGCATATCGTGCAAAGGATGCAAAGTGGATCGTGTTGGCAAAGGAGGCTCGCAACCCTAAGGCTCGCAAGATGTGGCAATTAGCTGATCAAATCATCGATTCATACTTCCCTAATGGCTTTGAGCATAAGTGGTCATATCTTCACTTCGATGGTGTCGATTACTCGGACTGTTGCGAGAATTGGTGGATACTCAACATCGGCGAAAAGGCTGATACTCACGAGAAATTTTGGGAGAGATAT
This sequence comes from Rikenellaceae bacterium, assembly GCA_047174325.1. GTDB lineage: Bacteria > Bacteroidota > Bacteroidia > Bacteroidales > Rikenellaceae > Alistipes. The sequence goes on along the minus strand of JBCQUE010000007.1, from coordinate 34,286 downwards.
GTAACTCGTTAGCAACATAGAGCAGATCGAGAACAAGTGTGTCGGCTGACGGATTATTTCGTTGGCTGACATTTTTTATGTCACAAGTCTGCCAAAATGACAGAAATAAATGGTTGGCACACCATTTGATGAGAAAGAGTAAAATGTAAATTATACAAACTTAAAATTAAATTTATCATAGAGTTATGAAAAACGGAAAAATTGGAGTTACATCCGAAAACATCTTCCCTGTAATTAAGAAGTTCCTCTACTCAGATCACGAGATCTTCTTGCGTGAGTTGGTCTCTAACGCTGTCGATGCAACACAGAAACTCAAAACTCTCTCGTCACGTGGCGAGGCTAAGGGTGAGTTGGGTGATCTGACAATATCGATCGCACTCGACACAGCGGCTAAGAGCTTAACAATCACCGACCGAGGTTTGGGAATGACGATGGAGGAGGTTGACAAATACATCAATCAGATCGCATTTTCGGGCGCTGAGGAGTTTATGGAGAAGTATAAGGATCAGGCTATCATCGGTCACTTCGGTTTGGGATTCTACTCGGCATTTATGGTTGCCGAGCGTGTGGAGATCACAACTAAATCATACAAAGAGGGCGCTAAGGCGGTTAAGTGGAGTTGCACAGGATCGCCCGAGTTTGAGATGGCGGAGACAGATGATGAGGTGGCTCGTGGAACATCGATCACACTTCATATCGCTGAGGATGCTGCGGAGTATGGCGAGAGGTCAAAGATCGAGGAGCTATTGAAGAAGTATTGCCGATTCTTGCCTGTGCCGATCTCGCTTGGCAAGGTGCAGGAGTGGAAAGATGGAAAGTATGTCGACACTGATAAGGATAATGTAATCAACGCTGTAGCGCCACTTTGGGTGACTAAACCATCGGAGATCACCGAGGAGAATTACAAGGAGTTCTATCGTGAGTTGTACCCAATGTCCGAAGAGCCACTCTTCTCGATACACCTCAATATCGACTACCCTTTCAACCTTACGGGTATTCTCTACTTCCCGAAGATCAGCAATAAGTTCGAGGTTCAGAAGAATAAGATCCAGCTCTACTGCAATCAGGTTTATGTAACGGATCAGGTGGAGGGCATCGTGCCTGAGTATTTGACGCTGCTGCACGGTGTGATCGACTCGCCAGATATTCCGCTCAACGTCTCACGTAGCTATTTGCAGAGCGACTCGAATGTGAAGAAGATCTCTAACTACATCACTCGCAAGGTTGCCGACCGTCTGCAGGAGTTGTTCAACACGATGCGTGCAGATTATGAGAGTAAGTGGGACGATTTGAAGATCTTCATCGAGTATGGAACACTCACAGATGAGAAGTTCGCTGAGAAGTCGGACAGCTTTATGTTGTGGAAAAACACTGAGGGCAAGTACTTTACATCGACTGAGTTTACCGAGGCTGTCAAGGATAACCAGACCGACAAGAACGGAACGATCATTATGCTCTACGTTGACGATGCAGTTGAGAAGCACCAATTTGTTGCATCGGCAAAGAGCAAGGGTTACAAGGTGTTGGTGATGGATGGTCAGCTCGATAGCCACTACATCAATTATTACGAGTCGAAACACAAGGAGTGCCGATTTGTGCGTGTTGATAGCGATGTCGTGGATAAGTTGATTCAAAAGGAGAAGAGCCTTGAGATCACCCTGACGGCTGAGAATCAAGAGGTGTTGCGCCCCGTGTTCGAGAGCCAAATGCCTACAGACGAGAAGATTAGCTATCAGATCTCATTTGAGGCGATGGAGGCAAATGATGCACCCGTTGTCATCACACAGGATGAGTTTATGCGCCGAATGAAGGAGATGGCTGCAACAGGTGGCGGTGGCGGAATGAGCCAATTCTATGCACAGATGCCCGACAACTTCACCATTGCCGTGAACGGTAACCACCCTATCGTTCTCGATATTTTGAAGAGCGTGGAGGAGAGTTACGGAGATAAACTCAAGACAACGACAAAGAAGATTAACGCAGCAGTCGATGAGGAGGCTCGTTTCGAGGAGTTGGTGAAGGATAAGAAAGAGGAGGATTTCACCACTGAGGAGAAGTCGATGCGTGAGGAGCTATCGAAAAAGGTTGTTATGTTGCGTGACGAGCGCAATGAGCGCCTCAAAGAGATCGGTCGTGACAACTCACTCATCAAGCAGATCATCGACCTTGCGCTACTATCAAACGGAATGTTGAAGGGTAAGAGCCTGAGCGACTTCATCGAGCGCAGTATCACTCTCATCGAGAGGTAGTCACCACTATCTGATTAGCAACTTTGGCGTGAAGCGATTAATTCGTTTCACGCCTATTTTTATGTTATGATGGTGACAAGATAAAAAAGCGGCTTGAAAGGTTTCCCGATCAAGCCGCTTTTTTCTGCTCCAAAGAGCTCTTAAATGAGTTGTTCTGATGAACTTTAATGAAGTTCTTAAAGAGACTACTCCTGAGGTGTTCCGATGAGCAATAAATTAAGCTACAGCGCCACCGATCATAAATGTTGCCGCAACTGTCAAGATCGCATACAACTCTGGGAACGCCGCCATAATCAACGTCTTACCCATCACATCGTGTCCGCCACCGATAGCTGTGATACCGTTAGCGCAAACCTGACCCTGATAGATCGATGCAGCCAAGTTAACGACACCCGACAAGATACCGATTCCCAACACCGCTGCACCCTGCAACATCGTTGTGTTGTCGCTAATGAGGTTGAAGATGCTCGTCACCATAAAGAAACTAACGAAGCCATAGAGACCTTGCGAGCCAGGAAGAGCCGTCAAGATCATATAGCTACCGAATGCGTCTGGGTTCTTCTTCATAGAACCTACAGCTGCCTGACCGCTGATTGATGTTCCGATCGCTGATGCTGCACCGCTCAATCCGATCATAAATGCTACGCCCAAATAGGCTAAGATAATTGCTGTTGAATCCATAATGTTTTTTAATTTTTATTTGTTATTATTCTTAAATTTACTTTAATTACTCTCACCGAAAAGAGCTCTGTACTTGCTCTTTACTTGGAAAGCTTTGTGCTTACCCTTTACTTGGAAAGCTTTGTACTTACCCTTTACTTGGAAAGCTTTGTGCTTACCCTTTACTTGGAAAGCTTTGTGCTTACCCTTTACTTGGAAAGCTTTGTTACTCTCCACGAAGAGGGCTCTTTAGCCTCTATTCAAAGGCTCAAATTTACGTGTCGCCATCTCGAAACCTGCATTCTTATAGAACTCCACAAACGTTAGACGCATCGGGTGAACAAATGATGAGATAGTCGACATAAAGAGGTTGATTCCGTGACCCACCAAAAGTATTGCCGTTGCACCGATCAACTTAGGGATGAGCTCCAAAATCGTCTGATCCGCCCAGCTAACATCCAAGCCCGTCATTCCCACAGCCAAATCATTAAAGACCAGCGCCAAGACACCGCCCGACAAACCGATTGCAAAGAGACGAATATAACTCAATACATCACCCATCAATCCTGTCGTGCGATCATAAGCCTCCCAAATGCCCGAACCGATATTTGCAAAGATATTTTTCTCGGGATTGTTGAAGAAGATGAGTAGCGCCAAGCCGACATACAAGCCCACTTGATAGAGTACGCTAGGCAACTCAACACCCACAGCTGGCAACGCCAACGAAGCGACACCCGTCAAGACCATTATAAACCAGCCAACCGAGCCCACTGCATACTTAAAGCCGAATGAGCGTGTCGTCACCGAGATCTTGATGAGCATACCGAAGAGGATCTGCACAATACCGATCGCCATAGAGGCAACGAAGAAATCCTTCTGGAAATTGATAAACCTAAAGCTCTCAAAGAGCGGCATCGAGCTAAACTCCATACCGAAAATCGAGTTGGCTAAGAATCCAAAAATCACCGCTGTAGCTCCGCAAAGTATGGTCAGCATACCTGCCGAACGCATACTCTCGCCACCCTTGAATCGGAGGAAAAGACCAGCCGCAAGGATCATTGCGCCATAACCTGCATCACACAGACAGATCGCAAAGAAGAGCATATAAAAGGGCGCAAATAGCGGCGTAAGGTCGATCGTCCCATACTTCGGAAGTGCATAGAGGTTGCTCACCATCTCGAATAGTTTTGCGAAGCTGTTGTTCTCCAACTTCACGGGGGTGTTATCGCTTGGCGTGGGTCTGCTCTTGAAGTAGACCAATCCCGACTGAGCATCGAGCAGTGCATCAACCTTAGCGGCTGTTGCCTCCTCTGCCCAACCCTCCATCACGAGTAGTGACCCCTCAGCCGCCTGCTCTGCCGAGCTACTCACACGGCTCTGCTGCAGCTGCTCAACGACCACACTTTTGTGTTGTTTGATTAGCTCAATTGACTTTGCCGCACGAGAGAGATCGCTGTTTAGTGCCTCTCGGCTCTGCTCCAATCTCTTGATCTCTTGTTCGATCTCAGTTGCCGATGCCGTGAGTGGTTTAACCATCTGAGCATCAAGGTTTAGATCTGCACCATCGCCCTCTCGTGTAACAGCGACAAAATAGATTTTCCCATCCTCCCGAGATATTACCGAGAGCGCTAAATCGCCACCACGCTCCGCCTCAATAGCCTCATAATCAGACTCTAACGCCACGAAGTAGTTGAGCACAACACCCTCTTTTGACAACTTTGTGAGCGCCTCCGCTGAGAACTCACCCCACGGTTTAACCTCACGAGCAGTCGCTTTAAGTCTCTCGATCTCAGCCTCATACGCAGCCACCTCGCCACTCGTCTTTGAGTAGCTTGCAAAAGCCTCCTCGCCCGAGCCATAAGCTACAGCCGAACTCACGAACCTCTCGCTCTGTATAAATGCCGTGAGGTTTGTCACCGCCTTGTCGTGTGCCTCGATCGAGACGATCAACGCTTGATCCTCCATCGATGCCTCCCACCGAGAGGTTGTAATATCGACCATTCCGAGGTCACAAAGGCTCTCTACAAACTTCTCACACTCGCCCGAAAAGAGGACGAATTGATACTTTAACATCTTGACTATCATAGCGTTGCCCCCTCCTGTGTAGCCTGTTGTTGTTTGGTTTTTACAATCTTTTGAGCCGACTTTGACAGATTCTCCTCATCCTCCATAAAGCGTTTGATCTTGCGGATAGCATCCTCATATCCAGGGATCTGCACCTTCTCGTAGAGGTTCACCTTCTGTGTCGTCTTGCGGCGAGCATAATCGAGCAACTCCATCTTACGGTTATATATCTCCGATTCAAGGCTCAATTCAGCCAACCTCTTCAGCAGCTCAACACCCGAACGAAACCATATTGGCGATGAGAAGAGATCATACTCCTGCTCCGCAAAAATCACGTGATCCAACACAGGTGTCCTCACGCCAGCGATCTTCTGCTCACGTAGCGCAATATCTTTGATCGTGAGCAGCTCCGTGTCGAACTCGCCCCACAACTCAACCATATAGTCATACTGAGCCATAAGCTCTTCAAGTTGGCTCTGATACTCCAGCGCCACCTCACGAGCCCGTTTCACCTCTGAGCGCAGTGCCGACTCCTTACTCTTGATGGTCGGCAGAGCACCTTGGCGCATCTTGAGCTGTCTGCCCAAGTCGCCAAGCGAGGTCTTATTATATTGAAATTTAATAGCCATAGGCGATTATTTTTTTATCCAATACTTATCTACAAATTGCTGTTTGATAGCCACCTCCTCGGGTGTGAAGTACTCAGCGAACAATCTCCACGCTGTGTCCAACATCTCCTCGATCTCGATATTAATGTCGATAGCCAACAACTTAGCCGAGTAGTCGTGTGCGAACTTCAACGAGCGCTCATCATAATCAGACAAGTCAAAACCATTCTCCAACTTCGTTTTAGCTCCCGCTGCATCGGCATACAATCTCACGCAAGCATTCATCACCTGAGGGTGATCCTCACGAGTCTTTTTACCGATCACTAACTGCTTCAAACGAGACAACGAACGGAACGGATCGACAATGACCTTACCCGTATCTGAGTCGCTACGCAAGAAGAGCTGACCCTCGGTGATGTAACCCGTGTTATCAGGAATTGCGTGTGTAATATCTCCACCCGAGAGTGTCGTCACGGCAATCAGTGTGATCGATCCTCCGTTAGGCAACTGCACCGCCTTCTCATACAACTTAGCCAAGTCTGAGTACAACGATCCAGGCATCGAATCCTTAGATGGGATCTGATCCATACGGTTCGACACAATCGCCAAAGCATCGGCATACAACGTCATATCTGTAAGCAACACAAGCACCTTTTCGCCCTTGTCCACAGCAAAATATTCCGCTGCTGTCAAAGCCATATCGGGCACCAAGAGGCGCTCAACAGGAGCATCTTCGGTAGTGTTCACAAACGACACGATACGATCCAATGCTCCAGCATTCTCAAAGACACTCTTAAAGTAGAGGAAGTCATCATTCGTAAGACCCATACCGCCCAAGATGATCTTATCAGCCTTAGCACGTAGCGCCACGTTCGCCATCACAGCGTTGTATGGTTGGTCTGGATCGGCGAAGAATGGAATCTTCTGACCCGACACAATTGTGTTGTTAAGGTCGATACCTGCAATTCCTGTAGCGATCAACTCCGATGGTTGCTTTCTGCGGAATGGATTCACCGTTGGACCTCCGATCTCACGCTCCTCACCCTCAATGGGCTCACCCCCCTCCAAAGGCAATCCATAGGCGTTGAAGAATCGTCCAGCCAAATTATCCGAGACACGCAACTTTGGAGGCTCACCTTGGAAGATAACCTCAGAATCTGTCCTGATACCCTCCGTACCAGCGAATACCTGTAGTGTGACGTTGTTGCCCATAATCTTAACGACCTGAGCCAACTCGCCACCAACCGTTGCCAACTCATCATTGCCGACACCCTCGGCACGGAGCGTTACCGTAGCCTTTGTGATGTTGTCGATCTTTGTATATATCTTTTGAAATGCACTCTTTGTCATAGTCGTAAATTATTTAGCAACATTTTCCATTACACTCTGCTCAATCTGCGAGCGATACTTCTCAAACTCCTCAGACTTGAAGAGCGTGTAGTTCATCTGACGGAATGAGTTAATCATCGTTTTGAAGAACTTTGAGCACTCCTCAAACGCCTCAAAATTAAAGCTCTTGCCGCAAATATCGAGTATCATATTTGTCATAAAACACTGTCTCTCCATCGGTGTATTACCATCAATATCATCGAAAGCATCCTGCTGCATCAAGACAAAATCGATAAGCTCCGACTTCCAGAACCTCTCGTGATACTCCATCGGCACACCATCATCACCCAAGATATTGATCTGATCGTTCGCCTCCTTGCCTCGCTGTATATAGGTCTTTGCAGCGTAGATCTTCTCGACCCACTGCTTCTCCACGTGCTCATCCAAGTAGCTGCTCACCTCGGGGTACTCCAAATATTTTGAATATGACTCCAAAGGATCAATCGCTGGGTAACGCTTAGAGTCGGCACGACCCTGCGACAGAGCGTAGAAACATCGAGCAGCCTTCTTCGTCGACTCCGTAACAGGCTCTTTGAGGTTACCTCCTGCAGGAGACACAGTACCCAAGAATGTAACTGACCCTGTTCCGCCACCAACCAACTCCACAAGTCCTGCACGTGAGTAATAATTTGAGATCGTAGCAGACAAATCCATCGGGAAGGCATCCTGACCAGGTAACTCCTCCAATCGGTTAGACATCTCTCGAAGAGCCTGTGCCCAACGTGAAGTAGAGTCCGCCATAACCAACACCTTAAGACCCATCGCTCGGTAGTACTCGCCAATTGTCATTCCTGTATAGACCGAAGCCTCACGAGCCGCCACAGGCATATTTGATGTGTTACAGATAATAATCGTACGCTCCATCAAGTTGTGACCCGTCCTCGCATCGATCAACTCAGGGAACTCAGCGAAGATCTCCACAACCTCATTTGCACGCTCGCCACAGGCAACGATGATGATTACATCCGCCTCAGCCTGCTTAGATATTGCGTGCTGCAACACCGTTTTACCTGCACCAAATGGGCCGGGGATAAAGCCCGTACCACCCTCAGCCAAGGGGTTGAATGTATCGATCGCTCGAACTCCAGTCTCCATAACCTTCGATGGACGAGGTTTCGATACGTAGCTCTTAACAGCCTGCTTTACAGCCCACCTTTGAATCATCGTTATCGGGTACTCATTGCCGTCTGCATCCGCAACAACAGCCACTGTGTCGGTCACCTTATAGTTGCCGCTCTTCACAACGCTCTTTACCGTGTACTTGCCCGTCATCACAAACGGCACCATAATTTTGTGTGCCACCCACTGCTCCTTGACCTCTCCCAGCCACGATGCAGCGGTCACCTTATCACCCTCTTTAGCTATCGGAGTGAAGTCATACGAAGCCTCAAAATCGATCGGGTCGGTCATCGATCCACGCTCAATAAACAAGCCCTCCATACGCTCCAAGTCGTTCTGCAAACCATCATAGTTGCGAGACAACAGACCCGGTGCCAATGTCGCCTCCAACATATGTCCCTCGAACTCAACCCTGTCGCCTATCTTAAGTCCACGAGTTGAGTCGAAAACCTGTACGTAGGCAGAGTCGCCCACGATCTTGATGACCTCAGCCATCATCTTTATTGCACCACAATATACGTAACAAATCTCGTTCTGACCGACAGCTCCGTCCGCCTTCACGATAACGATATTGGCAATAATTCCATTTACACGTCCCGTAGTTTTCATACGTATCTATATTATTATTTTACTAATCCTTTACAACTTAGCTATTTCACCAACCCTTTACAACTCAGCTATTCCGCTAGCCATTTGTAGCTCAGCTATTTCACCAACCCTTTACAACTCAGCTATTCCGCTAGCCATTTGTAGCTCAGCTATTTCACCAACCCTTTACAACTTAGCTATTCCGCTAGCCATTTGAGCTTGGTTACTTCACTAATCCTTTGCCGCTCAGCTCGCCCAATAGTTTGTCAAACATCTCCCGACCTCTAACGGGGTCAAGCATTTGCCACCTAACGATGATGTTGATCTTCATCAAGTACGCCATCACAAAAGCGGCACTAAAGTACTCACCCTCCGAGAGCTCCTCAGCGATCGACCACCTCACCATATCTATTTTACGCTCCTTCTCCACCAAATTCTGCTCCTCGCTAACGGCCGAAATAACCTCATCGAGATAGGGCAAATCACCCCTCAATCCGAAATCTATAGCCGACGAACGAGCAATCGCATCGACAACATCACCACGACCAACCACAACATCAGCCACTGAACGACCAGCAACACGAGCCGTAATAGCCGCCGATAGATTACGTAGGTTACGATCCGCCTCGCTCCACCTCTTCACAAAGCTCGATTTTGAGGCTGAACACGCCTCGTAATAGCCCGAAAAGATCTGACGGGCAAAGCTCACCGCTTGACCATCCGAAACGCTTATATCTCCACCCTTCGAGCCATACGACTCAACGCTCTGTGCGACCTCTTGTGGAAGCAACTCCAGCGCATCTGAGTTCCCTCGGACCACCGCCTCAATCTGCTCACGTGAGAGCAATCCAAGGGTGTTGAATGTTGTGCGACCAGCCTCTGCCGAGACCAAATTCTCACAGTCATAATAGCCGTAAAGCAGCCTCAGCGCCTCAGCGTCTGATCGAGAAAACTCGTTCAGTACATCTTGCAGCAACTCACTTAGATTCAGATTCTTCACATCCGAACCCAAGGTGTACTCCTGCAACCCTGCAACGAGATATATGTATTGTTTGCTAAACATAGCTTACAACCTTTAATTAAAACAGCAACTTAGCCACTCGCTCACGAAGGTAGCCCCTCATCAAAGCATCGAAATCCTCCTCTGAGAATGAGATGTAGTAACCTTCATCCTTTGCCCCAACTTTAAATCCACTCTTCACATCAGCCGAGTAACCAACCTCTACACCAGCCTTAAGCAGTGCTGCAGCGTTGCTCGCCATCGCCTTATCCAGCGACTTTTGGTTAGCCTCGGGCAACATAGCCGCCAACGAGACTACCCCACCATTCGATGAGCTCCAGCCCTTAGCAACCGCAAGCAACATCTCCGAGATGAATTTCCCATCCATTGCTACGCTCTTCACACCCTCGCCAATGCTCTGTGACACCACCGCATTTGTGATCTCAGCCTTGATCTTAGCCAACGCCTGCTTGCCCGCCAACGAGATCTCTGTTAGTGAGTTCTTAGCGACATCTGCCGCCTTGCGCTCCGCCTCCGTTACGATCTTCTCAGCATCAGTCTTTGCCTTAGCCACGATCTTCTCAGCCTCAGCCTTTGCTGCCGCCACTACACTCTCCGCCTCGCTGCGTCCCTTCTGTAGCCCCTCGTCATAGAGCCTCTGTGTCAACTCTTGAAGTTTGTTTTCCATATCTACTTCGGTTTATATTTATTGTATTTTATCTGCTCTTCGTCTATCTTTTGTCCGCTCTTCGTCTATCTTTTGTCCGCTCTTCGTCTATCTTTTGTCCGCTCTTCGTCTATCTTTTATCCGCTCTCCATCTATCTTTTATCCGCTCTTCGTCTATCTTTTGTCCGCTCTCCATCTTTCGCTACATTTGCGCTATTTTAATGTGTGGCGCAAAGATTATACACTGCGTTATGAAATATCGTTTTGGCAAAGCTAATAAAACTTCTTAAAAAAACACCCCTTAACGAGGTTTTATTTTCGTTAAGGGGGTCATTTTTCTATTTTTCGCTCCTAATATCTCTATTTTTCTCAACTATTGGTGTTGTGTTCTGAGGAGATCTTGAACAACCTTCACAGGAGTAAATGTCGAGATTGGCACCTCCACAAAGATTGTGTTCCACTTAGCCATTGCGCCGTTCCACAACCCCGGCAACTCCTGTGCACGAAGATCCCTACCGCCACTCGACTTCTCCGAAATAAAGCCCGTAGCTGGATCAATAAACTCCGAAAGGTCAAACTTCGATCCATCAACTCGACCAACGCCACAGACCAAATCGACAGGGTTGAAGTGTGTCGCCTCCTTCATAAGAGCGATCTGTTCAGGCGAAATTTGGCTCGACTCAGCGATCTGCAACGACTCTGAACCATCCTCATTGAGAGCCCAAAATGGACCTCCACCAGGCTCGCCCTCATTGCGAACCATTCCACAGAGGCGTATCGGGCGGTCAAGAATAGCCCTCAATATCTTCGCTGTAGCCTCTCCCGAGATCTTAGTCATCAACTCGCTCTCAACAAATTTAGCGACCTCTTTCAGATCTGCAGAACCTCCATCGATAGCTTTGATATAGTCGAAACAGCGGCTCTGTAGATCGAGCAACAGACCTGCCAACGCCTGCTTATACTTAAGTGTATCGCCTCTCAAAGCATCTGTAGTGACGTTGTCAATGGTCTTAACGAAGATCACGTCCGCCTCGATCTCACCGATATTCTCGATGAGTGCACCGTGACCTGCAGGGCGGAACAGGAGCTTTCCATCATCCGTGCGGAACGGAGTGTTATCTGGATTCACAGCGATTGTATCGGTCGAGGACTTCTGTGTCGAGAACGAGATCTCATACTTAATCCCAAACTTCGCCTCGTAGAGAGCCAACTTCTCAGAGATTAGAGCCTCAAACCCAGCCAAGTGCTCAGGCGAAACCGTGAAGTGGATACGAGCCACACCATCGGCAGCTGCATACAAAGCGCCCTCCACCAAGTGCTCCTCGACAGCCTTGCGAGCCCCCGTCTCATAGCCGTGGAACGAGACCAATGCCTTGGGCTTAGAGCCATACTCCAACCCCTCCTTGACGATTGCACTAACGATCTGCTTGTCGTTCGCCCCCTCTGGAAGCAGCGCCTTTAGCTCGCTCCAAAATGCAAACTTCTCTATATTATTAATAAGTGTATCGATACCCTTACCACGCTTATCATCATTTACAAACTCAAAGAGCTCTTTAAACATTCGTGTAGCCGCACCCGATGCAGGGACAAACTTAACCACCTTAAGAGCCTTTGCTCGCTCCGAGTAATCTTCAGCAGCCTGAGCCATCGCCTCCTCGCTCATCTTGACGATTCCGTCACCGATACGTGCTGCACGAGAAATATTGAGAAATGGGAAACCACTTTTAAAACTATCTATCTGTTTTTCAACACCTTGAACCGTTAGTCCGTGTGCTGAGATCTGCTCTAAATCTTGATTTGAAAACATATTTTAACTATTTAAAATGAAATTACGCTCCAAAATTAGTAATTTATCGCTATATTTGCAATCAATGATAAAGATTTTTAAAAATATATCGCTACTCTCTCGCAATAGCTTTCACGTAGATGTGACGGCTCGGGAGCTTATCGAATTTGACTCAGCTGAAGATCTGCAGGAGTTATTCTCTACGCAAGCTCCAAAGCGGTGGATGGTGTTGAGTGGAGGGAATAATATCCTCTTCACTAGAGCTGTTGAGCAGACGCTGCTCCACCCTCGTGGTCAGTCGATTGAGATCGTTGCGGAGGATCATACAGACAAAAGCGTAACGCTTAAGGTTGCCGCTGGTGTGGAGTGGGACGATGTAGTTGAGTGGTGCGTAGAGAGAGGACTATGGGGAGCTGAGAATCTGTCGCTAATACCGGGCAAGGCTGGAGCGGCTCCGATTCAAAATATTGGTGCTTACGGCAGCGAGCTGTGTGACATCTTGGTTAAGGTTGATTACTTCGATACGGAGCTGTGCAAACCCTGCTCGATAGAGGCTACAGCGTGTGAATTTGGCTATCGAGAGAGTATCTTCAAGGGGCAAGGTCAGCTGCGAGGCAGAGCCATCGTGACGGCTATCTATTTGCGTCTATCGAGAGAGGCAAACCCACAACTTCACTACGCTGATTTGATCGACCGTGTGGCGATGAGAAGTGGCGCAGCGCAAGAGAGCGAACCATCACTCAGAACCATCCGTGAGGTGATTTGTGAGGTGAGACGAGAGAAGTTACCCGACACCTCTGTAATGGGCAATGCAGGGAGTTTCTTCAAGAACCCAATCGTTGAGCGAGTTGTCGCTGAGAGACTTTTGGAGCGTTACCCAACGATGCCTCACTACTCGGTTTTGGGCGATGACACGAAGGTGAAATTGGCGGCTGGCTGGCTTATAGATCAAGCAGGGATGAAGGGTTATACACAAGGAAGAGTTGGAGTGCACGCCCGTCAAGCATTGGTTCTCGTCAATCTTGGTGGGGCAACGGGCGGCGAGGTGTTGGAGTTGGCACGAGAGGTGCAGCAGGCTGTTCGTGATCGATTTTCGGTCGAGATTGATATGGAGGTAAATATTGTTTAGAGAGGCTTGCAAAGCGCAAAATTAGAGAGATTAAAGTTATATTTAACGAGGCTTAGTTTTTTTAACGAGGCTTAGATTCTTTAGCGAGGCTTAGATTTTTAGATTTATTTATATATGGTTAACTTTTTAGAGCAATTTAACAACTACATTACTCGTCACAATCTACTCACGCAGCAGGATAAAATTCTGCTTGCTGTCTCGGGTGGTGTCGACTCTATGGTTTTGTTGGAGCTCTTCGCACAGAGTGAATTTCAGGTGGGTGTTGCTCACTGCAACTTCTGTTTGCGAGGCGAGGAGAGCGATGAGGATGAGGTGGTTGTTGCTGAGCGAGCTGCAAAATTTGGTGTAGAGGCGTTCAACAAACGTTTCGACACGAAAGGCGAGATGGAGCGGACGGGTGACTCGATGGAGATGGTTGCACGTAGGCAGCGTTACGAGTGGTTTAATGAGCTCTGTGTGGAGCACGGTTACACCGCTATTGCTGTTGCGCACCACATCGACGACTCGATCGAGACCTTCTTCATAAACCTCTTTAGAGGTACGGGACTTAAGGGTCTCACGGGTATCAAAAAGCGAATGGGGCGTGTAGTGCGACCACTGAATTTCGCCACTCGCAAAGAGATTTTGGAGTACGCTGTAACGCATCATATTCCCTATAGGGAGGATTCATCGAATCGATCGACTAAATATCTACGCAATAAGATCAGGCTTGGATTAGTGCCTCGCCTTAAGGAGATTAGCCCCAAATTCACTCAGGTGATGAGCGGCAATGTCGATAGATTACTTGGTGCACAGATCTTTATAAATAGCTGTGTGAACAAGATAGCCGATGAGGTTGTTAGCCACAGGGAGGGGATCTATACGCTTGATATTGAGAAGATTGACTCATCTATGCCGCTCGACTTTGTGATCTATGAAATTCTCAGCTCTCGCTTTGGGTTCAAAGGTGATGTGATCGACTCTCTAAATAGAGCACACTCCGAGGGTAACTCAGGCAGGAGGGTCTACTCCAAGGATTACGTAGCCTTTGTCGACCGCAACAAGATCCTAATCACCGCTATCGAACAGTGTGATAGCTGTGCTGTAGAGGTTGCTGAGGGGGCTGTACGAGGCTACTGTGGCAACTCGGTGCTTCACTTCGAGCAGTTGGTGATCGATCTTGTTGAGAGCTTTGATTTGGGCGAAAATGTGGCGCTATTGGATGGTGATAAGTTGAGCTATCCACTCACGTTAAGACGTTGGCGAGAGGGTGATAGCTTTGTGCCGCTGGGGATGGATGGACATAAGAAGGTGAGTGATTTTTTGATCGATGCCAAGGTGTCACAACCTGAGAAGGAGCGACAATTTGTACTCATATCGGGCGATGAAATTGTTTGGTTAGTGGGTCGAAGAATAGATGACCGATACCGCATTACAGCCGATACGGAGAGTGTCGCAAAGATAACAAAGGAGATAATCTAACAGCAGCAGAATTGGCAAAGAAGAGATATAGTTTCAAGGAGTGTACCGAGGCGTACGGGGCGATTGTGCGGAGCATCGGGAGTAGAGATTTCGCACCTATATATATATTGATGGGTGAGGAGAGCTACTTCATTGATTCACTGTGCACCCTTCTCTCGGAGAGTGTGCTTACAGAGGAGGAGCGAGTTTTTGGGCAGTTGACACTCTACGGCAGAGATTGTGAGGGCGGTGTGGTTGTGAACTACGCACGACAGGTGCCGATGATGGGCTCTCGACAGGTGGTGATTGTGAAGGAGGCGCAACAGATGAAGGGGCTCGAAAAACTCGCCACATACGCATCGTCACCACTCTTGTCCACAGTGTTGGTGTTGTGTCACAAGGAGAAGAGTATCGACAAACGCTCGGCACTCTATAAGTCAGCGTTAAAGTGTGGCGTAGTGTTGGAGTCGGTGCGTCCACGTGATTACGAGATTGGTCAGTGGCTCTCGGCACACCTCTCGGCAACGGGGTTAAACTTCTCACACAAGGCGCTCTCGATGCTGTTGGAGAACCTCGGAACGGATCTTTCGAAGATTGAGGGTGAGGTGAATAAACTCTTAATTGCGTTGCCCGATGGAACGACCGAGATCACCGATTCAGACATTGAAAGATATGTAGGCATTTCGAAAGAGTTCAATAACTATGAGCTTTGCAACGCAATAACTTCGCACAATATGGGTCGAGCCTTGACCATTGCCGATCACTTTTCGCACAACCCTAAGGCGTACCCATTGTTGCTCTCGGTTCTGGTTATCTTCTCTCGATTTAAGGAGATCTTCACCGTGAATTACCTCCGTTGGCAGCAGCGGCAACGTGGTGTTCCCTTCCCATCGGATATGGATTTGATGAGGCTATTGAAGATGAACAACAGCTTTGCACTCTCGGAACTTAAACAGGTGAGCGCACGGTGGAACAATCGTAAAGTCTTTTTCATATTGGGGCTACTCAGAGAGTACGACGCTAAGAGTAAGGGAGTTAACCGAGGCAGCGAGAGCGATGGGGAGCTGCTCCGAGAGTTGATACTTAAGATCTTTGCAGCGTGAACTACATCTATCAAACCATACACACAATTGCTCACCATCCACTCTACGTAGCGGAGCATTGTCGGCTGCTGGAGCAAGCCTTTATGGAGCTCTACTTCCGACCATTGCGGCTTGATGCAGAGAGTGTTGAAGAGGCTGTTGCAGAGCTACTTACGAGCGAGCGAGTGACCCGAGAGCTCTCGGTTTTCGTTGAGCTGAGGGTCGACATTGAGTTTCGCTGGAGTGTCGTTGTGAGTGATGTCTCGATCTACTCGGGCTACTCACTTCGTTGTGTTCGCCCTACGGCTGAGTGTGTCACTTTTGACTCTCCGTTTGGTCGTTACCCCACCTCTGCACGGCGTGAGGTGTTGCGGTTTGCTGGCGATTTGGCGCTCAATTTTGGTGCGGAGTTGGCTATTGAGTGTGACACTAAAGGTTGTGTAATCTCGGCAGCGGGTGCGGCTTTGTTTGGCGTTGTAGACAGATGTTTGGTCACAACACCGCTACTGCAAAGTGTTGAGAGAGAGTTGGTTATGACGGCAGCTAAAGCGCATAGACTAGAGATCGTCGAGGAGCAATACACAAAAAAAGAGCTCGCCAAATTTGAAGAGCTCTTTGCTGCTGACCACTTAGGCATCACCTCCATCTCAAGGTGTGGAGATCGTCACTATATGTCTATTGTTGCTGAGAGGATCGCTATTAAAATGGCTGCTCCATTTTAGCACTCAGCACTACTCACGCACCAACTTTTCAGCCTCCTCCATCTGTTTGTAGAACTCCTCACCAAAGGCTCTCTCGATCGCTCCACGCAGCGCTTTATAGACAGGGACTTTGTGTTTTGCTCCATTTTCACAGGCCGAGCGACAGATGCTCCAGCGGTGATAATTAAGACCGTAGCCACCGCTCTTAAATCTCAATACACGTATCGGATAGAGGTGACACGAGATCGGTTTGCGGAATGAGGTCTTACCCTCCAACCACGCCTTTTCGATTGCACAGAGTGTGATTCCGCCCTCTCGATAGGTAAATGCACACTCCGAGCCACCAACAAGTGTCGTTGTGTAGTCGCCATCTGTGTCGATCGTCATAACGCCATTTTGCTCAACAGCTTGCCGACCTTCGGGGGTCATATAGTCTTTGTAATTTTCCCACTCCTGCTCCAATAGGTCAACCTCCTCAATGTCGAGTGGTGCACCTGCATCACCCTCTATGCAGCACTCGCCTTTACACTTTGTAATGTCGCAAAGAAAGTGCTCCTTAAATAGCTCTAAACTGACGATCTTGTCGTCTATCTCGATCATCATAACTTACCTATTTTTAGCGTTACACGTATCTTGGATGATGATGTCATACACCTTAGCTACACTCAATCCAGCTGCACGCAACTGCTGAGGCACGATGCTGTGCTCACTCATTCCAGGGATCGAATTGATCTCTATCAAGAATGGTTCACCCAACTCGGTAACGATGAAGTCGATACGCACCAAGCCTCTGCAGCGACACCCTTTGTAAGCCTTGCGTGTCAACTCATTAAGTCTGATTTTCACCTCTTCGCTCACCTCGGCAGGGGTCACCTCATCGGTCAATCCCGATGTGTATTTCGCCTCATAATCGAAAAATTCACGCTTTGGTTTGAGCTCCGTGATCGGCAAGATGTACTCCACGCCCGAAGATGTAATCATCACGCCGCAACCCATCTCACGACCCTCGATAGCCTCCTCGATGAGCACTGCATCGCTCTCACTAAAGGCGAGCTGCACAGCCTCATCGATCTCCTCCACAGATTTAACTTTAGAGACACCAAACGATGATCCACTAGCGTTGGGTTTCACAAACAGCGGCAACCCTAGATCTGAGACAATCGCCTCATAGTCAACCACTTCACCCCTCTCAACTAACACCTCACGAGCCATACTGATCCCCTTGCCAGCCAAAGCTCGCTTTGTTGAGATCTTATCAAAGGTGATAACCGATGAGGTCATCGAACACGATGAGAAGGGAATCTGCATCATCTCCAAATAACCCTGCACCATTCCATCCTCGCCAGGTGTGCCGTGGATAATGATAAGTGCATAATCAAAGATAGTTTTATCGCCGCCAATCGAAACGGAAAAATCATTTAGATCTACTTGATACTCAGCGCCATTGTCGTCTCTGAATGTCCAATCTCGATAGTGAATATCCACTAACTTAACATCATACTTCGAGTGGTCAAGACCAGCGGCAACTTCTCGTGCACTATTGAGTGCAATCTCTCGCTCCGATGAGTTGCCTCCAGCCAAGAGCGCTATATTTAATCTCTTCATTGTAACGGGTTGTAAATGTGTAATTTACGCAAATTTTACGGGTTGTAAATATCTGTGTATCTGAACTCTAGGATCTCTTTCGTCATCTTCTGTAGCTGCTTAGCCTCGCCATTCTCGGGCTCTATTTTAAGCGCTCTGCCGAAGCTGTTTAGTGCATCGCCCCACGCCTCACGTTGATAGTGGTGTCGCCCTCTCTCTGTGAGTCTGTTCACCCCCTCTGATCCCTCAAATTCATCGCTCTCCCAAAGTCCCTGCAACTGAATGTGTTTTAGAACTTTAGGGTGCAGCAAACCATCAACACTCTCGCCAAAACGCAACCGCTCACGTATCTCAGTCGAGCTCAGTTCAAAGGTTGGTGCACCCTCCAAAAGTGTCAACTTATCGAGGTGCTTTTCGACCCTCTCACCTTTGCGTGGATAGAGATAAATTGGGTAATTTTGCAAAATCTCTTCGTTCTCTTTCCACTGCTCCAGCTGCTCCACAATATCCGCACCGATCAGTAGCGAGAAGTGCATCTCATCACCCGACACACTCTGTAGATACCTCAGAGTATCAATTGTATAGGAGGGTTTGGGCAGCGTAAACTCAATAGCTGAAACCTTAATTTGCTCAGGGAAACGTGACCCCTCGACAGCCATCTCAACCATATTGAAACGCTCCAACTCCGATGCAAGTCCCGAGGGTGATTTGAGTGGATTTTGAGGCGAGACAACGAACACCGCCATATCGCAAAGTCGCTCCTCCACAACATACTCCGCAAGAGCGATATGACCCTTATGAATCGGATTGAACGACCCGAAAAACAACATCACCTGTTTCATTATTGAGCGAGGAATTTGGTGATGATCTCTGCAGTTTGAGCCACAGCCTCCGAGAGAACATCGTTCACCACGACCGAGTCAAATTCAGGCGATTTGGCGATCTCCTGCTCAGCCTTTGCCACACGTTTTTCGATCACCTCGGCGCTATCTGTAGCCCTGCCTACGAGCCTACGGCGAAGCTCCTCGACCGATGGCGGCATCACAAATATCGATAGCGCAGCCTCTCCGAAGATGCTCTTAAGTCTCAGACCACCAACAACATCTACATCAAATATAATTACATTGCCTTTGCTCCAAATGCGCTCCATCTCGCTGTGTAACGTCCCGTAGCAAGTGCCTTGGTAGACCTCTTCCCACTCGACAAACTCACCACGGCTAACTCGCTCTGCAAACTCATCTTGGGTAAGGAAATGATACTCCACACCATCCTGCTCAGCACCACGTGGCGCACGAGATGTTGCCGACACCGAGAACTCTAGCTGTGGAAATTGCTCCAACAACTGCCCAACGATAGTGCTCTTGCCCGATCCACTAGGGGCTGAAAAAATTATTAATTTACGCATTGACATACATTGACATAATTATACCTATATTTATATATAGACCCACAACTCATAACTCACAATTTACAACTCATACAGACAAGCCAAAGCTAAAAGGGAGCTAGCTCCCCTCCTAACTAAAGTACGTTGAGAACTTGCTCTTTGATCTTCTCCAACTCATCCTTCATCTGCACCACCAATCGCTGCATATCGGCATCGTTGGATTTAGATCCCATCGTGTTGATCTCACGCCCCATCTCCTGAGCGATGAAACCGAGTTTGCGACCCACACCCTGCTCCTCTGTGACCACCTCACGGAAGTATTTGCAGTGGTTTGCGAGCCTCACCTTCTCCTCTGTGATGTCGAGTTTCTCTACATAAAAGATCATCTCTGCCTCTAGTCTGCCGCTATCGACAGGGATCTTTTCGTTCTCGATGCGCTCACGGATACGTTGCCTGATAGCCTCTACACGTGGTCTTTCGAATGGCGCTACAGCGCTCATATAACTCTCGATTAGCGATACTCGGTTGAGAATATCGGCGATAAGGATTGCTCCCTCCTGCTCTCTAAATGAGTTGAGTTGAGCCACCGCCTCACGGCAGCACTCCATCAGAGCCTCTGTTTCGCCCTCAGCGATACTCTCCACACGAGTTGTGATAACGTCTGGTAACCTGAGTGCGCTAACAGCCGTAGCCTCCATCACCTCGCCTGCAACGCCTGCAGCAGCCAATGCCGAACGGATCTGAGAGCAGTACTCCACAAAAAGAGGCTCATTTACGACCGCTGCACTCTGCACGGAACTATTTGTAAACGAGACCGTTACCTCACACTTTCCACGCTCCACACCACTGCCTACAACACTCCGAACGTCAAACTCCACAGCTCGATATAGAGCTGGCAACCTTAACGATAGGTCGAGTTGTTTGGAGTTTAATGTGCGGATCTCCACCGCTATCTTCTTCCCTTCGAGAGCTGTTTCGCATCGCCCGAAGCCTGTCATTGATCGTATCATAGTTGAAAATACCTGAAAATATAATTAAGCACAAATATACTAATAATTATTTAGATTAGGGGCGTTAGTAACTTTTTATAACAAAAAAAATGAATAATATGCAATTTTTTAAAAAATAATTATTAGCTTTGTGTCTTAAAATATTATGCACTGTGATTTGTTTCACACTGCGAAGGGTTATAATAACTAAAAAATACAATTTTAATACATCTTATGAAAAAGCACAATTTCAATGCGGGACCATCGATCCTTCCGCAAGAGGTTCTCGAAACGGCCGCAAAGGCAATCATCGATCTTAATGGCTCTGGACTCTCTCTGCTATCGATCTCTCACCGCACAAAAGATTTTGAAGATGTGCTCGCCGAGGCTAAAGCGCTGCTTAAGGAGCTTTTGAATGTCCCCGACAACTACAAAATCATCTTCTTAGGTGGTGGCGCAAGCACTCAGTTTTTTAATGTGCCTGCTAACTTCCTTAAAACTAAGGCTGGTTACATCAACACTGGTGTATGGTCGAAGAAGGCTCTTAAAGAGGCTAAGGTATATGGAGAGGTTGTTGAGTTGGCTAACTCTGCCGATGCAAACTTTACCTATATCCCTAAGGGTGTTGAGATCCCTGCTGATCTGGATTATGTTCACATCACATCGAACAACACTATCTACGGTACTGAGTATCACACAGATATTGATTGCCCAGTGCCTCTTATCGCTGATATGAGTTCAGATATCTTGAGCCACGAGATCGATGTTACTAAGTACGCTATGATCTATGGTGGTGCTCAGAAGAACTTGGGACCTGCAGGTGTTGCGTTTGTTATCATCCGTGATGATATGCTGGAGAAGGTGAATGAGAATTTGCCATCGATGGTTAACTATAACACACACGTATCGAACAACTCTATGTTCAATACACCTCCTGTATTCCCTATCTTCGTTATCAATGAGGTGCTGAAGTGGGTGAAGTCGATCGGTGGTATCAAGGAGATCGAGAGACGCAATGTAGTGAAGGCTCAGTTGCTTTACTCTGAGATCGAGCGCAACTCAATGTTCGTTGGCACAGCTAAGGTGGAGGATCGTTCGATGATGAACATCTGCTTCGTGATGAGCGAGGGCAACGAGGAGAAGGCACCAGCATTTATGGAGTTCGCTAAGGGCAAGGGAATGGTTGGCGTTAAGGGTCACCGTTTGGTTGGTGGATTCCGTGCTTCGTGCTACAACGCACTTCCAAAAGAGAGCGTAGAGGCGTTGATCGCTTGTATGCAGGAGTTTGAGGCGATGAACAAATAATACATAAGTATATGAAAGTTTTAGTTGCAACAGAGAAACCATTCGCTAAAGAGGCGGTTGATGGAATTAAGGATGTAGTAGCGGCAGCTGGTTACCAGATCGCTCTATTGGAGAAGTACACAGATAAGGCTGATTTGTTGGCGGCTGTGGCTGATGCTGATGCGCTCATTATCCGTTCGGATAAGGTTACTGCAGAGGTTATTGCGGCGGCTCAGCAGCTTAAGATTGTGGTTCGTGCAGGTGCAGGTTATGACAATGTGGATTTGGCAGCGGCTACTGAGAAGGGCATCGTTGTGATGAATACACCGGGTCAGAACTCTAACGCTGTAGCGGAGTTGGCTCTATCGATGATGATCTTTATGTCTCGTAATCAATTCACACCAGGCACAGGTAGCGAGATTCAGGGTAAGACCCTAGCTATCCACGCTTACGGTAATGTTGGTCGTTTGGTTGGTCTTAAGGGTAAGGCTATGGGAATGAATGTTATTGCGTTTGATCCATTTGTCGCTGATCCTTCGGTATTTACAAATGATGGTGTTGAGCAGGTTGGCTCTATCGAGGAGCTCTACTCACGTGCTAACTTCTTGTCGCTGCATATTCCAGCAACACCTCAGACTAAGGGTTCGATCGGTTACGACCTATTGACATCTATGCCTAAGGGTGCAACGTTGGTGAACACGGCTCGTAAGGAGGTTATCGATGAGGCGGGAATGATTAAGGCGATGGAGGAGCGTACAGATTTGAAGTACATCTCTGATATTGCGCCAGCAACAGATGCTGAGATGAAGGAGAAGTTTGGTAAGCGTTACTTCGCTACATCTAAGAAGATGGGTGCTGAGAGCGCTGAGGCTAACATCAATGCTGGTCTTGCGGCTGCTTCACAGATCGTTGGATTCCTTAAGGATGGTGTTACGAAGTTCCAAGTTAACAAGTAGACCTCTGCTTGTTGTTAGATAAAAAAAGAAGAGCCTTCGGGCTCTTTTTTTGTGGCTGAGTAGGGCTGAGTAGCTCTGAGTAAGGCTGAGTAGCTCTGAGTAGGGCTGAGTAGCTCTGAGTAAGGCTGAGTAGCTCTGAGTAAGGCTGAGTAATCACTGAGTAAGGCTGAGTAATTTCTGAGCGACTGGCTGTACAGTCCTACTCAGAATTACCCAGCCTTACTCAGTGATTACTCAGTCCTACTCAGCTTTACTCAACCTAGTTTAGCGCCCCCTACTCAAAAGAGTGAATAACAACTCCAGAGCGAAGTTTTGGCTCGAACCACGTCGTCTTCGGAGGCATAATATTTCCCGAGTCAGCGATGTTGATCAACTGATCCATCGAGACGGGATACAGCGCAAATGCTGCAACCATATCGCCACTATCGACTCTCTTCTGTAGCTCGCCCAAGCCACGGATTCCACCCACGAAATCGATACGCTTTGAGGTACGCAAGTCGCCAATATTCAAGTGCTTATCCAGCACTAAGTTTGACAATACAGTCACATCCAACACACCGATTGGGTCGCTGTCGTTATATGTTCCAGCCTTAGCTGTGAGCGAGTACCACGCACCCTCTACATATAGCGCAAAGTTGTGAAGTGCACTAGGTGTGTATATCTCGCTACCAACCTTAACAACCTCGAAATCAACCTTCAACGCCTCGACAAACTGCTCAGCCGACAAGCCGTTGAGATCCTTGACAACACGGTTATAGTCGATAATACGCAACTGTGATGCAGGGAACGTAACCGCCAAGAAGTAACAATACTCCTCCTCGCCAGTGTGCGATGGATTTGCCGCCATACGCTCCTGTCCGACACGTGCAGCAGCAGCCGTACGGTGGTGACCATCAGCTACATACAACGCTGGAATCGTTGCAAAGATCTCTGTGATACGAGCATTCGTTGCATCGTCACGGATCACCCAGAAGTGGTGTCCAAATCCATCCTCAGCCGTGAAATCATAATCTGCGTCAGCCGATGCAACAATCTTAGCGACAATCTGATCGATCTCATCATTGTCGGGGTATGCAAAGAATACAGGCTCGATGTTCGCCTGCTGATTGCGTACGTGAATCATACGATCCTCCTCTTTGTCGGGTCTCGTAAGCTCGTGTTTCTTGATCGCCCCCGTAAGGTAATCCTCAAAGTGACAACAGATTGCTAGACCGTACTGAGTACGTCCATTCATCGTCTGAGCATAGACATAATAGTGCTCCTTGTCATCCTGCTCCAACCAGCCGTTCTTGCGCCACAAAGCGAAGTTATCCATCGCCTTTTGATAGACCTCCTCAGAGTGCTCATCGGCAATCGGTGTGAAGTCGATTTCGGGTTTGATGATGTGAAGTAGTGATCGCTCAGTAGCCTCAGCCTTAGCCTCGGTTGAGTTCAACACGTCATAAGGACGTGAAGCAACCTCTGCTGCATATTGCTTTGGAGGGCGTATTCCGCAAAATGGTTTAACCTTTACCATATAATTATATTTTTTTGGTTTATCTATCACAAATATAATAATTTTTTCTATAAATAACAATTTTAGCTATAGATTATTCATTTATAAAAAAGCCCCTAATTATAAAAAAGCCCCTAATGCAAATCAAAAGAGGATGACTTTTCAGCCATCCTCCAAATCGATCTAACAACGTTAGATTCAGTTACTCTAACAACATTAGTTTAGTTACTCTAACAACGTTAGTTTAGTTACTCTAAAAAAAACTTAGTCGTTCCAGTGCTTGTCGATCACCTTTTGAATCTCTGGATACTTCGCATCCGTCTCGTTCAAATCCTCACGCATCTTCTTCAAGTCTGCCTTCAACTTCTTTGTCACCTCAGCATACTCTGGACGACCATATACATTCTGCATCTCGTTTGGATCTCTCTTCAAATCATACAACTCCCACGCTACAGGTGTCTTAACGCCTACGCACTGGTTGTATTTAGCCCACTTACGATCGGGACGGAAATCCTCCGCATAGAAGAAGATGAGTTTGTAATCTTTTGTACGAATACCGAAGTGCGCTGGATTGTTGTGGTTGTGACCCATATGCATCCAGTAGCGGTAATACGTTGCCTGCTTCCAATCAGCTGGCTCTTTGCCATCGTTATAAAGAATCTCCTTGAATGACTCTCCCTGCATATAGTCAGGCACTTTGCCGCCAGCCATATCGATGATCGTTCCAGCGTAGTCAACGTTGTTCACGATAGCCTCAGATGACGATCCAGCCTTGATCTTCGCTGGGTAGCGCACCATAAAGGGCATACGCTGTGTCTCGTCATACATCCATCTCTTGTCGATGTAATCGTGCTCGCCGAGGAAGAAACCTTGATCGCCTGTGTAGATGATGATTGTGTTATCCATCAACCCCTCCTTCTCAAGATACTCGAATACTCGACCAACATTGTCGTCAACGCCCTTTACGCAGCGGAAGTACCACTTCATATACTCCTGATAAGCGAGGCGCTTGTATTCGAAATCAGAGGCAGAGTCTGGAATATTCATCTTAAGGTCTGTGCCCATATTACGAATCACGTTACGGCGACCAATCGACGAACCGATCGTATCACGCATCGAGTCGTTATATCCACGAGATGCAACAGATCCGTGTTCGTGATTGTTCCACAACGATGCTGGCTCGGGCATAAATGTATCCTCTAGGTACTCCGAGTACTTCTCCTTATTGAACTCGAAAAGGTCGTGTGGCGCTTTGTCTTGATAACAGAAGAAGAATGGTTTATCCTTATCACGCTTGTTCTGGAACCAATCGAGAACCAAGTCGCCCATCACATCCGATACGTGACCTTGGAATTGGTGACCGAGTATCATTTTACCGCCCTTCTTAACCTTATCCTGCTCATTCTTCTCGCACAGAATTGGGTTGTAGTACTCGCCCTGACCATAGAATACGTTGTAGTAATCGAACATCTCGGGCTGGTTTCCTAAGTGCCACTTACCGATGATTGCAGTTTGGTAGCCCAACTTCTTCATCTCGATTGGCAAGTGCTGTTTCTCGATCGCCAGAGGCTCCTCAAAGTCCATAATACCTGTCGTTTGGCTATACTGACCCGATACGATGCAGGCACGAGATGGGGTACTGATACCGTTTGTGCAGAATGCGTTCTGCATAATGATACCCTCCTTACCGATACGGTCGATATTTGGGGTTGGGTTGAGCGGTGCAAATCGTCCGCCATACGCTCCGATACCCTCAGCACAGTGGTCGTCCGACATAATGTAGAGGATGTTTGGTTGCTTAGCAGCCTTAGCCTTGGCTTTCGCCTCGACTGAGCCCACTACTGCTACAGCTGGCAGTGTTGCCGCTGTGAGTAGAAGTAATCTGTTCATTACGTTTATAATTTAGGTTGTTAATTTAATTCTATGTTAACCATAATAACACACAAAGATATGCAAAAAAGATTGGATTACGAAATTTTAGCGCCACAATTTCACCTCAAAATTCGAGTGTGTAATTTGTCTATTTGGAAAAGAGAAAAAAAGATTGTAGCTTTGTAGTTAGCTCAGTGACACTCAGCCTTGCTTTGTGATACATAGCAATACTCAGAATTACTCAGCAATACTCAGAATTACTCAGTATTACCCAGCAAAACCAAAACCAAAACCAAAACGAAAACCGACCAAAATATGAAACAAAAACTCTTATTAGTAACCCTAGCGGCAATGAGCATCTCCTCAGCCTCGGCACAAGCGTGGGGTTACGACAACAACCGTATCGCAATCAGTGCCGATGGAAACAACGCTGATGACCCAAAGGATAAGTGGCTCAGAGCCGATCCCGATGATTGGGGCGGTACGCCAGCAGCGATGGCGATGTTGGCTAAGGCGGATAAATTCAAGCAGTTAGTACACTATTCGTACAACAACTTTGTGGAGGGAACTGTCGCTCCACCTGCTGAGAATATGATGCACATAAATGCACAGGAGGGAATCAAGCGCCTAGGGTTCAATCGCAAAGTATTCTTCGATGGAGTGGAGCAGTTTGAGGCGGCAAAGAAGAGCCTTGTTAAGGAGCTTAAGAGGTCGACCGAGAAAGACCCTCTATACTTTATACATATGGGACCCTCGGAATTTCTCTATCAGTGCGTCAAGGAGTGTGTCGACTCAGGTAGCGCTGAGGCTCTAAAGCACCTCTATGTTATCTCTCACAGCGGCTACAACGACAACCACTGCCGTAGGGATTATCACCACACAATGGCTCAAACGATCGAGTACAGCGGCGGACGTATCAACTTCAAACGCATTAAGGATCAGAATGTTAAATGGAATCCAGAGGTGGGTTGGAACTCAGAGAAGAACTTCGATGTATGGCGTTGGATGCTCGAATCGAAAGACCCCAATATCCAGTGGCTTTATGACTGCTTGGATGACCACCCTCGTGGCGTTGCCGACATCTCGGACGCAGGTATGGTTTACTACCTATTGACGGGCGATGAGATGGGCTCACCATCGAAGTTTAAGGCGTTCTTGGGGGATAAGATTCTGCCCTAGATACTCGGTTATTTCGGAAAAATTACTACCTTTGCTACCTGAATTTAATATCTGTATAAATATATGGTATCAGTAGATGCACTGGCGGTAGAGTTTGGAGGTACAACCCTCTTTAAAGATATATCTTTTGCGATTGGCGACAAGGATCGCATAGCCCTGATGGGCAAGAATGGAGCAGGTAAATCGACACTCCTCAAGATCATTGCTGGCGAGAAGATCCCGACACGGGGCAAGATCACCATCAATGACGGAGGGAAGATCGGTTACCTGCCTCAGCACTTAATGGTGGAGAGTGGTCGCACGGTTTTTGAGGAGACTTCGAGAGCCTTTGAACACCTCTTTGAGGCTGAGCGTGAGATAGATAGGCTCAATAAGGAGTTGGAGACTAGAACCGATTATGAGAGTGCTGAGTATATGCAGATCATCGAAGATGTGACCACACTTTCGGAGAGGTTTTATGACATCGACCTCACTAATTTCAACGAAGATATTGAACGGGCACTGCTCGGCTTAGGTTTCCTACGCACAGATTTCGATAGGCAGACTACGGAGTTTAGCGGTGGCTGGAGGATGCGAATAGAGCTAGCGAAGATCATACTTCAGAAGCCTACCCTACTGCTGCTGGATGAGCCGACGAACCACCTTGATATTGAGTCGATTGAGTGGTTGGAGAGTTTCATCATCAACCAGGCGAACTCGGTGATCGTCATTTCGCACGATAAGGCGTTTGTCGACAACATCACCACACGCACAGTGGAGTTGACGATGGGCAGAATTTACGACTATAAGGTGAGCTATTCAAAGTACCTAGAGCTGCGTACCGAGAGGCGTGAGCAGCAGCAGGCGGCGTATGATAATCAGCAGAAGATGATCGCTGAAAACCGAGAGTTCATCGAGCGATTTAAGGGGACGTACTCCAAGACCAATCAGGTGCAGTCACGTGTGAGGATGTTGGAGAAGTTGGAGTTGGTGGAGGTTGACGAGATCGACAGCAGCGCACTGAGGTTACGTTTTCCACCATCACCTCGCTCGGGATCGTATCCAGTTATCACGCAGGATTTGGAGAAGTATTATGGTGATCACAAGGTCTTTTCGGGCGCTACAATCTCGATCGAGAGGGGCGACAAGGTGGCGTTTGTGGGTAAGAATGGCGAGGGTAAATCGACTATGGTCAAGGCGATAATGGGTGAGATAGATTTTGGCGGTGAAATGCAGCTTGGACACAACCTTAAGATCGGTTACTTTGCTCAGAATCAAGCATCTATGTTGGATGAGACAAATACCGTGTGGGGCGTTGTGGATGATGTTGCGGTGGGTGATATTCGTACACGATTGCGAGATATTTTGGGCGCATTTATGTTTGGCAAGGATGACATCGACAAACAGGTGCGGCTGCTCTCGGGTGGTGAGCGAACACGTTTGGCGATGATTAAATTACTCTTAGAGCCAGTTAACTTGCTGATCTTAGATGAGCCGACTAACCACCTCGACATTAAGACAAAAGAGGTGCTAAAGGAGGCTCTCAGGGCGTTTGACGGCACACTGATCGTTGTGTCGCACGACCGTGACTTCTTGGATGGCTTGGTGGGCAAGCTCTATGAGTTCTCATCGGGGCGTGTTATAGAGCACTTGGGCGGCGTTTACGACTTCTTGGCTACAAAGCGGATCGAGAATCTTCGTGAAATTGAGCGAAAAAAGTAGCGTCAAAGAGAACAACGTAACGAAATAAATTGTACCTTTACAGCAACTAACTATTACAAACGAGAATTGACAATCGAGATTTAATGGGCAATCGATATTTAATGGGTAATCGAAATTGAAATCGAAATTGAAATTGAAATCGAAATTGAAATCGAAATCGAAATTGAAATTGAAATCGAAATCGAGAATTGAAATTGAAATCGAAATTGAAATCGAGAATTGAAATTGAAATCGAAATTGAAATTGAAATCGAAATTGAAATCGAAATTGAAATCGAGAATTGGCAATCAACAATTAACATTTAAAACCAAATGAATACAACCAAACTTGTTGCACTACCTTTGGTAGCGCTAAGTGTAAATCTAGTCCAAGCGGCTGAGAGCACACCTAAAAAGCCAAATGTTATCTTCTATATGATAGAGGATACTTCGCCCCAATATATGGCGATATACAACAAGGGCAAGGGCGCTCCAACGCCAAACCTATCGAAGATCCTCAAGGAGTCGATCGTCTATGACAACGCCTTTAGTAACGCTCCAGTGAGCTCGGCAGCACGTACGACACTCATCACAGGTTGCTACGCTCCACGTTTTGGCGGATCGTTGCACCGTAAGTTGGAGGAGCTACAGATGCCCGAGGGTCTACGTATGTTCCCTTCGTACCTACGTGAGGCTGGTTACTACACGATCAACGCCTCAAAGACCGACTATAACGTTGTGTTGGATGAGACAGCGTGGAATCAGATCAAGGGTGGTTTGAGCGATTGGCGCAAACGTAAGCAGAAGGATCAACCATTCTTTATGCAGAGAACAAATGCGGTGACGCACGAGTCGAAGTTGTTGTTCAACGAGGAGGCATACAAAACGGTTAAGACCAAGACCAATCTAAAGGATGTATATGTGCACCCAAATCTCCCAAATACAGATCTAATGAAGTACACCTACGCTACGTTCTATGATCGTATTATGGATGCCGATGCAGAGTTTGGCAAGATGTTGGGGCTGCTTAAGGAGGATGGTTTGATGGATGATACATTTATCTTCTTCTTCGGTGATAACGGTGGTTGCGTACCTGAGAGTAAAGGCTACACTAATGATGTTGGTTTCCGTGTGCCGTTGGTGGTCTATGTACCTGAGAAGTGGCGCAAGCAGATCGATGTGCCTGTTGGCAAGCATTGTGACGGCATTGTATCATTCAAGGACTTTGGTGTCACAGCACTACATTTGGCTGGCATCGAGATTCCTGAGCAGTGTGATGGTGTCCCATTCTTGGGCAAGGATACTGCTAAGGGCTCGGAGAGTGTTGTTTGTTATGGAGACCGCTTTGATGATCTCTACGCATTTAATAGAGCGCTCTACAGAGGTGATTTCCGCTATGCTCGCAACTATACTCCATATCATATTCAGGGTATGCACTCATACTACAGATATAAGTCGTTGGCGTTGCAGGAGGCTCGTGAGCTCTTCTATGATGGTAAGCTCAATGCTGACCAAGCGAGGTTCTTTGAGCCGATGGGTGCTGAGGAGTTGTATAACCTAAAGACAGATCCAAACGAGTTGAATAACTTGGCTAACGATCCTCAGTATCAGGCTGTTGTAAAGCAGATGAGAGTGGAGCTTGCAGCACAGTTAGATGAGTATTGCGACCTCGGTTTCTTGCCTGAGACAATCATCACGGAGCAGGCGATGAAGAACCCAGCAACGTGGGGTGAGGAGCACAGAGCGGAGCTTATGACGTATCGTCGCTTGGCTGATCTTCAGTGTCAACCATTCAGCGACAAGGTTCGCCGTGAGTTGTTGAGAGCGATGAAATCGGATGATGATGTAGCGAGGTGGTGGGGAATGACCACAACAGCGTGGTTCGAGAAGGAGAGCCCAAAGTGTAAGTGTTTGGTTGGTGCAACGGAGGCGTTGGCGGCAAGTTACGAGCGCAGCTTTGTAAGGTCACGTGCCTATGTTGCTTTGGCGAAGTTGGGCAAAAACGCTATCACAGAGGATATTGCGATCGATATGTTGCGCAAGTCACGTACATTGGGCGAGACGCTGTTGGTACTCAATGATTTGGCTTATCTTCACGACTCGGGAATTATGCCGACATTTAAGAAGATGAAGGTGGAGGATGCTCCATTTACAAACTATAGTGTAAGTGAGCGAGTGGCGTTCTTGACAAAGGATTGCGACTACAGAAACTAGAGAGCTATATATTGAATACAATTGATATAGAGAGCATAGTTGTAGCGCTGATAGTTGCTGCAGCTGTGCTCTTTGCTTTGCGTAGGATCTATCGAGCTTTTAAACCCAAACCGAAGGATCAAGAGGGTTGCAGCGGTAAGGGTGGTTGCAACGGCTGCAGTGGTTGTGATTAACGGATGTAACGTCTGTGATTAGTGGCTAACGCTGTAGTGGTTGTGATTAACGGATGTAACGTCTGTGATTAGTGGCTAACGCTGTAGTGGTTGTGATTAGCGTGGTTAGTGACTATCGGCTGCGGCAGTTATGATTAGCGACTAAACAAGGGTAACGTAATAAACGAGAGATGAAACGGAGCATTGGATTTGAGGGTGAGCGATTTGTGCATATCGCAAACGATGAGCTGAGGCGTATTAAATACTCCTCACTGATGAACTCGCTCTATATTCACTCGATTGGTTATTACTACTCGGCTGAGCATCACTACGTTGAACGGCTGAGTGGCGCTAATGAGCACATCCTTATCTACTGCAGTGGCGGTGGCGGCACGGTTGAGATTGATGGTGAGAGTTTCCACCTATCGGAGAGCCAATTCATCATCATTCCGCCACATAGACCCCATCGATATTTTGCCGATCGAACAGAGCCGTGGAGCATCTATTGGGCACACTTCTTGGGTCACAGTGCTGATTATTTCGCTGAGGCGTTTCGCTACCCTACAACCATCGATGAGTGTGATACATCTCGCAAGGAGGAGCGTATAGATCTCTTTGAAGAGGTGTTTCAAACGCTCAATAGAGAGGGCGCAAATAGCGACATTGATGCAATACACTACGCTAATTGCTGCTTTGCACACTTCCTCGCAACGCTCAAATATATAGCGATTTACCGCAGTGTGCGCAGCGAGCGAGAGAGTTCGTACGGAGATAAGATGGTGCACCGATTAATCCATTATATGAACGAAAATGTCGACCGCCCACTCACCAACAGGGACTTTGCGGAGTTTGTCAGTCTCTCGGAATCGTATCTATATCGCTGTTTCCGTAGAGAGATGGGTGTAGCGCCATTCAACTACTTCCTATCGCTAAAGATTAAAAAGGCGGCACAGCTGCTCACCGAGACAAATCTGCTCGTCAAACAGATCTCACAAAAGTTGGGGTTCAGTGACCCGTTCTACTTCTCAAAACTATTCCGCAAGTCAATGGGCGAATCTCCACTTGAGTATCGCAAAAACCGCTGAGGCTTTCAATCAAAATTATTGCTGTCCGCCAATCGACCCAATCGACCACTACCCTAATGCCGGGCGGAAAGCAACACTAGGCAACACTAGGCAGCACTAGGCAACAAAAACAATAATCCCAACGCCTCAAAAAGATGGGGCACTGGGATCTCCTATTCAAAATAACCAACCTATAATAAGCGTGAGCCCGATAATAGGACAAACCCACCTTTTTTCTATTCTGTTCTGTAGAGCGTTTATGGGTGAATGAAATTATAATTTAAAATTTTAATTTAAAATTATAATTTCAAATTTCGTCGCCTTGCAACACTCTCCAATATTAATAATTGCGGTTCTCTTTATATGCCTCCCACATCGCCATCAAGTTCTCAGGTGAGACCTCTGCCTGTATGTTGTGGACTGTGGTAAAGACGTATCCGCCACCTGGAGCGAGAATGTCGATGTTGCGCTTTACATCATCGGCAACCTGCTGAGGTGTACCCAACGGCAATATTCGCTGCGTCTCGACACCTGCACCCCAAAAGACAATATCTCGTCCGAAATCCTTCTTAAGCGCTACAGGCTCCATCCCTGCTGCCGTTACGTGGACGGGGTTGAGTATATCGATGCCGCACTCAATGAAGTCAGGAATTATTGGGCGAACGTTACCGCACGAGTGGAACATAGTCTTAGCGTTTGGAGCTTTGCGCCTAATGGTCGACATCACACGAGCTATATGAGGCTTGTAATACTCCCTAAATTGGTCGGGACTAATGAGCTGTGAATCTTGCGTACCGTAGTCATCACCCTCAGCCACAACATCAACAACATCACCCAACGCATCGAGACACATCTCCCAAAACTCAATCTTAAGATCAGCAATCTTACCGATGATGCTATCCGAAAATTGTGGGCTAATCAATGGATCCATCAGTGCGTTGGTCATACCTCGCACACGTTGGTGCATCTCAAAGATACCTGCACAGAGCCCCTTCACGATGACAAGTTTACCCTCGTCACGAAATCGAATAGCCTTCTCACGTAACCCTGCAATACGCTGCTTGTTGCCTGCATCGGGCCACTTAAAGTCGATTATGTCCTGCTCCGTAGGCTCCATAACACTCTCCATCGGGCTCTCAACCAAACCGAACCAGTAGCCATTCTTGAGGAAGTTCCATCTAAATTGCCACTCATCAAAATACTCTAGGTGCTCACCCTTGTCGACACACTTCTCGAATACGTCCCAATTGTGAGAGGTAAGCGGTGTCAAACCACGAGTATCGACCTCCAAGCGATCCAAGACAGCTTGTGAGGGGAATACGATCTGTTGTACGGTGTCTGCCCAACGAGGCTGCTCCTCAGGAAGACCGAGGTACTTGACGAGGTTCTTATATGAACCCCAAGTGATGCCTGTCCACGTACTGCCAGCTAGGTCGTAAGGGATGTAATCGGGCTCTTGGTGGTTGAGCGTGGTTAGCACTCGTTCACGTGAATTCATAAAGTTTGGTTTTTAGGTGACTACTGATTTCACATTTTGTCGATGGTTTTCGACACTGCAAAGTTGAGGATAAAATCGATAATAGAGAATAGACAAAAATTGCATAAAGGCTGCATTATTCAGTACAAATCCACTGATAAACCCTATGAGGAGGAGCTAAAAGGGGGCAAAAATAGCTGTAAACGACCAACCTCAAAATATAAAAAACAGAGATAATAAAAGAAAAAAACAATAATCATACAGCTAAAAATGCTGAATTCAACCTGCAAATGCAACTGAATTCATAGTTAATATTTGTTTGAATTTTTCATTTGGCGTGAGGTATCCGAGCCTTTTACGAGGACGATTATTTAGCTTGTTTTCAATCCATTTAATCTGCTTTGCGGTTACTTCACTAAAGTCCGTTCCCTTGGGGATGTATTGCCTAATGAGTCCATTTGTATTCTCATTC
>JBCQUE010000045.1:0-17030 GCA_047174325.1 Rikenellaceae bacterium | reverse complement strand
GTGAGGATCAAAAACCGGAAGGGAGCTAGCTCCCTTTTACGGGGCTCACGCTTGTTGGCTGTGAGGATCAAAAACCGGAGGGGAGCTAGCTCCCTTTTACGGGGCTCACGCTTGTTGGCTGTGAGGATCAAAAACCGGAGGGGAGCTAGCTCCCTTTTACGGGGCTCACGCTTGTTGGCTGTGAGGATTAAAAAGCGGAGGGAAGTCCCAAAAATGGTTTTTTCATACAGCTAACGCTCTATTGTGCGCCAGTTTTGGAGCTTCGTGAGCATTTTTAACCGGAGCGTACTAAAAGTACGTGAGGATTAAAAAGCGGAGGGAAGTGCCAAAAATGGCGTGCAAGAGAGTGTTAGCGGCCCATCCAGCCGCCGTCTACGAGCATAATAGCCCCACTCATATAGTCGGATGCCTTAGAGCAGAGGAACACAATAGGACCAGCAAAGTCCTCAGGTGTGCCCCAGCGACCAGCAGGAATACGAGTTAGGATCTGCTCCGAACGAACCTCATCGGCACGCAAAGCAGCGGTGTTATCTGTGCTGATGTAACCCGGAGCGATTGCGTTTACATTGACACCCTTACTTGCCCACTCGTTAGCGAACGCCATAGTCATCTGACCGATAGCGCCCTTACTAGCGGCGTAACCCGGAACGGTGATACCGCCTTGGAATGTGAGCAATGATGCTGTGAATACGATCTTACCCTCGCCACGTGCAACCATCTCCTTACCGAACTCACGTGTCATAATGAACTGTGCATTTTGGTTGATCTCGATCACCTTGTCCCACATCTCGTCTGGGTGCTCTGCGGCTGGTGTGCGGAGGATTGTACCTGCATTATTCACCAAAATATCTACACGAGGAAAATCTTTTTTGACCTCAGCGATGAATGCGTACAACGCCTTGCGATCGCTAAAGTCACAGCTGTAACCCTTGAAGTTGCGACCCAAAGCCTTAACAGCCTTCTCGACCTCGCTACCCTCACTCTCCAACGATGCACTAACACCGATGATGTCTGCACCAGCCTTTGCCAAAGCGATCGCCATACCCATACCGATACCACGCTTGCTACCTGTTACGAGGGCTACTTTACCCTCTAGTCCGAATTTCTCTTCTATGAAGCTCATATTGTTGTTATTTAGTTGTTTTATAGCTTAGTGTATTTATACTTTGCTTATACTCTACTGATAATTTTACCGTACTGAGAGAAGTTGATTTGTGCGTCAGTTTCGGTGCATCGTGAGGATTTTTGACCGGAGCAGCCTAAATGGCTGTGAGGATCAAAAACCAGAGGGAAGTGCCGAAAATGGCGTGCAAGGCAACTTCTCAACAAGTTATGCTTGGCAGTCAATTAGATACTTCATCCCGCTTGGGTTTGCATCGATCTCCTCAAATAGTGATTGGATCTTGTCAAGTGGCGCTACATTCGAGATCAACTTCTCAACTGGAAGTGCATTTGTTGAGACCAACTCGATAGCCTTCTCATAATCCTGTGGCTCGTAGAGACGTGCACCAAGAACCGATAGCTCTCTCCAGAACATCATCTTAAGGTCGATTGGACGAGGCTGTGCGTGGATCGCCACAACAACGATACGTGCGCAAAGTCCTGCAACCTCAGTCATCTGATTGATCGTTGCCTGTACACCTGCAACCTCAAATACAACGTCAGCCAACGAACCGTTGCTAACCTCCGTTACGTACTCCAAAAGATTCTTCTCAGCTGGGTTTACAACATCGAATCCCATACTTGTGAGCAGCTCAATACGTGTTGGGTTCATCTCCGAGATGATGATCCGAGCGCCTGTAGTGCGAGCAACCATAGCGACCAACGCACCGATAGGACCACCGCCAAGAACTACAGCAACCTCGCCCTCCTTGAGTGCACTACGGCGAACATCGTGACAAGCAACAGCCAATGGCTCGATGAGTGAGGCAAGCTTAAGATCGATCGTAGAGGGCAACTTGTGAAGCGTGAATGCAGGTACGTTCCAGTACTGCTGTAGTGCACCCTCCGAGTCGATACCCATAAACTTCAACTTCTTACAGATGTGGCTAAAGCCCTTATCTGAAGCATCCTCCAGGCGGTTGTCAAGTGGACGCACAACGATCTTGTCGCCAACTGTATAACCCTCGACACCCTCGCCAACAGCATCAACCTCACCCGACATCTCGTGACCAATAACCTGTGGAATCGTCACACGTGCATCCATATTTCCGTGATAGATGTGGACATCACTTCCGCAGATACCGCAAAACGCCACCTTGATACGTACCTCGCCAGCTGCTGGTGCAACCTGCTCGACATCCTTTACTGAGAAGGTTTTGTTACCTTCGTAAAAACTTGCTTTCATTTAGATTTTTTATTTGGTTATATTTAAATACCTATTATATATTTATTTATTTCTGCTCAACAGGGTGGCGATACTCCTCCTGCTCATAGAACGTATTCATCACACGTTTTTCACAGAATCTGTCCAACATCCACATCGGGCGCTCAAGTGTCATCTCCCAATCGAAGAGCATCTTGTAATACTTCTTCACCAACTCAGGGTGTTTGTCAGCCAAGTCATTCTGCTCGCCCTCATCCTTGCTAATGTCGTACAACTCCGCTGGACGATCTGCAAAACGCATAAACTTCCAGTCGCCATCACGCAGTGCACCACGTGTATCACAATGCCAATAGAGCGTTTGGTGAGGTCGCTCCTTATTCTCCCCATTAATATAAGGTATGATATTCACACCATCCAAATCGGCATCCTCCTTGATCTCAGCCCCTGCAACATCTGCAAAAGTAGGCAAGAAATCGAGGAAGCTAACTGGATACTCATAACGTATATCGGGCTTGATAACACCAGGGTAGACCATAAAGCCTGGGACACGAACACCACCCTCCAAGAATGTGCCCTTCATACCGCTCAGCGGATAGTTCGATGTATGTGTGCCGTTAGGTCCTCCGTTGTCGTTGCTGAATACGATTATTGTATTCTTGTCGACACCCTCCTTTTTGAGTGTTTCGAATAGTCTGCCGAGGGCTCTATCCATCGAGAACGCCATCGCTGCAAGCTTTCTACGTGATGGGTCTTTGATGTTCTTGAATAGCGCTGCATCCTGTTTGTCGATCTGCAAGGGTGAGTGTACAGCGTTGAATGATAGGTAGATAAAGAATGGATTCTTCTTATTCTCCTTCACGTAGTTGCACGCCTCGTCAGCCAATAGGTCGGTCATATAGACCTCAGGCTCTTTGAATGTTCCCATTCCATACTCTAACTTTTGCGTATGGTCAAACGTCTCATCGTGGATCTTCTCGTCGGGGTAAGCGTAGTAGCTACGGCTGCCCGATCTAAAGCCGATAAAGTGGTCATAACCTCTGTTTAGAGGGTGAAATCTATCTGCACCACCTAAGTGCCACTTGCCGAATATAGCGCACTTATAACCTGCATCAGATAGGTAATTAGAGACAAACTTCTCAGTCGTAGGCACACCCATATCGTCATCGAGGAACTTACTGCTGTCGCTCATAAGTTTGCGGCTGATACCGTTCTCCTCAATTCCAAATCGCTGTTGATAGCGACCCGTCATAAGACCTGCACGAGATGGTCCACTCACGGCATCAGTTGTGTAGATCTGCTCGAAGAT
The DNA here is from genome assembly GCA_047174325.1 of Rikenellaceae bacterium. Classification (GTDB taxonomy): domain Bacteria; phylum Bacteroidota; class Bacteroidia; order Bacteroidales; family Rikenellaceae; genus Alistipes. Next base: position 13,398 of record JBCQUE010000045.1, on the reverse strand, counting down.
AACGCCCTTTTTAGCCATCGCATCGAGGTTTGGTGTCTCGAACTGCTTTGAGCCTTGAAACCCAAAGTCAGCGTAGCCACCATCATCGCTCAATATAAAGATTATATTTGGACGCTTCGCCTCTTTTTTTGGGTTGCTCTTAGCGGCAGCAAATGTAGCGCCCGTAGATGCCACAGCAAGGAGCGATAGAGCTCCTGTCTTTAGTGATGTTTTCATTTGTCTTTAGGTCTTGTTGTTATTTGGGGCTACTCGGTGGGTGGTAAACCTCAGCGCACCACTCATAATGAGCATACCAACTACAAATATATAAATTTATTTTTGATTATGTTCAAAAAAACTGATTTAATTTCACTGGTAAACAGAAACAAAAAGAGTAGCCCGATTAAAGGCTACCCATTCGGATTGTTTATATGGGGGAGTTATAATTTAAAACAAGAACTCCTCATATGTAAATCTCTCGTTAGTTCTCGTCAGCATACTCGGCCAATTCGTGCTCGCCCGATGGAGTGGCTACAAAGCCTCCATACTGCTCATCGTGCTGGCTAAGGTCAAGACCCAACTTCTCGCTCTTCTCCGATACACGCATCGGTATCATCTTGTTGGTGATCCAATAGAGCGCATAGGTCACAACGAATGTATATACACAGACCAATACAACCGCCAAGATGTGGATAAAGAACATCTTAACATCGCCATCCAACAATCCATCAACAAACACACCTGTCAAGATTGTTCCGAAGATACCGCCCACACCGTGCGTAGGGAATACATCGAGTGCATCATCCACACGAGTTTGATTCTTCCAGTGAACCGCCGTGTTACAGACAATAGTCGTAAGGAACGCAATGAATACACTCTCGCCAACCGTCACATAACCAGCCGAAGGTGTGATAGCGACCATACCCACAACAGCACCAATCGCTGCGCCCATAGCCGAGGGTTTACGTCCACGCAAGCAGTCGAAGAATATCCAGACCAACATCGCTGTAGCCGATGCAGTATTTGTATTGAGGAACGCCTTGATAGCGGTGCTATCGGCAGCCAACGAAGATCCAGCATTGAAACCAAACCAGCCCAACCAAAGCAGTGATGCTCCGAGGATTACAAGCACAACATTTGCAGGTTTGTGAGGCTTATTAGCATCCTTTCTACGTCCCAAGAAGAGAGCTCCAGCCAACGCTGCAACACCCGAAGAGGCGTGAACCACGATACCTCCAGCGAAGTCGATAACACCCATCTGACGCAAGAATCCATCGGGGTGCCAAGTCCAGTGCGCCAATGGACAGTAGACAAAGATACAGAATAGAATCATAAAGACCAAGTAGCCCGAGAAGCGTACACGCTCAGCGAATGATCCTGTGATAAGCGATGGAGTGATGATTGCGAACTTCATCTGAAAGAGAGCATATAGCGCCAACGGAATAGTCGGAGCAAGTGCCTCATTGACCTGTGCACCAACATTGTGGAACATAAAGAATGTACGAGGGTCGCCCACGAAGCTACCGATCGAGTCGCCAAATGCGAGCGAGAATCCGAAGAACACCCAAATCACACTCACCACACCCATAGCGATGATACTCTGGAGCACGGTTGAGATGACATTCTTTTGACCCACCATACCGCCATAGAAGAACGACAAACCTGGTGTCATCATAAGTACGAAAATTGTAGCGGTAATCATCCACGCCACGTTTGCCAATTCGACCCCTTCGCTCATTACCCATAGATCGCTCTGTTCGGGCATAAAGAGACCGAGGATGCTGATGATGGTCATTAAACCCATCAAGATAATCCATCTTTTCTGCATAGTTTCTGTTGTTTAAGTTGAGTTGTTATAATTTAATATTTTTGTTTATATCGCCACCTGTCTGGGCACATTTAGACATCAATCTAACCATTTGTTAGCTGCAAAAGTAATATTTTTTTGTCGATTGACAAAATTATTAATAAATTAAAAACAAAACTCACTCCGTATTACTCAGTTCTACTCAGCGATTCTCAGCTCAATTCAGAGGGCGAGAGAGTAAGCAGAGAGAAAACAACAATAGATATTTTAAAATATATGCACTATTTTATCAAATTTATATTATATTTGTATTATGTTTGTACGCTAAATAGTTTTACACAGTATGGATTTGAGGTGCAATAATAGCACTCATATATATATATAAGAATGTTTTCTTATATGAGAATGTTTGCTAAGTGGTTGATAGCCACTTGTATATTGCTGTGCTGTTGTGTGACAAATGCCCAAAGTGTTGGCGAGGTGAATGGGGTGAGTGAACGCCCAAGCGCCGAGAGTAGCGCCTATTCGATCGATGTAAATATCTTCAACCGCTATGATGACCACTTGATCGACTCCACTTATATGGGCAATAGAGAGCTCTTTGTGATGCTCGACTCTCTGATGCGGGACACCTCGATAATCAACCACACGGGGCGAATAGAGGTGGTTGCATCATCATCTATCGAGGGGCGACTATCATACAACCGTGCGCTATCCAAGAGGCGTATGCAGTGTGTCGAGCAGACGCTGCGTAGTCGTTATGACCATATCGCTGAGCAGATGTGGGACTTTGGCTACGAGCCCGAGAACTGGACACACCTTCGCAGGAGCGTTGTGGAGGATCAGAATGTGCCGAGCAAACGGAGGGTGTTGGAGATCATCGATTTGGAGGACAGAACGGAGGACGACAAGGAGTACCTGCTTAAGATATTGGATGATGGTGAGCCGTGGAGCTACATACACCAAGATATTCTCCCATCGAGCCGTGGTTCGGTGAGTATGCTCTTTGTTCCGAAGGTGCTCGCTCCGTTGGCTATTGCAGAGCCGATACCGCCGCCTGAGGTCGATATGCCGCCACTCACGCCCATTCCTCCTACACTTACGTTCAGCCGCCCGATAGTCTAACTTCGGAGCAATCTGCTGATCGATCTTCTCTCTACACTCAACGTCTCAGTTGAAGTTCCGCTAGCCCCTCGTTGGTCAATCTCGGCGGAGTATATAAACCCTTGGTGGAGGAGTTGGAATAGTGCCTTTACGTGTCAAATTGAGTCGCTCTACTTCGATGTGCGCTACTGGTTGGGTTACCGTGGATCGCACAACTATATGTCGGGGTGGGCTGTTGGGCTCTATGCAGGTTCGGGGTGTTACGACCTAGAGCCATTCACCGACCGAGGAGTACAGGGTGAGTACTCAGACTTCGGTCTCACATTAAGCTATGCACATAATTTGGGTGACAATCGTCACTGGTTGATGGAGTACACAGTCGGTTTGGGCTATGTAACGACCCACTATCGCCATTACTATACAGCTACGGACGAGAACGGCTACGGCAATATCAAGGTGCACAACTACCCGTGGAGCGAGGAGACAATGCGCTCGGTGATGCCTACACGGTTGGCTGTGACACTTATATACCTTATCAATGTAAGGTGTGGAAAGAGAGGAGGTTGCAGGTGGGTAGATTAGTTTTATCGCTGCTGTCACTCTCACAGCTCTCACAGCTCTCACAGCTCTCACGGCTCTCACAGCTAACGCTGCTATTGTTGCTGCTCTGTTGTGTTGGGTGCAGCCGTGAACACCTCTACTACTCGACATCGGATGAGGTGGTTGTTAGGCTCAATATCGATTGGAGTGTATCGAGGTTTTCGCCCAACGGTGTGACGGTCTATGTGTTTGATAGTAATGGAGATAGGTACGGCAGTTCGATTCTGAGCAGCAACACCAGCGTGGTGACTATGACCCTGCCGACCGACACCTACACCTTTGTTGTGCACAACGATAGCCGCTCGGAGTTCTCCAACGTGGAGTTCATCGGGACAGATAAGCTCTCGACATTTATGGTGCGGACGTTGGAGTGGGATCACCCATATTATGAGCCTGATTCGGATGAGTTTGTGGCGCTAGAACCCGAGGATATTGTCTCGGCAACGGTGCGTAATGTGGAGGCTCGGAGCGATATTGCGAGGTATCACTACGACAAACCCGACCTCTCGGAGTACACATCGAGCGAGGTTATTGAGGTCGATATTACCCCTGCATATATCGTCCACTTGGCGGAGGTTCAGGCGCACATTGAGAATGCACATAGCGCTGTGAGCATACCTGTTGCGCTGCTGCACGGAATGGCTCGGGGTTACTACTTCGGTATGGAGTGCACCACGGAGGAGAGTGTTTTGGAGGAGTTTTATGTAGAGCTTGGTGTTGTGACCTCTTCGCCCACGGCAGCTACGGCGTTTAGTTTGGCTACACGTACGGATGATGACTACACCTATGAGGATGATGATATATATGTAGATTTTAGAACGTTTGGTCTGCCGTTCGATTCGCCCGATGATGGTGAGGATGGCGATCTCGATGATGATGGTGCGCTGGATAACCTCGATGATATGCACAGTGTGAATGATGATTTCCACGATGTCTATTTGGAGCTGCTGTTCTATATGGCGGATGGGGCGCTCTACCACATATATGCCGATGTTACGGAGTCGCTGTCGGTGGAGAATATTGCAATTCGAGAGAAGTACACCATCACAATAAATGATGATTTGAATAACTATACCTCATACTACGACGATAGTTTTGACTATGATGATAGCGATTTGACCGACGGAGTGGTCGACCCGAGTGTGGATGAGTGGGTTGATGTGGTTGTTCCGTTGCCTATGTAGAGAAACTGATTTACAAAATAAGTATAACAAACAAAACAACTAAACAAAAAATTATGAGAAGAAATTTATTCCTAGCCTCAGCAATCGTTCTTGCGGCGCTAGCGAGCTGTACTAAGGATAGTACGCTCGACCCATCAATCGTGAGTGCCGAGAGCGCTCAAACGCCAATCTCGTTCACCTCTTACGCCTCGTAATCCACAACTACTAAGGGTACGGCAATCAACAACAACAGCAACTTTCAAACGGCATCTACCCACGGCTCATTTAATGTCAAGGCGCTGGTTAGTAGCTGTACTTATAACTTAGATTATGGTAATGACGCTTCTGACGCAGCTAAGATCTTAAGCTACACTATGACACCAGATAACGGTGCGGCAGCAGACTACTTCAACTTCAACATCTTGACCTATTTAAGTAGCAAGTGGCAGAGCTCCACTACGATGTATTGGCCAAATACTAGTCGGGTATTGCACTTCGCTGCATACTCGCCAGCTACAGAGATAGATAGTAAAGATGTGACATTCAGCTACACAGCGAGCAACAGCGGTTTTGATTCAGGTAATGTTCCAACTACCACTGACGCTTACAGCTACTCATTCGACTACAAGGTGACCGATGTATGTGCAGATCAGATCGACCTAATGTATGCGATGACAAAGGTGGATTACCTAGCTCCAGCGGATCAAGTGACTTATGGTGGTATGAGCTATATCACATCGGGTGCAAACAGCACAACGTTGCTTGGTAACACGAATGACGAGGATGCTGTGAACCTCCACTTCAAACACGCACTTACTCAGATCGCATTCACAGCTATTAAGGATGATGCTATTGATGTCTACGTTAAGAGCATAACGCTATGTAATCTATATAACAACGGTAAATTTACAGCAACAGAGATCACGGATGATAGCGACGATCGAGTGGACGCTAATGGTGATGCAATAGGCGACAATACAGTGGGTAACTCAGGTAATGCAGCTGATTATGTTAATGCTGACAACTTCGGATCGTGGGATAATAATTTCGCTAGCGATGGTTGGGGTACTGAGGGTGCTTTAACTAACACCGCTGCTGATGGTTATGGTTATGGTTACTATAGGGTTGCTGATGATAATCACACATTCTTCTACGCTATAGCGGGAACAGGTGGACACTCATCAATGTCGCACTATGAAGCAGCGCTTGCAACGCTTGATACTCAGTCACCAGCAGGTACAGCGGTTAACTCAATCAAGGTTGCAAAAGGCACAACGGCAACAGCGCTTACATCATCGAGTGATGTGTTGATGTTGATGCCTCAGCAGCTCACAGCGTGGAAACCAACGACATCGACAGGACTTAACTGTATTAAATAAAACTGCAACTAATACAGGCGATGATTATGTAGATCCTGCTACAGGTACAATAGCTGATATAGAGGCAACCTACACAGCGAGCGGTACGGACTACCCCTCATCTAGCGAAGATTACTCAGTCTCATACCTTGCTATTGATTGCGAGATATATAGCGCTGATATGACAAGTGAGACAGCGGTGATTCACGATGGCTATATCTTCGTGCCATTCGACACCTCAAATCTTGATTATAGCAAAGCATCGGTCGATGACGCTGATACCACTACAACAGATAGGTGGTTACCAGGTTACAAGATCACATACTGCCTAGACTTCGGCGGTGGCTACATCGTTGAGGAGGGTCACTCTACCACGATACCTGAGCCAGGTTGTATTCCAGATACTACTACCAATACGCTGCGTACTATGACATTCACAACAACTGTTGATAAGATTGTCGACTATACAGAGGATACAACTATGGATTTGGATGAGTACGATACATCACTCTAACAACCAAGTGGAGTTGTAAGTAGCTCCAAAGCGTAACTAAGCGAGGTTGCTGAACGTAGGTTTGGCAGCCTCGTTTGGTTTTGTTGGCGGAAATAATATCTTGAAAGAGTTTCTCAATTCGGGAAATTTTGTGTATGTTTGTGAATTGATTTAAAAAAATTATGAAACAGAACCACCACTATCAAGGTTTGACCCGTAAGCAGGTCGAGAAGAGCCGTGAGATATATGGCGAAAATATACTTACCCCACCCGAGAGAGAGCCGCTTTGGGCACAATTTATCGATAAGTTTCGTGACCCTATAATCGTCATTCTGCTCTTTGCGCTCGCACTCTCGGTGGGTGTGGCTCTCTATCAATACTTCTCGGGGTTGGAGGGGGCTCATATCTTCTTAGAGCCTGCAGGTATTCTCGTGGCGGTGCTGTTGGCTACGGTGGTGGGGTTCGCCTTTGAGGTGAGCGCCAACCGCAAATTTGAGATACTCAACAAGGTGAACGATGAGACACTCGTTAAGGTCATCAGAGAGGCAAATGTAAGCGAGATAACCAAACGTGAGGTGGTTGTGGGCGATGTGATTCTGCTCAACGCTGGGGACGAAGTGCCTGCCGATTGTGAGCTCCTAATGGCTGTGTCACTACAGGTCAACGAATCGACACTAACGGGCGAGCTCTCTGCAAAAAAGGGTGTCGACCCATCACAATTCTCTAGCGAGGCTACATATCCAGCCAACCACATAATGCGTGGCACATCGCTCGTCGAGGGGCACTGCATAGCCAGAGTAATAGCCGTGGGCGACAAGAGCGAGTATGGAAAGGTCTACGAGGGTGCACAGATCGACAGCAGCGTCAAGACACCGCTAAACCGACAGCTCAATAGGTTGGCTACACTCATCACACGATTCAGTTATGGAGTGGCTGTGACCATCATCGTGGGGCGTTTGTGGGCGTATCTACATATCGCTGGCGAGATAGACTGGCTGCACTTTGGCGGCTACACTCTTAACACCGTAATGATCGCTGTGACCATCATCGTGGTGGCTGTGCCCGAGGGTCTGCCTATGAGTGTGACGCTTAGCTTGGCGCTCAGTATGAAGAGGATGCTCTCGACAAATAACTTGGTGCGTAAGATGCACGCTTGCGAGACGATGGGCGCTGCAACGGTGATCTGCACCGATAAAACAGGTACGCTCACTCAGAACCAAATGAGGCTCTATGAGGCGATGTTTTACGCCTTGGAGGGGCAAGAGTTGGGTAATGACGAACTCAGCGGTTTGGTGGTCGAGGGCGTTGCAGTGAACTCCACGGCTCACATCGACCACTCCAATAGCGAGAAGATAAAGGTGTTGGGAAACCCTACGGAGGGGGCGCTGCTCTTGTGGCTCAACGACAATGGAATCAACTACTTGGATTTTAGGGAGGCGGCTCAATGTCTCGATCAGCTCACATTCTCTACGGAGCGAAAATATATGGCTACGATCGTTGGCTCGGCAGTGTGTGGCAAACGAGTGCTCTACGTTAAGGGTGCTCCCGAGATCGTCTTGTCTCTCTCCAAGGGGCTCTACACTAAGCAGGGTGTGGTGGATGTTGCGCCTCGTGTGACGGAGATCTCAGCGCAACTGCTTAAGTATCAGTCACAAGCGATGCGGACGTTGGGCTTTGCCTATCAGATCATCGAGGAGGACGACACACGTGACTACATAACAGATGGGGCGCTCGCTGCCGATCTCTCGCTCAACTATTTGGGTGTAGTGGCGATCTCAGACCCTGTGCGTGAAGATGTTCCAAGGGCGATAGAGGAGTGCACAGGAGCAGGTATTGCAGTGAAGATTGTGACGGGCGACACCTCGGCAACAGCTAAGGAGATCGGGCGACAGATCGGATTGTGGAGCGATGAGGATAGTGAGGCGAACCACATCACGGGCGTAGAGTTTGCAGCGCTGAGCGATGAGGAGTTGTTGGGACGGATTGCCGATATAAAAATAATGTCACGTGCTCGCCCGATGGATAAGCAGCGGTTGGTTAAGTTGCTGCAAAGAGTGGGTGAGGTTGTGGCTGTGACGGGTGACGGAACGAATGATGCTCCAGCGCTCAATGCAGCACAGGTGGGTTTGTCGATGGGTGACGGAACTTCGGTGGCTAAGGAGGCTAGCGACATCACGATCATCGATAACTCATTTAGCTCGATCTCTCGGGCGGTGATGTGGGGACGATCTTTGTATCAAAATATTCAGCGATTCATACTCTTTCAGATGACCATTAATGTTGTCGCCTGCTTGATCGTTGTGGCTGGGGCTTTTCTCGGTACGGAGTCGCCTTTGACGGTTACGCAGATGTTGTGGGTCAACCTCATTATGGATACATTGGCAGCGTTGGCGCTCGCCTCTTTGCCGCCCAATCGGAGGGTGATGAGTGTTGCGCCTCGCAAGAGTAGTGACCACATTATCACGGGGTCGATGGCTGCATTTATCTTGGGCGTGGGGCTCTTCTTTGTGGCGCTGATGTTTGGGCTGGTGCAGTACTTCAAACACGTGGATGTTCGCTCGCTTATGGAGTTTAATGTAGCTGACTACTTCGCCAATTACCTCAATTTTACAGAGGTGCCCAATGGATTGTCTCCATTTGAACTCTCGGCACTCTTCACTATCTTCGTGATGCTGCAGTTCTGGAATATGTTCAACGCCAAGGCGTTTGCTACTCGGTGTGGTTCGGCTTTTGCTAACCTCTCGGGGTCGGTGGGTTTCTTGCTCACGGCGCTATTGATACTCGTTGGGCAGTGGGCGATTGTTACATTTGGTGGGGCAATGTTCAATGTTGTGCCGCTCACGGGTGTTGATTGGGCGATAATTATTGGGGCTACCTCTGTGGTTCTGATCGTTGGTGAAGTTATTAGAGCTGTAGTGGCAATATTTTTGAGGTGCATACGTTAGTGTTTTGCAAATAACAATACGGGAAATATATGTGGTACAAAACAATTTTTGAGAATAATAAAAAGTGGGTCGATAGAAAACTCGCTGCTAATAAGAACTACTTCAAGGAGCTGTCGATGAAGCAGTCGCCTGAGTATCTATACATCGGCTGTAGCGACTCTCGTGTCTCGATCGAGAAGTTGATGGGGCTGCAACCGGGTGAGCTCTTCGTGCACCGAAACATCGGCAACATCGTTGTGGGCACGGATGGCAACATCAACGCTGTGATCCAATACGCTGTGGAGCATCTGCACGTGAAGCATATCATCGTCTGTGGTCACTACAACTGTGGCGGTATCAAATCGGCAATGCACCCAACGGATATGGGGCAACTGAATGGTTGGCTGCAGGTGATACGTGACGTTTACCACGCTCACCGTGAGGAGCTTGACGCTATCGAAAATATTGAGGATCGATATGATCGCCTCGTGGAGCTCAACGTGAGGGAGCAGTGCTTGAATGTGATGAAGATTGACCACGTGCAGCGCTCGTGGGTCAGTAATCAGTATCCAGAGGTGCACGGCTGGATCTTCGATATTCGGACGGGATTTTTGAAGGATCTAAACCTCAATACACGTGAGCTGTTCAATGAGGTAGAGGATATTTATAATATACACTTCGAGTAGTTAAACTCTGCTCAGCATTACTCAACGCTACACAGTAATACTCAGCATTACTCAACGCTACACAGTAATACTCAGCATTACTCAGTAATACTCAGTAATACTCAGTAATACTCAGTAATACTCAGTAATACTCAGTAATACTCAGTAATACTCAGAAACTAAAAACTAGAAAAAGATATGAAAACAAGTTGGCAAACGTTAACAATCCTGCTAGCCGTGGCGCTAGTGGTGTTGACAATCAAGATTACATTTTTGGATGCAAAGGGCGGCGGTGAGACGGCAGCGGTAGCCGATCCACGACAAACAGTGCTGGATGCAATTATGACACGAACAAGTGTGCGATCATACAACTCGGAGGCTGTATCTAACGAGGATATTGAGACACTCCTAAGGGCAGGTATGGCTGCACCAACAGCTGGAAATCGTCAGCCGTGGGAGTTTGTGGTCATCACAGATCGGGCGGTGTTGGATGCGATTCCTGAGATAATTCCAGCCTCAAAGATGTTGCGTAAAGCACCTTTGGGAATCGTTGTTTGTGGCGTTCCTTCGCAGAGTTTCGCCCCACCGTTGGATGAGTATTGGGTGCAGGATTGCTCGGCTGTGACGGAGAATATATTGATCGCTGTGAATGGAATGGGCTTGGGCGCTGTATGGTGCGGTGCTTATCCAAATAATAAGGCGAATAGGGTAGAGGCGATGCGTGAGCTACTCAACTTGCCCGAGGGTGTTACGGCGCTCAATGTGATCGCTATTGGTCACCCCGACAAAGAGCCTGTGGTTAAGGATAAGTGGAAGCCTGAGAAGGTGCATTATAACCGTTACTAAGCTATGGAGCGGATTAAATATATAGTCAATCTGTTGATCGTGGCGCTGCTCTTGGCGGCTGTCGCAATTGGTCGAGATGGACGTATTGCAGGGCAGTCAGTCGACGAGCTCTTTGCGCCTGCTGTAGAGGAGAGTGACGAGAGTGTTGAGAGCCGATTGTCGGGTGGAGTGGTCGCCTTTAACTCAGCGCCTATCGCTAAGGATATTGTTGGATATGGAGGTCGTACACCCGTTACGCTCTACATAAAGGATGGGCGGATCGAGAGGGTAGAGGTGGCTGCAAATGATGAGACACCGAGCTTTTTTGATGAGGTGGTGGCGAGTGGTCTGCTGAAGAGATGGGACGGAATGACGCTCGATGAGGCGGCTCGACAGAGTGTTGATGCAGTGTCGGGGGCTACATTTACATCGGTCTCGATAATACGTAATGTGCAGCGTGTGGCGCAATATGGAGCGGCTGTTGAGAGCGTGGCGGAGAGTCCATTTTCGGGGCTTGGCGCTAAGGATATTTTGGCTTTGTTGACGATTTTGACGGGTGTGATTATAACCTTTGTTCGACCTAAACGCAAGGTGTTTGAGGTTGTGCAGATGGCGCTGAATATCGCTGTGTTGGGTTTTTGGTGCGGTAGCTTTGTGTCGCTATCGCTGTTGGTGTCGTGGTTGTCTAATGGGGTTAATCTGTCGATGTCGGCAGTTGTTGTGGCGCTGCTCTTAGCGGCTATTGTGCCTACGCTCTTTGGTCGAAAGGGGTCGTATTGTTATATGCACTGTCCGATGGGTTCGGTTCAGGAGCTTGCGTGGCGACTGCCTATAACAAAACTAAGGATCAATCCAGCTATTGTTCAGTGGCTCAATAAGTTGCGTTATTACATACTCTACTTGCTGCTCTTTATGATGTGGCTAGGTATCGGTTTTGAGTTGATGGATTATGAGGTATTCTCAGCGTTCCTTGGCTCGTCAGCATCGACCTTTGTGCTTGTTATGGCGATGGTTGTTTTGCTCTTGTCGATATTTGTGCATAGACCCTATTGTCGCTTTGTCTGCCAAACGGGGGCGCTGCTCACCATCTCGCAACGCACTAAAGCGTAGTTGACTATATAGTGCTGAGCACAAATGCTTTATCTGATCTAAGAGATAAACTCGCCAAACTGAACCAACTGAACCAACTGAACCGACTGAATCAACTAAACCGACTAAACCAAATTAAAAATGAAGAGATTACTAAAGTTAATTTTTACGCTGCTCATAAGTACAAATGCAGCGACAGCAGCTATAAATGCAGCGACAGCAGCTGATTTGCCAATATTCAAAGATGGCTCAACAGTCTGTTTCTTGGGCAACAGCATCACCCAATCGGGCGAGTATCAGATGGTGTTTCAAGCCTATTACGCCACACGTTACCCAGGGAGCAATGTGAAGTTTATAAGTTGCGGAATAGGTGGAGATACAGCGACAGATATGATTGCTCGATTTGATAGAGATGTGATGAGATACAAGCCCGATTACTGTCTCTTGATGACGGGAATGAACGATATGTCGGCAGCGCTATATAAGGCTGGTCTCGAAGAGAGTGAGTCGCTAGAACAGCGCCGTAAAGCGTGTAAAGATAGGTATGAGACGTTGGCTGAAAAGTTGGTGAATATGATGATCTCGGCAGGTGTGAAACCGATCCTGATGACACCGACTATATATGATGAGACGGCCAAGATAGCCGCTGTGTCGTCAGTCGGTAAGTGTGATGCGCTGCTTTGGTGTGCGGAGTATATAAAGGGGCTTGGTGCGAAGTATAATTTGTCGGTTGTGGATCACACCCAATTTATGTTGGATATAAATTTAGAGGCACAAAAGAGTGATCCAAAGTACACGATCATCGGACCCGACAGAGTTCATCCACGTGAGGTGGGACACTTCATAATGGCGCACAGAATCATTACTACACTTATGCCTAATGAATCGAAGTATGTGTCGCTAGTCTCGATTGATGCAGAGCGTGGTCGTGTTGAGCAGAGTGAGGGTTGTGACGTGAGGCTTGAGAGAGGTGGTGCGGTGAGTTTCAAGCTACGTAGTGCAGCGTTGCCGATGGCTGTCGTGGGGAGTTATGAGGGGGCGCTGCGACATATTCCATTTACGGAGCTGTGTAATCAAGAGATTGTTAAAATTGATGGATTGAAAAAGGGACGTTATCTGTTGAGTATCGATTCAAGATGTGTCGATACACTCTCATCGGCAGAGCTGGCGGCTGGTGTAAATTTAGCGACAAATCGTCTTACGCCACAATATAGAGCGGCAGCTGAGGTGTTCAAATTGTGTGAGGAGTATCACGCTGAGCAGTCTATAATTAGTCGACCCTTAAAAACGGCATAATATACTGAATTACAGCAAATTAAGTATCAAATAGTTTTGAAATATCTGCAAGTTTTTGTATCTTTGAGGTGTAAAACTTGCAGATATTGTTTATG
>JBCQUE010000044.1:0-17056 GCA_047174325.1 Rikenellaceae bacterium | reverse complement strand
GTTCAACGGGGTCAACGGGAGCAACAGGATCGTCAGGGTCAACGGGGTCGGCTGGTTCAGCGATAGCGGCTGGTTCAACGGGCTCGGCTAGTTCGCTGTGGTTGATTATTATTGAGGCGATGCTGTGGGGCTTTGCAGCGCTCCTTACGCCTTGTGTTTTCCCGATGGTGCCGATGACTATATCGTTCTTTATGAAGGGCGAGGGGGGTGAGAGCCGAGGACGTGTGGCGGCTGGGTTGTATGGATTGTTTATTGTGTTGCTTTATACTCTGCCTATTGGAGCTATCATATTGATTACAAGAGTGTTGGGTGGCGATGCAGTGACGGCCGATATATTCAATTGGATCGCTACTCACTGGCTGCCAAACCTGCTCTTCTTTGTTGTATTCATTGTTTTTGCGCTCTCATTTTTTGGGCTCTTTGAGATCACTTTACCATCGAGTTGGGTCAATCGGAGCGATAGCCGTGCAGGGCGTGGATCGTTGGGCGGAATCTTCTTTTTGGCGCTCACTTTGGTGCTGGTCTCGTTCTCCTGTACAGGTCCGATCGTGGGGTCGGTTTTAATTAAATCTGCGGCTGGAGAGTTTTGGCAACCGATCATCACGATGCTCGCTTTTTCGGTCGCCTTTGCGTTGCCGTTTGTGGCTGTAGCGCTCTCGCCAGCGTTGGTCTCACGACTGCCCAAGAGTGGCGGTTGGTTGGGCTCGGTGAAGGTTGTGTTGGGCTTTTTGGAGCTCGCTTTGGCGCTGAAGTTTTTGAGTGTGGCGGATCAGATTTATCATTGGGGTCTGCTCAGCCGCAACCTCTATTTGGTGCTGTGGATTGTGATTTTCTCACTGCTTGGGCTCTATCTGTTGGGGCTCTTGCGCATTGGTCACACGACCTTTAAGGGGCGCATCGGGCTGCCTCGATTGGCGGTGTCGGTGATGATATTTAGCTTTGTTGCATACCTCGCTACAGGTCTGTGGGGGGCTGCTCTAAAGCCGCTCTCGGGTTATTTGCCGCCACTTAAAAGCCACGAATTTGTGATCGATAACGACCTTGAGACGGCTCGTAAATATGCAGCACGTGCGAAAAAACCGATACTCTTGGACTTCACGGGCTACGGCTGTGTGAATTGCCGTGAGATGGAGCAGCGAGTGTGGAGCGATCCACGTGTCGAGAGGATCTTGCGAGAGGAGTATGTAGTGGTGGCGCTCTATATGGATGATAAGGAGCAACTTCCCGAAAGTGAGTGGGTTACAACAGATAGTGGGCGAGTGTTAAAGAGCCGTGGACGTGTGGTCTCACGCTTTGCAAAGCAGCGTTACGGGGTTAATTCACAGCCGACATATATCCCAATCGGCAACGATGGTGAGCCACTAACGGCAGCGATGGGTTACAACCTCGACATCGATGAGTACATCCAATTCTTGCAGAGCGGTGTGGAGCAATATCGAAAAAAGTATTAGTGGCGGTGAAATTAAGTCGTGAAAAGATTGTACGGACTGAAAAAAAAATATATATTTGTGGTCGGGAAAAAACAAATGCAAATAAAATATAAATAATTATGTCTGAATTTATCTATTCTGATCCACTTCCACTAGGGGAGGACAAAACGCAGTATCGTCTGCTTACAAAGGATTATGTAAAGGTCGTTGAGTGTGACGGTCGCAAGATCTTGAAGGTTGACCCCAAGGGTCTTGAGTTGCTCTCGAAGGAGGCTTATAGCGATGTGTCGTTCTACCTTCGCTCGGCTCACCTTCAGAAGTTGTCGAACATCTTGGCGGACGATGAGGCTACCGATAACGATAAGTTCGTTGCCTATACAATGCTCCTTAACCAGTGCGTAACAGCCGAGGGTGAGTTGCCAACGTGTCAGGATACAGGTACGGCGATCTGTGTTGCGAAGAAGGGTGAGGATGTATATACAGGCGTGAACGATGCTGAGGCGATCTCACGTGGCGTGTATGAGACCTACAAAGAGCGTAATTTGCGCTACTCACAAGTTGTTCCCTACACAATGACTGAGGAGAAGAACTCGGGAAATAACTTGCCTGCTCAGATTGACATCTACTCAACACCAGGTAACCACTACAAATTCTTGTTTATGACAAAGGGTGGTGGCTCGGCTAATAAGACTTTCCTCTATCAAGAGACTAAGGCGTTGTTGAACGAGGAGTCGCTTGCAGCGTTTGTTAAGAATAAGATTAAGGATCTCGGAACATCGGCTTGTCCTCCTTATCACTTGGCGGTCTGCATCGGCGGAACATCGGCTGAGATGTGTTTGTCGACTGTGAAGAAGGCATCGGCTGGATACCTCGATGCACTTCCAACGGAGGGTAGCGATGCAGGAAACTGTTTCCGTGACCTTGAGTGGGAGGAGAAGATCCTGAAGATTTGTCAAGATTGTGGCGTTGGTGCTCAGTTTGGCGGTAAATATTTGGTTCACGATGTTCGTGTTGTTCGTGCGCCACGTCACGCAGCATCTTGTCCTGTGGCGATTGGTGTGAGCTGCTCGGCAGACCGCAATATCAAGGCTAAGATCACAGAGGATGGAATCTTCTTGGAGCAGCTGGAGAAGAACCCAGCTCAGTTCTTGCCTGCAACACCTCCAGCGATGACACCAGCGGTTGACATCGACCTAGATGAGGGAATGGATAAGGTGCGTGAGACTTTGAGCAAGTACCCAATCAAGACACGTTTGAACTTGAAGGGAACACTTATCGTGGCTCGTGACATCGCTCACGCTCAGATCAAGAAGATGTTGGACGAGGGTCAGCCAATGCCTGAGTACTTCAAGAAACACCCTGTGTACTACGCTGGCCCAGCTAAGACACCTGCAGGTATGGCTTCGGGTAGTTTTGGGCCAACAACGGCTGGACGTATGGACTCTTATGTTGACCTATTCCAGAAGAGCGGTGGTTCGATGGTGATGGTGGCTAAGGGTAACCGCTCGCAGCAGGTGACGGATGCTTGTCAGAACAACGGTGGTTTTTACTTGGGATCGATCGGTGGGCCAGCGGCTGTATTGGCTAAGAACTCGATCAAGTCAGTTGAGGTGGTCGACTTCCCTGAGTTGGGAATGGAGGCTGTGCGTAAGATCTATGTTGAGAACTTCCCAGCGTTTATTATCGTGGATGATAAGGGGAATGATTTTTTTGTAGACTTCAAGCACTAATGGTTTCGAGGTCGTCTCGTAATCCATTTTCGGCACTTCCCTCCGGTTTTTAATCCTCACAGCCATTAGGCTGCTGCGGTTAAAAACCGGAGGGAAGTGCCGAAAATGGATCACGATACGACCTCTCAGGCGGTGCATAGGTGCTGAAAAGTAGCTAATAAAATGAGAAGAGATTGTCGCAAATAGATGTGACAATCTCTTTGGTACAATAATTAATCGTGTTAACTCGTTTGTGTGAGTGAATAATCGATTGGAGTGAAGATGAAACGACTCTTATTAAGGACAATATTTACAATCTCGACACTCTGTGTGGTGCTCTCGGTAGTGGCTGCAGATGAGGTCGAACTTAAGGCTAATGTGCCGCTGCTGGTGACGGTTGGCGAACCCTTCCCCGTGGAGTATGCTTTGAATGCTAAGCCCGAGGATGACTCATTTACGCCCCCTAAGTTGGAGGGGTTTGATGTGGTTGCTGGGCCCAGAATTTCGAGCGGAACATCGATTCAGATTGTCAACGGCAATATGACTCGAACGGTCAACTATACCTATACCTATGTATTAATGGCGCAAGAGGCGGGGCGATACACAATCCCTGCAGCGAGCGTTAAGGTGAAGGGGGTGAGTTACTCAAGCACATCAACACCCGTGGAGGTGGTCAAGGAGAGCGAGTCGATAAACTCGGGGTCACAACAGAGCGGAGCTTCGCAACAAGCTGATAATCAGCAGCGTTCGCAAAATACAGCATCGGGCCGTGTGGGTAAGGATGATCTATTTTTGTTGATGAATCTCTCGCAAAAGAGTGTCTTTAAGGGTGAGCCAATTAGGGCGGAGATTAAGCTCTACACGAGGGTAGACATCGTTAATAATGACAACCTTAAGTTGCCGACATTCAACGGCTTTTGGGCTCAGGACGTTACGGATAGTCGCCAACAGGGCGGTCGCCGTGAGACATATAACGGTAAAGTTTACGACACGCACATTGTGAGGGAGTACCTCTTGTATCCGCAGCAGTCGGGCGATTTGGTGATCGATCCAGCGCAGATCGATATTGTGGCGCAGGTGGTTGTGCAGAGCCGAAATATGGATCCATTCTTTGGCGGAGGGCACGAGTTCTACAACGTGCGTCGTCACTTGGAGACACCATCGGTGACGATCGATGTGAAGAGACTTCCAGCATCGGCTCCAGCGTCATTCTCGGGTGCGGTTGGTACTTATGCAATCGAGGTTATTCCGCCCGAGAGTGCATCTATCGTTGCCAATGCAGCATCGACAATCAAGTTGAGAGTATCGGGCAGCGGAAATATTTCGTTTGTCCAAGCGCCTAAGATCGATTTGCCAAACTCATTTGAACTCTACAACGTCAAGACAACCGAATCGTTGCGCAATGAGGCGACACAACAGTCTGGTTATAAGGAGTTTGAGTATCCATTCATAGCTCGTGCCGAGGGCGATTATACAATCCCAGCGGTGGAGTTTAGCTACTTCGACCCATCGAATAGAGCCTACACAACGGTTAAGACCAATCCATTTAGCTTGACAATCACAGCTGATAAGAGTAGCGCTGGCGGTGCGGCTCAGATGGTGAGCGGTGTGACGAAGAGCGACATCGAGCTGCTTGGGCGTGATATTCGCTTCATTAAGTTGGGTGAGGCGAGGTTCTTGCGTGATCGTGAGCCGTTCATTCTCTCGACACTCTACCTTGCGATTGTGGCAGTGATTGTTGCTGTGTGGGGTGTGCTGCTTGTTCTGCTTAGACGTATGATTAGCGACTCGAAGAATGAGGCGTTGAGGCGTGGAAAGAGGGCGAGTAAAGTCGCTGTGCAGCGATTCAAGAGCGCAAAGAGCTCGATGGATGAGGGTGATGAGCGGACGTTCTACAGAGAGATGCTGCAGGGTTTGTGGGGTTATATGAGCGATAAGTTAAATATCCCTGTGGCGGATCTCACGAAGGAGTGTGTGCGTGAGGAGTTGATGAAACGGGGCGGCAGCAAGGAGACCGCACAGGAGTTCTCAGCAATCATTACACGTTGTGACGAGGCGCAATATTCACCCGTGGCATCGACACAGATGGATGAGGTCTATGGCGAGGGGCTACGGCTTGTGTCGAAGATTGAGGAGCTGTTTAAACGTAAATAATGGATTGATTATGAGGACTATACAGATATATTTAGTGGCGATCATAGCGATCTTTACACTCTCGTTTAACTCAGCTCAGGCGCAAAGTTACAGCGTGCCAAAGGCTACCGAGACACTCTCAGCGATGAGTGAGAGTGAGTTGTGGGATCGTGGAAATACAGCCTATGCAAATGATAATTTTGTTGATGCTGAGCGCTATTATAACGAGATTTTGCAGCGTGGGTTCTACTCAACGAAGCTCTATTATAACCTCGGAAATGTGCATCACAAACGTGGCGAGTTGGGGCGTTCGTTGCTTTATTACTATCGGGCGCTGGAGCTCTCGCCATCGGATCGAGATATTCAGCACAACATCGAGATCGCTGAGGCACAGACTAAGGATAAAATCGAGCGAATACCGACAATTTTTATTGTTGAGTGGTTGGCGCAGATTCGGGCGATGATGGGTTGTATGGGTTGGAGCATTGTGTCGCTTGTTATGTTGGCGGCACTGCTTGGTTCGCTGCTCTTCTATCTGCTTACTACTCAGTGGCAAGTGCGTCGTTCGGGCTTCTTTGCGGCGGTTGTTTTTGCGCTGCTCTTCATTATCTCGACACGTTTTGCGTTGGCTACTCGTGAGGAGATGCTGAACCCCAGCAGCGCTATTGTGATGAGCAGTGCAGTCTCGGTGAAGAGTTCGCCAAGCGACAGCTCTACGGAGCTATTCATCTTGAATGAAGGTACAAAGGTGAAGATCAAACGCACGCTAGAGGAGTGGTCTGAGGTGGTGATCGAGGATGGAAAGAGCGGTTGGGTGAAGAATAAAAGAATCGAGAGAATCTAATTTTCAGCGATATAGATATGTCGAAATTACTACAGGATGTTGTGTCGGAACTCACGAAGTTGCCAGGCATTGGACGGCGTACGGCTATGCGGTTGTCGCTGCATATGCTGAAGATGGAGGCTCTATCGGTGGGCGATATGACCCGTAGTATCGACAATTTTCGGGAGAATATTAAGCATTGCGAGCGGTGTAATAACCTTTCGGACGATTTGGTTTGCCCGATTTGTGAGGATGCGGAGCGTGACCACACAACGATTTGTGTTGTGGAGCAGGTGGGTGATCTCTTGTCGATTGAGGCTACTCGTCAATATCGAGGTCTTTATCACGTGTTGGGTGGAGTGATCTCGCCTATGCAGGGTGTTGCACCATCGGATCTTAAGATTGATCTCTTGATTGATCGCATTGCTGGGGGTGGTGTACGTGAGGTGATCCTCGCTATCTCGACCTCGGTAGAGGGTGAGACGACACTCTTTTATATAATGAATCGCCTGAGGGCGTACCCATCGGTGAGGGTTACGAATATTGCCCGTGGAATTGGGTTTGGTGACGAGATTGAGTATGTGGATGAGTTGACCATCACACACGCTCTAATGAATCGCCGAGAGGTGGAGTAATCTACCCCTAAATTACTCACACCTCAGCTCCGCCATAAACTAGAAAATGGGCGGAGTCGGACGATTACCTCCTCCAAAGTTACCGTTGCCTGCTGCTGCACCACCTGCACCTGTGCCACCATTGCCACCTGCACCACCTGCACCACCTGCACCACCTGCACCTCCGTTGCGACCCCTCTGCTGTAGCTCTTCGATAGCACGGTCTCTTATATTTCGTTCGATGCGATACATCTTTGATATTTGGCTGGGCGTGAGTATCTCTCTAAATTTTTTGTAGTACTCCTGCTTGACCTCCATCGATTTGATCGATGTCTCGAATGATTTTAGTATTGTTGCCTCGATCTCCTCTTCTGATGCTTTTTCGCCCTCACCACGCTGTTTGTGCTGCTCTGGAGCTGGACGTAGCGCCTTCACAGCATCGTTGTAGGCGTTGAATATCTCTCTAAACGGCTGCTGTTTCGCCTCCTCCAACTGAAGTATGTTGATGATCTGCTCGCACTGCATTGTGTGCATACCGCCTCGTGCGCCCCTCTCGCCACCTGCGCCTCTCTCGCCACCTTCGCCCATACGTTGCGGTTGCGCCAAGAGTGTGGTTGCGAATAGAAGTAATATCGTTGTGAATGTTAACCGTCTCATCTTAAGTTATTTATAAATTTGTGTAGAACTCATAATTTGACTCCGCCTCGTTGATTAGCAATTCAAGGTCGCTATCGGATAGCGCTGAGACGAAATCTTCGATCTGCTCATCGGAGCTCTTAGTTGAGCTCTCATCCTGAATATCGAAAGCCACAAATAGTGCCACCATCGCTGCCGCCACCATCGTTGCCATCGCTGCCATCGAGAAGGGTCGTGTAAGTGACCATCGACTTTGCGGTGTGGCGATCGGCTGCTCAGCGCTGCACTTCGCCTCCGCCTCCGCCCGAGCAAGTGTCTCAAAGGGGAGCATATCGAAGTAGCTCTCATCGAGGGGCTTGAATGGCATCTTCTTGCTCAATCGATCAATATCCATCGCTGTTCCCGTCTCTCTATCAGCAATATTCATCGCTGTTCCTGTCTCTATATCAGCAATATTCATCGCTGTTCCTGTCTCTCTATCTATGTTCATCTCTCTCTTCATCGTCTAATCCTCCAATTGATTTAATAAACTCTCTGTGACCCGTTTTTTAGCGTAGTAATAGTTACTCTTTAGCGCAACGATATTCGAGTCGGTTATCTGCGCAATGTGTTGGTAGTCAAGCTCATCGAAGTACCTGAGGTTGAATATCGCCTGCTGCTTGGGCGGCAGTGTGAGTATCGCCCTCTGCAACTTAGCCTCGGTGGTCTCAAAATCGATGTCGTCATCCGCCTCGAAGAGGTTCATCAACCGTGCATCGTTGTCGTACGAGCTGGTCTCGATCCGCTTTTTGGTCAGATGCTTGAGCGCCTCATTTGTCGAGATCTTATATAGCCAAGTCTTTAACGACGAGTTACCCTTGAAACTATCGATGTGGCGATATACATTAATAAAAGTATCCTGCACAATATCTTCAGCATCTTCGTGTAGCACAACCAAACGCCGCACGTGCCAATAGATCTGCTGCTGGTATCGCTTCATCATCTCGATGAAACCGCTCTGCCGCTCTCTATCGTTCGTAGCTGTTAGTCGTCTTAATATCTCGCCCTCGTCGATCTTCATTTATTCTAGTTGTATTGCCGCAATGGGCTCTGTTATATATAGAGATAGTAAATATGGTGTAATGTTAAATTTGAAAAAAAAGTTTTTTCTGTTTTTGACATTTGCATCTTTTGACGATCTATTGTTTTGAAGGCTGAGACTAGAGATATTCTCAAGTGTTTTGACCCTGAAAATAAACTTAAAAATATAATTATTATGAGAGCATTGAATTTAAAATCGCTACTAAGTGTAGCAGTAATAACGTTGTTTTGTTGTGCGGCAGCAGTTGCGCAACCACAGCGACAGGGAGCTCCACAGCGAGGTGGCGGTATGAAGTCGGCAGATCCTGTTGAGATTGCAGAGAAGCAGACGGAGATGTTGGCAAAGCAGCTTGGTTTGTCGGAGTCACAGAAGAAGAGCCTATACGCACTTAATCTAAAGAGCGCTGAGGCGAAGAAGAGCAAGATGGAGCAGAGCAAGCTAGCCAAGGAGAATGAGGCAAAGAGACGTAAGGAGCAGGCGACAAAGCGTGAGGAGTATAAAGTGGCGGTGATGAAGTTGCTCAATGATAAGCAGAAGATCGGCTATGCTGAGATGGTGGGCAAGATGGATGGTGCACGAGGCGGAGCACAGCAGGGTGGTAAGCCTCAGATGGCTGGCGGAAAACTACAGGGCGGAAAGCCACAGATGGCTGGCGGCAAGGATTGCCCAACAGCACAGGGCGGAAAGCCACAGATGCAGGGCAAGCAGATGAGACCAGGTGCTGCACCAGAGGGCGCACCACAGATGGCTCCACAGGGAGCACCACAGATGGCTCCACAGGGAGCACCACAGATGGCTCAGAAGGGAGCTCCACAGGGTGCACCACAGCGAGGAGGCAAGCGTGGCGAGGGCGCTCCAAAGCGTGAGGAGGCAGCGAATATCGATCCAGTTGAGGCGGCTCAGAAGTTGGTTGACAAGATGAAAGAGATGCTAGAGCTATCATCGTCACAGCAGAAGAAGATCTTGACATTGACAGTGGTTCAGACCACAGCGATGAGAGACGAGATGGAGGTTCGCAAGCTAGAGCAACAGGCACGTGAGGCGGATCGCAAGGAGGTAAAGGCTCAGCGTGAGCAGTACAATTTAGATGTTATGGCACTCCTTAACGAGGAGCAGAAGATAGAGTATGCTGAGATGTTGAGCAAGCAGGGACAGCAGGGTGGTGCTCCAAAGGGAGGTGCTATGCAGCAGGGTGGTAATCGAGGTGGCAATGGCGCACCACGACCACAGCAAGGAAAACGACCAGCCGCTAATTAAGGGCATCGTTTCTAGGTAGTTAGTTTGGGGTGAGGTCGATGGCTGAGAGTGGGGACTCTCGGTTGTCGACCTCACAATTTTTTTTGTGCTGAGTAGGGCTGAGTATCACTGAGTAAGGCTGAGTAGGGCTGAGTAGGGCTGAGTAGGGCTGAGCAGAACTCAGCGATTACTCAGTTCTACTCAGCCCTACTCAGTGGATACTCAGTTTTTGTGATACTCAGTTTTACTCGGTGTGCTGTCGAGTTAGTACTGCTCCCGTTCGTTGGGGAAGTCGCCGCTTTTGACATCGCTTATGTAGCTCTCTATGGCGGTGGTCATTGTGGTGTGGAGGTCGGCGTAGCGGCGTAGGAAACGGGGCGAGAAGTCCTTGTTGATGCCCAACATATCGTGGATCACCAAGACTTGTCCATCCACGCCATCGCCTGCTCCGATCCCTATTATTGGGGTCTTGACCTGCTCGGCTACCTCCTTTGCTAGTGACGCTGGGATCTTCTCCAGCACAATGCCAAAACAGCCTGCTTCAGAGAGCAGATGTGCATCACGGATCAACTTCTCCGCCTCCGCCTGCTCCTTCGCCCGAACCGTGTATGTGCCAAATTTATTGATCGACTGAGGTGTCAAACCGAGGTGTCCCATTACAGGAATACCTGCCGAGATGATTCTCTCCACCGACTGCAGGATCTCCTCGCCACCCTCCATCTTCACAGCGTCCGCCTCGGTCTCCTTCATAATCCTCACTGCCGACTCTAGCGCCAATTTTGAGTTGCCCTGATACGCTCCAAACGGAAGATCAACAACAACCAATGCACGTTTCACAGCTCGCACCACCGAACGACCGTGATAGATCATCATATCGAGCGTGATGGGGAGGGTGGTGGTGTAGCCAGCCATCACATTTGCTGCCGAGTCACCCACCAAGATTATATCGATCCCTGCTGCATCGACAATCGATGCCATCGAGTAGTCGTAGGCGGTGAGCATTGAGATCTTCTCGCCACGCTCCTTCATCTCGGCTAGGCGGTAAGTTGTCACCGCACGAACGTTACTTTCAGTTGACATAATTCGTATAGTTTTAAATTGTTTAATTATTTGAGTGATAGTTGTTTATAGGCGCTCCAAAGCACAACACCTCCAGCGACCGACACATTAATAGAGTGCTTAGTCCCAGCCTGTGGTATCTCGATCGCTAAGTCACATATGTCGACCACCTCCTGCCCCACGCCCATCACCTCATTGCCGAAGATGAGCGCATATTTCGAGCCCTTGTCGAACATCATATCCTGCAACATCACAGCCCCCTCGACCTGCTCAATCGCTATGGCTCTGTAGCCCTTCTGCTGTAGCTGCTCGACACACTCACGGGTGGTCGGGTAGTGGCTCCACTTCACACTCATCTCCGCACCCAAGGCGCTCTTGTGAATATCTCGGCTCGGAGGCGTAGCGGTGATGCCGCACAGCGCAATGCTCTCAATGGCGAAGGCATCACAGGTGCGGAAGAATGCTCCGATGTTCTGTGCCGAACGAATATTGTCCAACACGACCACTACGGGGATCTTCTCAGCATCGATGAACTGCTCCAACGTGGGGCGATTTAGCTCGCTATTTAGTACTTTGCGCATCTCTTTTTTGTCACTTTTGTGTGAAAATTACTCTCTTGTGAATCTTATTCGTGACAAATGTAGAAAATTTTGAAAAAAAACGCTACATTTGTTCGATATTTAATTGTTTGTATCATCAAATAAAATCTATATATGTCCCTATTTCGCAAAGTGATATGGTTGTTGGCGTTGGTAATCTGCGTGCCAACTGCATCGTTTTCGCAAAATTTGATCTATGATATTGAGTTTGATACCTACTTCGATAATCGGGAGTATGCACAGACAGATGACTTCGGCTACCGATCGGGAACAGACTTCGCTGTCTCGCTCGCACCAACGTTGGGTCTGCAATTTGATGAGGATAATACGCTCTACTTTGGTCTACAGAGTTTCGCCCCTTTTGAGGAGGTAGACAATCGGCTCTTCGACACCATCGAAACAATATTATATTACGCCTATAACGGCACGCAGTGGAGTGCAGCGGCAGGTATCTTTCCCCGTAGCCGTATGGCGATCGGCAGCTACTCGACAGCTTTTTTTGCCGATGACTACCTCTTTTATGACCGCTTGGTGAGTGGCGTGATGGGTCAGTATCGTGTGGACGATTCATTCGTTGAGATGGTTTGCGATTGGGAGAGCCAGCCTAGCGAGACTTCACGTGAGCGATTTCGCCTCTTGTCGGCTGGGCGGAGATATTGGTCGAGGCTCTACGCTGGCTACAACCTCTCGGTGACGCACTTCGCTGGGCAGCAGTTGGAGGGGTTCAATAATGTGGTGGATAATCTGCTGCTCAACCCTCGTGTCGGTGCACGTTGGAGCGGTGTGTATGATGTCGATTTGAGCATTGGTTATCTGCAGAGTATGCAGCGAGATCGGAGCTACGGCAATGAGTGGCTTGCGCCCTATATGGGTGAGCTGTCGTTGTCGGTGAGCCGTTGGGGCGTGACCTTTACGGAGCAGGCATACTTTGGGGACGACCTCTCGCCGCTCTATGATGGGCACATTTTGGCGGATGGAACAGTAGTTGAGTATGGTGCAAAGCTCTATACGGGCGACCCGTTTTTCCGCACAACAAGTGGATTTTACAATCGTGCGGCAGTGGGGTATAGCCGTACTTTCTTCGATGGGCAGTTGGCGCTCAGAGCGCAATTTGTGACACACGCCGATGGGTCGGGATTGGGTACGGAGCAGATATTGGATGTGGCGGTGAAGATTGGCGGCACACTTTATAAGAGTAAAAAATAGAGATAAAAATAATAAGAATTTAGGTTATGACAACAGAGACAATCGAGACATCAAAGGAGAGGTCACTCAACTTTTTGGAGGAGATCATAGAGGCATCAATCGCTGCTGGCGAGACGAGAGTTCAGACACGTTTCCCACCCGAGCCAAATGGATATTTGCATATTGGACACGCTAAGAGTATCTGCATCAACTTCGGTTTGGCAAAGCGATATGGAGGGTTGTGTAACCTTCGTTTTGACGATACGAACCCCGTGAAGGAGGATGTTGAGTATGTCGATGCAATCAAGGAGGATATTAAGTGGTTGGGCTTCGATTGGGCTGAGGAGCGTTACGCCTCGGACTATTTTGAGCAGCTCTATGTTTGGGCTCAGGAGCTCATCAAAAAGGGGTTGGCTTATGTCGATGACCAAACTCAGGAGCAGATACGTGAGGGGCGTGGATCGGTACAGGTTTCAGGTACAAACTCTCCATATCGTGATCGCTCGGTGGAGGAGAATATGGAGCTGTTTGCAGATATGAGAGCAGGTAAATTTGCCGATGGCGAGCGTGTGTTGCGTGGTAAGATCGATATGGCGAACCCAAATATGTTGATGCGTGACCCGATTCTGTATCGTATCCTACACTCCGATCACCACCGCACGGGCGACAAGTGGTGCATCTACCCGATGTATGATTTTGCACACGGACAGAGCGACTCTATCGAGCGGATTACACACTCTATATGTACGTTGGAGTTCGATGTTCACCGTCCGCTATATGATTGGTTTATAGAGGCTTTGGAGATATTCCCATCACATCAGTATGAGTTTGCTCGCCTCAATTTGACCTACACGATGATGTCAAAACGCCGCCTGTTGAAGTTGGTGCAGGATGGTGCGGTGATGGGCTGGGACGACCCTCGAATGCCGACAATCTGTGGACTTCGCCGTAGGGGATATACACCTGCATCGGTGCGTGCATTTGCCGAGATGGTTGGTGTGGCGAAGCGTGATAACACGATCGATTTGGGCAAGTTGGAGTACTGCGTTAGGGAGGATCTCAACAAGGTTGCGGAGCGCCGTATGGCGGTGTTGAACCCGCTGAAGGTGACCATCACGAACTATGATGAGGCTAAGGTGGAGTACTTCTCAGCGGTGAATAACCCCGAGGATGAGGCGGCTGGCAGTCGTCAAGTGCCCTTCTCACGTGAGCTGTGGATCGAGCGTGACGACTTTATGGAGAACCCTCCGAAGAAGTTCTTTAGGTTGAGCATTGGTGGCGAGGTGCGTTTGCGCTACGCTTATCTACTTAAGTGTGAGGATGTTGTAAGGGACGATAGGGGCGAAGTCGTGGAGCTACTCTGCACAATCGACACAATGTCGGGCGGTGGCTCATCGAGCGATGGACGCAAGACAAAGGGTGTGATTCACTGGGTGTCGGCTCGCCACGCTGTCGAGGCTACGGTGCGCCTCTTCAATCCGCTATTCACAACGGAAGATCCAGACGATTGCGCTGAGGGCGAGACTTGGGAGAGTAATTTGCGCCCCGATTCGTTGGTCGAGATTACGGGCTACCTAGAGCCAGCATTGGCAGATGCAGCGGTGGGCGTGAGCTATCAATTTGAGCGTGTGGGCTACTTCTGTGCCGACCGTGATAGCTCAGCAGAGCGAGCAGTATTCAACCGCACGGTGACACTAAAAGATTCGTGGGCAAAAGTCGCAGCCAAAAAATAATGGCGATATAGAGTCAAATTAAGGGCTGAGTTTTCAAAACGAAACTCAGCCCTGATTGTCTATGAAAATATTGCTGTCCGCCAAATCGACCACTGCCCTAATGCCGAGCGGGCAGGCAGGGCAGCTAGCTTCACGCCCGGCATTAGGGCTAGCTAGCTGCCCGCCCGGCATTAGGGCAGTGGTCGACTTGACGGAAGATAGATTTTACTCAAGTCCGCCATCGGCAATAAATTCGGCGATGGACTCTTTGAATTTGTCGATTGTCTCCGCCATTGTGAGCTGTGATTTGCCGCCTGCAGCGTTTTTGTGTCCGCCACCGCTGAAATATTTTCGTGCGAATTTATTGACATCGATCGAGCCTCGTGAGCGCAACGATACACG
Source organism: Rikenellaceae bacterium (assembly GCA_047174325.1). Classification (GTDB taxonomy): domain Bacteria; phylum Bacteroidota; class Bacteroidia; order Bacteroidales; family Rikenellaceae; genus Alistipes. The sequence goes on along the minus strand of JBCQUE010000044.1, from coordinate 2,437 downwards.
AATAAATTTGCGGTTGGCGATGAATAGTGCCGAGATCTTCATTGCGGCAACCGTTAGCGGATAGTTCACAAAACCCTCGCTATCACCCTGTTGGAAGTTGTGGCGGCGCATCTCGCCCTCACTGAGCGACATATACGCCACACGTCCATCTTCGATGATCTCCATCTTGCGATTTATGACGTAGCCAAATAGTCGTGCACGTCCCTCGCTAAATGAGTTGTTGATCTTGATGTTGATCTTCTGAATATCAGCGCCACGCTCCACCAACACCGCTACGCCACGGAATAGTTCGGGCGAGAGTTTGGCAAAGGAGAAGTTACCCGTGTCGGTCATCATACCTGTGTAGATAAGGTCGGCAGTGGTGCTGTCGATCACCTCAGCGCCATACATCGCCTCGATGAGCGAATAGGTGACGAAACAGGTGCTCGACTCCTCGGGATACGAAAAGATCACATCAAACGAGGTGTCGGGCGAGAGGTGGTGGTCGATCAAAACCCTACGAGCCGTATCGTTTGCATCGAGCGCTACACCCAACGCCTCCAAACGAGTTGTGGTGTTGAAATCCATACAGAAGATAATATCTGCTGCAGAGATCGCCGCCTCAGCTCGCTCGGGGTCGAGTTTGTGGATCATATAGTCGCCAATGCCCTCCATCCACTCCATAAAGTATGGGTAGCGATTGGGCGAAATGCACTGCACCGAGTGTCCCTGTGTGCGCAAAACACGTGCCCACGCAAGTGTCGAGCCGAGTGCATCGCCATCGGGATTGGTGTGAGCAATGACAACTATATTCTGTTGCTCCTTGGCGGTGAGTATCTCACGTAGCGCCTCTATCTGTTGTGTGGTGATCTCCATAACGAATCGTTTATTTTGAGATCAAAGGTAGTGATTTTATTTGTCAACTACAAATTATCACGCCTCCTGCATCGCAAACTCACGTTCGTTGTGCGCAATTGCTTCGATGTTATCTTCGCTGTTACACTTCGCTGATTGTCGATACGTTGCAGGTGTCATTCCGAATCTGCGCTTGAAGAGCTTGATGAAGTGTGAGGTGTTTGGAAATGTGCATATCGTGCCGACCTGTGCGATCGTGTGGTGCGTGGTGCTGAGCAGCAGACGTGCGTGGTTGAGGCGCTGACGAAGATACCACTGGTGGGGTGGGGTGTTGAAGATCGATTTGAACTCCTTCTTGAACGATGTGACCGAGCGACGACACTCATCGGCAAGGTTGGCTATCGACTTATCTTTGAGGATGTTGCTGTAGATCACTCGCTCAAATGTCGCCCGTTCGCTGTCGAGGCTCATCATCAAAAGTCGCCTGATGTCGCCCCCCTCGTGTTTGATTATGTTGTGTGCTAACTCCGTGAGTTTCAGCTGCTCACTCATCTTGTCATCGATGAATCCACGGCACTCGTAGTGTGAATTAACGCCAAGTAAGAAGTTACGTGTGATCTTCGATGCTTTCGCCTCGGCAACATTCATAAAGCGAAGTTTCTCATCGCTATGCTCTCTAGTCGCAATATCGAGCAGCTCTTGGTCAAACGAGGCGACAACGTGTTGCAGCTGTGATGCTGAGAAGTGAAACGAGATCTGCTCAAAGGGCGCTGAGGCTGATGGAACATTCTCAACGAGGTGCGAACCGAGACCCATAAAGAAAATATCGCCCGTTGAGACATGTATCGTCTGGTCATCCTGTTGAATATACTTCTCACCGTGCAGCACCATCCCGATAGTGTTGCGACTTAGCTTTGTGCTCTCCACTCCGACATATTTGTCGTTGCGTTGTTTGATGACCACTCGGTCGAAATCCTCAGCTGTTGCGTCAAAATTTTTCATTCAATGTTTTTTTAGTGTTTGTTATAATGTGCTCATTAGTGAGCGAATAATGGTTTGAACTAACACTTTGCAAAAACATTGCCACAACTGTTATTGAGTTGAACTAAATTTAATATTTTTTAGATTTTTAGGGGTCACCAGATAAAATAGGGGGACTAAGCAAAAATACGAGTAAGGCGAAACAGGAAAAATTTCACATCGGTTACGCCTCTGAGGTTTGTTCTGAAGGCTTTAATTATCGAATTGAATGACTCCGCAAAGGCATTTGTTGAGCGGTTAACAAAGAAGTTCAAAATCTCGTCATAGTGCTCATATATCGTTGCGGCGATAACATTAAACGAGTAGAATTCAGCCTCCTCGACTTGCGTATACCACCTCGCAAGAGATAATCTTGCCTCATCTTTTGTTAGCTTGCGGCTCATAATCATTCGCAAAGAATGCGATAATGAGTGCGCCTGTTTAAGATCGGGGTATTGCGCAAAGGCACTATAAAAAATATTGTGTAAACAGAGATCCGGGTCGAGGTAGCCGCAAGGCTACGCCTCGATTCTGTTTTCAAATATAGCAATAAATTGGTTCATAACAATGCCCCAGTTGCGAA
>JBCQUE010000043.1:0-17074 GCA_047174325.1 Rikenellaceae bacterium | reverse complement strand
CACGGAACGACACACGGAACGACACACGGAACGACACACGGAACGACACACGGAACGACACACGGGGGTGATGAGGAGATCGGCTCTGTAGAGATAACGCTCCCCAATGGCGAGCCATTTGCGATTGCGGTTGAGAGTGTGCAATCGGTTGGTAATAAGCGTGTTGCAACGGTTGTAAAGGATGGCGGTGACGATCCCGATGCGACACACAACATCGAGATCAAAGCCTCCGTAGAGTGCACTGCAGAGGTTGGTGAGGTGAGGATTTGTGGCGGTGAGGGTGTGGGTCGAGTGACGCTGGAGGGGATCGGGATTGCCGTTGGTGAGGCGGCGATAAACCCTGTGCCGATGCAGATGATACACAGCAACATCTGTCGAGAGTTGCGGAGGGTGGGCGCACACTGTGGCGTAGCGGTTGAGATCAGCGTTCCTAAGGGTCGTGAGATCGCCCCTAGGACGTTCAACCCACGGTTGGGTATCGAGGGAGGGGTCTCGATTTTGGGGACTTCGGGGATCGTGAAACCATTCTCGGCAGAGGCGTTCATAGAGGCGATTGAGCGACAGATAGAGATCTCTAAGGCGTTGGGCAGCAACACAATAGCGATCAACTCGGGGGCGATGAGCGAGCGACTACTCAAGGCTAAATATCCAGATTTCCCACCACAGAGCTACATCCACTTCGGCAATATGATTGGCGCAACGATCGAGCTGGCTGAGCGCAAGGGTGTGGAGCGTGTGATCCTCGGTGTGATGATTGGCAAGGCTGTGAAGTTGGCGGCTGGGGCGCTGGATACGCACAGCAAACGGACGATACTTGACCGTGATTTTTTAGCGAGGCTTGCCGCTGAGGAGGGGTGCTGCAGCGAGACCATCGAGGGGATCTTGGGTGTCACCACGGCACGACAGCTTTGGGACGTTGTGCCTCGGGCGGAGGGTCGGTTCTTTGATCGGATTATTTCGGAGTGTTATCGCCACTGCGAGGGGCTCTTTAGCGGTTTGCTGGAGGTTGTCTTGCTGAGTAAGACTGAGTAAGACTGAGTAAGACTGAGTAATTACTCAGCTCATACAGACAAGCCAATAACTAATAACTCATAACTAATAACTCATAACTAATAACTAGTTAGTTTGTTGAGGTAAGAGCTGAGCAGGAAGAGGATCACCGCTGCAGCGCCACTCATAATTACGAAGAGCATAAAGAAGTCGCTGAGGGTGGCGATTTCGTAGCCCATAAAGCTGCGTGAGACCCCAGCCTCGGGGTAATAACCGCTCAACACACCCGAGAACTTATTTGCCACCGAGAGGCTCAAAAACCATACACCCATCAGCAGCGAGGCGAAGCGTGTGGGCGAGAGCTTATTGACCATCGAGAGCCCTATTGGCGAGAGACAGAGTTCACCCATCGTGTGGATGAAATAGAGACCCACGAGCCACATCATACTCACCCGAGTATCGCCATCGATACCACTCACACCGAGCGAGATCGTGAGGTAACCCAACGATAAGAGCAGCAGTCCCAAAGCCTGTTTAGTGGGTGATGATGGCTCAGCGTTACGTCGCCCAAGAGCTGCCCAAAGCATAGCGAAGAGAGGGGCTAACAAGACGATAAAGAGGGCGTTGAACGATTGGAAATATGAGGCAGGCATCTCCCAACCAAAGATCACTCGATCGGTCTGCTCATCGGCAAAGAAGGTGAGCGATGCACCAGCCTGTTCAAAGGCTGCCCAGAAGAATATCACGAAGAAAGCGATCACGTAGATGACCAAGATACGTTTGCGTTCGAGAGCGGTGAGCGAGCTATCGGTGAGCAGGAAGATCGGCATCACAATGATGCTTGAGTAGATCATCGCCCCGATCCAATCTGCACCCTCAAAGAGCGAGAGGGAGGGGTCACCAAAGGCGTTGTAATTGAGTGCGAATAACAGCAGCAACACTACAGCTCCAGCTACGGCGGCTAGCGAACGAAACGTCACCTTTACGCCCTTAGTCTTGTTTGATTGTGTTGCTTTAACACTCTGATTATCATTTGGTTGGGCTGTCTTAACACTCTGATTATCATTTGGTTGGGCTGTTTTAACACTCTGATTATCATTTGGTTGAGTTGCTTTAACGGGCGGCAGACCGATGGGGTTACCCTGTGGGTCAACGAGGTGTCGGTTTTTGTTGAGCTCGAAGATCAGTGCGCTCAGGAGCATCCCGACACAGGCTGAGAGAAAGCCCCACCGAAAGTCCTCGGGGCGACCCGTGTTACCGACAAATCCACACCACAAAGGGGCGATCATCGCTCCAGCATTTATACCCATATAGAAGATTGTATAGGCTGCATCCTTGCGAGAATCGCCACTCTCATAGAGCGACCCGACCATCGAAGAGATGTTTGGTTTGAAGAGCCCATTGCCCAAGATCAAGACCACCAAACCCGAGATGAGCAGCATCTGAGCTACGGAGGCAGTGTCGTAATAACAGGCGCTAAAGAAGAGCAGGAGCTGTCCGAAAGCCATCAAAAGAGCCCCGACAGTGATCGATCGGCAGTTGCCCCAATAGCGGTCAGCGATGTATCCACCGATGAGCGGTGTGAGGTACACAAGACCCGTGAAGTTACCGTAAAATAGCGAGGCGAGCTCCTTGTTAAACATCAGAGCCTGAGTTAGATAGAGCATAAATAGCGCCCTCATTCCGTAGTAACTGAACCGCTCCCACATCTCGGTGAAGAAGAGTAAGTAGAGCCCCGTTGGGTGTTTCGATGAACTATTCGCTGTTGGTGTCATTGTCGGTGGATTTTAATTTTCTGCTACAAATGTATGATTTTTTTATTGAAATCTCGATGAAAATTATTACTTTTACACTAATTATATAGGAACAAAACTAAAAAACTAAAAAAACTAAAAAACCAAATAAAAACAATGAAGAGAGAGTTTAGAAAGATGTTGTGTGCGCTCGCCCTGTTGGCGGTGGGTGCGACTGGGGTGCAGAGTGCCCCGACAACTACGCCTGTGTGGCGCAACAGCCAACCCGAGTGGCAAAATCAACTTGTCAATGGGGTGAATCGTCTCCCTGCTCGTGCGACATCATACTCATACAGAGATGAGGAGGCGGCTAAGGCGGCAAATAGAGATCGGTCTCAGATGGTCTCGCTCAATGGCGATTGGCGATTTAACTTTGCGGAGGATGTGAAGGATGCTCCCGAGGGGTTCTATGAGAGTGGTTTCGACAGCTCTAAGTGGGCGACAATCAGCGTTCCATCGTGTTGGGAGATGAAGGGTTACGGCTACCCTATCTACACCAATTCGATCTATCCATTCCCTGCAAATCCGCCCTTTATCGATCGGACAAACCCTACGGGCAGCTACCTGCGTGAGTTCACAGTGCCCGAGAGTTGGAGCGGTGAGAGGGTCATCATCCACTTTGGCGGTGTCTACTCGGGTTTCTATGTTTGGATCAATGGTGAGTTGGCTGGCTACTCGGAGGATAGCTGTCTACCTGCGGAGTTCGACATAACGGAGTATATTAAGAGCGGTAAGAATAGCGTTGCGGTTAAGGTCTTTAAGTGGACGGACGGCAGTTATATGGAGGATGCTGACCACTGGCGTATGGCTGGAATCCACCGTGAGGTGTACTTGATGGCGGTGCCTAAGGTCTCGTTGTATGACTATGGCGTGAGGACGGTTGTCGACCTTGAGAAGAACACAGCGCTACTACAGTTGCGTCCCGAGCTTGTGAACCTCGATCAGCAGAGTGTCAAGGGTTGGAACTTGTCGGCTCAGTTGTATGATGCGGAGGGTAACTCGGTCTTTCCTAAGGAGATTAAGGTTACGGCGGACTATGTGTTGACAGAGCCCTATCCACAGCGAGATAATGTGTACTTCGGTATGATGCAGGGTATGATCGTCAAGCCTAAGTTGTGGAGCGCTGAGCACCCATACCTATATACATTGGTGTGGAGCTTGACCGATAACAAGGGTAAGGTTGTCGATGCACGTAGCTCGAAGATCGGTGTGAGAGATGTCAAGATTGTGGGCGAGGAGTTCCTAATCAACGGCAAGGCGGTGAAGATGATCGGTGTGAATAGGCACGATCACAGCGAGACGGGCGGTAAGACCGTGACACGTGAGGAGATGGAGGAGGATGTAATCTTGATGAAGAGGTTCAACTTCAACTCCGTACGTACCTCGCACTACCCTAACGACCCATATTTCTATGAGTTGTGTGACGAGTACGGTATTTACGTGATGGATGAGACGAACCTCGAAACGCACCACCAAAGGGGTTACCTATCCAACCGTGCGGAGTGGTCGACAGCCTACTTGGAGCGAGCTACACGAATGGTTATGAGGGATCGTAACCACGCATCGGTTGTGATGTGGTCGTTGGGTAACGAATCGGGTTGCGGACCAAACCACGCTGCGATGGCTGCTTGGATCAAGGATAGGGACTACACTCGCCCCGTACACTACGAGGGAGCACAGGGATTGCCTCAGCACCCAAAGTATATACCTATGGGACGTAAGCAAGCATCGATCGTAACCAGCGAGATTGTGTACGATGAGCCTATCAAGGATGACCCTAAGAAGAAGTTCAACGGCTACTCAAACCCCGATGACCCTGCCTATGTAGATGTTATCAGCCGAATGTATCCGATGGTCGAGGAGCTGGTTCAGATGACTAAGAGCCCTGTGATGAATCGCCCGATTGTGATGTGTGAGTACGCCCACTCGATGGGTAACTCAACGGGACGTATGAAGGAGTATTGGCAAGCTATCCGCACACACAAGGCGCTGTTGGGTGGTTACATTTGGGACTGGATCGACCAAGGATTGAGGGCTACAGACCCCAAGACAGGCAAGGTTTATTGGACATACGGAGGCGACCACGAGCAGGGTGAGCACCACGATAGTAACTTCTGTATCAACGGTGTAATCAACTCAGATCGCTCGATTAAGCCCGCTATGTGGGAGTGTAAATATGCGTGTCAGCCGATCGAGTTCACAGCATCGGATATTAAGAGCGGCAAGATCAAGTTGCAGAACCACAACTTCTTCTCAACGACAGATGAGTACCGCTACTACTGGGAGCTACGTGACGAGGATCGAGTTCTTCAGAGTGGCGAGTTCACCGTTCCAACGACAGCAGCAGGCGAGTGTGTAGAGGTTACACTGCCGATTGGGAAGATCAAGGCGGCAGCTGGTGCGGAGTATTGGGTGAGGTTGAGCGCCAAGGAGCGTAACGATCGTAACTACACTAAGGCTGGGTTTGAGGTTGCGTGGGAGCAGTTGCCCTACCTAAAGGGTGAGGCTAAGGCGGCTAGTCAGAAGATCTCAGGCACGATCTCGGTTGAGGCTAAGGAGAAGAGTAACATCGTTATTGGGGGCGCTAACTTCTCGGTGGAGCTTAAGGATGGTTACATCTCGAACTACACGCTTAATGGGTTGGAGGTCATCGCCTCACCGTTGCGTCCGAACTTTTGGCGAGCATCTACAGATAACGATTGGCGAGGTTGGAAGACCGTGCGTGTGATGGGATTCTGGAAGACGGCTGCGGAGAAGCTCACAACCAAGTCGATAGATGTTGTGGAGAGTGGCGATAAGTCGGTCTTGATCAATGTTGTGAAGAGTGTGGGTAAGGAGGTGACGTTGAAACTGAGCTACAGGATCGAGGCTAACGGAGTGATCGAGGTATCGTATGACCTAACAAAGGGCGCTGATGTTGCGGAGATGCTGCGTGTGGGACTACAGTGTGAGAGCTCTGATGAGTTGGGCAAGGTTACTTACTACGGACTTGGACCGTGGGAGAACTATATCGACAGGTTGGATTCAGCGATGGAGGCGATCTATGAGGCGACACCTGCTACACTTGAATATGAGTATGTACGTCCTCAGGAGAATGGAAATCGTTGCGGTGTGAGGTGGTTTGCTTTGCAGACGGCTAAGGGTAACGGAGTGCAGATCGTTGGCGGTGAGCCGCTCTCGATGTCGTTGTGGAGCTACACACAGAGCGCACTAGAGGCTGCTGAGCACCTCAATGAGGTTGTTCACTCTAAGGGTCGTTTGACACTCAACATCGACCACATCCAAGCAGGTGTTGGCGGTACAGATAGCTGGAGTATGAAGGCTCGCCCAGCCCTAGAGGATCGACTGCTGGAGAGCGGATACAAGTATAGTTTCAAGATTGTTCCTGTCTCGGGCAAGAGCGACCTTAAGACAATGGGACGAGTTTATTAGTTATTAGTTATTAGTTATGAGTTATGAGTTATTAGTTATTAGTTATTTGCTTGCTCTCGGTATTACTCAGTATTACTCAGTATTACTCAGTATTACTCAGTATTACTCAGTATTACTCAGATCATACAAGCAAGCCATAACTCATAACTAATAACTAATAACTAATAACTAATAACTAATTTAAGGGCAAAAACCACAAGTAAAAACCAAACACTATAACAATATGACAAAGATCAATTACGAGGTACGCTACGCCTCGCATCCAGCCGATGCAAAGAGCTACGATACAGCAAGACTTCGCAAGGAGTACCTCTGCGACAAGATTATGACCACGGGCGAGATCAATATGGTCTACACCGATTACGACCGTCTGATAGTGGGCGGAGCTGTACCCACCGCTGACGAGGCGCTGGAGCTCACACCGATCGATCCACTTAAGGCTGAGTGGTTCTTGGAGCGTAGGGAGCTGGGTATCGTGAATGTTGGCGGACGAGGCGTTGTGGAGTGCGGTGGCGAGACGTATGAACTCGACTTCAAGGAGGCGCTCTACTTGGGTCGTGGAGATCGTAACGTTACATTCAAGAGCGTGGACGAGACTAAGCCAGCGATGTTCTACTTCAACTCAGCACCTGCACACACAACCCACCCCGATCGTAAGGTGACAAAGGCGGACGCTGTAGTGGCTGAGATGGGTTCGTTGGAGGGTTCTAACCACCGAGTGATCAATAAGTTACTCGTTAACCAAGTGCTGCCCACGTGTCAAATACAGATGGGAATGACCGAGCTCAAGCCCGGTAGCGTATGGAACACAATGCCTACTCATACACACTCACGGAGGATGGAGGCGTATTTCTATTTCGAGCTGCCCGAGAGCGATGCTGTCTGTCACTTGATGGGTCAAACCGATGAGACGAGACACATATGGATGGGCAACAATCAGGCGGTGATCTCACCCAATTGGAGCATACACTCAGCCTGTGCGACACACAACTACACATTCATTTGGGGAATGGCTGGCGAGAATCTCGACTACTCCGATATGGATGGCTGCGCAAATTGCGACATACGTTAACGAAGTGCAACGAGAGAGGTTACTATATATATAGGTATAATTTACAAAATCTACAAAAACTACAAAAAAAGGGAGGGGGCAACTCTCCCAAAAATACTACATTTATGAAAAAGATTCTATTTTCACTTCTGCTGCTCGGTGTTATGGGAGCAGTATCGGCACAGGAGCTACTGGTCGAGGTACACAATAAGTTAAATTTTGCTCGTGAGACGGAGAGTGTGGAGGTGGATTGGGACGACATTGAGAAGAGGTTAAAGGGTGTTACGGCTGAGAGCGTAGTGGTGCTGGACTGCACAGGTCGTCAGATCCCGTCACAGGTGCTGTATGATGGGGAGGATGAGCCCGAGGAGCTGCTGTTTCAGGCAACGGTCGATGCTAAGGATACATCTCGCTATCGTGTGAAGATCGGGGTGCGTGAGGCGTTCAAGAAGCAGGCGTATGGTCGCTTTGTGCCTGAGAGGATGGATGACTTTGCGTGGGAGAATAACCGAGTTGCGTATCGAGTGTACGGCAAGGCGCTGGAGGTGGAGCTCTTTAGCCCAGGCATCGATGTGTGGATGAAACGTACACCCGAACTCATTATCGACAAGTGGTACAAAGGCGGACACTATCACACGGATCACGGTGAGGGTTTGGATATGTATGACGTGGGTCGGTCGTTGGGATCGGGCAGCATCACACCTATGGAGGATGGCGATTTGGTCTATCCGTCACACAACTTCACGAAGTATAAGGTGCTGGACGATGGGGACTTACGTATTAAGTTTGAGGTTGAGTTTCCTAAGTTCAAGGTTGGTGGCGTGGAGGTTGAGCAGAGGCGCACAATCACACTCGATGCCAATACGAATATGAACATCGTGGAGGTTGAGTATGACGGGGACTTCTATAAGATGGACGCAGCTGTGGGTATCAAGATCCGCAATAAGGATGGCGAGGTAGTCAATATGGGAGCGAATTACTTGGCGTATCAAGAGCCAGTAAAGGGACGCAACGGCATCACGTACGTCTTGGCGGTGACCCCTAATAGCGGCACAAATCAGCGCCTCACAGACCATATAATCAAGTCAACGACCCTAAAACCCGACAAGGAGTACAGATACCTATGCGGTGGATTTTGGAGCAAGAGCGGCGTAATAGATGCAGCCGAGTGGTCAAAGATCATCGAGACAGAACGAGCAAAATTCCTCTCGCCCCTAGTTGTGAAATACAAATAAGCCAAAGCTAAAAGGGGGCTAGCTCCCTTCACTATTGACTATAGGGGACTTCTAATAATTCCCCGATTTTAATTTTTGGTTAATAATTGCCCATTTTTGATTTTGCAAAAGTGGGTTGTAGTGGCTCTACCACCTATTTTTGTGAAATCAAAAAGGGGTGGTTAGTAGCCTAAAAGTAATTTGGGGAATTATTAGAAGTCCCCTAGAAGGCAACCGCCATAAAATCCTCTCCCATCTTGTGAATATGGCGCAATATCTCCTGCTCCCTCTCCTTAGAGGGCTGTTTGAATCCATTGATGTAGTTGCGCAAGAGGGTGGCGTTGATTCCCACCCTCTTTGCGAACTCCGCTATATTGACCTCCTTGTGTGTAAGGAAGAACCGCTGAAGCTCCGTAGGCTCTGAGTTGTCATACTCAAAACTCTCGAAGCTCACATCTTCGTCAAGGTCTCGCCAATGCAGTCCTAACATACTTATCGTGTAATTTTGTCTCTGCTGGTCAGTTGCGTCCCTTAGTGCGGAATACCACAATAGAGACTGCTTGTATTTCCGACCACTCTTATCTACAAGGTAGATATAGTTGTCGTCAAATCTTACATCTTTAACCTCCATAACTAATCCTGTTTAAAATACATTTTCCAATACTTTACAATCAAATCACTATTTTCGTCAATTATATCTTTGATTTTCTTTAGATCCTTAGCCTTAACGTTGCGTTGCTCGTAGAACTCAAACTCTGAACCATTCCAAACATATTTGGCGTATCCGTCTCTACCCATAACGTGAACGTGGATAGGCTCGTGCTCTTTGCTGAAGAAGAAAAATGAAAATCCAAAAGCTCTAAGTAGGGTAAAACAATTATCTCTGGCATAGCTATAAATTTTGATTATAGTGCAATATAGGTATTATTTTTAATACCTGCAAATATTCAGCCAAAAAAAACATAAAGACGAAAAAGTTAGGAAAACCCAAAAAAAGTTCCTATCTTTGCAGGGCTACAAGCGAAGGGGATGACCGGTTTTGACAGCAGGTAGAGTTTGATTGTAAGCACGCCGAGCTTTGTGTGGTGGCTCGTAAATCCTAATGCTCAAATTTCAAATGGCAATAACAGCTATGCACTCGCTGCCTAATTAATTAGATTAATAGGGCTTAATTGCAGTGGTCAAGGCACCGCAGCAACGAGTATCCCTCAGGCGCAGTTCCGCTCTTTAAGATGCGCTTGAACGTGGGGTATCAAACCATTAAGAGATAGGTGTGCTGTGGGTCTCGACAGCGCTCCGAAACCAAGAGACTGGGGTTATGTGTAGGCGGTCGCCAGCCAGCGCATTTCAGAAGGATCAACAGTGCGACTAAGCGTGTAGAAAGCCTTCGGGTTCCTTGTTTGGACAGGGGTTCGACTCCCCTCATCTCCACAAAATAGTTGTTAGTTATGAGTTGTTAGTTGTTAGTTGTTTGGCTAGCTCGCCTCCTCAGCTCATACAGACTAGCCAAGGCTAAAAGGGAGCTAGCTCGCCAGTTCATACAGACTAGCCAAGGCTAAAAGGGAGCTAGCTCCCCCAAAGCTAAAAGGGAGCTAGCTCCCCTCGCCAGCTCATACAGACTAGCCAAGGCTAAAAGGGAGCTAGCTCCCCCAAGGCTAAAAGGGAGCTAGCTCGCCTCAGTTCATATAGACTAGCCAAAGCTAAAAGGGAGCTAGCTCCCCCAAGGCTAAAAGGGAGCTAGCTCCCCTCCCCTCGCCAGCTCATACAGACTAGCCAAGGCTAAAAGGGAGCTAGCTCCCCCAAGGCTAAAAGGGAGCTAGCTCGCCCAAGGCTAAAAGGGAGCTAGCTCCCTTCCCCTCGCCAGCTAACTGATGTTTTGTATTTGGTTAAGGTCAGCTGAGTGGTTGAAGAATATTCGTCCTGTTTGTCCGTTTCGTTGTTTTGCTACGATCAGTACGCCTATGCCTTTGGGGTCTAGTTGTCCGTGTTTTGCGGTATCGATTTTGGTTTCACGGTCGTAGTAATATGGACGGTGGATGAATGCGACCATATCGGCATCTTGCTCTATAGCTCCGCTCTCACGCAGGTCGCTGAGCATTGGGGTTTTGTCACTACGCTCCTCGACTTTGCGGCTTAGTTGGGAGAGTAGGATTATCGGGACATCGAGTTCGTTGGCGAGGATCTTTGCCTGTCGGGTTGCCTCGGCTACTTCACGTTCACGAGAGAATTGTCTGCTACGGCTCTGGGTATCAAGCAGTTGGAGGTAGTCGATCATCACCATATCGCAACGACCCTTTGCCTGCATCAGTTGACACTGAGCACGTATCTGCTGCATCGAGACTTGTGAGCTGTCCGAGATGTAGATCGGCAGGTCGCCCAGGCGTTTGCTTGCAGCCTCTACGTCCCACCACTCCTCCGAGCCTATGCTGCCGACTTTGTAGGCTGAGCCATCAATTTTTGAACCGCCCAAAATCAATCTATCACCTAGCTCCCGACACTTCATTTCGGCTGAGAATATCACCACGTGACGAGAGCTCTCGGCAGCCGCCTTTGCGAAGTGCATCATCACAGCGCTCTTGCCCATCGCTGGTCGCCCAGCGAGTACGACTAACTGCCCACCTCGCCAACCGCCCGTCACACGATCGAGATCCGCTAGTCCTGTAGGTATTCCGACCGCCTCACCTTTGGCGTGAGCCATAGCCCTCTGTTCAAGCTCATTTATAGCCTCTTTTAAGACCTCGCTTATATGTTTTGGTACATCACCACCAGTGACTACTCCGAGTGTCTTATTTAGCTCCTTTTGAGCCCATCCGAATGTATCGCCAATATCGCCATCGCTCTGAGCCTTGTGTGCCAATTGCGAGCCGAGGCTCTGCATCCGACCCCTCATAAAGTTCTCGACAAGTAGGCGAGAATGGGTGAGTGCACTAGCGCCGCTACCGACACATTGGGCGAGTGACGAGACGTAGGCGATCTTGCTCCGAAGAGCAGGCGCTGTGCAGATCGAGACCATATCTATCGCCTCGCCTTTGTCATAATTTGTACGTATCTGTTCAAAGATTGCACGGTTGTCTGAATTTGTGAACGCCTCTGGCTCTTGGAGCAGCGCCATCACATCGGGTCTACACTCGTTATCGATTATTAGAGCACCAATAATTGATCGCTCTAGGGTCTCATCATATGTCGTCATAATAAGCTACTTGTTGTGTTGGGTTAAATCTCTGTCCGTTGATTAAATGTTTGGTCTGATACCGCCGCTGTTGTTGGGTCTGTAGGGTCGTTTGTATTGCCTCAGCCTGTTGCCCCTCCTGTTGCTCTTTTGAACACCACCGCCTCAGCGCTGCTCGCCAATCTCTCATTGGGCTGCGTCCCACCATCCAGCCGTTTGATTGGTAATAGTCGATGAACGACTGCGCCGAGGCGGTGTAACTCTTCTGTGTCAAATAGTCATCTACCTGTTCGGTTGTGGGTGGAGTGAAACGCTTAGCGGTTCGCTCTTTTTTTGTACTCTCTACATTAATATTATCATTAACATTATCATTTACATTTACATTTACATTTACATTAGGGGTTGTTTTGGGGTTGTTTTGGGGTTGTTTTGGGGTTGTTTTGGGGTTGTTTTGTGATTGATCACCCTCTCTTCGAGCATTTACATTACCCTCAGGAGCACCACCCTTTGACCCGTGTTTTCCCCCTCTGCAACCCGATTCAAACCTTCTCCAGTTAGCATCCAGCTGCGGTTTTATGAGCAGCCACACCACACCACCAACGCCCGTAAGGTTGGGCTCTTGGCGGTAAAGTGAGTACTCGGCTATCGCTTTGTAGATGGTCAACTGCTCGGTGATCTCCATAACGTTGATCGCTGAATAGAAACTCTCGTAAAAGACAAATGACACACGGCTGTTTTCGTTGATATTATCGTTCATTGCTTTGATTACATTGGTTAAATAACTCCAACGCCATCTCGACATCGATGATAAGTTTGCGCCCATTCTGACGAACTGCAGGGGCGAGGAATGTGTTCTTGTAGCGCTGTGCCGTTGTGTGGCACACACCAAATAGTTGACGGATACCGCTCAGCCCAAAGACGTAATTTCGGACTCCTAGTGGCTCTGTAGCGTGGCTCTGAGGCTCTGTAGTGTGGCTCTGAGGCTCTGTAGCGTGGCTCTGAGGCTCTACAGCGTGGTTCTGAGCTGTTGTGCTCTCCTGTTTAGTCTCGTGTTGAGTAGATGATTGTTGGGGCTCAGATGAGTGCTCCAAATTGAGTTGAGGCTGTAGCGCCTCCTTTAGTTGACCCAAGGTGAGCATCACCAATGGGGTTGTGTCTGCAAAATCATACATCTTGTAATATTGTATTATTGGTTAATAAATTGGGTTAATTACTCCCTTACCAACGTTGGTAATACAAAAGTACAACATTATTTAACTTTATACAACTATTTTGTTTGATTTTTTATTTTGAGGTTTGGTTTTTTTTGTTACTGAGTCGGGCTGAGCAGGGCTGAGTCGGGCTGAGTCGGGCTGAGTCGGGCTGAGTAGGGCTGAGTCGGGCTGAGCAGGGCTGAGTAGCCAATAACTCTTAGTCCCCACTAAAAAGCGCCAGCCCATAGTTAGTGATCGCCACCCCCTGCTGCGTAGCCTGTTCGATGCGGCTCATCATATACTTGCGGTTGAACATACACCCTCCGCAGTGGATCACAAGGTCGTAAGGCGTGAGGTCATCAGGGAAATCCCGACCCGAGACAATATCTATCGTGAGACCCTCCCCCACCCTCGCTCGCAAGATCCTCGGCAACTTAACCCGCCCAATATCCTCGCTCATCGGTGCGTGAGTACACGCCTCAGCGATCAACACCCGAGAGCGCTCCGTGAGGCTCAGCAGAGAGTGTGCACCCCGTTCCAAGACATCTATATCGCCCTTGTATCGAGCCATCAGAATTGAGAATGATGTGAGCCGACACCCCTCGGGAACAATCGCTTTCACCTCTCTAAACTTCTGAGAATCAGTGATTATGAGCCTCGGCACTCTACGCAATTCACCCAACACCGTCTCCAGCTCCTCGCCCGTCACACTGAGCACCCGACACCCTCTATCGAGCAGCTCACGCAGAGTCTGCATCTGAGGCAAAATCAGCCGTCCCTTAGGCGCTTGCGGATCTTGCGGCATCACCAACACCACCACATCACCCCTCTCGACCCAATCGCCAAGTATCGTCCGCTCACCAAAACCCTCGGGCATAGCCGCCAATATCGCCCTGCGCAACGGCTCAATATCGAACCCCTCAACAGCGCTCACCATCAACGGCTCCACGCCCAACCGCTCCGTCACACTCCGCCTCAACGCCTCACACTCCGTCTCACTCCGCTCATCACACCGCCCCACCACCGTTATGATCGGTACACCCCTCTCACGCAACCGCTCACACCACTCAGCCTCACCCGTCAGCACCTCACCATCACACACCATCACCGCCACATCACACCGCTCCACCGCTCGCCTCGTCCGCTCAACCCTCAACCGACCCAACTCACCCTCATCATCAAAGCCTGGTGTGTCGATCAGCAGCACAGCACCAACACCGTGCAGCTCCATCGAGCGCACCACAGCATCGGTCGTAGTCCCTGCCTCGGGCGACACCACTGAGGCATCCTGTTGTGTTATTGCGTTTAGTAGCGTTGACTTGCCTGCGTTGCGCTTGCCTAGAATCGCTATCTGTAGGTGTTCTGTTTTCATTTTTTTCTGAGTAATTTCTGAGTAATTCTGAGTAAGACTGAGTAAGACTGAGTAAGACTGAGTAAGACTGAGTAAGGCTGAGTAAGACTGAGTAAGGTTGAGTAAGACTGAGTAAGACTGAGTAAGGTTGAGTAAGGCTGAGTAAGGCTGAGTAAGACTGAGAGCAAACCCTACTCAGTAATACTCAGCCCTACTCAGTAATACTCAGCTCATACAGACTAGCCAAATCATTAATCATTAAAACCGAAAGTCTCGTTTGCCCCTCTCGATGTTGTCTAAGTTAGCGGCTGTTTTGGTGCGCACTCTATCGTTGGGTATCGCTCTCAGTTGCTCGGCTATGAGCTGCTCCCCTGCTGCTCTGCACCCCTGTGAGGCGTAGTCACACAGGTACTCTTTGAGCGTCATCAGCGCATTTGGCGCACAGCAATTCGCAATCTGACCCGACCGAACCAACGACATAAAACGGTCTCCCGTGCGACCCTCACGATAGCAAGCCGTGCAGAAACTCGGCACGTAACCCAACGCAACTAACCACGCAACAACCTCATCCAACGTGCGGCGGTCACTAACCTCAAATTGGCTCGAATCCTCCGTCTCAGTCGCCTCTGCACCCTCTGCACCCTTTGCACCCTCTGCACCCTCTGCACCCTCTGCACCCTCTGCACCCTCTGCGTATCCACCAACGCTAGTCCTCGACCCACCGCTAAGTTGCGACACACCCAGCCTCAACAGCCGCTCACGTACAGCCCGTGATTCACGTGTCGAGATGATCATACCGCTGTAGGGCAGCGCCACACGAGCCACCGCAACCAACCGACAAAACAGATCATCACTCAACGCATCAGGGTAATCAGCCGTGTCGACATCATCCGCAGCACAGATCCTCGGTAGACTAATGGTGTGAGCCCCAACACCAAAGCGAGCCACAAGGTGCTCCGAGTGCATCATAAGACCCACAAAATCATAACGATAGGTATTGAGCCCAAAGAGAGCCCCGATCCCCACATCATCGATTCCGCCCTCCATCGCCCGATCCATCGCCTCGGTGTGATAAGCGTAGTCGCTCTTGGGTCCCGTGGGGTGTAGCCGCTCATAATTCTCACGGTTGTAGGTCTCTTGGAAGAGGATGTACGTCCCGATCCCTGCCTCCTTTAGCCGCCTGTAGTTCTCCACGGTTGTTGCCGCAATATTTACATTCACACGTCTAATCGCCCCGTTGCGGTGCTTGATGCTGTAGATGGTCTCGATCGACTCCAAGATGTACTCAATCGGGTTCAACGTAGGGTGCTCACCAGCCTCCAACGCCAAACGTTTGTGACCCATATCCTGTAGCGCTATGACCTCACGGCGTATCTCCTCCTGTGTAAGTCGCTTGCGTGGTATCCGCCTATTCTTGATGTGATACGGGCAATACAAGCACCCATTGACACAATAATTCGAGAGATAGAGCGGCGCAAACATCACCACACGATCCCCATAGAATCGCCTCTTCAACCGCTCCGCTAAGCAGTACACCCGCTCCACCAACGCCTCATCAGTGCACTCCACCAACAACAACGCCTCACGATGGGTCAGACCCTCCGCTCGCTCCGCCCTCCGCAGCACACTCTCGATTAGCTCTCGGTTGTGTCTGTTCGCCTTGGCGTACTCTATCGTTGCCTCTATCTCGCTGTGAGAGATGAACTCTTCGGCTCTGCTTGATGCTGGATTATACATTTTTTTCTTGTAACTCATAACTAAGTAGGGTAAAATAATTATTGGTGTATTTTTAAGAGTGCTATTGGAGATGAGATTTTTTGCTATTGAATTGAAAATATAGTTATTCTATATTGAGATTTAATAGTGAAAAATATCGCTCCAAGAGTGCTTTTAAAAATATGGCAATAATTGTTTTACACTACTTATTATCATAGAGTGAGTAGTCGGCTTGTCTCTCGGGCGGTGTGAATTTGGGCATCACCACATTTGCGCCAGCCCTCAGTCCCCTCTCTCGACCATCCTCAGCGAGTGTCGCCAGCGCTGTTGTCGAGGGAATCCACACCCTTGGCATCATCAACCTCACGATCGAAATTAGCCTCAGCGTCATCTCCACGCTCCCTACAGCCTCAGCCGCAAAGGGTGTCGAGTGGTGCGGAATAAATGGTCCGATACCCACCATCTCGGGCTTGAACCGCTCGATGAAGAGCAGATCCTCAACCAAGTGATCCACACTCTGATGAGGCGTACCAACCATCATCCCTGTGCCCACTGCGTAACCGATCTCTCGCAACGCCTCCAAACACTCCATACGTCTGTCGTAACTCATCTGCGGAGGGTGCAGCAGTGAGTAGTGCTCTCTATTAAAGGTCTCGTGTCGCAAGAGATAACGCCTCGCCCCAGCCTCATAGAGCCGCTCATAAGAGCCCCGTGATCGCTCCCCCAACGAGAGTGTAACCGTAGCCTCAGTGTAGCGCTGCCTAAGCTCCTCAATCACCCCAACCAACCACCGATCGCTCATACCTCGCCACTCACCACCCTGCAGCACAAAGGTTCTAAAACCCAACGCATAAGCCTCACCACACACCGCCACAATCTCCTCACGAGTAAGCGTGTAGCGCCTCGCCTCACGGTTGCTAGCCCTAATGCCGCAGTAGTAACAATCATTCCCACAGCACGAAGTCACCTCCACCAAAGCCCGCTGCATAACCTCACCGCCAAACTCCCGTAGCGTAACTCGCTCAGCCGCCTCACGCAGCGCCTCATCAGCCCCACCCATCAACAGCGACCTGTAGAGCTCAGCGCCTATCGACCCGTAGAGCTCAGCGCCTATCGACCCAAACCCCTCAGCGCCTATCGACCCGTAGCCCTCAGCACCTATCGA
>JBCQUE010000082.1:0-2811 GCA_047174325.1 Rikenellaceae bacterium | reverse complement strand
GGGTTGGAGTTGGAGTTGGAGTTGGAGTTGGGGTTGGGGTTGGGGTTGGGGTTGGAGTTGGAGTTGGCTACTGTATGAGTATTTGGCTGCATATTAGATTTCGTGTTGGGTTTAAAAGCCAAAGGCTTTTATAAAATTTTGACACACAGGTATTTAAGGAAAATTCATTTTCATTAAATACCTGTGTGTCAAAATCTTAGAGCGAAAAGCTCTAAGCCCAACAACGCAAGCCAGTTAAACGGCAGCTAGCTGCCTGCCCGCCCGGCATTAGGGCAGTGGTCGATGTGACCACCGTTAATTACAAGCAGATAGCGCTGTAGACCACATTCATCTTCTCGGCGATGAGTTCTGTGCAGAGGTTGCCGATTGATCCTTCGTGTGTATGGTTGACCTCTTTTGTTGGGGTGTATTCGCCGGCTTGCACCTGCAGCCCGACTGCTTTATACGCCTCACGGAAGGGCACTCCATCCATCACCATTCGGTTCACATCCTCCACGGTGAAGAGGTAGTTGTAGCGTGTGTCGTCCAAGATATTAGCCTTGATTTGGATATGCTGCAACATAAAGTCGCACATAACCAGCGAGCGGCGCAGCTCCTCCGTAGCGGGGAATAGAACATCCTTAAGTAGCTGTAGATCACGATGATAGCCCAGAGGCAAATTTGTCGTCAACAGCGACACCTCATTAGGCAGTGACTGCAGGCGGTTGCAACGTCCACGCATTAGCTCAAAGACATCGGGATTCTTCTTGTGCGGCATAATGCTCGACCCCGTGGTGTACTGGTCGGGGAAGCTCACGAACGAGAAGTTTTGGCTATTGAATAGGCAGACATCCATTGCGAACTTCGCAAGTGTAGAGGCGATCGAGGCGATTGCATAGGCGGTTGTGCGCTCGCTCTTGCCACGGCTCATCTGTGCCGCCACGACGTTGTAGTGCATAGTGGCAAATCCCAATAGCTCGGTGGTCATCGTGCGGTTGAGCGGAAATGATGATCCGTACCCTGCAGCCGACCCCAAAGGGTTCTGATTCACAGTGTCATAGGCTGCCGACAACAGACGCATATCATCCACCAACGACTCAGCGTAAGCGCCAAACCACAACCCGAACGATGAGGGCATCGCCACCTGTAGGTGCGTGTAGCCCGGCATCAATGTAGCCTTGTGCTCCTCGCTGAGGCTCTGCAGACGGTCGAAGAGCATCTTCACCTCCGCAGCGATCTCACGAATCTCCTGACGAAGATAGAGCTTCAGATCGACCAGCACCTGATCGTTGCGTGAGCGCCCCGAGTGTATCTTCTTGCCGACATCACCCAATCGGCGTGTGAGCATTAGCTCCACCTGAGAGTGAATATCTTCGATACCCTCCTCGATCTCAAAATCGCCAGCGAGGATCTCGCTCTTGATCTTCTCAAGCTCCGCAACCAACACCTTAAGCTCCTCAGCCTCAAGCAGTCCGATGCTCTCCAACATTGTGATGTGAGCGATCGAACCCTCGACATCATAGCGAGCCAACCGCATATCCAACTCTCTGTCACGACCCACCGTATAGGTCTCAATCATCTGATCGGGCTCGAAGCCCTTACTCCATAACTTCATAATATTGAGCTAATTTATCTATATATTCTTTGTAAAATTTCACACCACGCTCCACCTCCTCGACCATCACAAACTCATCTGCCGAGTGCGATCGTGAGGACTCGCCAACGCCAATCTTCAACGTCCGCCACGACATCAAAGCCATATCCGAAGTGGTTGGCGAGACATAAGCCACAGCACCCAACTCCTTAGCAGCCAACAACAACGGGTGGTCGCTTTCGAGTGCCGATGCTCCGATCCTCGTTGACCGAGGTGTGAGCGTCGACTCCAACTCAGTCGCCAAAATATCGACCATCTCTTGGTTCGTGTAGGCATCGGTCGTGCGGCAATCGACAACAAATTTGCATCTGTCGGGCACTACGTTGTGTTGCGTTCCGCACTCTATCATCGTGGTCGTGAGACGAATATCGCCCAGCAACTCCGAGACCTTTTCAAATCTGTAACTCTGCAACTTGGTTATATCTCGCACCGCCTTATAGAGTGCATTTTCCCCCTCGTCCCGAGCGGCGTGACCGCTCTTGCCCTCCGCCACGCAATCCAACACCACCAAGCCTCGCTCCCCCACTGCTGCATTTAAGCCCGTAGGTTCGCCAACAACGGCAAAATCTACACACCGCAACTGCTCCGTGAGCATACGTATTCCACCCTCGCCCATCACCTCCTCCTCGGCAGTGATAGCAAGCAAAATATTGAAGGGCAACCGAGCCGCACGCTGAGCCATAAATGCCGACATCAACGCCACAACCGAGCCCCCCGCATCATTGCTCCCCAAGCCGTAGAGCCGCCCATCCTCAACATCCGCACTATACGGATCACGTGTGTAGCTAGCCGCTGGACGCACCGTGTCGTGGTGCGAATTGAGCAGCAACGTAGGGCGAGCCGCAGCATCAAAACCCTCGCTATACGCCAACACATTATTGCCAAAACGCACGGGCTCAGCACCTCGCTCATCAAGCCACTCATATATGATCGTAGCCGTAGCCCCCTCATCACGTGACGTGGAGGGGGTCTCAATCAATCTCTTTAGTAGCTCTATCGCCATACTCTTTTTTACTCTGTTATAGATGTGCCGCTGTTGCCCAGCAGCTCGTCCGAGTGCTTTATGCAGACCCTCTTAACGCCTTGGGCTACAGCCTTTAGGGCGTTGTCGATCTTGGGGATCATTCCGTCCGCTATCACACCCTCCGCCTTTAGCGCTGTGTAGTTCTCGGGGGTCA
>JBCQUE010000006.1:0-76944 GCA_047174325.1 Rikenellaceae bacterium | reverse complement strand
CAGCCGCACCACCGCTCACCATCGCTCGACACTCAGCCGCACCACCGCTCACCATCGCTCGACACTCATCATAGATAAAGTTCCAATTTGCCGCCTGCTCAGGAAAGATCCCCACGTGTTTGAATGAGGTGAGCCCCAAACGCATCGTGAACGACATCTCCTTATATTTATATTGTATGCGCCACTGCTCGGGCGTGCCACGCTTGATACGCCACTCGCCCCTCTCCTCACTCTTGCCGTCCCTCATAAACGATGCTGCGGCTCGCTCCCTCCACTCCTCCTCCGAGAGGCTCTTGCGCCAAATAGCCTGCGGCTCGGGGCGACGTGTCACAACCGCCCCAAAACGCTCCAACTTCTCAAACTCCCCCGAGTCAAGTAACTCATACTCCTCAAACCGAGGCAAAATATTCTCTATCATAATAATGCGTAATTCTTAATTCGTAATGCGTAAGCCAGCTAAAAGGGAGCTAGCTCCCCTCATAACTTTATAAGCGCCATTCTGCAGCGTCCGCACTCGAACTCTAGTTTGAATCGCTCCTTGCCTCTGACCAAGTAGAGCGGGTCACGTAGGCGACTACCTCGCTTCAGACACTCCCCGATCTCTCGCCTTATGCAGTAGCTGCTCTGCAACACCTTCGCCCCTTTAAACGCCTCATTATCCTCTGCAATCTCCAATTGTGGCTCGATATGTATCACACCGTGATCTCTATAGAACTGCTCCGCCACAGGGTTTGTGATGCCGAAATCAGCGCCCAACTCACGCACTGGGTAGCGAGCCTCCTTGTTCTCAACAAACGCCGCTCCCCTGCTCGCCTCAGTAGCCTCAATGCTCCGTAGCCGCAACTGCTCCAGCGCCTCACGCCTCAGCTGCGAAAGCATTGACGAGGCGATAAACTCACCACCCCAGCCGCTCAAGTCGATCGATGCAGCCTCAAAGATAGTGTCGCCACACTTCGAGAGCTGTTGACGGATCACCTCAGCCATCTTGGCGCTGTTTTGTGCACTCTCGAACTCACCCTCCAGAGCCGCCACGCCCATCAAGCCACGCCCACGATCACGATAGCGAACCTCAACACGTGATGCAGATGAGACCACCGAGCCCTCCACCATCACCACACGCCGAGCTGGCGAACGCTCCAACTGCAGCTCAAATTGTCGATCAATATTTCTATAGATCATCGTCCCCACTTCGACCCTCGCCCCACGGCTCAACGTCACCCAAACACTCTCGCCATCACGCTGCACCCTATTCACACTGCCGCCAACCAACTCACCACCCTTCACAAAGCAGAGCCCATCACCCGTCGAGAGCTCGCCACCAAACTCAATAGCGAAGTTACCACGCTTATCAACCGCCACACATCGCCCCAACACCTCGCCCTTAGATTTCGGGCTCTCAAACGACGCAACACCCACAGCCGACCCTGCACCAACACCATCAAATAGGTAGGCAGTCTCGCCCCTCGAAAAGCTCTTCTGAGGGTTTGGCGTGAAGTCGAACCGAGAGCGACCCACCGAGCTACGTGTGAAGCCCTCACGCTCCGCCACTGCTCGGTCGAGCTGCTGACGATAGTGCGCCACAATATTTTTTGTATATCCAATCTCCTTCAGTCGCCCCTCGATCTTGAATGACGTGACCCCCAAATCGAGCAGCTCGCCCAACCGTTGCGAGAGGTTAAGATCCTTCACCGAGAGGAGGTGTTTCGCCTCGATGATCTTCTCGCCATCACGATTCACAAGGTCGTAACTCAAGCGACAAGGCTGGCTACACTCGCCCCTGTTTCCGCTCCTCGATGACATCGACCGAGAGAGCAGACAGCGACCACTGTAGCCGACACAAATCGCCCCGTGCACAAACGCCTCCAACTCAACATTGGGCACAGCCTTGGCGATCTTAGCCATCTGAGCCTTGGTGAGGTTGCGCTCCAACACCACACGGCTAAATCCACACTCCGAGAGGAACTGCACCCCCTCGGCGGTCATATTGCACATCTGAGTAGAGCAGTGCAGATCGACCCCGAGCCCCATACGAGCGTAAGCCATATCCTGCACAATGAGCCCATCGACACCCACCGACACAAGCTCCCGAGCCTGAGCCTCCGCCCGATCCAGCTCCTGCTCAAAGAGCAGCGTATTGAGCGTTGCGTAGAGCCGCACTCCATATTGATGTGCATACTCCACCGCCCGAGCCACATCCTCCACTGAGTTAGTCGCTGCCGAGCGAGCTCCAAAACCAGCAGCCCCCATATACAACGCATCAGCACCAAAATCAACAGCGGCACAGGCAGCCTCAAAACCCCGAACAGGGGCGAGTAGTTCGATCTTTTTTATCATCTAAAAGCTATTAAACCACAAAGATACGAAGTTTTTCAAACATTATATAGCTAATTTATAAAAAATCACTACCTTTGTTATAATTTGAATCAACGAGCATTATGAGATCGAGAAATCTTTTAACTAACAACAATAACCAATGAGTAAGAATCTATTCCTAATGGTTAGACCCATATGCAAGGAGCACATATGCAAAGATGTATTTCTTGTACCAAGATACCTCGGTGAGAAGTTAAATTATAATGTAACAATTGTCAGCCCACGGACACTTCGCAATGTTGATATGCCTGCTAAGATTGACGGTATGAGTGTAGTAACTATTCCGCAGCGCAAAATAAAATTAGATCTACCGAAGATAAAGAGCGACATTATAATTATTAAGGAGATCTTTAAACGAGCTAAGGAGATTGACGTAATGATGATCTTTCACTTTAGACGAATAGCGAAGATCGGCGCTCTTATCTACAAGGCTCTTAATCCCAATGGTGTAATATACATTAAACTCGACATAGATGGTAGTGGTGCAAAACAGAAGCTAGAGAGATATAATCACAGCTTTATGTCAAGACTTTTCGAGCGACTAATTAAGATACCTCTAAAGCGCATCGATCTACTCTCCTGCGAGACACAACAAGCGCACGACTACCTCACTCAGGGTAGATTTGCAGATCCAAAGAGTGGTCAAAAACTCATCGTAATGGAGAATGGCTTTGACGAAGATATTCTAAGCAAACTAGATATTGAGGAGCGCAACTACGATCAAAAGGAGAAGATCTTTACCGTAGTTGGACGATTAGGTGCAAAACAAAAAAATAACACAATGCTCCTGCGAGCACTCAGAGGGATCGACCTTAAGGATTGGCAACTCTATCTTATTGGTCCGATGGAGGAGAGTTTTCGAGATGAGGTAGATGCCCTGATAAATGAGTTGCCCCATCTTCGAGATCATATTGTGATGACGGGTATGATTACCGATCGCAAGGAGCTCTGGGAGCTGTATAACAGATCACGAGTATTTGTACACACAGCTCTTTACGAGAGCTCGGGACTGGTTTACTACGAGGCAAAACGATTCCGCAACTATATCGTTTCGACAAATGTTGGTGCATTTGAGGATGTCACGCAAGAGGGCAAGTATGGCGTAGAGGTGGCGCAAGATGATGACGCTCAATTGGCGGAGATAATGCAGGGCATTATTGACGAGAGGATTAGTGTAGATTGCTACGGGGAGGATTTTGACCCACAATCACTCTCGTGGAGCAGACAAGTTGAGAAGGTTGCGCAACGCATTAAAGAGATCAAACATCTATAATAATTTAAGGGGACTTCTAATAATTCCCCAAATTACTTTTAGGCTACTAACCACCCCTTTTTGATTTCACAAAAATAGGTGGTAGAGCCACTACAACCCACTTTTGCAAAATCAAAAATGGGCAATTATTAACCAAAAATTAAAATCGGGGAATTATTAGAAGTCCCCTTAATTTATATGAAGAGGATTATATTTTCACTAATTGCAGCAGCGGCACTATGCACAGGCTGTCTGCAACAAAGCACAACCGAGACAAAGAGCTGCACCGACAAGTGTTGCGAAGTCTCGACCGCCAACATCACCACCCCAGCCCAAGCGATCTCGGCACTTAAGGCGGGTAACGCTCGCTACGTTGCAGGCAAGATGGCGTTCCCAAATAGCGATGCAAAGCGCCGTGATGAGACATTGAATAGCCAAAAACCATTTGCCGTTGTTGTCTCGTGCTCCGACTCACGTGTCCCCGTTGAGCTGCTCTTCGATCAGGGTATTGGCGATCTATTTGTGATCCGCACCGCAGGTAACTCGGTGGCGGATGATGTTGTGATGGGCAGCATCGACTACGCTGTCGACCACCTTGGCACACCTCTTGTAGTGATACTCGGACACCAAAATTGCGGCGGTGTGACCAGCACCATCGCTCATTGCGAGGGGAGTGAGGAGCACCACCACGGCAAAATTGGCGAACTCTTGGCTGTATTGCGCCAAGATGTTGAGCAGTTTGTAGGTCACCCCGAGCAGTTGGATGAGGCGATCCACGTAAATGCCGAGGCACAGGTAAAGCGCATAAAGAGCGTAGATTACATAGCTGAGAAGATGAAAAAAGGGGAGCTGCAGATCATCAGCGCTTACTATCATCTCGACAGCGGAGAGGTCTCGTTTGACGAGTAGAGAGGCTAAAAAAGAGCCCTCGAAAAAAAAGTTTAAAAAAAGTGAAAAAAAGTTAGTGTTATTTGCATAACATTAAAATATTTTTTGTACCTTTGTACCGATTTAGAAGAGCAAACGTTTTCTGAGATCAACGAGAGGTTTTCTGAGATCAACGAGAGAGAGTTATTATAAACGAGAGAGAGTTATTATAAACGAGAGAGAGAGTTATTATAAACGAGAGAGAGTTATTATAAACGAGAGAGAGTTATTATAAACGAGAGAGAGTTATTATAAACGAGAGAGAGTTATTATAAACAGAGAGAGAATTATTATAAACAATACAAACAAAAATTTTAAAGTATGGCTACAATTGATTTGAGCAAGTACGGCATCATCGGTGCAACCGAGATCCAACACAACCCATCTTACGAGGTACTTTTTGCTGAGGAGACTTCACCAGCACTAGAGGGATTTGAGAAGGGACAAGAGACAGAGATGGGTGCAGTCAACGTAATGACTGGAATCTACACAGGTCGCTCACCTAAGGATAAGTTCCTTGTAATGGACGATACAACTCGTGATACACTTTGGTGGACTTCAGAGGAGTACAAGAATGATAATAAGCCAATCACTGAGGCTGCTTGGGCTGAGCTTAAGAAGATCGCTACTGAGGAGCTCTCTGGAAAGCGTCTTTTCGTAGTTGATACATTCTGTGGTGCTAACGAGAACTCTCGTATCAAGATCCGTTTCATTATGGAGGTTGCTTGGCAGGCTCACTTTGTGAAGAATATGTTCATCCGCCCATCAGAGGCTGAGCTTGAGGCTTACGGCGAGCCAGATTTCGTTGTAATCAACGCATCTAAGGCTAAGGTTGAGAACTTCAAGGAGCTTGGTCTTAACTCTGAGACAGCTACAGTATTCAACTTGACTGAGAAGATGCAGGTTATCCTCAACACTTGGTACGGTGGTGAGATGAAGAAGGGAATGTTCGCTTATATGAACTACCTACTTCCATTGAAGGGAATCGCTGCTATGCACTGCTCGGCTAACACAAACGAGAAGGGTGAGACAGCTATCTTCTTCGGTCTTTCAGGTACAGGTAAGACAACTTTGTCTACAGATCCAAAGCGCCAGCTAAT
Source organism: Rikenellaceae bacterium (assembly GCA_047174325.1). Taxonomy (GTDB): domain Bacteria; phylum Bacteroidota; class Bacteroidia; order Bacteroidales; family Rikenellaceae; genus Alistipes. Next base: position 71,292 of record JBCQUE010000006.1, on the reverse strand, counting down.
CGGTGACGATGAGCACGGTTGGGATGATGACGGTGTATTCAACTTCGAGGGTGGATGCTACGCTAAGGTTATCAACCTTTCACAGGAGCACGAGCCAGACATCTGGAAGGCAATCCGTCGTGACGCTCTTTTGGAGAACGTTACAGTTGCAGCTGATGGTAAGATCAACTTCGCTGATGGTTCGGTTACTGAGAACACTCGTGTTTCGTACCCAATCAACCACATCGACAACATCGTGCCACCACCATCAAAGGCTCCAGCAGCGAAGAAGGTTATCTTCTTGACGGCAGATGCTTTCGGTGTAATGCCTCCAGTATCTATCCTTACTCCAGAGCAGACTCAGTACTACTTCCTTTCAGGATTTACAGCTAAGTTGGCTGGTACAGAGCGTGGAATCACTGAGCCTACTCCAACATTCTCGGCTTGTTTCGGTGCAGCGTTCTTGACACTTCACCCAACAAAGTACGGACAGGAGTTGGTTAAGCGTATGGAGCAGTCAGGCGCTACAGCATACCTAGTTAACACAGGATGGAACGGTACAGGTAAGCGTATCTCAATCAAGGATACACGTGGTATCATCGATGCAATCCTTGACGGATCAATCGACAAGGCTGAGACTAAGCAGATTCCATTGTTCGACCTTGCTGTACCAACAGCGCTTCCAGGTGTTCACGCTGAGATCCTTGATCCACGTGATACTTACGCAGCAGCTTCTGAGTGGGACGTTAAGGCACAGGATCTTGCAGGTCGCTTCGTGAAGAACTTCGTTAAGTTCACAGGCAACGATGCAGGTAAGGCGTTGGTTGCAGCTGGTCCACAGTTGTAATCGGAAGTCTTAGAGACCTAATTTCGGGTTTTGTAATCTTAAGCTTTATGGACTAACGGGTTTTAACGAACAGGTTTTATAGAGTAAAGAGATTCATACATATATAAATTAGCGCCTCCCGTAATTGGGGGGCGCTTTTTGATTGAATGATGTGCATCTTTTTATTGAATGAGAGGCGATTTTTTATTGAATAAAGTTGCAAATATCAAAAATTATTGAGACTTTGCAGAGACAAAATTAAGAAATTATGAGAGGGTTATATTTTATGAAAAAGTTATATTCGTTACTCACAGCGCTATTGATTGCAGCGACAATAGTTGGCTGCTCAGAAGATAGCGAGGAGCTGTCATCGGGAACGTATGATGCAACCTACAGCATCACAAATTTGGGCGACATTCCGACCTACGCACATATCTACGTCACATACACGGGAGACTATGGCTACACAATTTCGGAGGAGGAGATCTTTAACTTCCCGTGGTTATACACAGCATCAGATGTGATGAGCGAGAGCATCACAATGACCATCACATTTAAGAAGAAGAGCCCATTCAACCTAGAGCTGGATGAGGGCGTAAGTGTCGATTCGATGGCTCCATTCGACATCTCGATGGAGTACGGAGTGAGCTACACAGATACGGTCTACGGAACAATGCGCTCCCAATCAATCACCGAAGAGGCGGAAATCGACAACGCAACAGACTTCGAAGCCTACATCGACACACTCGCCGAGAGCCCCCTAAGCATAACAATCGTGCCCTAAAGCTGGCTCGCCAGTGGATGTGCGCTTTGCAACACTGTCATCAATAGAGTCGACCACTGCCCTACATATCATCCATAGAGAGGGCACGAATATTGAATTTATAGTCGCCCAACTCGCCGATTGCGGAGCGGAGATGTGTCGCTTTTGCACTCAATAGTTCGAGATCTATATTTGCTGCTTTGCGCTTAATCTCGACAATATCGGCTGATTGGTCTAGTTCATTGACAGCTATTAGATCAATTTCGTTCTCGCCCCTTCTGTCCCAATAGCCACCAATTCGGCTATACTTTTTGTTCTCGATAAATCGCTCTCTGAAGTATCGCTCCAAGATTATTCCGCTAAACGTTGCATAATCTCGCCGCACGATCTCACGGAGCTGTTCGTACGCTCCGATCTCGATTATGTGGCTGTATTTGTAGATAAACCGAAACCAAAATGTAAGGAAATTATCACGCAAAACGTACCGCACACTCTTTGTCGATGTCTTTGAGTATATCGGTAACGACTTGGTTATAAGCGAGTAATCACTCTCCATTCTCGTGAGGTAGCCCCCAATCTCACGCCCGACAATCGCCTCGATCTTAGCCCTCGTATTCTCGCCCCGAGCGATGGATGAGAGTATCGAAAAGTAGTTGGCGTACTCCTTGCCGAACTCCTCGATGAGCATATTTTTCCCCTCCGAGATAAACAGCGACTCCTCACGAATGATGTGGTTAATCATCTTCGTGGAGGTCACAGCACCGCTATCCATCAAGAGCTGAACATACTTCGCAACACCGCCCGTAAAGGCGTAAAGAGACAAGAGATCCTCGGAAGTGTAGCGTGGATTATGGTCGGCCAATATCTCCTTAAGTGTCTCAGTCGTAAATGGTTGCACCCTAATCATCGCCGTTGCACGACCAAACAGAGGCTCTTTCGCCCCTTGGAAAATCTTGTGCATCAAGGAGTAGACCGAACCGCTCAACAGAAGATTCATCTTACTATCTGATTTGTTGTAGTCCCAATGGTTCTGCATATCGCTATAGGTCGATGGCGCAACGGTGTAAAACTCCTGAAACTCATCAATTATGAGGTTGAATGGTTGGCTCTTCGAGAGGATCATCAAGTAACGAAATAGCTCGCCAAAGCTCTCGATCCGCCCCACCATCGGCACCCCTAATTTACGCTCAATCTCCTGCTGAAAATCTTGACACAAAAGTGTCTCCGCCTTGCGAGCCACGAAGAAATAGAGAGTCGGCTGCCCCTCGGTTGCCCTCAAAAGCAGCTGTGTCTTACCGATGCGACGGCGACCGATAACGACTGTCATCTGTGCATTTTCGAGTGATCGCTCACGAATCTCCTGCAGTGCAGCAACCTCCTTTTCTCTGTTGTAAAATCTCATAACTTTGCCTTTTAATCATTGTTGTTCGTCAAATCGACCACTGCCCTAATGCTGGGCAGGCAGCCAGCTAGCTGGCTTTTAGCCATCTAGCTGCGAAATGCTCAGTTCCGAACTGCACGTTTCCGATCACCCCTGTCTTAAACCTTTAGTTTCCCGAATCACACCGTTACGAATCACACCGTTCCGAACTGCACGTTTCCGAACTGCACGTTTCTATAACTGCAAAAGTAGTGAAATTATTTTTAAATCCAACAACAAAACTAAAAAAAGACTGTCCAAAACCAGAAGTTTAGGACAGTCCTTGTTATTATAGAATCTAGCTCAGTAATTCTCAGACCTAGATAGTCCAAGTCTCACCCGACACAAGCAGGTCAGAGACACTCTTGATCTTGCTCGATGCCTGTGCAGTAACAACTTGATTCTCAACCTCTTTATCATAGACGTGAGCCTCAACAGAGCGGATCACACCCAACGCTACGGGGTACTCTGGGAACTTCATCCCTGCCAACATCGTGTGCAGCGTAGTGTTCTCCTCCTTAGCGTCGTGTGTCAACACGTCATCGATCGTGTAGCCATCCTTGCCCATCTCGACAACCTTCAACTTCATTCCATCCAACACCAAGCCCTTCTCGCCCTTAGCGCCAAAGGTCATCTTCTCGCCGTGCTTCAACACAATCGTGTTAGCTTGACGGAGCGCCTTTGTACCAGCGAACTCAGCAAATGTCTTGTCGTTGAAGATCACACAATTCTGTAGAACCTCAACCAGTGTGAATCCCTTATGAGAGCCGCCCTCAACCAAAAGATCCTTAGTAAGCATAACCTCCGAATCGATCGAACGAGCAAAGAATGTTGCACGTGCACCAATCGCCAACTCACCAGGGTTAAATGGAGACTCGACAGTTCCAAATGGTGAGGTCTTAGTGATCTTACCCAACTTAGATGTTGGCGAGTATTGACCCTTCGTAAGTCCATAGATCTCGTTGTTGAACAAGATAACATTCAGATCGACATTACGGCGAACAGCGTGGATAAAGTGGTTACCACCGATAGCGAGCGAGTCGCCATCACCCGTTGCAACCCAAACACTAAGGTCTGGATTCGCCACCTTAACACCTGTGGCAATAGCGTTAGCACGACCGTGGATAGTGTGGAAACCGAACGTACGCATATAATAGATAAAGCGTGACGAGCAACCGATACCCGAAATAAATGTGAATTTGTTGTGTGGGATATTCTCCTTCTCGGCAATATCGACACAAGCACGCTGCACAGCGTTAAGTATTGCGTGGTCGCCACAACCTGGGCACCATCTTACCTCCTGATCGCTCTTGAAATCTGCTGGGGTGTAGTTATATATTGACATAGTTGTAATCGTTATTAAATTTGTTACTTAACTCTCTGCGCTAAATTACATTAGCTCCTTGATGCTTGCCACCAAATCCACTACTGTGAATGGTTGACCCTCAACCTTGTTGCATTGCAGGTACTTAAACTCGGGAAGTACGCCACGCAAGTAGTTGGCAAATTGACCCTCATTAAGCTCGCAAACGACAATCTTCTTGAAACCCTTGAATAGCTCAGCTGTATTAGCAGGAAGTGGGTTGATGAAGTTGAAGTGACACAACGACACCGATTTGCCCTCGCTCTGAAGCTGAGCCACAGCGCTCTGAAGGTGTCCCTTCGTTCCGCCCCAACCAACAACAAGCACCTCAGCCTCGGCTGCGCCTTGAATAGTCTGCTCAGGGATGTAGTCCACCATCTTAGCGACCTTCTCGGCACGCAACTTAGTCATAAGCTGGTGGTTCTTAGGGTCGTGTGAGATTGAGCCCTTAAGAGCATCCTTCTCCAGACCACCGATTCGGTGCTGTAGACCATCGATACCTGGGAACGCCCAGCTACGTGCGCCACGCTCGTTACGCTTGTAAGGCAAGAATGCTGAACCATCCTCAGCAGGTACAGCGATTGGAGGTGTGATCGTTGGGTAGTCGCTCATCGATGGGATCTTCCAAGGCTCTGAACCGTTGGCGATGAAACCATCAGTAAGCAGAACCACAGGTGTCATATGCTCCAACGCTAGGCGTGAAGCCTCAAATGCGTAGTGGAAACAGTCGCTAGGTGATGATGCAGCGACAACCGCCACAGGACACTCACCGTTACGTCCATAGAGTGCTTGCGATAGGTCACTCTGCTCAGTCTTTGTTGGAAGTCCAGTCGAAGGACCACCACGCTGAACATTAACCACAACCAACGGAAGTTCAGTCATAACCGCCAAACCAAGCGCCTCGCTCTTAAGCGATAGACCTGGACCCGAAGTTGTCGTCACAGCGAAGTTACCAGCGAAGGCTGCACCGATCGAAGTACATATACCAGCGATCTCATCCTCAGCCTGTACGGTCTTGACACCCAAGCCCTTATGCTTAGCCAACTCCTCAAGGATAACCGTTGCAGGGGTGATCGGGTACGAACCACAGAATAGAGGACGACCGCTCTTTTCGGCAGCCGCCATCAAACCCCACGCTGTCGCCACGTTACCGCTGATTGAGCGATACTGACCCTTTTCGAGCTCAGCTGCAGGGAGGTTGTATGTATTTGCAAAGACGTGAGTATTAGCTCCATAGTTGAAACCTGCATCGATAACCTTAGCGTTAGCCTCGGCGATAGCTGGGTTCTTCTTAGCGAACTTCGATTGAAGGAAGTTCTTGGCGTGATCCTCAGGGAGGTTGAATAGATAGAAACAGAGACCGAGTGCAAACATATTCTTACACTTGACAATCGACTTGTTGTCGAGCCCCGAGTCCGCAAGAGCATCCTTAGTCATCTGTGAGATTGGAGCCAAAACCACGTTGTACTCCGTAAGCCCCAACTCCTCGATTGGGTTGTCGGTTGTGTAGCCCGCCTTCTTCACTAGCTCCTCTGTGAGTGTATCGGCATCGATGATGATCGTTGCGTCACGCTTCACCCACACACGATTTGCCTTAAGAGCAGCAGGGTTCATCGCCACCAATACATCGCAATAGTCACCTGGGGTAACCATCTTCTCCGAACCGAAGTGAACCTGAAAACCTGAGACACCACCCACTGTACCTTGCGGGGCACGAATCTCTGAGGGATAATCTGGAAATGTTGAGATACCGAAGCCAATGTGAGCTGAAGTATCTGAAAAGAGTGTTCCTGTAAGCTGCATTCCGTCACCTGAATCTCCGGAGAAGCGGATCACTACACCTTGTGCTGTCTTTAGATCGTTCATAACATTAATATATTTTGTGTCCATTTATGTAAATCACCATTTGAGTAGCCCACCGCTACCCTCCTTTAGGTCACACTCACCAATCGCCTTGCGTTTGAAACCAATCACCTTGTGTTTGAAACCAATCGCTTTGCGTTTGAGACCAATCACCTTGTGCTTGAAAGCAATCGCCTTGCGTTTGAGACCAATCGCCTTGTGCTTGAAAGCAATCGCTTTGTGGTTGAGACCAATCGCCTTGCGTTTGAGACCAATCGCCTTGTGCTTGAAAGCAATCGCTTTGTGGTTGAATATTACCCTCAGTTGCAAATTTACAAATTTTTTCGGAAAAAATTACTACCTTTGTGCAAAATAATATCGAATTGGAGGCATTTTTGCTAATTTTTCGGGTAAATATTAAAAAACATTATAAATACAACTGACTATGGAGTCTCAATTTTTGCAGATTTTGATCCTTGTTGTGGGTCTTATCTTGATTCTTGGGGGTGCAAATTACCTCACTGATGGGTCGGCAGCTATCGCTCGGCGGTTCAATGTGTCGGGTTTTGTGATCGGAATGACGATCGTGGCGTTGGGTACATCGATGCCTGAGATGGTGGTGAGTGTGGTCTCAGCTCTGAAGGGTAGCAGCGATATTGCGGTGGGTAATGTTGTGGGGTCAAATAACTTCAATACGCTGATTATTTTGGGTATCTGCTCGGTGGTGCGACCCATCACGCTTACGCAACGCAATGTCTTTCGAGATATACCGATGTGCGTTGGGGCTTCGGTGCTGCTGCTCATCTTGTCGCTCAATGGGGTTCTTAGCCGTGTGGATGGTGTGGTGATGTTATTAATATATATAGGTATGATCCTCTACTCTGTGCGCAACGCACGTCCCTCGGTCGAGGAGCAGAGTGTAGATGAGGCGATTAACACCGATGGGTTGCCTGCCGTGTGGCTCTCAGTGGTGATGATCGTGGGGGGTCTCGGGGCGCTGATCTATGGAGGCACAATCTTCATTGACTCGGCTGTGGCGATTGCTCAGATGAATAATATTCCTGAGAATATCATCGCCATCACGCTGGTCGCTGGAGGCACTTCGCTGCCCGAGTTTGCCGCCTCGTTGGTCTCGCTCATCAAGGGTAAATCGGACTTGGCGCTGGGCAATGTTATTGGGTCAAATATCGCAAATATATTGTTGGTGCTCGGTGCTGGTGCAACACTTACGCCTCTCACGTTGGGCGGCATCACGCTGGTCGATATGGGTGTGGTGTTGGGCGGAGCTGTGTTCCTCTTTATCTCGGCATTTACGCTGGGACGCAATCAGCTCGATAGAGCCGAGGGGGCGGTGATGGTGGTAGCTTTTGTGGGCTACATTTGCTACGCTGTTCAGAGCAGTTTTTAAATTTATTCTATTTTTATTGCAAAATATTTGGTTGTTGATTATAAAAGGTCTATCTTTGTAGCGATGGGGACATAACGCCCTGCAAGGTTTTAAATTCACAACAAATTCAATAATAATTTTATTTATGTCAAAGATTAAGATTGGTATCAACGGTTTCGGACGTATCGGCCGTTTGGTATTCCGTGCAGCTTGCACAAACGAGAATGTAGAGGTAGTAGGTATCAACGACCTTATCAACGTAGAGTATATGGCTTATATGCTTCGCTACGACTCAGTTCACGGTCAGTTCAAGGGTACTATCGAGGTTAAGGATGGTGCACTCGTTGTTAACGGTAACGCTATCCGTGTAACTGCAGAGCGCAACCCAGCAGACCTTAAGTGGGATGCAGTAGGTGCTGAGTACGTTGTTGAATCAACAGGTTTGTTCCTTACAAAGGAGACTGCTGAGCAGCACATCGCAGCTGGTGCAAAGTATGTAGTTATGTCAGCTCCATCAAAGGACGCTACTCCAATGTTCGTTTGTGGTGTTAACACTGATACTTACGCTGGTCAGACAATCGTCTCTAACGCATCTTGTACAACTAACTGCTTGGCTCCACTTGCTAAGGTTATCAACGACAAGTTTGGTATCGTAGAGGGTCTTATGACAACAGTTCACGCTACAACAGCTACACAGAAGACTGTAGACGGTCCATCTATGAAGGATTGGCGTGGTGGACGTGCGGCTGGTGGCAACATCATCCCATCGTCAACAGGTGCTGCAAAGGCTGTAGGTGTAGTTATCCCAGAGCTTAAGGGTAAGCTTACAGGTATGGCTTTCCGTGTTCCAACATTGGACGTATCTGTAGTTGACCTTACTTGCCGTTTGGAGAAGGGTGCATCTTACGAGGAGATCAAGGCTGCTATCAAGGCTGCTTCTGAGAACGAGATGGCTGGTATCTTGGGTTACACTGAGGATGCAGTTGTTTCAACAGATTTCACAGGTGAGGTTCGCACATCAGTATTCGATGCTGACGCAGGTATCGCTTTGAACGAGAACTTCGTTAAGCTTGTATCTTGGTACGACAACGAGTGGGGTTACTCAAACAAGGTTGTTATGTTGATCGAGAAGATGAACGCTTACAACGCTAAGTAATCTTAACGAGATTAAATTTAGTTAGCCCGACGGTTCTCCGTCGGGCTTTTTTATGGGGAGCTAGCTCCCTTTTAGCTTTGGCTTGCTCTCAGTGTTACTCAGCCATACTCAGTATTACTCAGCGTTACTCAGCGTTACTCAGCGTTACCCTCTCGCCAGCGTTCGATACTCCACGCTCTTGAGATCCTTGATCCGCAATTGTGGTGTGACCTTGCCCCGATAGTGGTTCTCCACAACCGTGTAACAGAGATCTATAGGTCGCCCCGACCGCACCCAACTAAATAGATTTGGTTGACTAAAGGCGATCGCCGCAATGCGTGTATTTGGTTTTTGCCGCTGTATGAGATCCATCCTCAGATGCTCACAATCCAACCCCAATAGCTTCGCATTTCCATTGTTACTCGCCCCGTAGGTCACAAACACAGGGGCTGTATTGCCCGGCCCAAAGGGCTGAAATCTGTTGAGATCCGCACGGAATTTATCTGTAATGTCCGAGAAGAGCAGCTCCGTATCGATGTCAACCTGCGGCACTAACTTCGTCGGGTCGATATTCTCCTCCACATAGTCATTAAACCGTCTTGTAAACTCCTCGACCCTCTCGGGCTTCATCGTGAGACCTGCAGCGTAGATATGACCACCAAAGTTCTCCAACAGATCCGAACAGGACTCCACCGCCTGATAGAGGTCAAAGCCCGGTATCGAACGAGCCGAACCCGTCACCAATCCATTGCTACGTGTCAAGACAACGGTCGGACGATAGTAACACTCAATGAGACGAGAGGCGACAATTCCCACTATTCCCTTCATCCACTTCGGGTTGTATATCACGGTGCATTTTCGGCTCTTAAGCTCGGGATTTGCCTCGACATAATCGAACGCCTCCTGTGTCACCGATCGATCTATCGACTTGCGGTCTGAGTTGTAGGCATCAATCTGAGCGCCCGATTCACGAGCTGCATTTTCGTTACCCTCGATGAGCAGATGCACCACAGCGTAACCGCCCGATGGCGCTGCATTCTCATCGTCAGGATCCATCTTCATACGTCCACCAGCGTTGATACGTGGGCCGATCTTAAAGACAATATCATCGATCGTGATACGCTCGTGCGAGAGTTTACATATCTTGATTATGGAGTGTAGTCCACGGCTCGGCTGCTCATTTAGTCGCTCCAATCCGTGCATCGCCAAGGTTCGGTTCTCACCCGTCAGCGGCACAATATCCGAGGCGATGCTCACCACCAATAGATCCAACAGATGTTCGATCTCGCTGAAGGGTATCCCGTGCTTTTGAGCATACGCCTGCACCAATTTGAACCCCACGCCACAGCCCGAAAGCTCGTCATAAGGGTAGCTACAATCGACACGCTTAGGGTCGAGCACCGCCACCGCCTGAGGTATCTCATCGGCAGGCAGATGGTGGTCACAAATAATGAGGTCGATACCTCTCTCCTTTGCATAGAGCGCCTTGTTCATCGCCTTGATTCCACAATCTAGGGCGATAATCAATCCAACACCTTTACGCTGAGCGTGGTCGATTCCGAGTGTCGATATTCCGTAGCCATCGACATATCTGTCGGGGATGTAGAACGACAGATTCTTGAAACCGATCTGGCGCAGGAACTTATACATCAACGCCACGGCTGTAGTGCCGTCCACGTCGTAGTCTCCGTAGACCATCACACGCTCGTTGCCAATGAGCGCCTGTTCGATTCGCTCCACGGCACGATCCATATCCTTCATCAAGAATGGGTCGTGGAGCGAACTTAGCGATGGTGAGAAGAACTCCCTTGCCTGTTGTGGTGTCTCTATGCCTCTCTGTATGAGTAGTTTAGCCAACACGGGCGCTATACCTAGTGTCGATGCAAGCACCTCCACCAGCCGAGCGTCCACCTCGGGGCGTACTACCCATCTTTTTTCTATGGGCATAATTTTTATTTTTTATATTTTTTAACATTTTTTCTCTTTTAACCGTGCGCCCCAACTCACAACTCATAACTCACAACTCACAACTCATAACTTATAACTCCTAACAACGCAGCGCCCGTCTGAGCCGCACCTTGCGCAACTCAACTTGTAAATATAACTATGGAAAAAAGAGTCCACCCCACCCGAACCGTGAGATGTAATAATAGATATAATACGGCGAGATATAGCGCACCCATCGTGCGTTACCCCACTAAATTAATGTACCACCTTTGTCTTGCAATCCTTCTGCTTGTGGTCACTTCTCCCCTCTCAGCACCTTGCTCACTAATCACTAATCACTAATCACTAATCACTAATCACTAATCACTAACCCACTCGTCGCCTTGCTTTTTCTTTGCACGGGAGATCTATATGTTTTTTCCAATTAGTGCAAATATAATAAAAAAATATTATAAAGTTGCAATGATTATGAAAAAAAATTGAAACTAATTTTTTGGGCTGCTCAGCATAAATGATGAGGCTACTAATAGAGTCAATAACGTAAGTAACATCGTCACAGCTAGTTGCGCCACTAACGGTCTGATTTCGCCCCCCTCGGAGTGTCGCTGTGCATCGGTTGCAATCACTATGAAGGCTATTAGGGGCTGAATGTAACGATATAGGGCGGTGTGTAGAGGTGTTAGTTGCGCTGCACCTCTGTATAACAGATATAACGGCAACGCTAAGGTTGCGGCTGATAACGCTAACAATGGCGCTATAGGTATCCTTAGGGCTGTTATTGCGCTGCTCTGCTCGGCAAAGTTGGGGATAAAGAGCGGCAAGAGCAGCAACGCCACAGCGAAGTAGATCGCCAATATTGTCGCTGTGCCGTAGCTCTCCTCAAGGTTTGCAATTATCACGGTGCTGATCCCCATCGAGACCACCGCCACCACTGCCGAAATATTGTCGCCAATATCCCGCAACGATGAACGAATGGGGGTGTCGTGCGTGATGATCACAACAACGAACAACAGCGCCACCACGGGGATCACCACACGCTGTAACTCACTGGGTTTTATATGCTTACCACGCCTCGAATAGGTTTGACTGATCGCTGCTGCCAATATCGTCACGGTTGGTCCCAATGTCGATATTTCGGCAATCACTATCGGCTGAGTGTGCGTCACCGCCTGTAGCGTCAGGAGGCTCCAGCCGTAGATCGTTATCACAGCGCAAAGAGCTATCGGCAATAGATCGTTGCGAGCAATCCTCTTACGCCTCGGATTCAAGAGCGCTATCGGTATGAATATCGCCGCCGCCACAACCACCTGCAGTATGAAGATCTGCTGATAAGCGAGGCTCTGCTCAATCAACCTAAGCACAACCGAGTAACTCACGCCAAGAGTAGCGTTAGCAGCAATAAGCTCTATGTTCGGACGGATCTTCACACAACAATCACTGCAAAAACCACGCCCTCTAGGCAAAATGTACTGTCGACCGCATTGTCGACCACTGCCCTAATGCCGGGCGGGCAGCCAGCTAGCTGGCTTTTAGCAGGCTTGCGTTGTTGGGCTTAGAACCCAACACGATGGTAACTAGTAAGCCCCAATCGCAAACCATCTTTAACAAACTGCATAAAAAAAAAGAGGCAGCACGATCGCTGCCTCCATAATAAAAAATTACTGTCTCAGAGCAGGCTGTGCTGCATAAGAGAGTTTCAGTGCGCTTGCTCTACGCAACTCCTGTTTCACATCCGTGACGATACCCATCTTGGTCGCTGCATCAGCCTTCAAGCAGATCGTCATCGCTGCACGATCCATCTCATTGAGCTTATCACGCTCAGCCGCCACGAAGTCCAATATATCACGCACGGTGCTATACGAGTCGTTCAGCTGAATACGTGGAGCCGTACCAAACTTACCCTGCATAGCTGGCGTAGGTTTACCCACGTGTATATAACTCACCAACGACTTCTTCTCCAACTTCTGCACCTCCGAAGCACCCGGCAATCGGTAAGCGACCAAAAGCTCCTGCTCACGCATAGTCGTCGAGACCATAAAGAAGAACAGGATCATAAAGATAACGTCTGGGAGCGAAGCTGTCGAGATTGGGGGTAGCCCTTTGCCACCCTTCTTTTTCATTACTGCCATACTCTACTACTTATTAATTAGACGAGGTTCAGCCTCCGAGATCTTCAACGGAATAGCCTTCGTAACGACATTACGCATCTCCTTCGAGAGGTTCTCAAAGCTCTTCTGGAACTTACGTTGCGAGAGTTCGTCACGAGCCTCCGCAAATGCACGAGTAAGCTCATTCTGCACAGCAACGTAGACATCATAGCTAGTCTCACGAGTAGTCTGCAACGAGATCACACCCTCGCTCACAGCGAAACTAAACTCAGCGCTACCTGGCACCTCGATCGTCTTCATCACCTTCTCAGGAAGATCTGGATCATCAAACGGATTCTGGATAAACTCCTTAGCCTTATCCTTTAGCTCTGTAATCTCAATCGTCTTACCACCTGCCATAATCTTACCGCTACCTGAGACAAATACAAGCAGCAAGTTACGCTCCTTGATCTTGATGCTCTCCTGCATATTCTCGTCCTCAGGCAGAGGCGGCAACATACGAGACAATCCCGTATCGGTATTCATAGTGGTGGCAACGAGGAAGAAGATCAACAATAGGAATGCAATATCGGCCATTGAGCCAGCATTGATCTCCTGTATTTGTCTTTTATTTGCCATCTTATCTCCTCCCTAAATTATTCTTCTGTAGTTGCTGCGACAGGTTTAGCGACACCGCCGCCAACAAGTCCCATCACTTCGCTCAACAGCGCCACGATAACTGCAACGGCACAAGCTACATAGGTAACTAACACAGATGCCTCAGTGATCTTAGTCTCATCCGCTGGGAAGAAACCACCATCGCCAAGGTTAACGATTTGGTAAGAGTGTGTCGATGCAATGTAAGATGAGATACCGATCACAATAGCGACCAAAGCGACCGACAATACAGTCATCTTAATGCTCGAAGGGGCACTAACCATACCCATCACGGCACACAACACCGCTGCAAAGATACCGAGTGCAGCGAGGAAGTAGGCCCATAAAAGGTTCACGCTAACCATCTCAACCGAGCCACCCGTAGCGACAGCCGCACCCACCAATCCGACGGTTACGAGCATCAACACAGCGAGTATTACTCTAAATATTAATGTACTATTCATTTTATTCTCCTTAAAAAAATTCTACAATTTGCTCACAAAAGTGTATAATTCCCTAACGCACAGAGCGTCCGAATTATTTCTTATAAGCAGTAAGCATATCCATCAAAGTGATTGATGAATCCTCCATATCGTTCACCAAAGTGTCGATCTTAGCGATGATATAGTTGTAGAAAAGCTGAAGGATAACGGCAACGATAAGTCCCATCAACGTAGTCAAAAGGGCAACCTTGATACCACCTGCAACAAGTGTTGGCGAGATGTCACCAGCAGCCTGAATAGCATCGAACGCACCGATCATACCGACTACGGTACCCATAAACCCGAGCATCGGAGCAAGAGCGATAAACAGACCGATCCAGCTCAAACCCGACTCCATCTGACCAGTCTGAACCGAGCCATAAGATACAACCGACTTCTCCACTGAATCCAAGCCCTGATCGTAGCGATCGAGACCCTGATAGAAGATAGATGCGATAGGACCACGTGTATTGCGGCAAACCTCCTTAGCAGCCTCGATACCACCCTCAGCCAATGCCTCTTCAACGGCAGCGATCAACTTCTTAGTGTTAACAGTCGAGAATGTTAGGTAGAGGATACGCTCAATAGCGACAGCCAAACCGATAACCAAACACAAAAGTACGGGAAGCATCCACTCCCAACCTCCTTCGAGGAACTTCTGCATCAAGATTTGGTGCATACTATCACCCGCAAGAGTCTCAGCTGCATCCTGTGCCTGTGCGCTAACCATCATAGCGATAAGTGGCAAAGTCAAAAATAGTTTTTTCATAGTTGTAGTAAGTTAATTTTTAATTTTTTATTGTTTTTTATCTACACTCGTACTACGCCCTCCCTCCCACACACCAATCATCGGGAGATTTGACAAAGCGAATATAACAATAAAAATTTAATTGCGCAACCTTCAGTGTGTAAATTTATTATAATGTAATAAAATTAGAACATTTTTTACTGATTTTCTCCTGTTTGTCACACTTTGTTAACATCAAGCGCTTGCCAACCACACAAAAAAATGATCACAAAAAGTTCTCTTTTTCAGCAATTTTTGCGTAAATTTGTCATAGCGTTCACCACAGCCCTCGGCAACAGGTGGGCACACTATATTAATATATGTATAACTAACACAAATTTATAAAAACCACTATGAAAAAGACAATTAAATCGTGGCGCTGGTATGGCGCAAACGACCCAGTGCCGTTGAGCTACATCAAGCAGGGCGGTATCACCGACATCGTAACAGCGCTGCACCACATCCCCAATGGCGAGGTGTGGAGCGTTGAGGAGATCCGCAAGCGTCAGGCGGAGGTCGAGGCGGCAGGTATGACGTGGAGCATCGTTGAGAGCGTACCCGTGAGCGAGGACATCAAACGGCAAGTTGGTGATTTTGAGCAACATATCGAGGCGTATTGCCAATCGGTTCGCAACCTAGCTAAGTGCGGTATCAAGGTCATCACCTACAACTTTATGCCCGTGTTGGATTGGACACGCACCGATTTGGCTTATGAATTGCCCGATGGATCACGAGCCCTGCGCTTTGAGCGAGATGCTTTCTTGGCGTTTGATCTGCATATTTTGAATCGCCCTAATGCCTCGGCTGAGTACACCGCTGAGGAGTGCGAGAGGGGTCGCCGCCGCTTTGAGACGATGGACGCTGAGGAGCGTGAGCGTGTGACACGCAACATCATCGCTGGACTACCTGGGTCGGAGGAGAGTTTCACGCTGGAGCAGTTCCAAGCGGCACTCGACACCTATGATGGTATCTCACGTGAGCAGCTGCAGCAGAATCTGATCTACTTCCTGAGCCGTGTTGTGCCCGTTGCCGATGAGGTGGGTGCGGTGATGGTGATCCACCCCGATGACCCACCGATGCCGATCTTTGGCTTGCCACGCATTATGAGCACGGCTGAGGATTTCCGCACGATACGTGCAGCGTTGCCCTCGCCAGCGAATGGATTGTGCCTCTGCACGGGGTCGTTTGGTGTAGCGTCGACTAATGATTTGGTTGCGATTATGCGTGAGTTTGGCGAGTGGGTTGGCTTTGTGCACCTACGCAGCACACAGCGCAACGCACAGGGAGACTTCTACGAGGCGAACCACCTGGAGGGCGATGTAGATATGTATGGCGTGATGAAGGCGCTGCTGGAGATACAGGAGGAGCGAGGCTGCCAAATCCCGATCCGTCCCGACCACGGTCACTTGATGGGTGACGACAGCAATAAACACTCGAACCCGGGCTACTCATATGTAGGTCGCCTACGAGGCATCTCGGAGCTAGCGGGCTTGGAGCTCGGCATCATCAAGTCGGTGGAGTAGGAGCTGAGTAGGAGCTGAGTAAGGCTGAGTAGGGCTGAGTATCACTGAGACACTACCCTACTCAGAAATACTCAGCCCTACTCAGCCTTACTCAGCTCCTACTCAGAAATACCCAGCCCTACTCAGAAATACTCAGCCCTACTCAGAAATACCCAGCAAAACACAAATCGCCCCGAACACTACGTTCGGGGCGAAATTGTATTATACTCCACAGAGTTGTTACTCTGCTGCCTCTGTCACGTTTGTGAAACCAAGAGTTGTGTACGAGCTTGATGTTCCTTTTGGCACTGTAAGCGCAACTGCACTTGAAGTTGCATTTGTACCATCGAACAATGCAGGGATGAATGAGCTAGGAATTGTCGACCAATTAACCGTGAAGCTTGACAAAGAAGAGCAACCATTAAATACCAATGTACCAAATGTTGTGACCGTAGATGGCAACACAACTGAGGTGATTGCCGTATTTCTGAACACACCTGCACCAAATGTAGTAAGTTTGGTAAGATCCGCCCAATTCACCGTAGCAAGACTTTTCGCACCATAGAATGCGTAGTACTGCATATCTGTCAACGTGCTAGGCAGTGTAACAGTTGTCACGTTAGTAGCATCGCAACACAAGCGATAACCCACAACCGTCAAGTTCGATGGCAATGACAACTCCTTAAGGGTTGTATCTTCTTGGAAACATTTGAATGGAGTACAAGTAGCCTTAGCGTTCGATGAATTCTGAGATGATGAATAACCTGTAATAGTTGCGCCACTCAAATCCACAGTTGCAAATCGTCCGTATAGGTATGAGAAATCCGCTGCATTGATTACACCCTTTACAACAATCTTTGTCACACTATCAAGATAGTCCTTATCGATCTCACCAGCCGTCACAGCCGCAGTCACCACATCGTTTAGTCCACTCATCTTAACAGCAGCTGCACGAGTCGTGTAAGTTGTAGAATCCACCATCGCTATATGATATGTATTCTGCTGGTAGCACGAAGTATCATTACCATCATCATCCGTTGCTGCACCAATCGCTGCGTTAGTCAACCCCACTGAGCTTACGTTGTTCACTGTCAACACACCACCAGCAAAAATTACATCGGCAACATAATCAACACCTGCGAAACAAACGCCATCAACATAGATGCTGTAACCCTCGGCAAGTGTCAAGCTCTCACTATGTGTAGCATCCACTCCCTTTGTTACATTAAATGTCGTAGCCTGTGCCGCAGTCATTGTGAGCTTAGTGACGCTTGGTGCCGAAACTGAAGTCAATGATGCGCTAGCTGTGATGTCCAACTCTGTGCAACCTGTGCAACCATCGAGTGTCAACGATGTCAAACCTGTAAAGGCTGCAACATCAGCAAAGCTTGTAATATCTGCACTATCCAACGAGAGTGTCTCGATCGTTGCCAACTCAGCAGCCGATGCAGTACTGTAACCACCATATGCAGCGCTAAACGCTGTGCCGAAGTTTTAATCCGCAAACACATAAGTTGTCACATATGCACCACCATTCTCGTGCTTCAACGAGTATGTATCAGCAAGCGTGTTGTAGATCGCAACATTCGTCACACCATCTGGAATAGTGATCGATGCAGTACCGCTATCCTTGAAGAACTGCGATGGGAACAGATTCTCAGGGTATGAGATCGAGATCGTATCATCTGCATCCCAGTTCAAAGTAACCGTTGCCAAAGCCGTACAACCATCAAATGTATTCAGTGTTGTGGTTGTGTCGTTAGTTGGTGCGATAGTAGTCACTGTCGATGGGATGTTAACCGATGTCAACCCCGTGCAGTTCTTAAATGACTGTTGACGAATTGTAGTAATGCCATCATCCTCGGTTAGGTCAAGTGTCTCTAGCAACTTGCAACCCAGAAATGTTTGATAGCCAATTGTTGTAATCGACAATTTCATTTCTGAATATGAAGTGTAGTTCATAACATTACAGTTGTAGAACACGCCATCACCCACAGTAGCGATCACAGCATCATCAAGATTTATATTTGCAAGTTTTGTACAATCATAGAACGCCCAGTACTTTAACTCTTTAACAGTCGTTGCCAATGTTACATCTGTCAAGCTAGTCGCTAAGTGGAATACACGATTACCAAACACCTCTGTGTTAGATGGTGTAGAGAACTTCGTTGTCACAGTATCCATATAGAACGCAGCGAATGGGATACAAGCGAGTGTTGCATTACTTGCATTTCCAGCCGATCCATAACCGACAAATGTAGCACCGCTTAGGTCGATCTCCGAGAATCGCTCATATAAATATGAGAAATCCGCCGCATTGACCTCACCCGTCACAACGATCTTCGTTGCAGTAGAGAGGTAATCGCTACTAAGTGTCTCAGCTGTGATTGCCGCCTGCACCGCATTGTTGATACCGCTCAACTCAGCCATTGCTGTTGTACGAGCTGTCTCAATATTCTCACCCTCCGCTGCTGTGAGTGCCACGTGGTTTGTACACACAGTGTAACAAGTCTGATCAACATCATCTGTCAATGTTCCTTTCACAGAGTTGTTCAACGCCACAGATGCGACATTGCTCACTGTCAACGTTGTGCCATCCAACACAACCGATAGTGTTGTTGTATCTGGCTCATTGCCCTCACCGTCATCGCCTCCCTCACCGCTACCTGTATCTAGCACAGTACCCTCCGAGTCTGTCTCAGCGCCCGTGTTGTTGTAGTACTTGTATATCACCTCACCCTCATCACCGCTCTGCTCTACAGCGAGTAGTGCATCGTCTGCCAATAGGTCTGTCCAAACATACGAAGAATCTGCCGTTGTAACATCACTCTTATTATCTGCAAACTGAGTAGTGTTTAGTGTCAACTTCTCAGTGATCGCACCTTTCTTTAATGTATTAAACTTGAAGCTATCCGAGCAATCACTAACATCGAAGGCTGTGAAGTTAGTGTTACCCTTAATCTGAACCAAACCGCTAGCACCTGTCAATATCACCGTAGGATAAGACGAGATATTATTAAGGTTAAGCATACTAATTGTCGCTGTACAACCTGTAAGGTCAACCGTCTCCATCTTCGTACAGTTCTGCAGTGCGATAATGCTAAATGAAGCTGTGTTCGTAGCACCCAACGTGAACGATGTTATCGCCGTATGGTTCAACGTAATAGATGAAAGCGTAGCGATCTTATCGAGACCAGTCACACTTGTCAAGTTCGTCTGATAAGCCATAGCCAATGTCGTCAACGAAGTGTTATTCGAGAAGTCCAACGAAGTAAGGGCTGTACCGGATGAACCCGATGAACCACTAGCCGTGAACGAAGTCAAGCCTGTGAGCTTATTGATGTCATCCTGCAAGCCTGTCTCATCGGTGATTGTCGATAGATCAAGCGTTGTGATATACTGAATATTATCCTCCGCAACAACACCGCCTGTGATGTAGCTTGCGTAGTTTGTCTCAATATAGCTCTTCAATGCCGAGTTCGACACTGTAAGGTCTGCGCTAACGTCTGGTGTCTCTGTGCCACCTGTGTTCTCCTTAGTGTAAACCGCCTCCTCTGTTCCGTCATCGCTTAGGTAGATCGAACCCTCCTCGGCAATCATCGCCTGCCAGTCGCTTGTGTCCTCATCGTACTGCGCCTGTGTTAGCGTGATGTTCGTGAGCTCGCTAGCCACTACATTTGCCGAGCTTGTGATCGCTGAGTTGCCCGACAAGTCGAGTGATGTAACACCCGAACCCGTAACGTCAAGATAAGATAGAGATGTATAGATCGATGTTGTCAACGATGTCAACGTTGTACAGCCCGATACATTGAGCGATGTCAAGCCTGTGAATACCTCCAAGTCTGCGAAATCGCTGATACCTGTCTGATCGCTCAAATCAAGCTCGGTCATCGCTGCCAACTCACTCGCTGTCTTACCGCTCACTGCCTCCAATGCTCCGAATGCCTCGTCTGCAAACGTGTATGCCTGCTCTGCTCCACCGCCACTTGCCAAGTACTCCTCATACTCCGCCACGGTCATATATTGATATGAGCTCCAGTTTGTTGCCTCTGCATACAACGCCTTAGCTGTATCATCTGCCACAACGATGTAGTTATCACCATCCGTCGCAAACGTTGTTGGGAACATATTCGTTGCAGATGTCACACTACTCAACGATGTGTAGTTAAGTGTGATCTTAGTCAAACTAGCTGCATTCTTAAATGCGTTGCTCTTCCAAGTAGTTACTGTTGCAGGGATGTCAATCTCTGTAATTGCAGTACCATCGATCACATTAGCTTGAATCTGAGTACATTTTGAATTAGGTATCACTAGCGACTTCAAACTACTACATCCATAGAATGCGTATTGAATAAGACCTGTCACACCGTCACCCAACGTAACACTACTTAGCCTTGTACAATCTCTAAATGCGTGACCTGTAATCGGTCCTGCTATGCTCGACAAATCAGCTGTCTCTAGCGACGAACAACCTTGGAATACATAGTACGATGCCAAGTTAGTAATCACCTCGGTATTAATGTTCTTCAACGATGTAGCACCGAAGAATGTACCTGCACTCATAGAGAGCGCTGAGATCTTCGCATCTGTAAATACAACCGTCTCCAACGCTGTAGCATTGTGGAACACATACTCACCAAGTTTAGTAACACCCTTTGGCAACGAGATCTTCTTAAGAACCGTCTCAGCCTGCTCCGCATCAATCTCTGTAGAGCTGCTCACAGCCTCAGCCGATGCTTGGATTGAGAATGCACCATAAGGGATCGCATTACCAGACTGAGTAGTTGCAGTTTCTGCGCTAGAGTGATTTGACTGAATAGTTCCGACAACCGTTGCACCAGTCAAGTCGATCTCCACGAAACGACCTCTCAACGCTGCAAAGTCCGCTGCATTGATAGATCCCGTTACGATGATCTTCTCAAATGTCGTTGTGGTATCTGTGTCATAATTCTCGAATGCACCTGATCCAGCAATAGCACTTGCCAATGTGCCAGGCGTTGTATCACTCGATGTCGAGTTTGCCACAACGGTGATGCTTGCATCTGCATCGACTGGTTTAGTGTACTCTGTTTCGCCGACCACGACCTTACCGCCATCTGCCAACATCTCGTACCAGCCATCGTTGGTATTTGCAAACTGATCTGCTGTAAGCGTGATGTTCGTGAGCCCGCTAGCTGTGAGACCTGTCGCCGCCATTGCTGTTGTCGAAAGGTCGATGCTCTCAATAGCGGTATTCGATAGGTCAAGCTCCGCAAGCTGAGTGTTATAGGTCAACGTCAACTCTGTGAAGTTTGAATCCGACACATCAAGTGATGTCAACGCTGTGTTAGCCGATAGATCCAACGTTGTATCAGTCGCTCCCGTACAGCCCGACAAGTCGAGCGTTGTCAAGCCTGTGAAGGCTGCCAAGTCTGAGAAGTCTGTGATCGATGAGTCGTTCAATTCAAGCGTGTCCATCGCTGCCAAATCCTGTACTGTATTGCCCGTACCATTCTCATTCTCGAACGCTGTCTGGAACGAATCGTTCTCGAACTCATAAGGCGTAGCCGTTGGCTTGTCGTCAATATCGTCAATAACGTTGTAAGTGCTCCAGCCCTTAGCCTCGGTGTAAAGATCCTTTGTATCCGATGTAACCAAGATGTAGCTCAAACCATCACTTGTGAATGATGTTGGGAATACGTTTGTAAGTGCGCTAATATCTGGCACACTCTCGCTATCGTACGACATCGTTACACTTGTAAGGTACTCCGCTCCTGCCAACATTTTGCTAACAAAGTTAATACACGTTGCAGGGATAGTGAGCGTTGTGATGAGTGTACCATCAAACGCATTAGCATTGATTCCGATTGCTGAACCAAGCGACACAACCTCTGTCACTTGAGAACAACCGCTAAATGCACTTGCACCAATCTTTGTAGTCATACATGACAAATCGATCGACTTGAGTGCTGTACAGCCTGCTACTGCATATGAACCTAGATGTGTCCAAGCTGACATATTCACAATCTCAGTCAACGATGTACAACCATACAATCCGTAGTTCATCAAGTTACGAGCTGCAGTATCAGTGGCTGGCGCTGGCGCAAAAGTAACCCTCTCCAAAGCTGTACAGTTAGCAAATAGAGCCTCACCATAATATAGCGCTGCACTAGGCAAAACAACCTCCTTCAACACCGTATTCTCCTCTGCTATCGTTGCATCGCTCTTAGATGTCGCATTTGAGAATGCTCCCGCTGGAACCGTATCGTTGTTATAAGATGTAGAACCCGATGGGTTTGTTACTATATAACCCTTACTAGTTGCATCACCCATATCGATCACCTCGAAGTTAGCAGCCTTAATCGCCAAGAAGTCATTACCATTTATCGTTCCTGTGATTGTCACCTTACCGTTGTTCGCATTCTCCAAGTAGTCAGCTCCCAACTTATCAGCGAACTGAGCAGCTAGAGTACTAGGCTCTGTTCCGATAGTTTCCTTTGCATCACCCGTAGCTGTACCCACAACCTCGATAACCGATGCCGCTGGATCAACTGGTACAGTTGGCACATACGCATCGCCCGAGACTGTCACGAGGTTGTATGTCTCGTAGAGTGTCTCGTAGACCTTGATGCCTGTGTAGTTATCAGGTATCGTGATCGAGTAGCTGCCTGATTCCTTATAGAACTGCGATGGGAATACATTTTGCCACTCCATATCATCCAATTCCTCTGTACCATCCCAATTCAATGTGATCTCTGTCAAGTTTGTACAACCTGTGAAGATGTCGTTAGTCCAAGTCTCGTCCGTAGCCGAGTATGATCCCATTGTCACAACCGATGCAGGAATATTGATCGATGTCAACGCCGAGCAGTTCTTGAACTCCTCCTTAACCATTGTTGTTGTGGTCGCTGGGATCGTGAAGCTCTCTAGCGCTGTACATCCGCTGAATGTCGCACCCGACATTGTTGTGTACATCGTTGATGAGATATTAACATTTTTCAAGCTTGTACAACCTATCGCAAATCCGTAGCCCAACGCTGCACCAGTCGTACAAGGAGTGTTGACAGTCACCAACGCTGTTGCACCTGCAACCGTCTTGTTTCTGTAGCTTGTCAACGTGCTCGATAGCGTCAATGTTGTCAACGTAGTGTCGCCCGAGAATCCCTCGAATGGCATCTGATCGCCCAACGCAGCATAAACTTTGCTAGCTGTATTACCTGTACCCACGATCGAAGTCACACCCGACATATCGATCTCGGTGAAGTGGTTCACCATACTTGCAATATCGTGTGAGTTGACTACTCCCGAGATCACGAGCTTAGCGATTGTTGACGTGTTGTAGAGTGCCAAGAGTGTGTTATCCTTAGCGATCTCAGTGTATAGATCTCCAGATGCTTGAATACTTGTAGTACTATCAACATCTGCATAATCTGTAGTATTTGAATCAACCGCAATAGTGATCGTACCAGTCGCACCATCGTAAATTTCGCTAGTGATCTCTGGATAGAGCACACCGCCTGCCGATGATGAGATAACACCGCCATCTCCTGCCACCATCTGCTGCCAAGCCGACTTAGAGTCGTCACCATACTGAACTGCATCCAACACCAAGCTAGAGAGCGTACTACCCAATGTAACATTCGTAACACTCAACGCTGTATTGTTCGACAAGTCGAGTGATGTAACCGCTGTGCTGCCCGACAAGTCGAGCGATGTCAAACCTGTAAGTAGAGCCAAGTCGTCATTCAAGTAATCTACTGCTGCTGCCTCCTCAGTGATCGTGCTGATTGTAAGCGATGTCACCTTCGCAGCATCCGACTGCAACATCATACCTGCATCGCTGATCGATGCATCAAGTGGATTCACCTCCGCTGCGATCTGAGCCTCGATAGCCGCAATGACCGCTGCATTCTGAAGTGTCACAACTGGCTTGATAGAGCCCACGTTGTAGTTCTCAAGTAGCGTACCCACGCAATCCTCATTTGTGAGTGTCGATGTGATATACTTCGTACCACCCACCAAGTACTCTACTGGGAATGTAGTACTATTTACACCCGCAACTGTCGTACCATCTGCTTTCAACACACCATCTGACACCGTCCAGTTGATCTTGATCTCATTCAGATTAGTACATCCATAGAACGACTGCTGAGTATCGCCACCATTAAATTGGTAGACACTAGCTGGCAACTCGATAGAAGACAATGATGTACAGTTCTTAAACGCCTGCTTACCCATTTTTGTAGTGGTCGATGGAAGTGTAACGTTATCCAAGCTAGAACAAGATGCAAATGCAGAACCATCAAAGAAGTTAACCTTGGTGCAACCCTCGCCAATTGTAAATGTCGTAAGCAATGAACAACTATCAAAGCTACCCCAATCGATCTCCTCAAATTCACCCGATGTATATGTAAATGACTTCAACGCCGTAGACGATTTGAAGATGTATCCATATGACAACTTAACATTCGATGGCGAGATGAACTCCGCTATCGTCGAGTCACTCAAAAACGCATTATATGTAATATATGTATAAGGTTTAGCGTCTGTCGACTCCGATGTTGCCACAGCCGTACCTGTCGACTGGTAGCTACCCACCAACTGTGTTACGCCGCTCATATCTACACTCTTGAACTTACCATAGATCGTCTTGTAGTCTCCAGCGTTGATCGTACCCGAGATTACTAGCTTCTCGATTGGTGTACCCGCAGTTGCCGCTGTGTAATCATCTGCCAAAGCTTGGTCACTTTCCATCTCTGTTGTGATCTGCTTCAAGAGGTCTCCCGATGTTGGGAACTTAGAGCCCGATACCGTTGTTTCATCGTAGCTGTATGCCTCATCATCAGCCGTAGATGCAACCGTCACGGTCAATGTCTTGGTCGTTGCGTCATATGACAATGTAGATGCTGCGGGCTCATCTGTCTTAGTGTAGACTACCACTCCGTCAACGGTGATCGTTCCGCCCACTGCCAACATATCTTGCCAGCCGCTCTGGCTCGCCTCGTACTGAGCAGATGTGAGTGTTAGGCTTGTGAGGTCAACTGCCACTACGTTTGCCGAGTTCACGATCGCTGTGTTGCTTGTCAAATCGAGTGATTTGATCTTCGACTCGTCAATGTCAAGGTAAGCCAAGTTTGTAAGCTCAACTGGGTCGAACGCTGTGATCTCACCGCTCAACGTGAGCGATGTAAGCGCTGTGAACTCCTCTAGGTCTGTCGCAGGGTCTGTTGTATCATCGCTCTCGAAATCGAGTGTCAATGCTGTTACACCCTGCACCTCAGCCTCCGTTGGTGTAGCTGTACCAAATGCCGTAGTCATCGCACTCTGAACAGCGCTGTTCGAGAATGTCACCGTCTCTACCACAGCCTCCTTAAGTGCATATGTCTTACTGAGATCGAAATAGACACCCGACTCATCAGCGCTACACCCCTCTGGTATCGTGATTGCGTAGCCATTTTCATTGCCGTTCTTGAACTGCATAGGGAAAGGATCTGTTGTACCAAGTGTAACCGTCGCGCCACTTGCCCAAAGCAACGAGATCTCCGTCACATTCGAGCAGTTCGCAAAGGCACTATTACTCACTTCGGTGATTGTACTAGGTAGATCTATCACCTGCAAGTTAGTCCATCCATTAAATACATTACCCTTGATAGCCGTAACACCAAGTCCCATCTCAGAGTATGATGTATATGGAAGAGCCGAACATCCATAGAGGCTACTTCCACCCGTGAATGCGGTAATCGACGAGCTCAAGTTAAGATTAACAAGCGACGTACAATTGTTGAACGCATAGTACATAAGTTCATATACCGAGCTAGCCAATACACAATCTGTCAATCCAGTAGTGTTAAACGATTGGTAACCAACGGTCTTAAGATCTGATGGTGTCGAGAACTTCTTCAACTTAGTATCTTGACACATCGCCTTGAATGGTGTGGCGTATTCCTTTGCACCCGTTCCATTCTGAGCCGATGACCATCCACCCATAGTTGCACCGCTCAAATCTACCTCCTCAAATCTATTGAATAGGTATGAGAAGTCCGCCGCATTGAGCTTTCCTGTAACCACAATCTTCGTCACCGTATCGAGGTAATCTGAACTGAGTGATTCATCATCGAGTGCTGCTTGAACCTTTGTGTTGACATCACTCAATACAACTGCCGCTGCACGTGTAGAAGTACTCTCGCCGCTAACCAATGCTGCGTGCAATGTGTGCTGATCGTAGCAGCTCAATCCACCTTCCGTGCCAGCTGCATCATTAGTCAACGCCGTAGAGGCAACATTGCTAACATATAGTGTAGTACCCATAAGTATTACATCAGTCACCTGCTCAGTGCCACTATTGTCGTAGACCTTGTATGAGCCATCCGCCTGCTCAACATATAGTAGTGCACCGTCTGCCAATAGGTCTGTCCAAACATACGAAGAATCTGCCGTTGTAACATCACTCTTATTATCTGCAAACTGAGTAGTGTTTAGTGTCAACTTCTCAGTGATCGCACCTTTCTTTAATGTATTAAACTTGAAGCTATCCGAGCAATCACTAACATCGAAGGCTGTGAAGTTAGTGTTACCCTTAATCTGAACCAAACCGCTAGCACCTGTCAATATCACCGTAGGATAAGACGAGATATTATTAAGGTTAAGCATACTAATTGTCGCTGTACAACCTGTAAGGTCAACCGTCTCCATCTTCGTACAGTTCTGCAGTGCGATAATGCTAAATGAAGCTGTGTTCGTAGCACCCAACGTGAACGATGTTATCGCCGTATGGTTCAACGTAATAGATGAAAGCGTAGCGATCTTATCGAGACCAGTCACACTTGTCAAGTTCGTCTGATAAGCCATAGCCAATGTCGTCAACGAAGTGTTATTCGAGAAGTCCAACGAAGTAAGGGCTGTACCGTATGTAGTCGATGTACCACTAGCCGTGAACGAAGTCAAGCCTGTGAGGTACTTAAGGTCATCATTCAAGCCTGTCTCATCGGTGATTTCCGAGAGAACCAACGTTGTAACGGTAGCAGCATCTGTTGCCGTCATAACACCACTGTCTGAGATCTTATCTGAGAAACCAGATGTCGCCTTAATCACACTCTGCAGATACTCATTCGAGATCCAGATCTCACCATCAACCATTGGTGGCTGTACTACACCCTCAACGTCAATTTTCGCATCTGCTGCTAGCTTGTCGGTCAATACCGCTGCGTCACCACCGAGTGCCGTCACCTGTGCACCTGTGATCTCAAGTGTCGTAACGCTCGTTGCGCTGAAGTTATCAACCTCTGGCAATGTGCTGATATTGCGTAGGTTAAGCGTTGTCAACTCTGTGCAGCCTGTAACCTCCAACTTCGTCATATCCGCACCATCAGCCAAGATCAACGATGTGAGCGCTGTTGCGCCTGTGATCTCTACCGATGTGATCTTAGTTGTTGACATATCGATCGCTGTGACTGTTGTGTTGCCTGTCATCACAATCGATGTCAAGTTCACGAAGTCTGTGAAGATCTGCCCTACGTAGCTATTTGCCAAGTCACCCTCTAATGTCAATGCTGTAACCTCGCCTAGGTTCTTCACCGTGATTAGGTCAACATCTGTCTGAGCCTCACCGCTGAGTGTGAAGCCTGTGATTACTGCTGTAATCGCTGAGTTATCCTCCGAGTACATCGCAATTGGGTAGACCGCTATCGAGTCACCCGACACGTAGATCTTCGCATCTGCTGCCAACTCAGCGTGGTATAGTGCATAGTTTTCGTCACTCATCGCCTGAGCCTCAGATATTGTGAGCGTTGTCACGCTGTCTGCATTGAAGTTCGCTACCGCTGGTAGTGGTGCGCCCAATGTCGATAGGTCGAGTGTTGTCAACGCTGTATTACCCGAGAACTTAAGCGTTGTGAACACCGCATCGCTCTCAAGCGTTACACTCTCCAACGATGTACAACCAGTCACCTCTATCTCTGTCAAACTTAGGCTCGCAACGTTCAACGCTGTCATCGAGCTGTTGTTAGCGATAGACAATGTCGTCAATGCTGTGAAGTCCGAAACGACCATTGCGATCTGAGTATCGGTGAGATCACCATCCAATGAGAGCGATACTACCTCATCCAATACATTTGACTTAAGCTCCGTATCAAGATCACTCGCACCATAACTTGTATCACCGATCATAAAGCCTGTGATCTTAGCCGCAATCGCCGCCCTCTCATCATCAATCTCCGAGTATGGCTTGAATGGATATGCATATGCACTATCTACGTAGATCACCGCATCTGTTGCCAATACCGTATCAGCCAACCACTCTGTGTAGTTGCTGTCATCGATACCCTGGTTAGTTGACGATGTGTAGAGTGTCATTACATATGTTGCACTCAACGAGCTCGCCTCATCGATCTGTGTTGCCGAGATGTCAAGCGTTGTGATACCTGTTGCCGAGATTGTCAACGTCTCAAGTGAGTTGTGATCCTCTAGGTTGATCTCCTCAGCTGTTACACCACTCTCGATTGTCAATGTCTCAAGCGATGTGAACCACTTCAAGTCATCGAGTGACGATCCTGCTGTTACGGTCAACTCTTTTGCCTCGGCTGCTGCATCATATGTATATGACTCGCTAGCTGCGAAATCATTGCTAAACACGATGTTGCTATCAGTCGATGGGTAGAGCTGATCGCCACCATCTGTGTAGATATATGATGTATCGCTACCGCTCTTAAGGAGTGCCTGAGCCGCTGTTGCATCTGCATTGTACTGAGTCTCAGTCATTGTGATATATGTCAATGCACTACTCTCAGCTGTGATAGCAGTGACTGCCAAACCGTCAAGCATCGAGATGTCCAACGTAGCAAGGCTAGCCATATTGCTGATAGTCAACGATGTAAGCGCAGTGTTATCCGACAAATCCAACTCCGAGATACCTGCTCCCGAGAGGTTCAATGTCTCCAACGCCACAAATACCGCTAGGTCTGTCGCATCTGTAACATTTGCAATATCTGCATAGCCACTCAAATCGAGCTCTGTCATTGCAGCCAACGCCGCCTCAGTCCACTGGTATGGATCTTCAATAACCGCCTTAACCGCAGCCGCAAACGCCTCATTAGTAAAGCCATACGCCGCTGGGTAGTACTGACCACCGCTCTCCGTCTTCATCTGATAAGTCAACGCAAGCTCCTCGTAAGCATCACCCGCATAGTCATCAGGAATAGTGATGTAATTATCACCACCAATATGGAAGTTAGATGGGAAGAATGTCTCAGGCGTAGTGAATGTAAACGTTGCATCAGCATTCGTCCAGTTCACCTTAACCTCTGTCAAATCTGTACAACCATCGAAACAAGATGCTCCAATTGTTGTAACACCTGCAGGAATCTCGATCGATGTGAGACCTGAATTTTGGAACTCCATACTTCCCATTCTAACCAAGCTAGATGGAAGTGTGACCTCCTTAAGCAATGTACTTGTCTTAAATGTCGAACCGCTCAATATAGTTACCACTGCTGGCTCCTCATATGTCACCTTATTCAACATTGAACAAGTGGTAAATGCACCCCACTTAATATCTGTAGCCTTCGCAGGAATTGTAATCTCCTCAACAGATGCACAACTTCCAACTGCCTGATTAGCATAGGTTGTGATGTAGGCTGACAGTGTGATTCTCTTCATTAGAGTCTCATCACCAAATGGTTTGAATGGCCAGTTTGTATTAAGTGCTTTATCTGTGCCACTAGCCGCTGAATCACTCGACATATACTTACCGTAAAGATTCGTCACCTCACGGAAATCCATTTCGTAGAAGTGATTCAATGCGGTTCTAATATCACCGTGGTTGATAACTCCCGAGATCACCAACTTCTCGATCACACCATTATCATACAACGACTTAACCTCATCAAAGCCATTGATCTGAACCAACAAATCTCCCGTTGTCGCAACACCATAAGAATCAACCTCGTAGTCGCCCGTAGAGTCACAAACAACAGTAAGTGTACCTGTCGTTGCATCGTATGTTGGATAGATAGCTGTAGCAGCAGCCGCCAACTTCTCCAAGTATTCTGACGGAGTAACCGCTGCAGCCTGTGTACCTGTGATATAGAGCTTAGTAGACGCATTTGCACTAAAGCTGCTAGCCGCTGGCAATGTTGTCAAACTTCTCAAATCCACTGTTGTAAGCGATGTATTACCATCAAGTATCAACGTTGTGAGCGATGCCGCTGGAAGTGTCACCGATGCAAGTGTTGTCGCACCCGTGATCTCGATCGATGTAAGCGCTGTGCACGCTGATAGATCCAACACTGCAAGTGTTGTCGCACCCGTGATCTCGATCGATGTGAGCGCTGTGCACGCTGATAGATCCAACTCTGCAAGTGTTGTCGCACCCGTGATCTCGATCGATGTGAGTAGTGTGCTCAACGATAGATCCAATGTTGTGAGTGCCGAACCATCGCCAATTGTGAGCGATGTCATAGCTGTACCTGTTGTGAGTGACGATAGCGCTGATGTGTTTGTCAACGAGAGTGTCGCAACAGCTGTGTTCGCCGAGAGGTCTACCGATGTGATTGTCGAGCTATCCGCAACTACGCCTGTGATCTTCACGAACGCTGCTAGCTGTGGGATCTCTGTCAAATCTGTCTCTGTATAGGCTGTTGGCAATGTCAACACACCTGCATACTCCTCAACCTCAGACTCCATAACAACATTATCCTTGTTTGAATCCAAGCCCTCATTCGCCGCTATCAACGCTTCTACATACGCTCTATTATTTGTCTCATCCTCACCCTCGATGAAGGTTACATTCTTATATAGGTTACCATCAACCTCATAAACTACAGCTGCATCAAACTTCCAAGTCTCTGCGTATGTCGTATCCTTAAGGTTATATTGTGCTGCCGATACCGCTACCGTTGTAACCGTTGGTGCAGTGATGTTCGTTGGGTTCACAATCTTCGAGATGTCGAGCGATGTAACCTTTGTATCTGTAAGATCTACACTTGTAAGTAGTGTGCAAGGTGTCAAGTCCACCGCTGTGAGCCCTGTACAGCCGCTTAGGTTCAACGATGTCAATCCTGTGAAGTAACGTAGCTCCGATAGCTTGGTGATAGTTGCAAGATCCTCTGAGCCTAAGTTTGACAAGTCGATAGCCGTTGCTGCCGCTGCCTCCGCTACGGTGATTACGTCATCGTCTGTTGTGTCGATCGCGTTATTTATAATCAAGTACTGTTTGAACACCTCGCTAGAGAATGTCAAACCATCCGTAGGCAACAACTCAGGTGTCTCAAAGACGCAGCCATCCGCCAACTTCCACGAGTCACGCTCCGTGCCGTCATACTGTCCCTGTGATACTGTCAATGTCTTAACGCTCTCAGCCTCCAACACTGCAAGGTCTGCATTTGTGCTGACATTCAACGACTTAATGCCATCGGTCGTGCAGTACAACTCCTTCAACAATGTTGTCTTTGTCAAATCCATCTCTGAAACAGATGTGCCCGAGATATTGAGATATGTCAAGCCCTCATATGGCTCAGCCGAGAAATCAGGCGTTGACGCAAATGTCGACTGACCATTCAAGTTGAGCGATGTCAAGCCTGTGAAGTACTTCAACTCCACGATCGCTGTGGCTGCAAATGCTGAGTAAGCCTCGCTCTTGAAATCAATTGAGGTTACAGTTTTCGCCTCTGCTGGGGTCAACTTGCTATCACCGTCTGCCTCGGTCAACGCCTTTGCATACGCCGAGAACTCTGTATCCGCAAAGACCATCGGCTGATCCATATCGAGCGAGATCACTGCATCACTAGCCAAGCTCCAAGTCGATGTGTAGTTATCAATCTGCCACTGTGACGCTGTGACCTCCTTTGCATCGGGGATCGCTACGTAGCTCAACGCTGTGAACTCACCCAATGTCGATAGATCAAGCGAAGAAGATACATCGCTGATCTTCGATACACCCAATGTAGCGAGTGTAGAATTTGATCCTTCCTTCAATTTGTCATACGCAGCCTCAAATAGTGACTGCTTAACCTCACCCAATCCGAAGAATGTGAGCTTCTTCATACCTGTAATATCGAGCGAACTCAACGCTGTTACATACGACAAGTTAAGAGCTGTAACACCTGTTGCTTTCTGTGTATCAACGCTAGTGAGCGCTGTATTATTTGTAAGGTTGAGCAATGAAACATTTGGAGCCTGCATTGTCAACGACTTAAGCAGTGGGTTATACATCACCACCAACTCATCCTTAGCACTCGTGCTCTGCTTGAACGAAAGCGTCTCAAGGTTCGTGAAGAGCTTCAATGCCGTATTCACTCCCGAGATTGTGCAGTTAGCATTATCATCGAGCTTCAAAGACTTAATAGATCCCGACTCACCATACGAAATCACACCATCACCATTCGTGTCGTAACCATTAACGACATCCTCATCTTTATCATCCTTTATTTTATTAATAAGGTAATCCTCGATCGCCGACTTAGTCGCATCATCAATATCTATCTTGTCGAAGATACCCTCAGCCGTAGATGCAATCACCACATCCTCGACCGCAACATCTTCATTTTGCGATACCGCCGCCACTACTGCCTCAGTAATCAACTCCACAAATGACTCAAGAGCATGCTGAACCTCAGAGAGAACAACCACCGTGATAGACGCAGGCAACTCAACCTCCTCGATCTTCGGGTTGTTACTCATATCAACATATGTCAAATTGTTGTTGCCACTAGTCTTAAGTGATGTAACATTCACAAAATCATCGAGTTTCATCGATGTCACGTATCCTGCACCACTACCCGTAGCACGTGTCACAGCCGCACTCGCCAACACCAAGTTATTCTCCGATGTCGAGATCGTCACCTTGGGCGTTGTAGCCGCCTCTGTGCTCTCTGCACTCTCTGTGCCATCTGTCGATTTAGTCTCTGCTGAGCTGATCGATGAGATGCTGTTTACATTGTATATCAAGCTATTTGTAAAGCTCGTTGCCACATCGGGAGTGATGTCAATAGCGGTCGCCATACGCACCTCAGCCATCGAGATCTCACCATCTGTAGGATAGATGTCGATGTTATTCTTTGAGCTCAACAGCGCCAAGCGGAAGTTCTCATCTGGGAATGAGTAGGTCTCATCTCCAACAAAGATCTTGCAGCCATCAGCCGGTCTGATCTTCACGCTCTCCTTCTGATCTGCGGTCTTAACAAAGATCACCATCACCGTATCGGCGTAGATAGTCTCGATGTCGGGACACTCCATAACATCGAGTACCGTCACCTCCGTGCCGTTACAGACAATCTCACGTAGCTTTGTGTTTTGGAATGGGTCGATCTCCGTTAGGAATGTGTCGCTACACTGCAACACCTCTAGGTTCTCGAAATACTCTAGTCCAGCGAGCGACTTAATCTTCTCGCCTGTAACGATGATCTCCGTCACCTTAAGCGCCTCCTCAACAGAGATCTCGCCATCACGGTTTAGGTCATAACCGCTCGTGATAAGCGCTTGCTTAAAGTTGCTATCGGAAAACTCAACAAGTTCGCCAACCTCTACAAGGTCTTCGGGCTCATCAACGATAGCTGGGTCATCTTTCTTACATCCACTCAGCGCCAACACAGCGCAGAGCGAAAAAATTGCAAAAAATCTTTTCATATTAGGTTTTGGTTTTAGATTTCTTTTAGTACCGAAGTCGCTCGCTTTGCTCACATATGGGCACAACGAGTACATAGTCGGTCATCAAATATAGATATTTTTATGCAAACCACCAAAAAAAACACCACTTTTTCGCATAATTTATCCCTTTTTTGTAACTTGCAGCAGAAAATAACGAACATTTTATGAACACTCCGCAACATCAGCCCTACACAGCCGCCAGCAACAGATACGACAAAATGGTCTACAATCGCCTCGGCAGGAGCAGCGTTTCACTCTCCGCTATCTCATTGGGTCTTTGGCACAATTTTGGCTCAAATGACCCCTACGACAGAGGGCGTGATATGATACATTTCGCATTCGACAACGGCATCAACCACTTCGACCTCGCCAACAACTACGGGCCAATCGCTGGCTCGGCGGAGAGCAACTTCAGACGCATACTCCGAGAGAGCCTAACACCCTACCGAGATGAGCTGATGATCTCGACAAAGGCTGGACACGAGATGTGGGCTGGACCTCTTGGCGGCAACTCATCACGCAAGCATCTCTTCGCAAGCATCGACCAGAGCCTCCACCGCCTCGGGCTCGATTATGTCGATATTTTCTACACACACCGATACGACGGGGTGACACCCATCGAGGAGACCGCCCAAGCTCTCACCGACATCGTGCGCAGCGGTCGGGCGATCTACATCGGCATATCGAAATATCCACCCCGTGAGGCGGCTCAGCTCTACTCGCTACTCTCTGCCGAGCGAACCCCTGCCGTGGTGGCGCAATATCGCTACAGCCTCTTCGAGCGGACGATCGAGCGTGAGAGCCTAGCGCAAGCTGCTGAGGCTGGAGCTGGCGTGGTTGCATTCTCGCCCCTAGCGCAGGGTCTACTCACCGACAAATATCTGCAAGGTGTACCGAAAAACTCACGTGCAGCGAGCGCCTCAAAGTTCCTAACAACAGAGGCGTTGACACCCGAAAGGGTCGAACAAATCAAAGCACTGAACGCCATTGCCGAGAGCCGAAATGAGCCACTTTCACAGATGGCGTTGGCGTGGGCACTCAGAGACGAGAGGGTCTCATCACTAATCATCGGAGCGAGCTCCGTAGAGCAGATAGCCGAGAATATCGGGGCGGTAACGGCAGCGCCATTCACCGCCGAAGAGATAGCCCAAATTGACAAAATAACACTCTAAACATAGACAATGAGATACAAAACAATAGTGCTCGACCTGGACGGCACATTAACCAACTCACAAAAGGAGTTATCTGAGAGGAATCGCACAACGCTCATCGAGGCACAGCAGCAGGGCGCAACCGTTGTATTAGCCTCAGGTAGACCAACTTATGGAATTGAACCAATCGCTGGAGCGTTGGAGCTCAAACACTACGGTGGCTACATCCTCTCATACAACGGGGGCGTGATAATCGACTGCAAAACGGGCGAGGCGATCTATCAAAACACCCTCCCCGAGCATCTAATCGAGCCGCTCTACAGCGCCTCAAAAGAGGCGGGCTGCACAATCCTTAGCTACGACAAAGAGGTGATCTTCTCAGAGCAAGACGACACCCAAAACAGATACGTTGAACACGAGGCGTTCCTCAACAAGATGTCCGTGAGGCGTTGTAACTCATTCCTCAGCGAGGTATATGAACCACTCCCCAAGTGCTTGACCGTTGGCGACCCTGAACTAATTATTGAACTCGAAAAGAGCCTCATCAAAGAGTACGGCTCCGAGATGAGCATCTACCGCTCCGAGCCCTTCTTCTTGGAGCTAGTGCCGCTAGGCATCGACAAGGCGCAATCGCTCGAAAGGCTGCTCAACCACACGGGCGGCAAGCGTGAAGAGATGGTCGCCTTCGGTGATGGTTTCAACGACCTCTCGATGGTGGAGTATGCAGGGTGCGGAGTAGCGATGGCGAACGCCCAACCAATACTCCTAGAGCGTGCCAACGAAACAACACTATCCAACGACGAAGATGGCGTAGCCCTCTGGATCGAGACAAATATTTTGAGCTAAAAAATTGTGCGAAATTTATACGCAATTTACGATATTATTTATACCTTTGTAACAGCAATGTAAAAATAAACCTAAAAACAGAGATAAAATCACAACTATGAAGATCGTAACACTTGGCGAGATAATGCTCCGCCTATCAACCCCAGGCAACAGAAGATTCATCCAGTCGGACTCACTAGATGTCGTTTATGGCGGTGGCGAGGCAAATGTAGCGGTGAGCTGCGCAAACTATGGTCACGAGGCGTACTTCGTCTCTAAGCTCCCTAAACACGAGATCGGACAAGCGGCCGTTAATGAGTTGCGTAAGTTTGGTGTCAATACAAAATTTATCGCTAGAGGTGGCGACCGTGTCGGCATCTACTTCTTGGAGACAGGTGCATCGTTGCGCCCATCAAAGGTTATCTACGACCGTGCTAACTCAGCGATTGCGGAGGCTACGGCGGCTGATTTCGACTTCGATGCAATTATGGAGGGTGCAGCGTGGTTTCACTGGTCAGGTATCACTCCAGCGATTTCGGAGGGTGGTGCTGAGCTAACACGATTGGCGTGTGAGGCGGCTCAGCGTCACGGTGTAAAGGTCTCTGTAGATCTCAACTTCCGCAAGAAGTTATGGACAAAGGAGCGTGCACAGGAGGTTATGAAACCACTTATGCAGTACGTAGATGTATGTATCGGTAACGAGGAGGATGCAGAGCTCTGCCTAGGATTCAAGCCCACGGCCGATGTCGAGGGTGGCGAGACAGCGGCTGAGGGTTACAAGCAGATATTCAAGGAGATGGCTGAGGAGTTTGGATTCAAATATGTCGTCTCGACACTTCGTGAGTCGTTCTCAGCGACACACAACGGCTGGAAGGCGATGATCTACAACGGTGAGGAGTTTTACGAGTCGACACGTTACGACATCGACCCAATCATCGACCGAGTGGGCGGTGGCGACTCATTCTCGGGCGGTATCATCCACGGCTTGCTAACAAAGCCAAATCAGGGCGAGGCGCTGGAGTTTGCGGTAGCGGCATCGGCTCTTAAGCACACGATCAATGGCGACTACAACCACGTATCTGTCGAAGAGGTGGAGTCACTAGCGAGCGGAAATACAAACGGACGAGTGCAGCGATAGAGCAGGCTCGCCACAAGTAAAAGATTGAAGGGGACTTCTAATAATTCCCCAAATTACTTTTAGGCTACTAACCACCCCTTTTTGATTTCACAAAAATAGGTGGTAGAGCCACTACAACCCACTTTTGCAAAATCAAAAATGGGCAATTATTAACCAAAAATTAAAATCAGGGAATTATTAGAAGTCCCCTGAAATTGAATTAACTATGATAAATAGAGATGTAATTATAGCTTGCGACTTTGCGAGCGCTGAGGAGACCTTTGCGTTTCTTGCAAAGTTTGAGAATGAGAGCCGCAAGC
Organism: Rikenellaceae bacterium; assembly: GCA_047174325.1. Lineage (GTDB taxonomy): Bacteria > Bacteroidota > Bacteroidia > Bacteroidales > Rikenellaceae > Alistipes. Next base: position 34,083 of record JBCQUE010000006.1, on the reverse strand, counting down.
CCTTTGTGAAGATCGGTATGGAGCTGTTCTACGCTGAGGGTCCAGCTATCGTGCGAGAGATCAAGGCGAGGGGGCATCAGATCTTTTTGGATCTGAAGTTGCACGATATTCCCAACACGGTTAAGAAGGCGATGAGTGTTCTTTCACGATTGGATGTTGACATTTGCAATCTGCACGCTGCGGGCACGATCGAGATGATGAAGTATGCGTTGGAGGGTTTGACACGTCCCGATGGAACACGACCTTTGTTGTTGGCTGTCACGCAGTTAACATCGACGAGCGAGGAGAGGATGCAGCGAGATTTGTTGATTGGTGCGAAGATTGAGGATACGATTGTGCACTATGCGAAGAACGCTAAGGAGGCTGGTTTGGATGGTGTTGTCTGCTCTCCATTGGAGTCTCAGATGGTTCACACGGCGTGCGGTGATGAGTTCTTGACGGTGACACCTGGCGTGAGGTTTGCTGATGGCGAAGTTGCTGATCAGGTGCGTGTTACGACACCAGCGAGGGCGAGGGAGATCGGCTCGAACTTCATCGTTGTGGGGCGACCGATCACAGCAGCGGCTGACCCAGTGGCGGCATATAAGCGTTGCATAGATGAGTTCGTTGGCTAGATCACTGCAAGGCGGCGAAATTTCAAAGATCCCACGGAGTGCTTTTCGGTCACGTACTTTAGTACGCTCCCTCAAATCCCTCCGCACGATCTTTAAAATTTCATCCACCTATCAGCGATCTAATGGGCAAGACGGCGAAATTTCAAAGATCCCACGAAAAGACACACCGCTGAGTAGGCGATACAAAGTATCGCCCCGCTCCTGCAGGGGAGGGGAGCTAGCTCCCTTTTAGCTGGCTTGATAGTAAAAAGTGACTGCTCCGCCTGAAAGGCAGTACGCAATGGAGCAAAGCAAGCCAAAACGCCCTCCCTCGTTAAAAGGGATTTTTCAAAAAAAATCCCCAGAGGGCGGCGGCTCGAAGAGGCACAACTGAAGCAAGCAAAAAAAAAGAGCGGCAAGCAAAAAGAGAGCGGCAAGCAAAAAAAAAGAGCGGCAAGCAAAAGAGAGCGGCAAGCAAAAAAAAAACGGCAAGCAAAAAAAATAGATAACAAAAGAGAAGTTATGAAGAAGATCACAATGTTCATACAGCCAAGGTGTCCATTCTGCGTGAAGGCGCTGAAGTATATCGATGAGGCGAAAGCGGCAAATGAAGAGCTGCAATCCATTGAGATTGAGATACATAACGAATTGGCGGAGCCTGAGTTTGCCGACAAGTTCGATTATTATTACGTACCGACATTTTATATCGATGGCGAGAAGGTGCACGAGGGCGGAATCTATGCACCCGAGGTTGAGGAGCTGCTGCGTAAGGCGCTGTAAAGATTACTGAGCAAGGCGCTGCAAAAGTTGCTGCGTAAGGCGCTGCAAAGATTACTGAGCAAGGCGCTGCAAAAGTTGCTGCGTAAAGCGCTGTAAAATAGAGAATAAACAAGATGAGCTCAACGTAGATTGGGCTCACATAAAATTAAATAGATATGGAGAAGAGTATAGCAAAGGAGCTGCTTTCGATCAAGGCGGTGTTCCTCCGTCCAAATGAGCCATTCACGTGGGCAAGCGGCATCAAGAGCCCGATTTATTGCGATAACCGCCTGACACTCAGCTACCCAGAGGTGCGTGACAGGGTCGAGGCAGGACTAGCGAAGATCGTAATGGAGAAGTTCCCCGAGGCGGAGATCTTAATGGGCACATCTACGGCAGGAATCGCACACGCTGCAATCACATCAACGGTGTTGAATATGCCGATGGGTTACGTGCGTAGCGGCTCGAAGGATCACGGACGTGGAAATCAGATCGAGGGAAAGCTTGAGAAGGGTCAGAAAGTTGTTGTTATTGAGGATCTTATCTCGACAGGCGGTTCGTGTATCGATGTTGTAACGGCTCTTCGTGAGGCTGGCGCTGAGGTGTTGGGTATTGCGAGTATCTTCACCTATGGAATGCAGAAGGGAATCGACAGATTGGCTGCGGCAAATGTCGTAAACTACTCACTATCAAACCTTGACGCATTGGTTGAGGTTGCAGCTGAGACGGGTTACATCGCCGAGGAGGACAAGGCGAGGTTGATTCAGTTCCGCAACAATCCATCGGACGAGAGCTGGATGAAGTAAACCTATAGGGGGTCTCTTCTAATGACTCCCCTTTAACAACACGAATTAACCAAAGATTGAATAGATGCGACACTTAATTGACCCTACAGACCTCTCGCTGAACGAGACTGGCGAGATCATCGCCTTAGCTGAAGATATTATTTCAGATCGTGAAAAGTATAGCTCGGTGTGCCGTGGCAAGAAGTTGGCGACACTCTTTTATGAGCCGTCAACACGTACACGACTAAGCTTTACATCGGCGATGATGGAGCTTGGCGGCAATGTGATTGGCTTCTCTGATGCCTCGTCATCATCTGCATCGAAGGGCGAGACAGTCGCTGATACTGTGCGAGTTATAAGCTGCTTTGCGGATATTATCGCTATGCGTCACTTCAAGGAGGGCGCACCGCTCGTTGCATCACAATTTGGTTCAATTCCCGTGATAAACGCTGGTGACGGGTCACACGCCCACCCGACACAGACACTCACCGACCTTCTCACAATCAAGCGTGAGAAGGGGCGGTTGGATCACCACACGATTGGATTTTGTGGCGATCTGAAGTTTGGGCGCACTGTTCACTCGCTCATCAAGGCGTTGGCGAGATATGAGGGTATCAAGGTTATCTTGATCGCCCCCAAGGAGCTACAGTTGCCCGACTATATGTTGGAGGATATGAGCAAAAATTCATCGATCGAGTTCCGTGAGGTGGCGACGATGGAGGAGGTGATGAGCGAGTTGGATATTCTCTATATGACACGAGTTCAGAAGGAGCGATTCTTTGATGAGGATGAGTTTGACCGCCTCAAAGATTCATTTATCTTGACACCTGAGAAGTTAGTTCCAGCGAAGAGGGAGCTAACGATTTTGCATCCGCTGCCTCGTGTGAATGAGATCACGCAAGATGTAGACAACGACCCGAGGGCGGCCTATTTCCGACAGGTTGAGAACGGTAAGTTTGTGCGTATGGCGCTGATCTGCAAGCTATTGGAGTGGCGAGGGTTAGCTGATTTAGAGCGGTCACCGCTTGTTGACGATGGATCACTTCGTTGTGGAAATCGTCGTTGCATCACCTCTACGGAGGATGTAGCGCAACACTTCCACCTAGACCAAGCTGGACAGCCGAGGTGCGCCTACTGCGAAAGCAAGCCAAAACGCTGATTCGTTAGGGGAGGGGAGCTAGCTCCCTTTTAGCTTTGGCTTGTTTGTATGAGCTGAGTAGTGACCATCGCTGCGGTTGACCATCGCTGGATGGGCGATACAAAGTATCGCCTCGCTCCTGCAGGGGGAGGGGAGCTAGCTCCCTTTTAGCTGGCTTGACAGTTAAAAGTGCTCCGCCTGAAAGGCAGTACACCAGCGACCAAAGCAAGCAATCGCCCTCCCTCATCAAAGGGATTTTTCAAAAAAAATCCCCAGAGGGCGGCGGCTCACCAGAGCCGCAACGGATGCTGTGGTGGTCGCTAGAGGGCGGCGGCTCACCAGAGCCGCAACGGATGCTGTGGTGGTCGCTGAGTAAGACTGAGTAATTTCTGAGTAAAGCTGAGTAGGGCTGAGTAGGGCTGAGTAGGGCTGAGTAGGGCTGAGGAACGCTGAGCAGCGGAAGTGTCACCTCTTATAAGTTGGGGTTGCGGTGTCTCGCATCTCTATTAGCTCATACATTTGATCACGCAAGCGTGCTGCAGCGGTGAAATCCAGCGATTTTGCTGCTGCCTCCATCGCTAACTTCACCTCCTTGATTCGTGTCTCAAACTCCTCTTTTGTGGCGTTTCCATCCAACTTCTTATATCTCACGGGCGGAAGATCTCGTGATTTCGCACTCTTAGCCGCTGCAACACCACACTCCTCCAGTATATCAACCCCCACCGAACTGGGGTTGCGAGCTACATAAGCCACCGTGGGCTCAGCGACACACTGCTGATAGTGCTGCTCCTCGATACGTGGCTCCATCCTCAGCGTCCGCTCCGTGGGTCGATTCTGCAACAGATCACTACTTATCGGTGCACCCTCTCGCTCACTGCCGATCTTCGCCTCGTTGCTCTTGCGTGCTTGGCTAGGTAGCTGCATATTGGCGATGTTATAACGTATCTGCTTCATTCTGTGGCGGTTAGCAGTCATTATAGAGCTCGCTATCGAATCTGTGCACCTCGCTCCATAGAGCACGGCCTCGCCATTTAGGTGACGAGCCGCACGTCCAGCCGTCTGTGTCAACGAGCTCCGATTTCGCAAGAAACCCTCCTTGTCTGCATCCAAAATCGCCACCAACCCAATCTCGGGAAGATCCAACCCCTCACGCAAAAGATTGACACCAATCAAGACATCAAAGAGATCGTTGCGAAGATCATCCAAAATCTGCACACGCTCCAACGTATCTATATCCGAGTGTATATATCGATTTCTAATCCCCAACCGATCGAAGTGACGAGCCACCTCCTCAGACATTCGCTTAGTTATTGTCGTCACCATCACCTTGTCACCAACATCCACACGCAGCCGTATCCGCTCCAAAAGATCATCTATAGGCGAATTTGTCGAGATCAACATCATCGGTGGATCGACCAACCCTGTCGGACGTATCAGCTGCTCAACAACAACGCCATTCGACAGAGTCAACTCACGATGGCTCGGTGTAGCACTCACGTAGAGCGCCTGACCAATCATCAAACCAAACTCCTCATAATTGAGCGGACGGTTATCTCGTGCCGCCTCAAGCCGAAATCCATACTCCACAAGGTTATCCTTACGAGACTTGTCGCCCCCCGACATTCCGCCAATCTGAGGGATCGTCACGTGGCTCTCATCGACAATCGTGATGAAATCTTTCGGGAAGTAATTGAGCAGACAAAAGGGCGGCTGACCCGGTTTTCGATTGTCAAAATATCGTGAGTAATTCTCGATGCCCGAGCAGTAACCCAACTCCTTGATCATCTCCAAATCATACTCAACACGCTGCCTAAGTCGCTGAGCCTCAACCATTCGCCCATCAGCCTCAAAAGCCGCAACTTGGCTGCCCATATCGACATATATCTCGCCAATCGCCTTGGCGATACGCTCCTTGGTTGTGACAAAGAGATTTGCGGGATAGAGCGTAACACACTCCATCGGAGCGATGCGAGCCCCCGACTTTGGGTCGATAGTGTCGATCCTCTCAACCTCATCATCGAAGAGCGTTATTCGGTAACAATTCTCCCCATAAGAGCTCATTATATCGATCGTGTCACCGCTCACCCGAAAGGTGCTGGGCGACAATTCACGCTCTGTACGAACATAGAGCGCCTCCACAAATGAGTAGAGTAACTGCTTGATTGTCCGCCGATTACCAACCTCGATCGTTACAGATGTAGCCTTAAAATCCTCGGGATTACCGATTCCATAGATGCACGACACACTCGACACAACAATCACATCACGCCGCCCCGAGAGTAGCGTAGATGTCGTGCTGAGCCTCATCTTCTCGATCTCATCATTGATCGATAGATCCTTCTCGATGTAGACCCCCGATGATGGAATATATGCCTCGGGCTGATAATAGTCGTAATAAGATACGTAGTACTCAACAGCATTCTCAGGGAAAAAGTTCTTAAACTCCTGATACAGCTGCGCCGCTAACGTCTTGTTGTGACACAACACCAACGTCGGACGCTTAACCTCAGCAACAACGTTCGCCATCGTGAAGGTCTTGCCCGACCCCGTCACACCCTGCAACACAGTGCTCCTGTCGCCACGCCTCAACGCCTCGACAATCTGCTCAATCGCCTGCGGCTGATCTCCAGTCGGTTTGTACTCTGATGTTAGCTTAAACTCCATTTCGGCAAAGATAATAAAAATTGTGCCTTTCACAATGGATAACCACTCTTTTTTCGCCTACGGTCTCTTGATTGGTCTGATTTACGGTCAAGCTTACGGTCAGGCTTACGGTCAAGCTTACGGTCAGGCTTACGGTCAAGCTTACGGTCAGGCGACCACTGCCCTAATGCCGGGCGGGCAGCCAGCTAGCTGGCTTTTAGCTGGCTTGCGTTGTTGGGCTTAAAGCTTTGCTTTAAGATTTTGGAAGATAATTAGTTATGCAAATGAATTTGCCTAACTAATTCTTTTCCAAAATTTTCTTAAATGACTTCGTCATTTAAACCCAACACGTGTGTCAACTGCATCCATCAAACTATACATAACTTCGATGTATCCTCTCGATGTATCCTCTCGGTGTATCCTCTCGGTGTATCCTCTCGGTGTATCCTCTCGGTGCATCTTCTCTGTGTATCTTCTCTGTGTATCTTTACACAAGCTAAAAGCTACATTCAGTTCAAATCTACTTTTCAGGCACGATACTTATTGAACGCCCCACCAAAATTACATTGAGTTCGCTGCGTTATTAGACTGTTTGATTTTCAGCTCGTTACGCCTCGCCGATTTTGTTGTTGGTGACGGGGAGGATCTCCTGTGACGCTTGGGTTTGGTGTGATGAGGTGATGTTGCCGAATTGGCTCTCATACTTCTTGACATTCTCCTGCAACGACACCAAGAGGCTCTTTGCGTGTTCGGGAGTTATAACGACACGATTTGTCACACGAGGCTTCGCCATTCCGGGGAGCATCGATGCAAAATCCAATACAAACTCCTTTGGAGAGTGCGAAATGATCGCTATATTTGCATAGCTGCCTGCAGCAATGTCGTCTCGCAAATCGACCTCTATGTCTCGACCTACAACCCTGTGTTTAATGTTATCCATACCTTTCTACTCTTTTACTCGTTCGCTGGCTCTTTTTACTCGTTCGCTGGCTCTTTTTTTTGGGTGCTTACACAGCCTGTTTGCTGCAACTTTTTTTCACTACACGTCTGAGTTATTCTCCTCAACTCTTGTTTGAATCCCCCTTTTGAGCTATCTTTGCAAAGATATTAATAAATAGGTAATGTTGGAGGCTTGTTGCCCCTAAAGATATTAACAAGATATGAACCAAGGTGTTGGTAAACTGTGCGAAGCGGAGGCTTTAGAGCTCTATATGGGGAGGCGATTCAACGCCTACTCCACCCACTTTCGGCGTATCTTTGGCGAGCGGATGCAGAAGGTGACGATCAACTCGGGCTTTAGCTGTCCCAACCGTGATGGGTCACGTAGCGAGGGGCTCATCGACAATAGAGCAGGCTGCACATTTTGCAACAACTCAGCCTTCACGCCCTCTTACTGCACCCCATCGCTGAGTGTCACGGAACAGATCAATGAGGGGATCATCTTTCATCGAAACCGATACCGCACAGCGAACCGATACTTAGCTTACTTCCAATCCTTCTCCAACACCTATGCGCCACTCGATCAGCTCATTAAGCTATATGATGAGGCTCTTTCGCACCCCGATATTGCTGGGGTGATCGTGGGGACACGACCCGATTGTGTCGATGAGCAGAAGTTGGATTACTTCGCTCAGCTGGCTCGGGAGAAGTATGTAGCGCTGGAGTATGGAGTGGAGTCGTGTTACGATGCGACACTGCAGCGGATCAACCGTGGTCACGACTTTGAGTGCGCACGTCGAGCTATCGAGATGAGTGCCGAGAGAGGGATTCACACAGGGGCACACTTTATATTGGGGCTGCCTGAGGAGAGTGACGAGATGCTGTTGGATCAGTGCTCCGTAATCAATTCGCTGCCGCTCACCACCATCAAGTTTCACCAGCTACAGATCTTCCGTGACACACCGATGGCGGCTGAGTATGATGCTCACCCTGAGCGCTTTAGATTTTGGAGCAAGGAGGAGTACATCGACCTCTTCGTCAAGATATTGGAGCGGTTGCGCCCCGATTTAGTTGTGGAGCGCTTTGCATCGGAGGCACCGCCACGCTATCACTATGGTCCAAATTGGGGCGTGGTGCGCAACGAAACGCTGCTCAATATCCTTGAAAAGGAGCTGAAATTACACAACACCTATCAAGGACGACGTTATGAATTATGAGTTTGCTGACATCTTGTTGCCCTTGGCGCTGCCGCAACACCTTACGCTGCTGACCTACAAGGTTGGTGACGACACCTCGCTGAGTGAGCTGAGTGAGGGTGATGGCGTAGCTGTGCCGATGGGTCAACACAGCGACCACTACTACACGGGTATCGTCTGGCGACTGCACAACGAGAAACCCAACGTAGACAAGATCAAGACCATCATCAAACGTCTCTACTCCAATGAGTTACTGAGCGAGAAGCAGCGCAAATTTTGGGAGTGGTTATCGGAGTACTACCTAGCGAGCTTGGGCGATGTGATGCGTGTGGCGCTACCTGCACTCATCAACCCAAAGGCTGCCGATGAGCAGGCGTTCACAATGTCGGAATATCAGCCCAAAGAGGAGTTATACATCGCCCACAGCGACACGGAGCAGCTGCGTGAGGCGGCTGAGAAGATCGCCAAGCGGAGCCCGAAACAGCTGCAGGCGCTACAACAGATCATAGATATGGAGGAGAGTAAGCGGTGTCACAATGGCGAGATACCGAGGCGACTGCTGCAGTGCGAACTCTCGGCACTCAACGCACTCGCCACCAAGGGGTTAATCCAGATCAATAGGCGCACAGCAGCGATCGAGAGCCGTGGCGAGATCAACTTCGTCTTGCCTCAACTCTCTGAACATCAACGTGAGGCACTCGACAAGGTCGAGGAGGGGTTCAAGGATCGACACTGTGTACTGCTTCACGGAGTGACGGGCTCGGGCAAAACAGAGCTCTACATACACCTGATAGCCAAGGAGTTATCCGAGGGTCGGGATGTGATGATGCTCGTCCCCGAGATCGCCCTCACCACACAATTAGTGGAGCGCTTGACACTCATATTCGGCTCACGAGTAACACCCTATCACTCCAAGATCAAACCGCACCTTCGCACCGAGACATTTATGCAGCTCACACGGCGCAAGGAGAGCGATGCAGGGCGATTCATCGTTGGTGCTCGCTCGGCTATATTCTTGCCGCTCAGTCGCTTAGGTCTCATCGTCATTGACGAGGAGCACGACCCGAGCTACAAACAGAACGACCCTGCGCCACTCTACAACGCCCGTGATGCAGCGCATATATTAGCCTCGCTACACAGCGCAAAGTTGCTCTTGGGGAGCGCCACACCATCGCTGGAGAGCTGGACAAATGCAACGACAGGTAAGTTCGGCTTGGCGAAGTTGACCGAGCGATACAACAACGCCACGCTGCCGAAGATCACCATCTCAGACTCATACAGGGCTGGCAAGAGACGTGAGCGAAGGGGTCACTTCAACCTCGATTTGGCGCGAGCGATGGAGAGCCGATTGGAGCGAGGCGAGCAGACGATGCTCTTTCAAAATAGACGTGGTTTTGCACCCTACATCGAGTGTAGCGAGTGCAGCTGGGTGGCGAAGTGCCCCAACTGCAACGTCTCATTGACGCTGCACAAAGCTGGTCGGAGCTTAGTTTGCCACTACTGCAACCACACCGAACCGATACCGCAAAAGTGTCCAAATTGTGCGGTGAGTGAGCTGCGCCCTATGGGTTTCGGCACGGAGAAGATCGAGGAGCAGATAGGCGAGATATTGCCCACAGCACGCACCGTTCGGCTCGATCGTGATACAGCTACATCACAAACGGCGTTCGACAGAATCGTGGGCAGCTTTGCATCGGGCGAGAGCGATGTGATGGTTGGCACTCAGATGATTGCCAAGGGTTTCGACTTCTCGAAGGTTACGTTGGTGGGGATCTTGAATGCCGACAATATGCTCAACGCCTCGGACTTTAGAGCTGAGGAGCGAGCCTTCTCGTTGATGCTGCAGGTTGCAGGTCGAGCGGGTCGCCGCCCCGATAGAGAGGGCGAGGTGATTGTGCAGAGCTCACAGCCCGACCACCGCACGCTGAAGTTTGTGCAGGAGGGTGATTATGAGGCGATGGCTCGCACGCTGCTTTATGAGCGTGATGCCTACTTCTATCCACCCTACTCACGCATCATTATGATCACGCTAAAGGATCCGAACAGACCCCGACTGAATCGAGGCGCAGCAGTGCTTGCACAGATGCTGAGGGGACGTTTTGGGGGTCGAGTGAAGGGGGCTGTAGCGCCACCCGTGGATCGAATTGGGCGTGAATGGATAATGAGCATAATGCTTAAGATCGAGAGCGGCTCATCGAGCAAGAGGGCGAGGATGCTGATACGTGAAGTGGAGAGCGAGTGGCTAAAGCTGGAGGACTTCAGGAATATCAAGAAGAGCTACAACGTTGATCCTCAGTAAATTATTAATTCTGAGTAGGGCTGAGTATTACTGAGTAAGGCTGAGTAAGGCTGAGTAATTCTGAGTAAGGCTGAGTAAGGCTGAGTAAGGCTGAGTAATTCTGAGTAAGGCTGAGAGCAAGCAAAAATAACTCATAACTAATAACTAAGAATAGATGTTTTTTCTGATTGAGCGACTAAAAGAGATGTGGCGATTGATCGCTCCGAGGTACTGCACGGTGTGTGGCTGCCGCATTGAGCAGGAGGGTGTGAAGATCTGCAGAAGTTGTCAAGAGGATATGCCTCGCACGAGATACGCCTCGACACCTGATAATCCGCTCTCGCAACGCTGCCGTGATATTGATCCTCGAATTGTGCACGTCTCGGCTCTTTTGTTCTATCGGAGCGGTAGCCAGTGGCGGCGTTTGATCCACCGATTTAAGTATCACGGCAATATTCACTTGGGCGATCTCTTTGGAGAACTGCTCGGACGAGAACTTCGGCAATCGCCTATATATCAAGATATTGACTTTGTGGTTGCGATACCGCTGCACCCTATTCGTCACTTCGGTAGAGGGTTTAATCAGTGTCACAGCATCGGTCGTGCTGTAGCTCGTGAGATGGGTGTTAAGTTTCGGCTGCATCTGCTTCGACGCACTCGCTACAACACGCCTCAAGTGGGGCTGAAACATCAGGATCGGTGGCAAAATGCGGAGAATCTATTTGGCGTGGTCGATGCAGAGGCGTTCGCCAACCGCTCGGTGCTGCTCATCGATGATGTCTTTACAACGGGAGCGACAACGATTTCGTGCGCCCAAAGCATATTAGCCGCTGCACCAAGCTGCAAGCTATACATCGCTGTGATAGCCACACCAAACTAGAGCATCCGTAGGCGGCGAAATTTCAAAGATCCTGTTCTGTGGCGATCGGTCACGTACCTAAAGTACGCTCCCTCACACCCCAAAACACGATCTTTAAAATTTCATCCACCTACGGACGCTCTCCTCCACGAACAGCGAAATTTCAAAGATCCTGTTCTGTGGCGATCGGTCACGTACGGCTGTGCAAAACAGCTAATTTTGGGGTGAAAATATTTTTGCAGAATCGTTGTAAAATCTCAATAAAAATATGTAACTTTGGAACGGACTACACCTGTTTGATTTTATGGGGTGTGAAAAGATGAAAACGATGCCTCAAGGATACAACAAAACGAAACGAAACAGCAACAACTTCGCCGATCAAGTAGATATACCGATCGGGGTCGTACCTCCACAAGCAATCGAGCTAGAGGAGGCTGTGCTTGGTGCGCTGATGCTCGAAAAGGATAGCGTAATTGCGGTGCAGGAGTACCTCTCGCCCGAGGCGTTCTATACGGAGCAACATCGACTTATCTATAAGGCTATCGAATATCTCTCTCGTGAGATCATCCCTATCGACCTCTATACGGTGGCGGATCAGCTACGCACCTCACAAGAGCTCGATGCTGCAGGCGGTGTTGCATACCTCTCGCAACTAACACAGAGGGTCGATTCGGGCGCAAATGTTGAGTTTCACGCACGTATCGTGGCTCAGAAATTTGTGCAGCGACAACTCATCACCGCCGCTTCGCACATCCAAAAAAACTCTTATGACGATACGGCTGATGTAACGGAGCTCATAGGCTTCGCTGAGGGGCAGATATTTAAGATCGCTGAGGGGCAAAGCAACCGCTCGGTGTTGTCGGCAGGCGAGATTCTACAGATGGCGCTCACTCAGATCGAGGAGGCAGGCAAGAGCGGCAATGAGTATAATGGTGTGCCCTCGGGATTTTCGGATATTGACAGCAAGACACTCGGTTGGCAGCCCTCCGATCTGATTATTGTTGCGGCTCGTCCATCGATGGGTAAGACGGCATTCGTGCTTACGATGGCTCGAAATATGGCGGTCGACCATAAGCAGGGGGTGGCGTTCTTCTCGCTGGAGATGTCCTCTGTGCAGCTTATGATGCGACTGATTATGTCGGAGGCTGAGTTGCCCAGCTCGCTGCTTAAGACGGGACGACTAACGCCCGAGCAGTGGAAACACCTCGAAGGCTCGACACGAGAGTTGGCTGTCGCACCGCTATTTGTGGATGATACACCAGCCCTCTCGATATTTGAGTTTAGGAGCAAGGCTCGCCGATTGAAGATACAGCACGATATAAAGATCATCATCATCGACTACCTACAGCTGATGACGGGCCCAACCGATTCACGGGGTAACCGTGAGCAGGAGGTGTCGTTCATCTCTCGAACACTCAAGGCGATCGCTAAGGATCTGAATGTACCTGTGATAGCGCTGTCTCAGCTGAGCCGTGCTACAGAGGCTCGTGGCGGCTCTAAGCGCCCAATGCTGTCGGATCTTCGTGAGTCGGGAGCTATCGAGCAAGATGCTGATATTGTGGCGTTTATACACCGCCCCGAGTATTACGGAATGACACAGACGGAGGATGGACTACCCACGGCAGGTATGGCTGAGATCATCTTGGCTAAGCACCGTAATGGCGAGGTGTGTGATGTGCCGTTGCGATTCATTAAGGAGCAGGCTCGCTTTGCCAACCTCAATGAGTTGGAGATCAAGACGTTGATGGCGAGCAGAGGCGGAGGCGGAGGCGTTGAGTATGATAACTTCGCTAGTGAGTATCAAGGCGAGGGTGGTGCTGCAGGTGGAGGCGGTCTAAGTTCGGGCGGCGGATTGAGCTCGGGCGGTGGATTGAGCTCGGGCGGCGGATTAGGCTCAGGTGGAGGTTTAGGCTCGGGTGGCGGATTGAGTTCGAGCGGAGGCAATGAGTTCGATATAACGCCTCACGGGGGCGGCAATGAGTCACCGTTTTAGGTCTAAATAATTTAGCGGTCAGTTTGACGAGCAACAATAGCGGTCGATTTTGACGGGCAACAATAGCGGTCAGTTTGACGAGCAACAATAGCGGTCGATTTTGACGAGCAACAATAGCGGTCGATTTTGACGAGCAACAATAGCGGTCGATTTTGACGGGCAACAATAGCGGTCGATTTTGACGGGCAATAATAGCGGTCGATTTTGACGAGCAACAATAGATTAAGGGTTAGAATATGTTTGTAGTTATAAATAGCGGAACGGTGGTCGGCATCGATGCTGTGAAGGTCTCGGTCGAGGTGGATATAACCCCCTCGTCATTCTCATTTACGCTTGTTGGGCTACCTGATATTGTTGTCAAGGAGTCGAGCCAACGTGTATGGTCGGCTATCAGTAACTCAAATTTGAATCTTCCTCGAACAAAGTGTGTGGTGAATCTCGCCCCAGCGAATCTCCGCAAGGAGGGATCATCGTTTGATCTGCCGATTGCGCTAGGAATGTTGGTCGCCTCGGCACAGATGATGAGTGCACGTCTCTCAAAGACGATGGTGCTTGGCGAACTCTCGTTGGATGGCTCGATTAGGGCTATCAAAGGGGCGCTACCGCTGGCTGTTGCGGCTGAGGAGCTGGGCTTTGAGCGGATAATCTTACCCTATGATAATGGCGCTGAGGCGGCTGTGGTGGATGGAATCGAGGTTGTTGGTGCTCGCTCGCTTTCGGAGGTTGTTGCGTGGGCTAACGGCAAGGGTACGCTGGAGGTTATGAGGTGTGAGGAGGCTACAGATATAGAGTTTGGCGAGGGTCAATTTGTCGATGACTTCGCTGATGTGAAGGGTCAAGCACAGGCTAAACGAGCCTTTGAGATCGCCGCTGCAGGTGGTCATAATTTGATAATGATCGGTCCTCCAGGGTCGGGCAAGACGATGCTCTCGAAGAGGTTTCCAACGATATTGCCGCCACTGACACGTAGCGAGGCGATGGAGACTACGAAGATCTATTCGGTGGCTGGAAAGCTGGGGGTTCGAGATGGAGTGTTGCGTTGCAGACCCTTTCGCTCACCTCATCACCTCTCGTCTCAGGTCTCGATCGTGGGCGGAGGCTCTTCGCCACAACCTGGAGAGGTGTCGTTGGCGAATAATGGAGTGCTCTTTTTGGATGAGTTACCTGAGTTTAACCGCTCGGTGTTGGAGGTGTTGCGACAGCCGTTGGAGGAGCTGTCGGTCTCGATTTCGAGGGCGAAATACAGCGTTGAATACCCAGCGAAGTTTACGTTGATAGCCTCGATGAACCCCTGTCCGTGTGGTTATTACAACCACCCCACGGTTAGGTGCAGCTGTTCGGAGGGGGCTGTGCAGCGCTACTTGGGTCGCATCTCAGGACCGCTCTTGGATCGAATAGATCTGCAGGTTGAGATCGCACCCGTCTCGATTAGTCAGATCAATGGCGAGAGCGAGGTGCAGGAGGAGAGCAGTGCGGAGATACGCAAACGGGTGATGGCGGCAAGGGAGCGACAGATGCAGCGCTTTGCAGGTGTAAGGCAGGTTACGGGCGAGGGTGTCACGAAGGAGGTTACGACCAACGCAATGATGTCGAGCAAGATGTTGCGTGAGTTCTGTCCGCTAGATAAGCAGTCACGCAAGATATTGGAGATGGCGATGGAGCGGCTACAGCTCTCAGCAAGAGCGTACGACAGGATCATCAAGGTGGCGAGGACGATAGCCGATTTGGACGAGCGGGAGAGTATCGTGACATCAGACATCTCGGAGGCGATTGGCTACAGGAGCTTGGATCGGGAGAGCTGGGGCGCAAAGAGCTGAGAACGACCCAGAAAACCCAAAACAAAAAAAATATGAAAAGAAAGATAATTTTATCAGGAGGAGGCACAGGAGGTCACATCTACCCCGCTGTAGCTGTAGCGGAGGCGTTGACGAGGCGTTTCGGCAGCGATGTTGAGATATTGTTTGTGGGTGCTGAGGGTAAGATGGAGATGGAGAAGGTGCCGCAATTGGGTTATAATATTGTCTCGTTACCAATCGCTGGATTGCAGCGTCGTTTGGAGTGGCGCAATTTGCTGTTGCCCATCAAGGTGATACAGAGCGTCGGTCGGGCAAAGGATGTGATCCGCAACTTTGGGGCTGATATTGTTGTGGGGTTTGGAGGTTACGCCTCAGCGCCGATACTTTGGTCGGCAGGTAAGTTGGGCGTACCGACACTTATACAGGAGCAGAACTCATACGCTGGGCTCACCAATAAGATTGTGGCGAAGTACGCCCGTACGATCTGTGTTGCGTATGAGGGGATGGAGCGCTTCTTTCCCAAGGCGAATATTGTTATGACGGGCAACCCGTTGAGAGGCAATTTTAGCGTTGTAGAGCGGCTCAGAGAGGAGGCTTTGGAGTTCTTCGGTTTGGAGGCGAGTCGTCCTGTGGTGCTTGTTGTGGGTGGATCGTTGGGCACTCGTACGCTCAACAATATGATGATGGAGTGGATCGAGAGTGAGTACACGGCGGAGGATGGTGTGCAGGTGATTTGGCAAACAGGCAAATTTTATGAGGCTGAGATGCGTGAGTTCCTAGAGGACAAACCGACCATCGGGATTTGGCAAGGGGCGTTTTTGGAGCGGATGGATTTGGCCTATGCGGCTGCAGATATTGTGATCTCACGTAGCGGTGCCTGCACGGTATCGGAGTTGAGTTTGGTTGGTAAGCCGACAATTTTTGTCCCCTCGCCCAATGTCTCGGAGGATCATCAGACGAAGAATGCGATGGCGCTAGTCTCGAAGCAGGCGGCTCTGATGGTGAGCGACACGGAGGCGAAAACTAAGGCGATGCCGTTGGCGATTGATACGCTGAAAGATCCTGTGATGATGGCTACGCTGCGGAGCAATATCTCGGCAATGGCGTTCCCGAACTCAGCGGAAATGATTGTGGATGAGATCGTTAAGATAATAGGTTAGTTGTTAGGGATTAGTTGTTAGGGATTAGTTTTTAGGGATTAGTTTTTAGGGATTAGTTGTTAGTTGTTAGTTGTTATGAAGAGTATATATTTTGTTGGAATCGGTGGAATCGGGATGAGCGCCTTGGCTCGTTACTTTCTGCATCAGGGTCATAGGGTTGGCGGTTATGACCGCACCTCTAGCGATTTGACACGTGCATTGGAGGCGGAGGGTGCAGCGGTGCACTATGAAGATTCGGTGGCGATGATTGGCGAGGAGTTTCTCCAGAGGGAGCAGACGGTGGTGATCTACACACCAGCGATCCCTGCCGACCACTCAGAGCTTAACTACTTCAGGGCTAATGGGTTCGAGGTGTTGAAGCGGTCGCAAATGTTGGGCGTACTGACCGAGGGTAAGTTTGTGATGGCGGTGGCTGGAACGCACGGCAAGAGCTCTACATCGACACTCTTGGCGTGGATGAATAGTGAGGCTGAGGGGCAAGGGTGCGCAATTTTGGGAGCGATCTCCAAGAACTTCGGATCAAATTTGGTCTTAGGTTCGGGCGATCGTGTCGTGGTTGAGGCTGATGAGTTTGACCGCTCGTTTCTGAGGCTTAAGCCCGACACAGCGGTGATAACCTCGGCCGATGCTGACCACCTCGATATTTACGGGACGCACGAGGCTGTTAAAGAGGCGTTTGCACAATTTGTGGAGCTCATAAAACCCGGCGGTAGCTTGATAATCAAGGAGGGTGTCGATGTTGAGATACGCAACGAGGCGATCGATATGTGGCGCTACTCTTATGATACACCGTGTGATTTTTACGTTAGTCGAGCAGAGCTTTTGGATGGTGGCGAGGGGCGCTACAGTTTCGATATTGTGACACCTGACGGAGTGATCGAGGGGTGCGAATTGGGCGTTTTGGGCTGGGTGAATATCGAGAATTGCGTGGCGGCAACGGCATCGATGTGGTGCGCTGCAAGGCGTGAGGGGCGAGCGCTCGACCACGATGCAATGAGGCGAGCGATGAGGAGTTTCGTGGGTCTCAAGAGGCGATTTGAACTCTATCATTCAAGCCCCAACAACCTCTATATGGATGACTATGCACACCACCCTCGGGAGATCTCAGCGACACTATCATCGTTGCGTGAGATGCTGCCCACGAGAGAGATCACAGCGATATTTCAGCCCCACCTATTCAGTCGCACGAACGACCTCTACAGAGAGTTTGGCGAGGCGTTATCGGCGGCTGACAGGGTTATATTGTTGCCGATTTATCCAGCTCGTGAAGAGCCGATGGAGGGGGTTACGTCACAACTGATTGCCGATTGCGTGGAGTGCAGCGAGGTGATTGAAGTGGCTGATAAAGAGCGAATTGCGGAGTACATCGAGTCGATCGAGACAGATGTAGTGGTGAGCTTCGGAGCGGGCGACATCGAGCTGCAGTGCGAAGCGATAGCCACAGCGGTGCAAGCTAAGGAGTTATAAGTTATGAGTTATAAATTATAAGTTATGAGTTATAAGCTATGAGTTATGAGTTATGAGTTATAAGTTATGAGTTATGAGCTATGAGTTATAAGCTATGAGTTATAAGCTATGAGTTATAAGCTATGAGTTATAAGTTATGAGTTATAAGCTATGAGTTATGAGTTATAAGTTATAAATTATTATAGATATAAAGATAGATGGGTCGAGCAAAGCTAAATACAAAGGGGCTACTTCAGTGGCTGTGCGGTGTGGTGTCGTGGGTCGTTGTGATCCTCGTCGTCAGCTTTGTTGTGGGCGAGGGTCGTGAGCACCGCAAGGCTCTGAAGGTGGAGCAGCTGGTGATAAACATTGCCGACAGCACATCAAACGGCAACCTCATAACCACACCGATGATTAAGCGGATATTGGCGAGCGAGAAGATCAAGACCGAGGGTGAATTGGTCGATGAAGTGCCGCTATCACGTATCGAACGGGTGATCTCAAAGAATGGTTTCGTGAAGAGTGTGCGAGCCTACACGAACTATCAAGGGGAGCTGCACATCGATATTTATCAGCGGAGTGCAGCGGCTCGAATCCTCTTGGATGGTTACAATTGTTACATCTCGTCAGAGGGTTATCTCTTTAGCGCACCGCCAACTACAGCGCTCTACACACCTGTTGTGACGGGCAAATTCAAGCCGCTCTTTCCAGCCAATTACGTGGGCAACATCAGAGAGTACACCACCGAGAAAATTGACGAATTGGAGCTAGAGATCGAGAAGATAGAGCGTGAGAAGTACCCAATACTCCAGCGTGAGAGGGAGAACAACGAGGACAAAGGGGCTGTGAGACGGCGATTCATAAACCGCTCAGCGTGGGAGTCAAAGGATGATTTTGCGAGGCGAGTGGTGGCGCTCCGTGAGGAGAATCGCAAGAAGCGTGAACTCTACACCTATCGTCAACGAATAATCGACAAAGAGCTCTTAGCGATCAGCAAGCGACAGGAGGCGGTGAGGGAGAGACAAAAAAAGTTGCAGAAAAATTGTGACGATTTCCATAATCTTATTACCTTTGTGGAGATGGTCGAGAGGGACAATTTTTGGCGAAGTGAGGTGGTGCAGATTATGCTCAGCAGGGGCGTAGATGACCAAATCAGCATCTCGCTAGCGGTGCGAAGTGGCGACTTTAAGATCCACTTTGGAACGCTGCTCACGAGGCAAGATTACTACCAACGTCCCGATGATGAGCTAACCACCTCGGCAAAGCTGCGAGCGATGATACCGAGCGCCACAACATCGAAGAGAATAAGGGCTCAGAGCGCTCACAAAGAGCAACGCCGACAGGAACAGCTGCTCACAGAGTCGATCGAGAAGCGATTTAAGAGGCTCGAAGAGTTCTATCGTGAGGCGCTGCCGAGGGTGGGGTGGAACAGATACCGAGAGATAAATATTGAATTTGAGAACCAAGTAGTTTGCAAAAAATAATCAGCGATGAACAATTATACCATAGCAATAGATCTAGGCGAAAGCAGTGTAATAGCTATCGCTGGATGCAAGGGCGATGATAAAGAGCTACATATAGCCGCTGTCGCTAAACGTGAGACCCGTGGCGTTAAGGCTGGTCGCATCGAGAATATCGCTCAGGTGATGGAGGCTCTTTCGAGTGTCATTGCCGAGCTCGAAAAGCGCCTCAACGTCAAGATACAGCAGGCTTATGGAGGTATCTCAGGCGAGTATATTCGCAACGAGCGACACAGCGAGATGGTTGCGGTTGTTGAGCCAAATAATGGAGTGAGCACGGTCGATGTCGGGGCGCTGCACAACTTGATGCGCAATGTGTTGCCGCCCGATGCAGATTCGATTTTGGAGTACACGCCACAGAATTATGTTGTAGATAATAAACAGGAGGAGCGAAGCCCAGTGGGAACGTTTGGGCACACGTTGAGCTCTACGTTTAACTTCATCCTCTGTGAAAATGAGGCACTTAAGCGTCTGGGTTACGCCTTCAAACAGTCGGGCATCAACCTCAAACGCTGCTTTCCAAATGCGGTAACGGCTGCCGAGGCGGTCTTGACAGCTGACGAGATGGAGGCTGGTGTGGCGGTTGTTGACCTTGGCGAGGGAATGACCAACGTGACAATTTTCTATCGGGGCACGTTGCGTTACATCGCCTCGATACCGATGGGCGGCTCGGCACTCAATAGCGATATTCGCTCGCTGATGATACAGGAGAAGAGCATCGAGAGCGTGAAGAGAAAGTATGGGGTGGCGATGTCGGAACACGCTGATGCAGGGTCGATCACCGTGGAGGGACGCACGAGCCGTGAGACACGAAGTATTCCGCTGCATAACTTGGCGGTTGCGATTCAGGAGCGGTTGACCGATATTACGATCTTTGTGCATCGTGAGATACGTGATGCAGGGTTCAACCATCGATTGCCTTACGGCGTGGTGTTGACTGGCGGTGGCGCACTTCTTCGCTCGGTGGATGATCTCTTTAGGCGCAATTTGGAGCTTGAGGTGCGGATCGGCAGCCCTGAGGAGGCGGTGGGTAAGGAGTCGCACGATTTGGTCTCATCTCCCGAGTTTGCAACGGTTGTGGGTCTCCTCAAACGGGGCGTAGAGATGGATAGCAAGGGTGTAGGTAGACCCTGCACAGTGGAGGAGGAGAGCGAGGATTCAGACTTCAAACAGAAGTTAGAGGAGCAGATGCGTCAGAGCAGCAACCCAAAGAGCGAGACAGCAGAGCCAACGCAAACAAACAAACCAAAACAGGAGGGCGAGGGAGAGAAAGTGAGTAAGAAGGAGAGCTCAAGCAAAGATAAGCAACCAAAGGAGAAGAGAAGAGGTTTCTGGGAGAGTATGATCGAGAAGATGAACGACCTATTTAGCTCAGACGACAACGACACCAAACTCTAATTAGGAGTTAGGGGAGCTAGCTCCCTTTTAGCAAGGTGGTCAAGTCGCTACTCAGCAATACTCAGCAATACTCAGCAATACTCAGTAATACTCAGCAATACTCAGTAATACTCAGCAATACTCAGAAGTACTCAGCAATACTCAGAAACACTAAGAAAAAAAACCAAGCAACTAAAAAAAGGGTAAAGATTATGAACGATGGAATAGTGGGCGAGCTCAACGCAACGCCAGCGCAGCAGTCGATCATCACGGTGGTGGGCGTTGGAGGTGCGGGGTGCAACGCTGTAAATTATATGTGGGACATCGGTATCCGCAACGTTGGTTTTATGATCTGTAACACCGACCAACAGGCGATCGATTGCTCTCCAATTGAGAATAAGATCCGCTTGGGAGACAACGGGCTCGGAGCAGGCAATGACCCCGAGCAGGGGCGTTTGGCGGCGGTTAAGAGCATAGATGTGGTTCGTAAGCAGCTGGAGGCACTCAACACAAAGATGCTCTTCATCACGGCTGGAATGGGTGGCGGAACGGGAACGGGTGCAGCGCCTGTGATCGCTAAGTTGGCTCGTGAGATGGATATATTGACCGTGGCGATCGTCACCTCACCGCTCTTGGTGGAGGGTCAGATGCGTTACGATCAGGCGATGAGAGGTATCGATGAACTGAGGAAGTGTGTCGATTCGCTGCTCATCATCAACAACGAGAATATACAGAACCTCTACCTCGAAGATGACCCCTCGGCGATGGAGGCATTCAGCAAGGCGAACGAGATCTTGGGGTGTGCGGCTAAGGGTATTGCCGAGATCATCACCGTGACGGAGAGCTATATACACGTCGATTTTGCCGATGTGTCAAAGGTTATGCGCAACAGCGGCAGGGCTCATATGAGTGTTGAGACGGCATCGGGCGATGATCGGGCTGTGGAGGTTGCGAAGTTGTCGCTATCGTCACCGCTGTTGGATCACAACCACATCACGGGTGCGAAGAATATTCTGCTCAATATGGCGGTGGCGAACTTCAAGGAGTTGAAGTATTCGGAGGTGACGAAGATCCTCAATTACATACAGAATAACGCCCGTGTGATAGCGAGTGACGGTGAGGTTCGCACGGCAAATATAATTTGGGGAATGAGCGAAAAACCTGAGTTGGGCGATGCTCTGGAGTTGGTGATGGTTGCCACGGGCTTTGACACTGAGGAGGAGGAGTTTGAGGAGTACAATCGAGCTAAGTTGCTGATGCACTGCGATCCAGGGTCGCCATTTGAGCGTATGCAGTCGGGCACGAAGCGCAAGTTGGACTCGATCAAGGGGATCAGTGCGGCACCGATGAGCAGCAAGAGTTCAAATGTTGTGGTGAGTGGCGAGAAGGTGATCTTGCCCGAGCGTGAACCGAGGTATCCAAACATTGCGGCACTACTCAAAGTGCCTGCTTACTTGGCGAGGAATGCGAAGATGATAGCTGAGTCACCAGCGCCAAAGAAGAGAGTAAACCATAAGAGCAACGAGAGGCAAAGCGCTGAGCAGCAGGAGATTGAGATCGAACGCCCGAACCACACGCTCTTTGATTAATGGGAGCTAGCTCCCTTTTAGCTTGGCTTGCTCTCAGCATTACTCAGCCCTACTCAGGACTACTCAGGACTACTCAGGACTACTCAGAATTACTCAGAGCTACTCAGAATTACTCAGAGCTACTCAGGATTACTCAGTCCAACAAAAACAAGAGGGCAAGCAAAGAGCGAAAACAAAGTGAAACCAAAACAGATATAAGTGATAACAGAATTACAGGCAATTACATTTAAGGCGTTAGATTCATCGAGCGTTATGATGCTGGTGGGGACGGTCGGTTTACTGGCTGTGTCGGCATTGGTGTCGGGCTCTGAGGCGGCATTCTTTTCGCTCGGGACACAGGAGATTGAGAAGATCAAGGAGAGCAAAGACCCAGCGGACAAAAACATTTTGTCGCTGCTGTCGAATGTCGATCTTTTGCTGGCTACAATCTTGGTGGTCAATAACTTAGTGAATATCTGCATAGCGATATTGTCTGCAAATTTCATCAACAGCATCATCGATTTCGGCTCATCGACAGCGCTTGAGTTCCTCACTAAGATGGTTGCGGTGACCTTCCTGTTGCTGCTCTTTGGCGAGATTGCGCCCAAGGTCTTTGCTCAGACCTCGCCACATACGTTTGCATCTATCTCGGCACAGCCGCTCTTGCTCTTTAGGTCAATTTTCAAACCGCTGTCGACACTCTTGATGAAGGCGGGGTCGACCATCGGGTCACGTGCGACACACCACAGCGAGATCTCGTTTGATGAGTTGGCGGATGCAGTCGACTTGACCGACAGCACCACGAAGGAGGAGCGAGTGATGCTCTCAGGGATTCTGAACTTCGTGAATACCGATGTGCAGGGGGTTATGCGCTCACGTGTCGACATCGAGGCGATACCGCTCACGGAGAGTTACGAGAATGTTAAGGCGCTGATAATCAAGTGCGGATACTCACGAATACCTGTCTATGAGGAGAATCTGGACAACATCAGGGGCGTTCTCTACGTCAAGGATCTGCTTCCGCATATTAATAAGGAGGAGTATGGTTGGCAGCAGTTCATCCGCAAACCTTACTTCGTGCCGTCACACAAGAAGATCAACGTGCTGTTGGAGGAGTTTCAAGCATCGAAGATACACCTTGCGATCGTTGTCGATGAGTATGGGTCAACGATGGGTTTGGTCTCACTGGAGGATATTATCGAAGAGATTGTGGGCGAGATCACCGATGAGAGTGACGGCAATGAGGAGTTCTATAAACGTCTGAATATCAACACATACATATTTGAGGGCAAGACACACATCAACGATTTTGAGCGTGTCTTGGAGCTCGATGAGCAGCTCTTGACTGAGGTGCAGGGAAGCTCCGAGACGCTCGCTGGATTGATTCTTGAGGTGCGTAAGGCGCTACCGAAATTGGGCGACTCGGTGACGGTCGGACACCTAACGCTCACGGTCGAGGCGATGGGCGGACAGAGCGGACGACGCATCGAGAAGATACGTGTGGTGATTGGCGAGACGGTCGCTGCAAACGACTAACGATGGAGGGTTAGAGATGTTTCACTTCGCAATGTCATCTATAGCTGAGATCGAGGCAAGGGGGCTTGAAAAGCATCTAATCGTACCCGATCAGGTATATTTAGAGCGATTCGAGGTTGGTGGCAAACGTTATCGAGAGAGTGCTGCTTGGCGGTCGTTTCTCCGCTCGGAGCTGCAAAAGATTGGTTTTACAGAGGGTGCAGTGGGTGCAGTGGGTGCAGTGGGTGCAGTGGGTGCAGTGGGTGCAGAGGGTGCAGAGTGCGCAATTGAGTATGATTGTGTTGGAGCGCCACGGCTCGTTGGGTCGCTGCTCCATTTCAGCGTGTCGCACACATCGACACACGTAGCCATCGTTGTGAGCGATCGACAGTGTGCAGTGGATATTGAGGAGTTAGGTCGCAACTTCGCAAGGGTTAAGAGGCGCTACATAAGCGGTGAGGAGGCGCAATTAGAGAGTGGCGAGACTCCCCTACTGCCGCTAATTTGGTCGGCAAAGGAGACGCTCTATAAGATCTCAGGCAGCGAGGGTCTCGATCTCATCAACGATCTGAGGATCAAGCAGATCAGCCCCGAGGGCGGCAAGAAGAGCGACCACAGCGGCACAATAATCGGAACGATCAAACCGCAACAGAGAACCATCAAGATGCGCTACACAACCATCGACAATCACATCGCTGTCTACAGCAATCAATCGATCGAATAAATTTACCCGCAACAAGACCGTCTAGCCAAAACTGAGTAAGACTGAGAAAAACTGAGTAACTCTGAGTAAGGCTGAGTAAAGCTCTCTTCTCGCTGCGTATAACTTATTGACCACCTCAGCATTAGTTGCGGCTCTTTGAGCCGCCGCCCTCTGGGGATTTTTTTTTGAAAAATCCCTTTGATGAGGGAGGGCGAAGACCCAGCGATGACTGCCTTTCAGGCGGAGCAGGGGAGCTCCCCTGCAGGAGCGGGGCGATACTTTGTATCGCCTTTCCAGCGATTGGGTAAGCCTCAGGGTTACTCAGCCCTACTCAGGGTTACTCAGCGTTACTCAGCGTTACTCAGGGTTACTCAGCCCTACTCAGCACTACTCAGCACTACTCAGCTGCCCCCAGCCAGCAAACCTACCGCACCCCAAATTTATAACAGCAGCCATATCGATACTCCCCATCAGGTCGAAGAATCGGTGGCGCAATAGGGTGCTGCGTCTCCAAACAGATGCCGCCATACTTCGCCAACGTCGCTCCACCACGACCCACAATCGTGCCGTTCAAGTAAGCAGCTGTCGAGATGTGAACACTCGGCTGTGTTGTATAAGTGGTCATAATTATACCCGATCGGGGGCAATACAGCGATATTTGAGGACGTTCATCATCCCGATCAAAGTTGAATACCCACCTCGTGTCAAGTCCATTTTGCATCTCTATCTGCTCAAAATCTTTGCGCCCAACAACACTGTCGACCACAACGTCACCCCTCAAATCCATAGGCGTTCCCTCAACACTCCGCAACTCACCCGATGGGACACCCGTCACCCTGTCGATCACCGCAAAATGATCAGCCTCCACACGCAAAATATGATCCCTCATATCGCTGCCGTACTCGCCCGAAAGGTTGAAAAAAGCGTGGTTCGTAAGGTTCACAACGGTCGGCTTATCTGTTGTCGCTAAGTAGCTAATCTCCAAGGCGTTATCACTCTTAAGTCGGTAGCTCATTCGCAATTTTACTTCGCCCGGAAAACCGCTCTCACCATCCTCGCCAACGTAACTCATCTCGACAAAATCATCGCCTACACGCTCCACAACAAAGGGCTCATTCATCCACTGCTTTTCGCCGCCGTGCAGCGTATTCCCCTTATCATTCTGCGTCAACTGATACACCTCGCCATCGATCTCCAACCGCCCCCCAGCGATACGCCCTGCATAGCGCCCCACCGTTGCACCAATCGCCATACGACGCTCAATGTAGTCGCCAATATTATCGAACCCAAGCACCACATCACGCATCTCACCCTCACGATCCTCAGCCATTATCGAGACAATTCGTGCCCCGAAATTCGTGATGCAAACCTCCATACCTCGCTCATTCCTAAGCACATAGAGCGCAACTGGTCGCCCCTGCAACAGAGTGTCAAACTTCGCCCGATCCAATCCCGAAAGTGTCGTCCCATCTGATGAAACGCAATTTGGGGCACAGCAAACAGACGTTGCCACACCCCAAATCATCGCCACTATTATCGCAAAGTATCTCATAATCAACTACTTGCGGCTCAACAATAGCGCCTTAAACTCCTCGTAGTCGTTGCCCATCTCGATGCTCTGCTTCGTTCCGTTCATAAACGCCTGCAGCACCGCTGGGATCTTTACCTCTTTGCCTGTTATCTTCTCAACAGTCTCATTAAATTTAGCTGGGTGCGCAGTCTCCAAGAATACGCCACTCTCAGAGGGTTTAAGTTGCTCCTTCAGCGCTCTATAACCACACGCTCCGTGAGGATCAAGTAGGTAACCCGTGCGAGTCAACACCTCAGCCATCGTCTCACCGATCTGCTCATCGCTGTATGCCGCACCTGAGACCTCAGCCGTGATCGCCTCGTGCGTCTTGTAGAGATCGAGCACACGTGCGAAGTTACTTGGATCGCCAACATCCATCGCATTAGCTATCGTCTGAACCGATGGGCGTGGCGTGTACTCACCCGTATTTAGGTACTGCAAGAATATGTCGTTATCGTTATTAGCCGCAATGAATCGCTTGACAGGTAGACCCATCTTCTTAGCGATCAATCCAGCCGTGATGTTTCCGAAGTTACCGCTTGGCACACAAAAGACGACATTGTGGTGGCGACCCTCACGCTTAAGCTGTGCATAAGCGTTGAAGTAATAAAACATCTGCGGCAAGAATCTAGCGACATTAATCGAATTTGCACTCGTCAACTTCATCTCGGCGTTAAGCTCCTGATCCATAAAGGCTTGCTTAACAAGAGCCTGACAATCATCAAACACACCGTCAACCTCCAAAGCTGTGATATTCTGTCCCAACGTTGTGAACTGCACCTCTTGGATCTTGCTCACCTTGCCCTTTGGATAGAGCACGTAGACGTGTATTCCATCGACCCCCAAGAATCCATTCGCCACAGCGCTACCCGTATCGCCCGATGTCGC
Organism: Rikenellaceae bacterium; assembly: GCA_047174325.1. Taxonomy (GTDB): domain Bacteria; phylum Bacteroidota; class Bacteroidia; order Bacteroidales; family Rikenellaceae; genus Alistipes. Next base: position 7,357 of record JBCQUE010000006.1, on the reverse strand, counting down.
AACCAACACATTCACAAGACCCTCTCTCTTCTCCTTAGCGATGAAGTAGTTGAGCAGTCGAGCCATAAAGCGACCGCCAACATCCTTAAATGCTGCCGTTGGCCCGTGGAAAAGTTCCAACGAGTAGATATTTGGCTCAACCTCCACAACAGGCGTTGGGAAACTCAACGTATCATTCACGATTCTCTTCAAGCTCACCGTGTCGACATCCTCGCCAAAAAGTTTGTCTGCAACCATATAAGCGATCTCTTGAAACGACATTCGGTCGATATTTGCGAAGAACTCGGGCGGCATCGACTTAAATTGCTCGGGCATATAGAGCCCTTTATCGGGCGCAAGTCCCTTAACCACAGCCTCTTGGAGTGATGCTGTATCTGCATTTTTGTTTGTACTGTAGTACCTCATACCTATATATAATATTATTTTTTCAACAACAAATCCATAAACTCCGTGCCCACCAATCGTCCGAGGCTACCCTCACGTGCCGCTGTCTCGTCATACTGCATCACGCTATCTGCTTGCCACTCAGGGTCATAGATCACAAACGGCACGTCATCACGTGTATGTGTCTTAAGGTGACACGGTGTTGGATGGTCGGGCAGCAGCGCCACACGCACCCTCTCGCCTCTCTCGCCTCTCTCGCCTCTCTCGCCTCTCTCGCCTCTCTCGCCTCTCTCGCCCATCTCACGGATCGCCTCCATAATTGGCTTTACAGCCCTCTCGCTGAGGTACTCTATCGTGCGCACCTTTAGTTCGTGGTCACCCTCGTGTCCAGCCTCATCGCTCGCCTCAATGTGTAGATATACAAAATCTTCACTCTTCAGCGCCTCGATTGCCGCCTGAGCCTTACCCTCATAATTTGTGTCGTAGAGCCCTGTCGCCCCCTCCACCTCGATAGGTCGCAACCCTGCATAGACACCGATTCCCTTGATTAGGTCGACTGCCGAGATCACCGAGCCGCTCTTAACCTCCTCACGCTCAGTGAGTGGTCTCATCGCTGGCTTATAACCTGCCGACCAAACCCATATCGAGTTGGCTGGATCTTTCCCCTCCGCCACACGTTTCAAGTTCACGGGATGCGACCTCAATAACTCTTGCGACTTAAGCGTCAACTCATTCAGCAGCGCAGCCGTCTGCTCCGCCGCCGCCACCTCAGCACGCACCATCACATCACGATATGGCGTACCAGGGACATTATGCGGCGGTGTGCACTCGACCCTCTTGTCGCCCCCCTTGACCTTGATCAAGTGGCGATATGAGACTCCAGCGTGAAAGCTAACTCGCTCATCACCAAGCTCTTGCTGAAGATATTCAAGCAGCTCCGTAGCCTCCTCCGTAGAGATATGACCAGCCGAGTGGTTCTTAATCTTCTCATCCTCGATGGTGATGATGTTGCACCTCATAGCCATCTCGCCCTCCTCGATCTCGACACCCATCGATGCCGCCTCCAACGAGCCACGACCCTCAAAGACCTCATTCACATCATAACCCAACACCGAGAGGTTAGCGATCTCACTACCGGGCTCGTAACCCTCGGGCACAGTCGACAACACTCCCGAGCAACCAGCTGCCGCAAGGGCATCGATCGAGGGCTTATTTGCCGCCTGTAGAGTAGTCTTGCCGCCAAGCGCCTCTACGGGCTCGCCAGCCATTCCATCCCCCAATATAACGATATACTTCATATCTAACCTCCTTACTATCTGATGTTTGCGATGCTGATTATATCTGCAAAGACACCTGCTGCCGTAACAGCCGCACCAGCTCCGTAGCCCTTAATCACCATCGGCAACTCCTTGTATCTCTCGGTTGTCAACATCACCGAGTTGTTGCTGCCCGCCAGCTCATAAAATGGGTGGCTCGCATCGACCGACTGTAGACCAACCGATCCCTTGCCGTTCTCCATCTTCGCCACAAATCTAAAGCGCAACCCCTTAGCCTCATTCTCCAGACGCTTAGCCTCGAACTCTGCATTTAACGCTGGGATCTTAGCCCAAAACTCCTCTACAGAGCCCTCAAACAACTCTGACGGAATAAATAGATTCTTCTCAACATCCTCTTGCTCAAGCTGATAGCCAGCCTCACGTGACAAGATCACCAACTTGCGAACCACATCCGAACCGTTGAGATCCAATCGTGGATCGGGCTCGCTGTATCCAGCCTCCTTAGCCATCTCGATTGCTCGTGAGATCGGCACCTCAGCGCTCATCTCGTTGAATAAATAGTTGAGCGTTCCCGAGACCACCGCCTCGATACGTGTGATCTTATCACCACTGTTAATCAACGAGTTAATGGTGTTGATAATAGGCAATCCAGCGCCAACATTTGTCTCAAAGAGGAACTTCACGCCCCTCTTACGAGCCGTAGCCTTCAGCTCCTCATACTGCTCATAGCTGCTCGATGCAGCGATCTTATTTGCCGCCACGACCGAGACGTTATTGTCGAGCAGATCACGATAAATCGTTGTTATATCTGCATTTGCCGTACAATCGACAAAGACCGAGTTGAAGATATTCATCTCCGCAATCTCGTTGTAAATCGCCTCGGGGCTCGCCACAACAGTCGACTGAGCCAACTGCTCACGGTAGCTATCGAGGTCGATTCCCTCACGGTCGATGATGCAGCGCCTAGAGTTAGCGATACCGACAACATTGATCTTCAGCGACTTCTCCGCCAAGAGCGTAGCCTGCTGAGCACGTATCTGATCCACCAAATTAGCCCCCACCAAGCCGACACCAGCGATGAAGAGATTCACAACCTGATGCTCCGACAAGAAGAAGGAATCGTGAATCACATTGAGCGCCTTGCGAAGTTGCGACAACTTAATGACGAACGAGATATTTGTCTCCGATGCGCCCTGTGCGCAAGCTATCACATTGATTCCGTTGCGCCCCAAGATGTTGAACAACTGCCCAGCGATACCCGGTGTGTGCTTCATACTGTCGCCCACGATCGCCACCGTTGCCAAATCCTGCTCCACGCCAACGGGCTCCATCTCGCCAAGTTCGATCTCCTGTTGGAACTCCTCGTTAAGCAGCGCTGCCGCCTTTTCGGCATCTGCATTACGCACACCGATCGAGGTGTTGTTCTCCGAAGATGCTTGCGAAACCAAAAAGACACTTATTCCACCCTTAGCCAACGCCTTGAATATTCGATAGTTAACGCCAATCACGCCCATCATTCCCAATCCCGTAACGGTGATGAGGCTCGTATCGTTGATCGATGAGATTCCCTTAATCGGCTTGCCCTCCTCCTTGCTCTTCTCACGAGTGATAAGCGTACCGGGGGCATCGATGTTGAATGTATTCTTCACCACGATCGGCACATTCTTGTGATAGACTGGATAGATCGTTGGTGGGTAGATCACCTTAGCGCCAAAGTTGCAGAGCTCCATAGCCTCAGCAAATGACAAATGGTTAATCACATAAGTATTGCTTATAACACGAGGGTCGGCCGACATAAATCCATCGACATCAGTCCATATCTCCAGAACCGTTGCATCCAGCGCTGCCGCCAATATAGCCGCTGTGTAGTCCGAGCCACCACGACCCAACGTAGTGACATCGCCCGTGCGGAGATCAGAAGCGATAAAACCCGGTAACAAGCTCACACGAGTATGCTCCACAAAACGCTGCTCGATAAGTCGGTTCGTAGCCTCGAAGTCGACAATATGTTTGTCATACTGAGGCTCAGTTTTGATCAACTCACGTGAGTCGATGAGTGTGACATCCTCCAAGATGTATGATATGATTGTCGAAGATAGCCTCTCGCCATAGCTCACGATCGTATCCAATGTCTTCTGCGACAAATCACGGATTAGGTGGATTCCACGATAGATATTCGCCAAATCCTCGAATAGTGGCTTAAGTCTCTCGACTAGCTCCGAGCGGTGCTGCTCCTCGACAATGCCTTCGATCATATCGTAGTGGCGAGTGATGATCTTCTCCAAGGTCACAGCATACTCAGCATCGCCCTTTTGCGCTGCTGTAGCCGTTGCGATCAGCAGGTCTGTAACGCCGCCAAAGGCTGAGACCACGACCACAACCTCCTCGCTCGATCCATTCACGATTCTCTTCACATTCTCTAGGCTAGCAACTGAGCCCACCGAAGTTCCACCAAATTTAAGTACTTTCATTATATTCTCTTTTCTATTTTTGTACGCCACAAGTTGCGCACGGAGCACCACACTCCAAGCCCAATTCGCAAATTTACATTTTTTTAGAGAGATTTCAAAATAATTGCGCACAATTACCTACAAAAGGCTACTTCACCGCCCTGTGCAGCAAAAAAAAGGCGCACAGCCTTATGAGCCGTGCGCCTGAAATTAGATATTATTTGGTCTCTGATTACTGCTCCTTAGAACTCACAGCCGTAACCTCACACTCACTAGCCGTCACAACAGCGTAGTCACTTGAGAACTTAATATCGACCTTTACGACATCTTTCTCGCTGAGCGATTTACCATTATCAACAACCAACGATGTGCCGCTAATCTTAACACTCTCATTCTCTGTGCTCAACGACATTGTCGGTCCTGTGATGCCGTACCCCTCTGACAACTCTTTTTTACTATAAATGAGATTATTTGAGCCATAGTCACTCCTAAAGTATAGCTCAAGATTCTCTGTCAAATCACACTCAGAAGTAGCTGTTGTTCCAATCTCGAAACCATACTTCACCTTCATCTCCAACGGGTTCTTAAACTCAACCTCCGTGCTAGTTGTATTCACCAGTACACCCTGTCTAAACGACGTGAACGTAAGACTAACATCTGCAGTCGATGTTGAAATCTTGCCCAAAACAACGTTATAATGATTGCGATAACTAGCCAACTCATCCATTGTGCCTGTAATAGTTTCAAAAGACTCCTCGCCAATGCTAAGCTTTGCATTACTATTTACTGCGAGCTTAAATGTCAAGTTACCATCGCTGTAAGTAGTTGCATACTCCTCAATCAGCTTAGAGACTGGAACACTCATCACACGAGCACTCTTTGCACCTGTTCCATAAGTTGAGCAATCTTCGATCATCGTTGGCAACACGATCACTGGCGCTGCATAGATCACAACACTGTGGTAGTAGCGGTAGTAATATGTGTAGCTAATGTGGCGGAAATATACGTAGAAGTAGTGAGTTCCCGAGTTGAGATATTCGTAATCTCCAATAAATGTGATTGTATATGTCCAACCCTCCCAAACAATTTTAAAGTGAGTGCCCACAACCAACACCTTGCCGTTATACTCGATTGTTGGCGTGTAACCGCCACTCACAAACCCAGCACCGTCACTGTACCCCGACAAATCTTTCACATCATCTTTCATATCATACGATACTGAGACATCCTTCGTATCCTCATAATACTTAATCTTGTCATCCTCATCTTTGTCTACAGCTATCGCCTCCTTCTCTACATTATCCTTGATTGTCGTGTAGCTGAGTGTTGCAGTGTCTGTATAAGTCACCATTGATTCATTGTTATATATAGCAAGCAACAGTGCATAAGTATATACCGACTCACCAAATGTATCGCAAGTGATCTGCCCCTCTTTGTACTCAAACATCTCGTGATCATACTCCTCGACCTCAGTAACATAGACATACGTACTTGGGAAAAATCCAAACTCGCTCAACAACTTAACATCATTGCCAACCTCGCCAACATATCCATAGATCTCGGGCAACACAACCGAGTAAGGAACTGCATTGATCACGTAGTAACCTCCCGTGAACGCTGTCGCACCCTCATCCATACTTAGATATGCAGTGACGCTGATCTGATCTGTATCACCACTCTCACCACCATACAGCGCAAAGTCCGAGACGATCTGTGAACCATCGGCATACTCCGCCACGATTGCGTAGGTGTAGGTATCTGTAACATTAGAGTCCTCATACGCCTTCTCCAAGAAGTCACTAACATCACCCGTAATCTCAACGCCCAAAACACCCTTATCAACACTAAATACTGCATCAATATCCTCGCTCTCGCAATAATCGTCACCCTCGGCACGTGTTATTGTAGCCGCCCTACGCATCAACTTCCAAGTGATACCGCTCACATCCGCATTGGTTGGGTTCAATCGGTACTGGAACGATGTTGTCGTAGTCTTAGCCGACTCAACACTTGTTGCACCACTCAATACATACTTCATAGAGCTCGACCTAAAGATCGGCAGACCGATGTCGCTGTAGGTGCTCGCCACAAACGCCACCGAGCTCAACGACACCTTCGTCTCATCACTCATAGAATCATCCTCCGTCTCTCCACCGCTCGGTGTCGTTGTGGTTGTATCAACCGTCTCATCATCGAATACTGGGTCTACGACATCTTTGTCGCTCTTGTTACACGCCGTAGACATCGCCACAGCAAGCAGCACTACTGACGTGTAGCGCATCGCTTTAAAGAATAGTTTTTTCATAAAAATTAAATTTAGCTAATATTTCAAATTTTCCGTTTTACACATTAAAAATATGGACTGCACACGCCTCCAACCCATTTTTCAACTTCTCGTAAACAATTGCAATCATTATGTAGCTAAAAGCCAAGATGTATCATATATGATACGCACGTTGCAAAGATAATTAAAAATCTTTGTGATATACAAAAAAAAATCAACTAAATGACAAATAAAAGTTACGATCTATTAATTATTGAGATTTCAGCGAGGATAAAGCAGACGAGAAAAGCAAAGAAATTGACAGTACAGGAGCTCGCATATAGGTGCGATATGGAGCGATCAAATATGAGCCGTATAGAGGCTGGGCGCACCAATGTAACCATCAAGACACTTTCACTAATAGCTACGGCACTGAGTGTCAAGCTCCGAGATTTGATACCCGAGTGATTTTAACGCAACCGACAGGATCGTTGGCACGCTATTTGTTCTAAGATAGATAACTGAACGAGCAGAGCTCATTCAAGTTAGGTTTCTTCATTTATTTAAGTTTGGGTTAGTAGTGAGGGATCTATTCCCTCAGGGGCGGGAGGCAATCGTGAGATTCCCTCCCGTTTTTTTTGTGCTGCTGAGTATCACTGAGTAAGGCTGAGTATCACTGAGTAGGGCTGAGTTTCCCAGCCTTACTCAGCCTTACTCAGCCTTACTCAGCCTTTGGCTTGATGGTTTTTGCCGCTCTTCGAGCTGCCGCCCTCTGGGGATTTTTTTTTGAAAAATCCCTTTAACGAGGGAGGGCGTAGACCCAGCGATGACTGCCTTTCAGGCGGAGCAGGGGGAGCTCCCCCTGCACGAGCGAGGCGATACTTTGTATCGCCCAACAGCGGTGGTCAACAGCAGTAGCGGTGGTCAACAGCAGTAGCGGTGGTCAACAGCAGCAGCGGTGGTCAACAGCAGTAGCGGTGGTC
>JBCQUE010000042.1:0-17426 GCA_047174325.1 Rikenellaceae bacterium | reverse complement strand
ATGGATTGAAAACAAGCTAAATAATCGTCCTCGTAAAAGACTCGGATACCTCACACCAAATGAAAAATTTAAACAAATTATTAATATGAATTCAGTTGCATTTGCAGGTTGAATTCAGCAACTAAATTAAATAACGATGAAGAATATTCTTAGAATTATTATTGAAGAAGTCGATTACTATGTCGAGACCGAGTGGAGGTATGATGAGTTCCCTAAGGTGGATGATTTTGTCAATGTTATCATTTTCTGCAGTGTCGACGATGTGAAATATTTCACCGACAGCCCTCTCCCTGAATATCTACACAGTGACTTTGATAACATACTGGAATTTGTTAAACATTACAGATGGCGAGTGGTTGAGAGGTCTTGGGATTTAGAGGATGGAATGACTATTAACTGCCGGAGGGTCGATCCATCACTCATATAACTTGATTGCTAATAATATATATATCAATAGTCAAGTAATATATTCCCCCACTAGTCTTATTGGTAATTATTGGATATTTTAGGGGAGAAACTATGTAAGTTATTGTATATGAATAAATGATTATGGATAAAGTGACTATTTTTACAAGTAAATTTCTATATTGAAGTACAACTTAACCAAAAATATACTATCTTTATAGCGTATTCATCTCTAAAGGGGAAAATCATAATAGCACAATATAAAGGATAAAGATACTTCTGACACATTTTCCTGCGCTGTATTCGACGTTTGAGAATCGCTTAGTGCAGGAATCTAAGCCTGTTTAAAACAACAAACTTAGGGTTCTGTTTTCGACTATTCTACAATCTTTTACTTTGAGAAGAATCAAAGAGGTGAATTTAGAAATAATGAGTATGCAAAAAAGAATGTAGCATATTCAGATGGAACGAGGCAGATAATTATGCTTTGATTAATATTAAAGTGTTAATTTGTATTCAACTATGTGGCAGACCAGTCCTTCGTAGTTACAAATTGCCCCAATCGAGCGAGGGGAGGCAGTTCGCCGAAAGAGTCACTAACCCCAGACCCAACTGGCGCAATACATAGCAAAAAAATGGGAGAACATTTTATTGTTTGACTAAAAAATACTGAATTACAATGAAAATTAAATTAAAAAAGAGATTACAGGACGAGCAGATTCCAGAGGGTAGCTTGTATGTCGCTCAAGATTTCTATGAGGTTGTGAATTTGAAGAGTAACCCAAACAACTGGAGCTATCTATATTGTGATAGTGCTACCTCGTGCATAGTAGTGATAGTTACAGGTTGTAATGCGAACTCCGAGCCGATTGTAGCGATTAGCCACCTTAGTCGCCCACAGAGATTTGAGTGTTTCTTAGAGAAAGTTTGCTCTGAATTTGTTGGGAATATACACCTTTTTGCCCACGGTGCTAACCCTCCCGAGCCAGGTATAAAGGATGGGAAGAATGACTATACAGCACTGCGCAATGCGGGGATTATTATGAACTTTGTTCTGGCGCACTCGGTGGTGCAGTTATCAGAGGGGATAGAGCCTGCTCAACCACAAATAGATCAAGTAACTCTACTCTTTGGAGAGGGTAATCCAAGCGATTATGACTCTAACCTCGACTGTTATGGAGTGGATGTAAGTAACCCAGAAGAGCTAATAGTAAGCAATAAACGTTTGACGCTACAGGCTGAGGATAGAGATCCAACGGGAGGGTTGCAGAGTCTATTCTGCTCATACGGGTTGGATAATGGGATGGTTCTGCTCAAAGCATCTGAGGCGTATTGCTCAGAGATATCAACATCGCTATATGCAAACAAGGATAAGCTATTAGGGTCTGCACATAGCGATAAATACGAACAATATGTCAATATGAGTGATGAAGAGATTTTGGCTAAATGTTCCTCTACACCCGATGCCGAAGTTCCATGGTTCTGTGATTCTATACGCCGAGCCTCTCAATATGTTATAGATAATTATAAATCTTAAAAACAAAAAAATATATACGATTATGTGTACAATAGGAAATGTATTTAGCGTGAAAGAAGGCGCACATCTGGTATTTAAGCAGTGTGACCTTGTAGGCTCAGTTGAGTTTTACACACCAGAGGTGAAAATAAGTGGCGATATAAAATATCTCCCCTTTATGCGCGAAGGAAGTGAGGGTGCTTGGTGTGGGATAAACAATTATGGAGTATCATTCGTAGCAGCCGATTCGTATGTAGACAAAAAGGGTAATGAGATACAGAAGAAACTCACTTCATCATCAGATACTACGGATTCTACAGAGACAACACCAACTATTTTTGACCAGTATATGAAGATTATCTCTGAGTGTACAACAGCTAAAGCGGCAATGGAGATGATGGTAGAGTTTTATAAAACATTTGATTCTCCCGATATATTATTGATTGCCGATACCGATAGCTCATACTTTATTGAGTCTGAAGGCAGTGGCACGCAGAACGTACAGGTTATAGATAGAACAGATGGTCATTTTGCATCTACAAATCACTTTAGAATGGTCTACGGAGCTGTACCATATGCCAGCAATCACAGTACATATTTGAGGTTGCAGCGTGCAGAGACTATCTTGCAATGCAGCCCTGATTTTGATGGGATACAGAGCGTATTGTCAGATCGTTATTACGGAGATTCAGTATGGTCAGTATGCCGAACAGCCAATAGTAATACCCCCGCTGAGGAGGAGTCATATTTTACTCAGGCCTCCTCTATATTTGTTGTAAAAAAGAGTGACACTGATGGTGTTAAACCCACAATTGATTGTCACTACATAATCAATGGAAATGCATCAAAAACAAAGTGGACGTTGATAAGTGATGTATTTGGTGACAAATAGCAGATACAAACGATTTATAATATATATCAATTAATCAGGTAGGAGCGGTGGGATTATCTCCCACCGCTCCTATCTAATTGTGGATTTCCCTAACCTAACACCCCAAAGCCTTAGCCACAGTGCGGTCAGTTTGACTCTGGTCTACATTCTTATAATAATGCTTGTAGATAGTCAGCGGACTATTTCCAGCCATTGCAGCAACATCAATAGGGTTCAAATCTGCTGCAATCATAGTCGAAATAAATGTGCCACGAGCTGCATACCAAGTGATATTCTCCTTGTACTTGATGATCTTCTGAACCTTCTTGAGCACAGCATTAACGTTGTCTCGAACTTGCTTGACACGACGATTACGCTGCACCTCTGTTTTGTGCTTACCGTTGAAGATAGGTAACACATAGTTCTGATAACATTTTGCCTTATGTTGCTCGATAATTCCCATAGCTTTAGAGTTGAGTTTGATTTTAGCTTTCTTCGGGAATTTGATACGCTCATAGCATAAATAGCCATCCTTATCAATACAATCCCAAGTGAGGTAGCTGGCATCAACGCTGGCAATACCTCCAGCATAGTATGTGAATAGGAACAGATCCAAGTAGAACTTCTCAACACGAGAGAATAGAGTTCTATCCAATGCCTCTATCTGCATCATTACCTTTGTAGGGATGGATTTCGGAGCCGTCTCTTTGCGCTTCATAAGATGACGAGATTTTTCGAACACTGAAAGGTCTACGCCCGGAACATTCATCTTTGAAGCATTGTAGCACAAACCATACAGCTTTCTCAATCTTTCAGGCACTCCACCATTATTACCTCGCTCAATACCTTTTTTCTGAAGGTAGATAGCAAAGTCATAGACAAAATCCTCCGTGATGTCAGTGAAATAATAGCTGCTTAATTGACGATTATATTTGTCACTCACAAACTCAACCAATCGCAACTCCAAATAGTGATAGTTATTAGCATTGCCAAGGCTGGTGATGATTTTACCATTCTTGATACGCTCCTTATCCTTGTTCATCTGGATAACCTCTCTCAGAACAGTCAATACAGATTTGACCTTAAACGAGGCTTTCTTCTCAACCTCCACATCGAAGCAGTGCGACCACTGAACGGGCGACCAATCGGCATCCTCAGCTTCCCATTCCTCCGCAACTTTTAGGTATTTTGCTTTAAGTTCCAAAAGGCGTTTATTCCTTTCGGTCGCCTCGATACCCTTAGAGTTGAATTGTTGGCGTTTCGCATCCCAATCCGTAATTGGTCCAGCAATATTGATAACTTTGCTGACACGAGGATAACCAGTCTTAAAAAATACAAGTTCTAACTTTACCTGCTCCAGAGATTTAGGGTTCTCTTTACCCTTAATGTTAATTGTAAACATAGCACATTAGCTTTAATTCGTTATACTTATTTTTGAGCGAATGAGCCTCGAAAAACGGACTACATAATTCACTACATAAAGAGTAGTGCTTTTCGCCAAAAAGGGGTTAACTTATAGAAAAAAAACCTTTTTTCTCCCCTAATCAGTATATACAAATTTCACTAATGTGCTATTTTACAAAGTTATACAACATCTACTGCTGTATATTTTAAAAAACCGCCTGACCAATTTTTAGTAGGGCTGAGTATTTTCTGAGTAAGGCTGAGTAGGGCTGAGTATTCTCTGAGTAAGGCTGAGTAGGGCTGAGTAGGGCTGAGTATTCTCTGAGTAAGGCTGAGTATTCTCTGAGTAGGGCTGAGTAGGGCTGAGTAAGGCTGAGTAGGGCTTGCTCTCAGTAATACTCAGCTCATACAGACTAGCCAAAGCTAAAAGGGAGCTAGCTCCCCTCAGCAAAAGTTTATTTGCAAAATCCAAAAGAAAAGAGTAAATTTGTCCAGTCGCAGAGTAAACGTATCAGTTCCTCGTTAAAACTAAGCGCAACAAAATCAAACACAAAAGAGATGATAAACGCCCCACTGAGCTTTCTGATATTCTTCTTCGTAACCTCAATAACACCCGGTCCGAACAACATCACATCGCTAACATTCACGCTACACCAAGGCTACCGAAACACGTTGCCCTATATGTTGGGGATCATCTCGGGGGTCTTTTTGGTCTTCTTCTCGATGGCGATGCTGCTCCTCTTTGCCGCCTCTACATCTATTTCACAGGCGCTCTATTGGATGCGATACATCGGTGCGGCATACATCCTCTACCTCGCCTATCGGAGCTTTATGATGAATATTAATTGGGACAATAAGCAGAGCCGCCAACCCCACTTCTTTGATGGTTTCATCTTTCAGGCGATCAACCCCAAGCTCTACTTCTTCTCGACTACGGTGCTCACTTCGTTTGTCAATTACGACCAAGCTTCGCTCACGGGTCTCACGCTCTTGGCGACAGCTGTTGCAACGGTTACATTCATCTGTGTATCGATTTGGGGTGTCACGGGGGCGTTCCTTAGGGTTGCGCTCGAAAACCAACTCTACAAGAGGATCTTTGGGTGTCTGTTGGCTCTCAGCCTGATCTACACAGCAATCAGCATCTTAATGGTTTAGAGCACCATAGAGCGCTAACAAGAGGTAACACACAAGCGCAACCTTGCCGTTGAGCAGCGCCGTGCGAACAACATCACGGTGTGTCAATTCACGAGGATTCTCACCGATGAAAGGCTTCTCGACAACCACTCCGAAGTATTGATTAGCCCCACCCAAACGGCAATCCAACACCCCCGAAAGAGCCGATTCGGGAAAACCCGAGTTAGGACTTGTATGCGCCCCTGAGTAGCGAAAAATATTGCGAACAGCTCGCCACGAAAGGCTCACAAGAACCATCAACAGAGCGGTCAGTCGAGCAGGGATAAAGTTCGCCACATCATCCATTCGAGCCGACACTGAGCCAAAATCTCGGTATCGTTCACTCTTGTAACCCACCATCGAATCGAGCGTATTAATCATCTTATAGAGCATCATTGCGGGCACTCCACCCACCGCAAAAAAGAGCAGCGGAGCAACAACGCCATCGCTCAAATTCTCAGACATCGTCTCGATTACAGCGCTACGGATCTGTGTCGGTGTGAGGTGTGTAGTCTCACGCCCAACGATCATACTGAGCTGCTTACGTGCCGCAATGAGGTCGCCCGATTGGAGTATTCGCTCCACCTTGAAACCCTCCTCGATGAGGCAACGATTGCTCAAACCAAAGAAGAAGAAGAGAGCGCCCCAAACCACCGCAACATACTTATAATCAGCGATATAATAATCAACCGCAGCAAACACTCCATAGACCGAACCCGAGAGCACGAACCACATAAACGCCCCCTTAAGTTTGCGAGCCGACCCACGATTCAACCCCCTCTCGAACCACGAAATCATATTGCCGAAGAGACGTATCGGGTGCGGCATCCAATAGGGGTCACCGATGAGTGTGTCGAGCAGAGCGCCAATTATGACGATCAAAAATAGCGGTGTTATCTCCATTGCTTAAGTGCTGAAATTAGGCGGTCGCAAGCCGTTCGAGGCTGAGCTGCAACACGAAAATATTGAGGTGTGAGGGTTCTGAAGTTTGAGCAGTCACGTATCAGAATCCCGTGGTTTTCAATTAGATAACGCTGCAGATCTTCGCTCGTCACACCCTCCCTTTCGATCTCCACCACAAAGAAGTTACACTCCGAGGGTACGACCCTAAAGCCATCGATTTTTGCGATCTCACGTTGCAGATATTTCGCCTCACCGATCAACTCCACACGGTCGATTTGCAGCTCGTCATAGTGCTCCAAGATATATAATCCAGCGAGTTGCGACAGCGAATTAACGCTCCACGGTGGACGAATATTTGAGAGCTCCGCAACCACATCAGCCGCCCCAATCAGGTATCCAAGTCTCAACCCAGGTACTCCGTAAAGCTTTGTAAATGAGTCAACTATGATTATATTCTTCGGCAAGTCCCAACTCCGCTCCACCTCTCTTGACAGCTCGTTGTAGGCTCTATCAACCACAAAATAACACTCAGCGTAACGCTCCGCCAAACGCCTCACCTCAGCGCAATCAACACGCACTCCATCAGGGTTATTCGGCAGCCCAAACCACACCGACCCATAAGCCGAGAGATCACCCCCTCGCAACTCATCAAAGCCGATAAAATCCATCTCGTGTCCATAGACCCTGCAGCTATCCTCATACTCCGCAAAGGAGGGGACAACCACAGCGGTGCGCACTCGACCCTGACGCTGCATAAAGTGGGCAATCAAGTAAAACGCCTCAGCCGACCCGTTGGTCACAAGCAGCTCATCCTCAGACACTAACAACTGCTTTGCTAAAGCCTCTGTGAGCTCCCGAGCCTCGGGGTCTGGATAATCTCCGATCGAGTTCATCACTCCCGAAAGGTAGTCACAAATCTGCTGTGAGTGGTTATTGAACGCCACATTTGAGCTGAAGTCAAACTCGATCTCTCGCTCCCCAAAGTGATACAAATTATTCCCGTGTCCCTTAATCATTCTCGCCCGCCTCCAACACTTTATAGATGTACTCCATATCGACATATTTGCGGATGTGTGCCGCCAACAAATCATAATTTCGCTCCTTGGATTTCGTGTAGTCCTCCACCTCAAAATCGCCCACACCAGCCTCCGCCAAGATCTGCTCTATGACGCTCTTGTTATCAAATATTCCGTGGAGATAACTGCCCCAGCATCTGTCGCTTAGGTAGTAACCCTCGGTCGTTCCATCGTCCAAATTTGTGAGCGGTCGATCGCTCTGTGTCACCCCCGAATGTATCTCGTAACCGACCCCCTCGATCGCCTCGTTGTGAGCCATCGTGAAGCGACATTGACGTGTGCGCTTACCCTCTTCAATCGTTGTTGTGATGGGCAAGATTCCGAGCCCCTCAGCCTCATCTTGCACCCCCTCAATGTGGTGCGGATCGGAGACCCTCTCACCCATTATTTGGTAACCTCCACAGATTCCGTAGAGCTGCTTACCCGAGCTGTAGTGCTGCTTAAGAGCCGCCGCTAAACCACTCTCATTCAAGTAGTTAATATCTGAAATCGTGTTCTTAGAGCCGGGGATTATAACAATATCAGCCGCCTCGATCTCAGCCCGTGTTGCTCCATAGCTCAACGACACCCCCTCGATCCGATCCAACAAATTAAAGTCCGTGAAGTTAGAGATGCTCCTGAGCCTCACCACCACGATTTTAACCCTCGCCCCACGGTTATCTCTGCACTCGATCCGCCTCTCCAACGAGACTGCATCCTCCTGCTCAATCTCCACATCATCGAGGTAGGGCAACACCCCAACGACCTTTACGCCCGT
This sequence comes from Rikenellaceae bacterium, assembly GCA_047174325.1. GTDB lineage: Bacteria > Bacteroidota > Bacteroidia > Bacteroidales > Rikenellaceae > Alistipes. The sequence goes on along the minus strand of JBCQUE010000042.1, from coordinate 9,321 downwards.
GAGCTCCTCTAGCTTGGTACGCCCCTCCTCAAAGAGCCGAATATCACCCCGAAACTTATTGATTATCACGCCCTTAATCAATCTCCGTTGATGCTCAGGCAACAACATTATCGAGCCGTAAACACTCGCAAAGACCCCACCTCGATCGATGTCCGCCACCAAGATTGTCGCCGCCCGAGCATACTCCGCCATCCTCATATTGACAATATCCTTGTCCCAAAGGTTCACCTCCGAGATGCTCCCCGCACCCTCCAAAACCACAGGGTTGTACTCAGCCGAGAGGCGATCAAATGCAGCCTTTGCCTCCACAAACAACTCCGCCCGATTATCCTTTTTGAAGTAATCCAAAGCGGACTTATTCCCCGCTGGGCGACCATTCACAATCACCTGTGAACTTTGGTGCGTAGTGGGCTTAAGCAGTATCGGATTCATATCTGTAGTGCAGCCGATTCCACACGCCTCAGCCTGCACAGCCTGTGCTCGACCGATCTCCAACTCGTCACTCGTAGCGAAACTATTGAGCGACATATTTTGCGCCTTAAATGGAGCTGGGCGGAAACCATCCTGCAGAAACACTCTACAGAAACCCGTGTTAATCACCGACTTACCGACATCAGACCCCGTGCCCACGAACATTATTGGGCGTAACCTCTTCATCATATCTCGACCTCTATTGCACCTCCATATTTTACCTCATTATCAAAAACATTATTGAGCTCACACAACCCCACCACCGACATCGCCGCACGTATCACACCCGAGTGTGTCACCACCAACGCCGCCTCATCTCGCTCTCTGAGCATCTCAAAAAAACTCTCTACACGACCATACAAATCGATGAACGATTCACCGTTAGGTGCAGCCACATTTAGGTAGTCAGCGAACCACTCAGCGCTCCCCTTCATAGTGAAAATATCGTCCCAATAGAGGCTCTCCCAATCTCCAAAATTTAGCTCCTTCAGCCGCTCGTCATAAACTATCTCAGTGGCTGCTGTGAGTGGCTGCAGATCCCTCGCTAAGCGACTACAGCGTTGCAGTGGCGATGAATAGATCCGCTCGATCCTCTCTAATCCAGCGATCGTTGCAGAGCCCTCAACCGCCTCGCTAACCGCCTCACCAACCGCCTCGCTATCATCATATTGCGCCAGCACCTCAGGCAGATCTCGCTCCCGATACTCCGCCCTCAGGTTTATATCGCTCCACCCGTAACACAACCGCTTGTTTGGGTCAAGTTCGGGGTGTGTATGTCGCTGTAAAATCACTCTCGTCATAACTGCATCAACGTTAAAATCAGCAGATAAAAGAGCACCTCCAACATCTGCTGCAGCGCCCCCAAAGTATCGCCTGTAAAGCCCTCAATTTGGCTGTAGATGTACGTCCGAAAGAGAAGCGTCACAACCAACAGCGAGCCAATGTAAGCCCCCGTAAAGAGCGCCCCAAACCAAACCAACGGCACGAAAGCGATAACCATCCCCACCACGAAACCAAACAGGCTCAGACCCAATGCCGAGTGTGACGACTTAGAGGGTTCGACCCGTGCATAGCTCGATGTGCGAACAATGAAGAGCGAGCCAAAGCGACTAGCCCCCTGAGAGATAATCATCACCGCAACCATCTGATCGACAGCGATTTCACAGAGCAGCAGATAACGCACCAACAAGCTGAATATCAACCCGATAACACCATACGTACCGATGTGGCTATCTTTCATTATCCGCAATATATTCTCCTTGCCGTAGCCCCCACCAAAGCCGTCACAAAAGTCCGCAAAGCCATCCTCGTGGAGTGCCCCCGTAGTGAGTATCATCACCGCCATCGCCACCACAACCGAGACACAATGCGGCAACACCAAGCCCGAGAGCCAATAGCCCCCCGAGCCCAATGCACCCACGATCAGACCAACCAATGGGAAGTATCTCAGCGATTCGCTCAGTGTCCTTGGGTCGCACTTCACGCCCTTTGGGACGGGCAAGCGTGAATAATACATTACTGCGGAGAAAAGTTTGTTCATTCTTTTTTTTTGTTTGGTTGTGGAGCTGAGTAATTCTGAGTAAGGCTGAGTAGCTCTGAGTAGTTCTGAGTAGCTCTGAGTAATTCTGAGTAATTCTGAGTAGCTCTGAGTAATTCTGAGTAATTCTGAGTAATTCTGAGTAAGGCTGAGTAAGGCTGAGTAAGGCTGAGTAAGGCTGAGTAAGGCTGAGTAAGGCTGAGTAAGGCTGAGTAAGGCTGAGTAAGGCTTGCTCTCAGTAATACTCAGCCTTATTCAGCTCATACAGACTAGCCAAAGCTAAAAGGGAGCTAGCTCCCCTCCCCTCCCCTACTTAAGTTGCAGCGGAAGCCCTGAGATTAGTGTGTAAGCCTCGTCTGCCATTCGGGCGATGTATTGGTTCATAGAGCCCTGCAGGTCGACAAATTGACGTGTTGAGCGCTCCATCGGTATCACCCCCTGACCGATCTCGTTACTCACAACTATGAGTGTGAAATCTTGCGCCACGAAACGATCCCACTCCGCACGTGCAACCTCTAACGAGCGAGCCCCATCCATCTCTAAATCACAAAAGATATTCGTGAGCCACAGCGTCACACAATCCATCATCACAACCCGACCCGTAAGCAGGTGTCTCGACAACTCACGCTCCTCCTCAATCAAGCTCCACTGCTCACCCCGTGCCGCCTTATGTTTATCTATTCGGGTGCGAAACTCATCGTCCCAACACCTCGCTGTCGCTAAGTAGATGGGCTCAGCCGAGAGCTCCTCCGCCATCCGCTGCGCAAAGTCACTCTTACCCGACCGCTCGCCACCACTTATATATATAATACGTCTCATCTATATTAATTACGTCTCATCTATTTCGGCTCTCGTCCATACATCTTTTTCAGCGCCTAAAACTCGATCCCCTTGCGGCTCATAATACCGCTGTCGTAGGGGTGTTTAACCTTCTGAATATTGCTTACGTAGTCCGCCCTATCCATCACCGCTTGCGTTGCTCCACGCCCCGTTAGGACTAGCTCCAGCCCCTCGGGTTTGGTGTCGATGAATTGCAACAGCTGCTGCTCCGAGATGTAGTTATCACGCACCGAGATCAACACTTCGTCCATTATAAGCAGCTGATAATCACCACCTTTAATGACCTCAGCAATCTGATCCAACGCCTCCTCTGTCTCTCTCTTAATAACCACAGGATCTAACGACCGATCGAGGTGTGGGTGTCCCTTAGCGAAGTTCTCGACCCGAGCCCCCAACTTGCGCAAGCTATCCATCTCGGTGTAGCCGTAGCGTTCGGGGCGCTTATGAAACGAGCAGTAGCAGACCTTAAGTCCACCGCCCAAAGCACGTGTAGCGAGCCCTATCGCTGAGGTGGTCTTACCCTTGCCGTCACCTGTATATATATGTATAAGTCCGCACCCCTCCATCGCTACCTCTCGACATCCATATTATAGCCGTGGTGTTTCTCGCTCTTAAACTCGCTCTCGATGCGCCACTTCACAGCCTCCGAAAATATCGGCCCATCATAGACGAATGAGTGGAACTCACCCAACTCACCACAGACATCAAACCCCTCGATCTTAATCATCTCAGCGTAGTTCTCCATAGACAAGTCTTGCCCCAAGAGCGACTGCAGCGGGTGTGTCAACTTCACCGCCACAACCTTAGATTTGAACCCAGCCTCCACAAAATCGCTGTAGAGCTGGTGCACATCGATATTCAACAACGGAAAGATCGGTGTGATACCCAACTGACGACACTGCTCACGCACCCAATCGAGGTGTGGTTCGAGGTAAATATCGCCAAAGATACCGCAATCGATACCCTCCTGCTCCTTAAGATGGTTTACCGCCGCTTGGAAGTTGTGAGCGTAGTCAAAGTTATCATCCACATCGACACGGTTGAGTTTGATACCCAACGCCTCAGCCTGAGCCTGCAACAGCTCGCCCGACAGACGGTGTGCATTATGTTTCACCACACGATTCATATTGAGCAGTGCTGCAACCTCAGCCTCGGGGTTAGCCTGCATAAATTTGTAGAGAGCCAGTGTGCAATCCTTGCCACCGCTCCACGATACGAAAGCCTTCATTTTTATCTATCTCTTTTAAACATTATAATTTTGATCTGACAAATGTAATAATTTTTTGAGAAAAATAGTCTCATTATAGAGCAAAGAGTTTGAATTTTATGATAATTTAGCTACTTTTGTGGGCGGAAAGTGGTTTTTGTTCTGTTTGCATCGGGGCAACACTAAATAGCAAGCTATCAAAATATATGAGCAATAATAGAGTTATCTTCGTCTCGTTGGGTCCGGGTGATCCCGAGCTAATTACACTTAAGGGGTTTAAGCAGCTCCAAAATGCAGATGTGATTCTCTGCCCATCGACACTCAATAGAGAGGGGCGTGAGGTCTCAAAATCTGAAGATATTGTTGCGAGCCTCGGGATCGACATCTGTAAGGTAAGGCGCTTTGTTGTGCCGATGAGCCGTGATCGTGAGGATACGCTCCGTGCCTATCGAGCTGTGGCGGATCGAGCTATCGAGTATCTACAGAGTGGCGAGAGTGTTGCGATCACTGCCGAGGGGGACGCTGGGTTCTACTCCTCGTCACAATATATTAATGAGTACATACAATCTAAGGGTGTCGCTACAGATCGTATCTCGGGCGTTCCAGCCTTTATCGATTGCGCTCGATTGGCCGAAACACCGCTTGTGTCGGGTGACAACTCGGTGGAGGTCGTCGCCTACGTTGAGTCGGTGGAGAGTTTGCGAGAGAAGATGAGCGAGCCAAAGAGCATCGTCCTAATGAAGATCTCACAGCGAGAGGCTGTCATCAAGGAGGCGATCCGTGGGGCGGCTGAGAGCCACGAATTTGTATATGTAGAGAGTTGCGGAGTTGTTGGCAAGGAGTTCTTGCTAAATGATCTGGAGCAGATTTTGGAGCGCAAATTCCCATACTTCGCTATCATCATTATCAAGCGTCGCAATGAGTAAAACGCTACTGCTTTCGCTGTTGGCTTGCGCCTTTGTAACCTCCTGTATATCAGGCGGAGGGAGCGGTGCATCTACAGCCACAAACGCTAACTCAGCCACAGCGACAGCCACAGCGGCAACCACAGCCACAGCCACAGCGGCAACCACAGCGACAGCGGCAACCACAGCCACAGCCACAGCGGCAACCACAGCGGCAACCACAGCGACAGCCACAGCGGCAACCACAGCGGCAACCACAGCGACAGCCACAGCGACAACCACAACACAAAGCCTCACATCAAGGGGCGCACAGGGTGAGGGGGTGAGCACCAGCACAGACAGCGTGAAGTACGCCAAAGGTTACTCAATAAAGCGAGTGGGCAACATCAAGCTGCTGGAGATCAGCGACCCAACGGGCGGAAGCAAGGCGCTCTATCGCTACGCACTAACGCCACGGGGCGAGCAGCTGGGCGAGATACCGAAGTGTTACACTCGGATCGAAACACCCGTGAGGAGGCTAATCTGTATGACGACACTACAGCTATCGAGCCTCATTAAGCTTGGTGAGACCGACCGCATTGTTGGGGTGACAAGCACACGTTTCCTACAGCACAAATCGCTCAGCGAGCGTATGCGCAGTGGCGAGCTATCGAGGATCGGAATTGAGGGTGAGTTTGACACTGAGGTTGTCTTATCTATTGCGCCCGATTTGATCTTCGTTTCGCCATTCAAGCGGGGCGGATATGATGCTGTGGAGAACCTCGGTATCCCGATGCTTGCCTACCTCGGCTACAAAGAGTCATCGCCACTTGGACAGGCGGAGTGGATCAAACTCGTGGGGCTACTCATCGACAAGGAGAGCGAGGCGGAGGAGTGTTTCGACAAGATCGAGAGGCGCTACATAGAGCTCAAAACGTTGGTCGCTAATGTCGAGCATCGCCCTAAGGTGTTGAGCGGAGAGATGCACTCGGGCAATTGGTACGTAGTGGGCGGAGAGAGCTACTTGGCGCAACTATTCAGAGATGCTGGGGGTGACTACTTTATGCAGGGCGACAGCGAATCGGGTGGGTTCTATGTCGACTATGAGACGGTCTACTCACAGGGACACAATGCCGATTTTTGGCGCATCGTCAACAGCTTCAATGGCGACTACAGCTACCGAGAGCTCTTGGCTGCGGATGGTCGATACAGCGACTTTAGGGCGTTCCAAAAGCGACAGGTGCTGTACTGCAACCTTCGTGAAGTGCCCTTTTATGAGAATACACCGATGGAGCCTGAGGTGGTCTTGGCTGACCTTATCAAGGCGTTCCATCCACAACTGCTAAACGATTATAAACCAGTCTATTATAAGCTACTGAAGTAGCGAGCATTTATATTTATGTCAAAGAGAGTAACTACAGGCTTCATCGCCATCGCCATATTGATTGTGATCCTCTTCGGGTTGAATCTCATCTTGGGGACAATACAGATCCCTGTGGGTGCGGTGTGTGATATTCTCTTTGGGCGAGATAGTGGTGAGGTTGTGTGGGAACATATAATCTTCAAATCACGTATGCCTCAGACCATCACAGCTATCATCGCTGGGGCGGGTCTCTCGATCAGTGGACTACAGATGCAGACGGTCTTTCGCAACCCGTTGGCTGGACCTTCGGAGTTGGGTGTTAGTTCGGGCGCTAGCCTTGGTGTCGCCTTTATCATCTTGCTCTCGGGTCGTATTGCTGGGGGTGCGTTGAGCGGTATGGGTATCTTTGGTGAGGTGGCGGTCACTACGGCAGCGATCACGGGGGCGTTGGCTGTGATGGGTATCATACTCACCCTCTCGCAATATGTACGGGGAAACGTAACGCTGCTGATCATCGGTGTGATGATTGGCTACATCGCTACAGCTATCATCGGTGTGCTTAAGTTCTTCAGTACAGACGAGGATGTTCACGGCTACGTGATTTGGGGTTTGGGCAGCTTCTCGAAGGTCTCGGGCGGCAACCTTACGCCCTTCATCAGCTTGATGGCGATCTTGATACCGACATCGTTTCTGCTCATTAAGAGCCTCAATTTGATGCTCTTGGGCGATGGTTACGCAAGCAGTTTGGGGCTTAATATTCGCCGAGCTCGCCGCTTGATTATCATCTCGGCTTGCGCTATCACAGCGGTTGTCACAGCCTATTGTGGTCCGATTGTCTTTTTGGGTTTGGCTGTGCCACACCTCTGCAGGACGATATTCGCCACTTCGGATCATCGGGTTTTGATGCCTGCCGTTACGCTTGTGGGTTCGCTGCTGGCGATGGGTTGCAACTTGGTGGCGAGGATGCCGGGGTTTGAGGGGGCGCTGCCGATTAACTCGGTGACGGCACTGATTGGTGCACCAGTAGTTATATATGTTCTCTTTGAGAAACAGAGCTATTAGTTTGAGTTATGAGACGAGACAAGACAATATCGCTGGATAACTTAACCATTGGTTACCAACTGAAGAGGGGCTACAAATATGTCGCTCAGGAGATTAACGCCTCTGTGTACAGCGGTGAGTTGACCTGTTTGCTTGGTGCTAACGGTATCGGTAAGTCGACACTTCTGCGCTCAATGACGGCTAACCAGCCGCTTATCTCGGGGTCGATTCGTTACCTCGGTCGGGAGCTCTCGGAGTACTCGCCAAAGATGCTTTCACAGATCATCAGCATCGTTCTCACCGATAAGGTTAACATCAAGAACCTCAGCGTCACAGACCTCGTTGGCGTGGGTCGTAGCCCCTACACAGGCTTTTGGGGAACAACATCAGCTGAGGATCGCAAGATAATTGAGGAGGCTATCGAGATGGTCGGGGTCACACACCTCTCAGGGAGGATGATACAGACGCTGAGCGATGGCGAGCGACAAAAGACAATGATAGCCAAGGCGTTAGCACAGCAGACACCCATCATCCTGCTCGATGAGCCGACCGCTTTTTTGGATTTCCCGAGCAAGGTCGAGATGATGCAGCTGCTCCACCGTCTCTCACGACAGACCAATAAGACGATATTTCTCTCGACCCACGACCTCGATTTGGCGCTACAGATTGCCGACCGCATTTGGTTGATGGATGGCAAGAGCGGTATGCATATGGGTACTCCCGAGGATCTCTCGCTGGACGGCAGCCTCTCGTCATTCTTCGAGCGCAAGGGGATCGCCTTTGACCCCAATAGTGGTCTATTTAGGGTCGATAATAACTCTCAAAGTGAGGTGCAGATGTTGGGCGAGGGTTACCGCTTTCAGATGGCTCGTAAGGCGCTGCTGCGCAACGGGATCGGTGTGAATAGCGAGGCTCGGTCTCAGACCCGAATAGAGGTTGGTGAGAGCGATATTAGGGTTACAATCAGCAGCGGCGAGAGCTTCGTAGTGCACTCTATCGAGGAGCTGCTCAACATCATCGTTGCGTGATAGCGATCTTTGGCGGGACGACCGAGGGGCGCATAGCCGCAGCGGTGTGTGACAGCGCCGCTAAGGGGTACATCTACGCCACAAAGGGTGGGGATCAACAGCTTGTGGCGAGCTACGCTGAGCGGTTGACAGGGGCGATGGAGGCAAGCGACATCAGGGCGATGATCGAGGCGAGGGGGGTTGAGTTGATCATCGATGCGGCACATCCTTACGCTGATATTCTTCACAAAAATATCTCGCTGGCGGCTGCACAAACTGCCTGCAAGACGATACGTTTTGAGCGACTTAGTGAGGCTGTGGAGTACTCACGGGTGCTCTATTTCGATACGATCGACGAGGTGGTTCAACAGATCAAAAGCAACGATATAGAGGGTGTGATCGCTCTGACGGGGGTGAAATCAGCCGAGGCGTTTGCAGCGATCGCTGAGAGCCACCGAGTGACGCTCCGCATAATGGATCGAGAGGAGTCGCAAGCGATTGTGGAGCGGTCGGGATTCCCTGCCGAGAGGGTCATACACTACGAAATTGGGGCGGTGGACAACTTCGACAGCTCGATAGCTAAGGGGCTGAACCTCACAGCGATGGTGACTAAGGAGAGCGGCAAGAGTGGCGGTTTTGCAGATAAGGTTCGCTTGGCGGAGCGGTTGGGTGTAGAGCTCTTTGTGATACGCCGCCCAAAGCTAAGCCGCTACACATCAACGATTTATGGCGAGCACGGACTGAGGCGTGAGATCGAACGGCTGCTCCCCAACCACTTTGAGCTACGCACAGGTTTCACAACGGGGTCGGCAGCAACGGCAGCGAGTGTGGCGGCACTTCGGGCGCTGCTCAGAACGACACACGGAACGACACACGGAACGACACACGGAACGACACACGGAACGACACACGGGGGTGATGAGGAGATCGGCTCTGTAGAGATAACGCTCCCCAATGGCGAGCCATTTGCG
>JBCQUE010000041.1:0-17614 GCA_047174325.1 Rikenellaceae bacterium | reverse complement strand
CCTGCTCAGCCCTGCTCAGCCCTACTCAGCCCTGCTCAGCCCTACTCAGCCCTGCTCAGCCCACACAAGCAAGCCAAAGCTAAAAAGGGAGCTAGCTCCCTTGCTTCAAGAGCGTGTACGTTATGCTCAGCCGTATCGGTGTATCGTTCACCCCGTCAGCCTCGCCCTGCAGCGAGACCCTTCTGGGTGAGAGCAAGTTGTCCACCGTCTGAGCAATGATCAATTTGTTCCAATCCTGTGCTGCCCAATCAATATTCGCTGGGTCGCCACCAGCCTCCTCCTTCGCATCGCAATACTCCGTCCAAATGGTCTGCATCTCAAGCGGAATATTCAGCTTGTAACACCCCAAACTGCGGTTCAATCCACCGTCAAAGTCCGACACCACGCTGTAGGTCACCTCATACGTATAGTTGTAATCTGTAGCTGTCTCCATCTCGGAAGTCTCCCAATCCTCCAAAAACGATGAGTAGACCCTGTAGAGACCCAAACGTGACGGCAACGTTGAGATTGCATCCACCTCCGTAGGGCTCATCACCATCGGTTCATCATAAACCGTAGCCTCCTCACGATAGATCATCAACTTCGCTGCATTGAAGAATATTGTTGTGTAGCCATCATTCGCCTCGGCCAATAACCTCTCAAACTCCTCGAACATCTCCCGCTCTAGGGTCAGCTGTGTCGCCACGCCACCCAATCCCTCAACATAGACCTTGGAGATATGAGCATCACCCTCCGCCAAATCTGTCGTAGCGCCATCAATATCGCTAGCCAACGAACCTGTCGAGTAGTCCCTCACACCCGTTGTGATCGAGACACCGCCAATATCGGTTACGTTGCTGTCGTAAAAAATGTAACTCATTCCCAACGTATCGGCAACGATCGATAGATCCTCCTCATACATACTTCGCCCGTAGAACCCAAAGCCCGTACCCGAGAGGCTAAAGCTATATGTAGCTCCACCGCTGGATAGTGCGCTATCATCCGCTGGACAGATATATAGACCCTTGAAGCTCTCCACAAAGTCATCAAAGTCGTAACTGCTGCTGTAATAAGTGTAGTCGATTTGTGAACCATCCTCGCCCTTTTTGAGCATCAGACGGTTGAGAAAGTCCTTGCCTGCGCTCTCGACCGATGCCTTCACGTAACCTGTGTAGACGTAGTAATCGTTGTCGGGGTCGGGAAAGTTAAAGGTGAAGATCGGCTCTGAGCTCAGCGTCCCCGTTGGATATTTGTAATCGAAGTTGAATATCGAGTCGGTCGAGGTTGTGAGGAAGGTGTCATCCAACACCTCATATACATTATACCTCTGCACCACCGTTGTATCGCCCGAGTAGTCCGCCACCGAGAGCAGCATCACCACCGAGTCGACAATAGGCTCATAACCAAACCCCTCATCATCGAGGCTGTATTGAGGTGTATATTGAGCGAAGAAACCGACCTGTCGATCCCCAAAGAGGGCACTACGCTCCGACCCCAATGCACCTGTATATTGTCTTGATGTAGCGATACGCTCCGTCCTGTAGAGCTTGGTCGACATAACCCTGTCATCGAGTTCGATCGAGCCCTCTTTGTAGCCCTGCAGGTCGATGTAACCCATCACCATCTCCTGAGCATCGGAGAGGAAGTTATTTCCAATATCAAAATTCGTATCGTTGCACCCCACCGCAAAGAGCGACACGAGCGCAACCGCAACAGCCGCAACACTCCGTTTAACAGCGATCACAGCCGCAACACTCCGTTTAAAGTAGCCCATCATAAAATTTAGCATAGTTCTCAAAATAGTTCTCTGCCGATGGCTTCTGATACTCCAAAAGTGGTTTGCCGCACTCACGAGCGATCTGCAGCACCTCATCGCTAACGCTATCAGCCGAGATCACCACACCATCTGCATAAGAGAGAACGAACCGCACAAAGTTTTCGTATGTAGGGTCGACCATTTTCTCAATCATCTCGCTATCGATTCCCTCGCTACGTAGCTTCTCAGCGAGCTCTGCATCCAATCTATTCTCGAACGTATCGTCATCCAACGAGACCACGATCTTAACCTCTGCAAAGATAGGGTCTTCGGCAAACGAGTGGCGCAAATAGGCTGCAACCAGTGCCGAGAACCAACCGTGAGCGTGAACGATAGCGGGCTCCCAACGAAGTTTCTTGACCGTCTCCAACACCCCTCGTGCGAAGAATATCGCTCGCTCATCATTATCCTCAAACTCCTCGCCGTTATCATCTCTCAAGAGCGCTTTGCGTGAGAAGTAGTCATCATTGTCGATGAAGTAGATCTGCAGGCGAGCCGATGGAATTGTCGCCACCTTGATTATAAGTTGGTGATCTGTATCGCCGATTATGATGTTCATACCCGAGAGACGTATCACCTCGTGCAGTTGGTTACGACGCTCATTTATAACGCCGTAGCGAGGCATAAAAGTTCTAATCTCGTAACCCTGTTCGTGCACACCCTGCATCAACTCACGGCTTAGCACGGCACGTGAACTCTCTGCAACGTAGGGATCAACCTGTTGACACAAATATAATATCTTACTCTTCTGTTCCATAGTGCACTATTTTTTCTTCATATATTTCAACCACCAATCAATACAAGTTATTAGCTTACTCTCAGTTATTACTCAGTCTTACTCAGAGTTACTCAGTCTTACTCAGAGTTACTCAGAGTTACTCAGAGTTACTCAGTCTTACTCAGAGTAACTCAGCTCATACAGACCAGCCAAAGCTAAAAGGGAGCTAGCTCCCCCCCCTCCTCACTAAAGGATTAGCATCGCATCTCCGTAAGTACCGAATCTGTAACCCTCCTTGACAGCCTCGTCATAAGCCTTCATAACCAAGTCGTAACCGCCAAATGCCGCAACCATCATCAACTGTGTTGAGTAGGGTAAGTGTAGGTTCGTAACTAATGCGTTAGCTGTCGAGAAGTCGTACGGTGCGAAGATGAACTTATTCGTCCACCCCTCCATCGGCTTAACCATTCCTGCAGTCGATACCGATGACTCCAAAGCCCTCATCACCGTTGTTCCGATCGAAACCACACGTCCGCCAGCCTGCTTCGTCTTGTTGATCTTCTCCGCTGCCTTCTGGTCAAGTTTGTACTGCTCCGAGTCGACTTTATGCTTCGATAGATCCTCCACATCAACTGTGCGGAAGCTACCCAACCCAACGTGCAGCGTCAAATCAGCCCTCTCTACACCCTTGATCTCTAGGCGCTTAAGTAGGTGACGAGAGAAGTGCAACCCAGCCGTTGGTGCAGCCACAGCCCCCTCATTCGCAGCATAAATTGTCTGATACCTCTCAGCATCCTCAGGCTCAACCCTCTCACGTACCCAACGAGGGAGCGGTGTCTCACCCAATTGATAAAGCGCCTCTCTAAACTCCTCTTGCTCACCATCATAGAGGAATCTGAGTGTACGTCCACGAGATGTTGTATTGTCGATAACCTCAGCCACAATCAGCTCATTATCACCGAAGTAGAGTTTATTTCCGATGCGTATCTTACGAGCAGGGTCGACCAATACGTCCCACAAACGGAGCTCCTCATTGAGCTCACGCAGCAAAAATATCTCGATCTCAGCCCCCGTCTTCTCCTTATTTCCGTAGAGCCTCGCTGGGAAGACCTTCGTGTCGTTGTACACAAATAGGTCGCCCTCATCGAAATACTCAATTATCTCCTTAAATATGCGGTGCTCAATCTCGCCCGTCTTACGGTTCACGACCAACAAACGAGACTCGTCTCGCTCATCTGCAGGGTGTTTCGCCAACATCTCGGCCGTCAATTCGTAACCATATTGTGATAACTTCATACGCTAATTACTTCACTTTTTTAAATAAACCAGAGCCATTCAGTGATGACCCATTAAAAATCATACGCTAAATTGTCTCTTTTGTTTCAATTAGCTCGATATTTTTTAAAAAATCTTCTAATTGCCACCCCTCCTCAACTCTAAACTCACCGCTGCGTGTACGTCTCAACCCCGTCAAATGTGCTCCACTCTCCACAGCCTCACCAATCTCATAAGCCAACGACCGAATGTACGTCCCCTTGCTGCACTCAACCCTAATGCGTAGCCTCGGCAGATCAAACTCCTCAATCTCTATATTATATATATTAATGAGCGCCCTACGCAACTCAACCTCCTCACCAGCACGAGCCATCTCATAAGCCCTCATTCCCTTGCCCTCAACCCTCTTAGCTGAGTAGATCGGTGGCGCTTGCAACCGCTCACCCGTCAAACCCTCCAACGCTCGCTCAACCATCTCTCGTGTTATATGCTCCGTGGGAAAAGTCCTGTCTATCGGGTGCTCCAAATCATACGAAGGGGTTGTCGCCCCCAACATCACATCCGCAACGTACTCCTTGCGCTCACTCTGTAGTGCATCAACCATCTTCGTAGCCTTGCCCACACAGACCAACAACACCCCCGTAGCTAACGGATCTAACGTCCCTGCGTGTCCAACCTTGATCTTCTTCAAACCCTGACGCTGCAAAGCAAACTTAACCTTGCGCACAACGTCCGTAGAGGTCCACTCCAACGGCTTATCAATCAACGCTATATAACCCTCACGGAAATCAACCCCCTGCAGATCCCTGCTCACACTTACACCCATCAATACTTATATTAAAATTTCAAAAAATAACTACCGATCGAGAGCACCCCGACAATAGCGCAATAGATCGAGAAGTAGATCAGCTTACCACGCTTAACGATCTCGATCATCCCTTTGCAAGCCAACGCACCCACAGCAAACGCCGTGAAGAACCCAACGAAGAGTACACCACCGCTAACCCCCTCAACCACAAACTCACCGCCACCCTTGACAATGTCGAGCAGCATACTTCCCAAGATCGGTGCCAACACCATCAAGAACGAGAACTTCGCAACCTTAGAGCGATCATTACCCAACAGGATTCCCGTAGCGATAGTCGACCCCGAACGAGACAACCCCGGCATCACAGCCATCATCTGAGCCACACCAATCACAAAAGCATCACCGTAGCCGATCTCTCGACCACCCTCCGCTCCACGCCGTGTGCGGTGTGCAAAGCCCAACAACAGAGCCGTGAGCAGCAGCATCGCCCCCACAATCAGCAACACATAGTTAGAGCTCAGGATCTCATCCAACTCATCCTTAAGCGTAAAGCCAACAATAGCCACGGGCACCATCGAGAGCGCAATCTTCAAGATATAGATGTGCGCCTCATTAAACCGTCTCGAAAAGAGACCCAACACCAGCCACCGAACCTCGCTCCACAGAACTAAAAGTGTACTCAACACCGTGCCAGCGTGTAGCGCCACATCAAACGCCAAATTATCCGTCAAGTGAACACCCAACAGCTCCTTAGCCAGCTGCAGATGACCGCTACTCGACACAGGCAAAAACTCCGTGATCCCCTGCACCGCACCTAAAACTATCGATTGAATTATCGTCATCGTCCCTACTTTTTTATTATCTCTTCATTAAATCGTCTTCACGAAATCGTCACCACGAAATCGTCTTCACGAAATCGTCTTCATTAAATCGTCACCATTAAATCGTCACCATTAAATCGTCTTCATTAAATCGTCACCACGAAATCGTCTTCACGAAATCGTCACCACGAAATCGGTTGTCGCCCTACTTTTTAAGAATTGCATAGATCTCAAAGACGAACCCAGCCACCAACACAATTGGCGCAAGTGTGATACGTCTCCACGAGAATATTTCGTAGCTAAACCCCTCAGCCGTAGCCCTGTCGCCACCAATCATCAGCACAAAGCCCAGCAATATGATGACCAAACCGATCAACAGCAACTTATAATTTTTGTCGCCCAACGGCAACTTTGAATCCCCCTCCGTAGGGGTCGTCTTACTCTCAGCCATACCTTATTAATATAGATTTATCTTATTAGACTTCATACTCACAAAGCTCGTCACCGAGACCCACGTAAAGAGGAGCGAGATAAAGACACCTCCGCCCGTCATACAAGCCATCACGTAAGCAGCCCTCTCCATCTCCGCCAACGACACAACACCCTGTAGCGTCTCACCCAAGGCATAAATAGACACACCAAACATCAGCGAGGCGAAGAGCCCAGCCCAAAAACCGCTCCATATTCCGCTCCACAGGAATGGTTTGATAATGAACCACTTAGTCGCCCCAACCAACTTCATAGTGTTGATAATCGTGCGGCGTGAGTAGATCGCCAAACGTATCGTATTGTTCAACAGCACCAACGATATAAAGAGCAACGCCCCACCAAAGAGTATCAACACAAATTGAAACTTCTTAACCGTAGAGTGCACCTGCTCCACCAACAGCGCTGGGTAGCTAACCCTAGCCACACCCTCCAACTGCTCCACCTCACGTGAGAACTGCTCCATCCTCCCTACATCATCCACATCAGCCGAGAGTGTCACCTCAAAGCTATCCATCAGTGGGTTCTCCTCCAAGATCTGCTCAAACTCCAGCCCAAACATCGCCCGAAACTCCTCATTATCCAACTTCTCCTGCTTAGATGAGAAGCGCACCTCGCCAGCGATTGGATAGGCAGCCACACGCCTTTGGATCGTCTCACGTTGCTCCTTGCTCACTCCATTTTTGAGCTCCACCGTAGCGGTTATATTTCCTCGCAACCCCTGCGCCACATCCATCGCTGCCCACATCAAGTAGCCCACCGAACCCAACAAGAAGAGCACCAACGCTGTGCTGAGTGTCGAGATCAAGTATGAGTTGCGAACCTTACGTTTAAGCTTTCTGTTTGTCGCCATAATATTTTTGATTTGAGTTAATGTAACTCCTCTTCACCGCTAAGATTAATATCGACAGGAGTATTAGGATCGAGGCGAGGAGCGTCACACCCTCGATCAAGCCCCAACGAGGCGCTCTAAATCGCCACTCCACGGTGTGTTCACCCTCGGGCAGCGACATCGCTCTCAATATGTAGTTCGCTCTGAAGTAGGGCATCTCCACCCCATCAACGTAGGCTCGCCACCCCTTATTATAATAGACTTCGGAGAATACCGCTACACCCCCCTCTTTGGAGCTGTATCTGTAGGTCAAGTGGTGCGGTTGATACTCCACCAACTCGATCTCGCCCTTCGAGAATTTAAGCCCCTCAATATCTTTGTCGCTCTCCACCACAGCCGTGCGGCTCAGGTCTACCTCCGCTAAGCGGCTAATCTGTTCGTTTGGTGTTCGAGCCACCGTAGCGCCATCCACGAACCACGCTGCACCGAGTGCCGTCTCACGTTTGAGAACCTCTCGACTGGTTCGATCCTGAGAGGGAACAATCACGTAACGGGTGTTGAGCATATCGATCACAGCCGAATCTCCACGGCTCAGATACCGATCTATAACATCTTGATAGCGAGCGAGTTTAGCACCGTGATAACCACCCACCGAACGGTGAAAGTAGCTAGTCGTTGCGTCATTGAATGGGCTCACCGTAAGGTTCAGCACTCGATAGCCAACCTCACCCCGATCGGCAAGTATCTCCTTGTCCGCTGCCGTAGCGACAAAGCGATCAGCCGTAGGCGAGACAAAATCATCGCTCGACAAGAACCTCAGCGCCACCCCTCCAAGGTCGACCACCGCCAACACTCCGCACACCGCCAACATAACCTCCCTGCGAATGTACTCCCGAAGGTAAGCCGCAATACAGCCAGCCGTGAGAAGAATGAAGATGACCGTTCGCCACCCATCGCTCCATATCATAGCCGCCCTCTCGGCAACCATCGCTGAGGCGACCTCCACAGCCAAGTCGTTAGGGAATTGCGCCCCGAGCAGCATCTGTAGCCCATCTCTGTAGCCCATCTCAAAGAGTGACCCACTAAAGCTCATCACCACCAACGAGAGCCCAACCGTCACCGCCAATGAGTAGGCAACAACCCTCCAAACATTAGCCACAAAATCACGCTGCCAAAGTCTCCAAAGTGCAAACGTAGCCAACAGCGGCACAGTCCACTCAACAACAACGAGCGTCATCGAGACCGTCCTAAATTTGTTGTACCCCGGCAATATCTTAAACATCAACTCCGTGAACCACATCAAGTTAGAGCCCCAAGCCAAGAGCAGCATAAACAGCGACACCGCCAAGATCCACCACCGCTCCCGACCCCTCGACAGACCAAAACCTACACACGCCAAGAAGATCACCACAGCCCCCAAGTAAGTAGGTCCAGCCGTGAATGGTTGCCCACCCCAATATGCAGGGATCTGCTCAGCAACGTCCGACATCTGATAGAGTGCAAGCGACTGAGCCACAGCCCCATCCGCACTAAATCCGTGTGCCGAATCTCGTCCCGTAAAGTCGGGTATCAAGAGGTTTAGGCTCTCAGCCCTGCCGTAACTCCACGCTGTAGCGTACTCCAAATCGAGCCCACCCCCGTTGTTGTTATTGCTGCTGCTGTTGCTGCTGCTGCTGTAGTTGTTAGTATTCGTGTCCGCCACCAACTCTGATCCGCCCCTCATCGTCTCGGGTGTATGCTCCAACGTGTACCAAAGAGGTGAGAAGTTAGACAACACACCCAACACTCCAGCCACACACAAGAGCCCCGTGCGCCTCAAATACTCCGCTACACCACTCTCACGATAGGCAAAATAGAGCTCCGAGAGCCAATAGAAAGCTGCCGCCACAAGGAAATAATAGGTGATCTGAGGGTGGTTAGCCCCAATCTCCAACGATGCAAAGAGAGCCGCCCAAGCTGCACCCCACCATCTGTTGCCCCGAAGTGTCATACTCACCGCACCCATCAACAGCGGAGCGTAGACCAGTGCCCACATCTTGGTGATGTGTCCAGCCCCAATGATCAAGAAGAAGTAGGTCGAGAGCCCATACATAGCTCCACCAACGATAGCAACATAACCGCCAACACCCATCATCACCAACATCAACCACATCGACAACATAGCGAAGAAGATGAACGCTGCAGGTGTATCAACAAGATTTGTAACGCCACCGACCCATCGTTTGATGATCTGAGAGCGGTACTCCACATTTATGAGGTAAGCAGGCATTCCCGAGAACATCGAGCCGCTCCACTGAGGATCTTCACCCACCGCCTCACGTGTCTTGAGGATCTCTTGGGTCATACCTCGATACTGCCTCACATCGCCTTGGCTCAGCACCTCTCCCGAGAGTTGTGGCGAGAAGTAGGTGAGTGCAAAAAGTGCGTAGAGCACCACTGCAACCACGAGTGATAAGTATCGTTTAAGATTGTATTTTAAGCCCATACACCTTTAAAAATATAGAAATGATCGCACAAAGATAGAAAAAATATACGAGAGAGTTATGACAATCGCAAAAAAAAGAGTAATTTTGCAGGGTAGATATTATGTTTTTGACAAAATAAAATGGTAACACTCGATCAAATAGAGCGCCCGATCGCTCAATCGCTCGCTGAGTTCGATAGCTTTGTGAGTGATCAGTTTCGTACGGACAATCCGCTGCTGGCTCAGATGATGGTCGATGCACTCTCGTCACGTGGCAAGGGTATTCGTCCGCTATTGGTGATGCTCTGCTCGGCACTCTGCTCGCCAACGGGGACTGTCACAAGACGTAGTTACATTGCCGCTATGATGGTTGAGATGATACACCTCACCTCGCTCATTCACGATGATGTCATCGATGAGGCACGCTTGCGCAGGGGTCGCCCCTCGCTCAACGCTAAGTGGCAATCGAAACGGGCGGTCTTGACGGGCGACTACATCTTGGCTCGCAACCTATCGATCGGGCTGTCGAGCGGTCAGTTCGACTTGGTGACACACGTTGTCGGGGCGATTGCAACACTCTGTGAGGGCGAGGTTATACAGGACGACTGCGCTAGGCGTACGGCAATGAGCAGGGATGAGTACCTCAACATAATCTCCAAAAAAACCGCCTCGCTAATCTCGATCAGCACATCAGCAGGGGCGAAGGCCGCAGGGGCGAAGGCGCAACAGGTGGAGTTGATGCGTGAATTTGGACGAGCCGTAGGGATGGCGTTTCAGATACAGGATGATATTTTAGACTACACACCCTCGGCAAAGAGTGGCAAGAGAGTTTACCAAGATATATTGGAGGGGAAGATAACACTACCGCTACTAATCCCGATGGAGCGAGCCAGCGAGGTGGAGCGCACCGAGATATTACACAGAGTGCGTGAGGCGGCAACAGATGAGCCAGCGAGGGAGTGGGTGATAAACTTCGTGGCTGAGAACAAGGGTGTGGAGCTAGCTACAGAGGTGATGATCGCCTACATAACCCGAGCAATCACAGCACTGAGCACATTCCCCGAATCACCCTACAGAGCGGCACTGATCGACCTATGCGCCTACATAACTAAGCGAGACAAGTGAGTTAGAGGGGGAGGGGAGCTAGCTCCCTTTTAGCTTTGGCTAGTCTGTACAAGCTGGGGAGGGGGGGAGCTAGCTCCCTTTTAGCTTTGGCTAGTCTGTATGAACTGGGGAGGGAAGCTAGCTCCCTTTTAGCTTTGGCTAGTCTGTACAAGCTGAGGAGGGGGGAGCTAGCTCCCTTTTAGCTTGGCTTGGCTGTATAAACTGAGGAGGGCTGAGTAATTATTTAGCAACACCAACAAAAAAAAATAAAAAACAGAGTTTCAAAAAAAAGAGAATGAAGAGAGCACATCTAAGCCCAACGGCTGATCAGACATACGAAATTCGCATAGGCGAGCGAGGTGAGGGCAACTTCACCGCAACACTACGCCACTCACAAAAGCTACAGGAGCAGGGCGAGATCGAAGAGGCGTGTAACGTTCGCTTTGTCGCTGTGCAGCTGTTACAGGAGCTGCTGGGCGATGAGGATGAGATTGTGTTGGAGTGGAGTGATGAGAACTCACGTTCGGCAATCGAGCTGTTGAGGTTGTCGGCTATCGATCACTTCCTGATTAACGACTTCGAGATTTCGAGTGCACTGCTTGAAATGGCGCTGGATGTCGACCCTGAGGATCATTTGGAGGCATCTAACCTCTTGGCGTTCGACTATTTAGCGATGGGCGAATATGAGCTCTTCGATGAGGTTATCAACGACATATCCGACAAATACGCCTCACGTACACTGCTGCTGTTGTGGTCAAGTTACCTACGTGACAACCTCTTGCCAACGGGCGAATTACACGCCTTTAAGAGCCGTTTTGCACCATTCTACAGCGAGTTCAGAGCCGATGAACACCCAGCCGATGAGCACTACATCCGTGAGATCGAGGCGGCAAGACCATCGCAAGCGGCACAGGCTCGTGAGTTGTGGTTGCAGACCGAGAACCTTTGGAGGCTCTATCCCGAATTTATCGAAACAATTAAAAACGCTGAGCAGGGCTGAGTGGGGCTGAGAACGACTGAGAACGACTGAGAACGACTGAGTAAGGCTGAGTGGGGCTGAGTGGGGCTGAGTAGGGCTGAGCAGGGCTGAGCAGGGCTGAGCAGGGCTGAGTAAGGCTGAGCAGGGCTGAGCACTACGCAGTTCATACAGACTAGCCAAATAACTAATAACTAACAACTAACAACTAACAACTAACAACTAATTCTATGGACATTTCAAGACACTTACGTAGCCGCAACATTTCAGAGTACATATTGTACCTTTGGCAACTAGAGGATCTCCTCCGCTCGTTGCAGTTCAGCCCACAGGCGATCTACTCACAATTCATCGCACCACGTGAGGAGCTCTCGCCCGTGCGGCAGCAAGAGATCTTTATGTGGTACAGAGAGATGTGTGAACTACTCGAAAGTGAGGGTAAGCGACAGAGCGGTCATCTGGAGCATACACTTCACCTCATTGCCGACCTACAGGATCTGCATCTGAGACTGCTGCATCTCCCCATTGGGGCTCGATACCGTACACTATGGGTGACGTTAGAGGAGGTGTTGCCCGACCTAAGGGCTGTACTCTCTGAGGAGGAGACCCCAGCCGAGATCTCAGATATAGAGCTCTGCTTTAGAGCGCTCTACGGGGCTGTGCTCTACAAACTTAAGGGCGAGAATGGACGGGGCGCTGTGGAGGATACAATCGCCTATATATCGCCCGTGATAGCCGAACTAAGCTCTACCTACGGCAAGGTGGAACGGGGCGAGTGCGACCTGTACTGGGGAGTTCCTAATTCTTAATTCATAATTCTTAATTCATAATTCATAATTCTTAATTCTTAATTCTTAATTCTTAATTCTTCATTCATAATTCATAATTCTTAATTCATAATTCATAATTCATAATTCATAATTCTTAATTCTTAATTCTTAATTCTTAATTCTTCATTCTTCATTCATAATTCGTAATTCTTAATTCTTAATTCTTAATTCGTAAACAACCCCAAAACAACCCCAAAACAACCCCTAAACAACCCCTAAACAACCCCTAAACAACCCCTAATGTAAATGTAAATGTAAATGATAATGTAAATGTAAATGTAAATGATAATGTAAATGATAATGTAAATAATAATGTTAATGAGTTATTGGTGCAACATTTATGTTGCACTCTCTCTCTATACATCTACTTACGTTTTTGCTTAGACACCTACAACCCTACACACCTACACACCTACACACCTACACACCTAGACACCTAGACACCTACACACCTACACACCCTACGAACCAAGACAACCACTTAGACCCAAACCACGACACCACGTTTAAAGCCCATTTAGAGACGATCTGAGAGCCTCTACACCACCGAGTTGACCAATGACACCGCCACCTAAAATTAAGGCTGTTAAATCGCTTATTTTACAACATCAACCTTTGAACCACGAATCAAGAATTACGAAAGCAGTATTAGTCCAGCAGCATCCACCTCAGCTCATACAGACTAGCCAAAGCTAAAAGGGAGCTAGCTCCCCAACACAGCATCCACCTCAGCCCTACTCAGCCCTACTCAGCCCTACTCAGCCCTACTCAGCCTTACTCAGCCTTACTCAGCCTTACTCAGCCCTACACAGCCCTACTCAGAATTACTCAGCCCTACTCAGCCCTACTCAGCCCCACTCAGCCTTACTCAGTCGTTCTCAGTCGTTCTCAGCCTTACTCAGAATTACTCAGCCCTACTCAGCCTTACTCAGCCCTACTCAGAATTACTCAGCTCTACTCAGCTCCCCTCCCCTCTACTCAGCAACAAAAAGAGAGAGAAAAAAAAATTAGGAAAAACAAAAAAAAATAACTAAATTTGCAACTCAAAGAATAATAGAAAATCATATGGCAATAGAGCTAAAAAACCTCTCGAAAGTAGAGGATAACTACTCACAGTGGTATAACGAATTGGTCGTCAAAGCTGGATTGGCGGAGAACTCCGCAGTCCGTGGATGTATGGTGATAAAACCCTACGGATACGCAATTTGGGAGAAGATGCAGGCGGCACTTGACGGAATGTTCAAGGAGACAGGACACCAAAACGCTTACTTCCCTCTGTTCATCCCTAAATCGTTCTTCTCAAAGGAGGCTAACCACGTGGAGGGATTCGCTAAGGAGTGTGCTGTGGTTACTCACTATCGATTGAAAAATGACCCAAACGGGGGGGGTGTAGTGGTCGATCCCGATGCCAAACTCGAAGAGGAGCTGATCGTCCGCCCTACATCGGAGACAATCATCTGGAACACTTATAAGGGTTGGATTCAGTCCTACAGAGACCTGCCGATCCTCTGCAACCAGTGGGCTAATGTGGTTCGTTGGGAGATGCGTACACGCCTATTCTTGCGCACCGCTGAGTTCCTTTGGCAAGAGGGTCACACAGCGCACGCTACTCGTGAGGAGGCTATCGAGGAGACGCACCGAATGATCCACGTCTATGAGAAGTTTGCACAGCAGTGGATGGCGGTGCCCGTGATCGTGGGACACAAATCGCCAAATGAACGCTTCGCAGGGGCTGAGGATACACTCACCATCGAGGCTCTAATGCAGGACGGTAAGGCGCTACAGAGCGGTACGTCACACTTCTTGGCGCAAAACTTCGCTAAGGCGTTCGATGTCCAGTTCACCAATAAGGAGGGTAAACAGGAGTATGTATGGGCGACATCGTGGGGTGTATCGACACGTTTGATGGGGGCGCTGATTATGGCTCACTCAGATAATAACGGCTTGGTGTTGCCTCCGAAGTTAGCGCCTATTCACATTGTGATGGTGCCGATCTTTAAGGGCGAGGAGCAGTTGGAGCAGATGCGCTCTAAGATGGAGGTGTTGGCTGCGCCACTTCGTGCTGCAGGGCTCACGGTCAAGATCGACGATAGAGATAATATTCGCTCGGGATTTAAGTTCGCTGAGTATGAGCTTAAGGGTGTACCTGTGCGCTTGGCGATTGGACCTCGTGACTTGGCTGCTGGAACTATAGAGCTGGCTCGCCGTGATACGCTTACCAAGGAGAGTGTAGCTCAGGAGGGTCTCACAGAGCGCCTCGTTGCGTTGATGGATGAGATTCAGAACAACATCTACACCAAGTCGCTCAACTATCGTAACTCGATGATCACACCAGCCAACACGTGGGACGAGTTCGTGAAGTTGCTCGATGAGAAGGGCGGTTTCATCTCGGCACATTGGGACGGCACACCCGAGACGGAGCAGGCTATCAAGGATGCTACGAAGGCAACTATTCGCTGTATTCCTGTCGATGCTGTCGTGGAGGCTGGCGAGTGTATCTTTACGGGGAAACCCTCTAAGATGAGGGTTTTGTTCGCTCGTAGCTATTAGAGCTCCCCTAGACTGAGAATTACTCAACTCAACTCAACTCAACTCAACCAACCAACTCAACTCAACTCAACCAACCAACCAACTCAACCAACCAACCAACCAACTCAACCAACCAACCAACTCAACCAACCAACTCAACCAACCAACCAAAAGATGAAACAGCAACTAACAACCCTAGTAGCGGTACTAATCTTGTCGAGTGCCGCAGCAGCACCAGCGATCACTCCCGACAAGCAGATCGAGCGCAAGGTATCGAAGCAGCTTAAGTCAATGACCTTAGATGAGAAGATTGGTCAGATGTGTCAGTTAACGCTCAGCGCTCTAAAGGATCGCAAGAGCAAGATATTCAAGTATAGCGAGAGGATGTTGGATAGCGCAATTGTGCACTATGGTGTTGGGTCGTTTCTAAATACACCGGGGGTGGCTCAGACCCCAGAGCAGTGGGAGAGGGTGATTGCTCCGCTGCAACAGATGTCGATGAAACATATCGGTGTGCCGACACTCTACGGACTTGATCAGATCCACGGGGCGACCTACACGATGGGGGCGACATTCTTCCCTCAGGGTATCAATATGGCGGCATCGTTCGACACCCAGCTACAGAGACGTTGTGCCGAGATCACAGCCTATGAGACACGTGCAAGCAGTGTAGCGTGGAGCTTTGCGCCAACGATGGATTTGGGTCGAGATCCTCGCTGGTCTCGGCTGTGGGAGAGCTTTGGTGAAGATCCGCTGGTCAATGCTGAGATGGGGCGAGCTATGATACTTGGCTTTCAGGGTGACGACCCAAATCATATTGGACTATATAATATTGCAGCCTGTCCAAAGCACTATATGGGCTACGGAGTACCCACCACGGGTAAGGATAGAACACCAACCATCATAACACGCAACGAGCTCAGAGAGAGATATTTCCGACCATTCAAGGCGGCTATCGAGGCTGGTGCACTAACGGTTATGGTCAACTCGGGAATAAATGATGGTGTACCCTTTCACGCCAATCGGGAGATGATAACGGAGTGGTTGAAGGAGGGTTTGGAGTGGGACGGAATGGTGGTGAGCGACTGGGCGGACATCAATAACCTCTACACACGTGATCGAGTGGCGACATCTAAAAAGGATGCTGTGCGCATTGCGATAAATGCAGGTATCGATATGTCGATGGTTCCCTCGGAGCTCTCATTCTGTCGCTACTTGCGTGAGTTGGTCGATGAGGGTAAGGTCTCAAAGGAGCGTATAGACGATGCTGTGGCGAGGATTCTGAGGGTTAAGTACCGCTTGGGGCTCGACACCACACCGATGGTTAAGGCGGCAGAGTACACAAAGTTTGCATCCGAAGAGGCAGCAGCTCTAGCGCTAGAGGCGGCTCAAGCATCACAGGTATTGGTCAAGAACTTCGGTGAGACACTACCGATAAGCAGAGACGCTAAGATACTCGTCACGGGGGCTAACGCAAACACAATGCGAGCGCTTAATGGAGGCTGGAGCTACACGTGGCAAGGTGAGCAGTCGGATAGATATGCAGCCCATCACAACACAATATTTGAGGCGCTGAGAGATAAATTTGGCAGCGAGAATGTAACCTATCTCCCCAGCGTGGAGTACGACAAGAGCCCCAAGGCGACTTATGACAAAGAGGTTGTAGTGGACTACAGGGCGGCACTAGCGGCGAGCGATGCCGAGTATGTGGTGCTCTGTGTGGGTGAGAATAGCTACTGTGAGACACCAGGTAACCTCACCGATCTCAACCTCTCGGCAAACCAAAAGGAGCTAGTAAGGGCGGTGGCGATGACGGGCAAGAAGAGTGTGATGGTGATCACGGGGGGTCGTCCACGTATCATTGGTGATGTTGTTGGCTCGATGATGTCGGTGATCGTCTCGATGTTGCCCTCCAACTCGGGCGGTGATGCACTGGCGAACCTCATCTCGGGCGATGCGAACTTCTCAGCTAAGTTACCCTTTACCTATTCACGTGAGATCAACTCCCTCTCAACCTATGATTTCAAGCCCTCAGAGAGCCGCAAGAAGATGCAGGGCGACTATAACTACACCGCACAGATCGACACACAGTGGGCGTTTGGACACGGTCTGAGCTACACAACGTACGACTACAGCGATATGAGGGTCACACCCGAGCGATTCACAGCCAATGATGAGCTACAGATCACCATCACCCTGAGCAACAGCGGCAAGCGAGAGGGCAAAGAGCCCGTGCTGCTCTACTCCACAGATCTCTTCGCCTCGGTCACACCCGACAACAAACGCCTGCGTAGCTTCACAAAGGTCTCGTTAGCGGCAGGCGAGAGCAAGCAGGTGACATTCAGCGTTCCAGCGAGCGACTTAGCGTTTGTGGGCGAGGGCGGAAAATGGAGGTTGGAGAGTGGCGAATTTATATTAACGTGCGGAGGTGAGAGCGTTAAAATCGAGTGCACAGAGGATAAAATTTGGAAAACAGCGAATATTCCTGTTGCAGTAAAGAAATAATTTAGTAACTAAGTAGTGTAAAACAATTATTGCCATATTTTTAAAAGCACTCTTGGAGCGATATTTTTCACTATTAAATCTCAATATAGAATAACTATATTTTCGATTTAATAGTAAAAAATCTCATCTCCAATAGCACTCTTAAAAATACACCAATAATTATTTTACCCTACTTAATGCGTTGATTAGCAACGATTTAAATAACGTGCAAAAATAAAACAGAAAATTATTTTGCATTAAAATTAGGTTAAGTCAGATTTTTCCCTTATCTTTGTATCACAAATCGCGGGATAGAGCAGTTGGCAGCTCGTCGGGCTCATAACCCGGAGGTCGGAGGTTCGAGTCCTTCTCCCGCTACTCAAGGGGTGCAGTTTTAAATGCTGTGCCCTTTTTTTATGCACCTATACTCAGCCCTACTCAGCCCTACTCAGCCCTACTCAGCCCTACTCAGCCCTACTCAGCCCCACTCAG
>JBCQUE010000040.1:0-17887 GCA_047174325.1 Rikenellaceae bacterium | reverse complement strand
TCATTCAATTCGATAATTAAAGCCTTCAGAACAAACCTCAGAGGCGTAACCGATGTGAAATTTTTCCTGTTTCGCCTTACTCGTATTTTTGCTTAGTCCCCCTATTTTATCTGGTGACCCCAAAAATGTGAAGTGTTGGCTGATGGTAACAAAAATCAACAATTCATTGTAACTATAATGCTCTAATGCCAAACAACTATTTGGCTCAATTGTAATCAGCTAATAATTAGATTATTGCATCACGTTATTGATTGATTTAAACAAAGAAGATGGGGTTTTTCAATTGTAAAAGATGTAGCCTTTTGGGCTACATCTTTCTTTAATAGTGGTGCCACCAAGAATCGAACTAGGGACACACGGATTTTCAGTCCGTTGCTCTACCAACTGAGCTATGGCACCTTACTCTTAACCGCTTTTACATTTGAATTTGCTGTTTGCAACCTTTTCGTTTGCTGTTTGCAACCTCTTCGTTTGCTGCTTGCAACCTCTTCGTTTGCTGTTTGCAACCTCTTCGTTTGCTGTTTGCAACCTCTTCGTTTGCTGTTTGCAACCTCTTCGTTTGCTGCTTGCAGCCCTTTCGTTGCTGCTTTCAACCCATCCATTTGCTGCGCTTGGTGTAGCGCTCTGCGTTAATTGTGGTGCAAATATAAGCGTTTATTTTTTATTTGCAAAATATTTTGGTGTTTATTTTTGAAAAAATTGCTTTTCCCCGTTTTTTGATGCAAATTATAACTCATAATTCAGAACTCCGAACTCCACTAGGTAGCTCGCCAAAGTGTTCTTTATAGCTTTTGGAGAAGTATGATGGGGCGGAGAATCCAACTTCGAAGGCTATATCTGCAATTGGTCGATCTGTTGTGCGAAGTAGCTCATCGGCTCTCTCTAGCCGTGCTTTGCGAAGTAGCCTCGATGGCGACTCTCCCGTTAGCGCCTTCACCTTGCGGTAGACCTGCACTCGTGAGTAACACAGCTCGTCACCGATATTCTCAAACTCGAAATCTACGTTGCCGATATTCTGCTCTATGATCTCATAAAACTTAGCGATGAATTTGCTCTCCAGCGGTGATGTTGCATTGTCATCTGTTGTGCTCTGCTCCTCTACCCTCTCCATCTTTTTAACCACAGCCTCCAGCTCTCGATACTGCCTCTCTAGTTGCGCATTTGCATCTGTCTTAGCTTTAAGTAATCTGACGATAAAGAGAATAAACCCACCGCAAAGCAGCAGTGCCGCCACCGCCACAAAGAGCATATACAACCGAAAATTAGAGCGTTCGATATGGCTCGAAAGATAACCACTGAGCGACTCCACACGCCGATTGAGTTTAGAGACTTCGCTACCCTTTTGATACTTCAAGATCCGAGCTCGTGAGGCATCGACCATAGGTGTAGAGAGTGGTGTATATCGGCGGAACTCACTGTCGGACAGAATGTTATCGACCAGCATCAGGATCTGATTTGTACCCGTAGCGTAGATATATGTTGCATCAAGAACCCCACGATTCACCAACTCAACACCACCGCCATCCTCCGCCAAAGCACCTACACCCCAAAAGATAATACTCTGCTCTCGCCCCGCTCTCACAGCGCTATTATGTGCTGCCTGCGCTATATTGTCAGTGTGTCCAAAGATGAGATCGACACTCGGCATCACACCCAAAAGAGAGTCGACAACTCGCTCCACGCTCTGCATATCATCCGCCACACAAACGTAGCCCAAGTGGTCGATATTGCGATTCAACTTAGAGATTAGCCCACGGTGTCGCACCTCTGAAATATCTCGCTCATCGCCATTGCCCAACTCCAACACGCTACGAGCAGCGGTTTTTCTGCCGATATTTGCCCCAACGATTGCTCCAAGCTTATTGTTATCTGCTCCTACGAATGCGGTAAATTTGTCGGTCTCTACAGCCCTATTGACTATTATTATCGG
Source organism: Rikenellaceae bacterium (assembly GCA_047174325.1). Taxonomy (GTDB): domain Bacteria; phylum Bacteroidota; class Bacteroidia; order Bacteroidales; family Rikenellaceae; genus Alistipes. Next base: position 15,957 of record JBCQUE010000040.1, on the reverse strand, counting down.
GATACGGCTGTTGTACGCTCTCTCGATCACGGGGACTAAACTCTCCTTGTCGTTGGGCGAGATGACGAGCATATCTACCTCACTCTCTATAAACGCCTCGATCTGTTCGATTTGATAGCTGCTCTCTCCATTGGCGTACTTCACCTCGATATTGAGCCCCTCGAAATATTGCGCCTCCGCTCGCAACTCGCTACTTAGCTGCCTATGCCAAGAGTCATCTATAGATTGCGACACACCGATCACCACCTCTCTGTGACCACTTTGACAGCCAACGAAGAGGAGTAATAATAGAGTATATATTAATGTCAACTTAATGCGATTCATATGTATTAATGTCAACTTAATGCGATTCATATAGACAAAGGTAATAATTTATCGATAAAGATCAAAATGATACATATCTTTTATTAAATGAAACAGAGTTGTTATAGATGAGATATGATTGTGCCGTACATTTGCAGTATCAACTACAAGACAACTATGAGAAGACAGAACTACAACCAAATCCTTGCGCCGCTATCTCTTGCGGCAGCGTTGCTCTTTGCACCTAGCCTCAGCGCCAAAAGCACAAAGAGCACCAACAACGCCAACAGCAATAAGAAAACCAGCAGCAAGCCCAACATCATAATGATTCTAACCGATGATATGGGCTACTCCGATCTGGGCTGCTACGGTAGCGAGATCCACACTCCCAACATCGACAAATTGGCGGCTGAGGGCGTACGCTTTACTCACTGCTACAACTCCTCACGCTCGTGCCCATCACGTGCGGCAATCCTCACGGGTCTCTATCCGAGCCAAGCAGGTATTGGCAATATGGCTTCCAACGCTGGCTACCCTGGTTATGAGGGTGAATTGAGCCCAAGCAGTGTATCGTTGGCGGAGGCACTTAAGGTTGGGGGCTACAATACTTATATGGTGGGCAAGTGGCACGTATCACACGCCCCAAATGACGAGCGGTCACTTCGCAAAGCAAATATGCCGTTCGATAGAGGCTTTGACAAGAGCTATGGAATACTCAACGGAGCAACGAGTTATTGGGATCCAGCGACACTATTCCGTGGCGACAAGCTCATCACAATGTGTAACGACCCCGAGTATAAGCCCAAAGGCGAGTACTACCTAACCGATGCGATCACCGACAACGCCTGTCGATATATTGAGGAGAGCACGAGCGGTGAACCTCTATTTATGTATGTAGCCTACTCAGCGGCTCACTGGCCCATACAAGCACGTCCCGAAGATATTGCAAAGTATAAAGGGGTCTATGATGAGGGCTACGATGCAATCCGTCGAGCCCGTTTCGAGAGGATGAAAAAGCTGGGGGTAATCGACCCCGACACAGAGTTTTCGCCAACGGTCGGCAAGTGGAGCAATGTGAAAGACAAGGCGTTTGAGGCTCGAAGAATGGAGGTCTATGCAGCGATGATTGACCGAATGGATCAGGGTGTTGGAGAGATCATAGAGGCGTTAAAGAGGCGAGGCGAGTATGAGAACACGTTGATCCTCTTCGCTCACGACAATGGAGGTTGCCCCGAGGAGATTGATGGTCTCAAGGGTGCATCAAGCCCCGAGCAACAGCGAGCCGACAGACCAACCTTGCCGCCCATTGCCGATGATGTACAGCACTACTTTAACTCAGCGCCTAAGCAGACCCGTGACGGTTGGCCGATGCTCTTTCACAACGTGATGCCTGGGGCAAAAGACACCTACTTTTCGTATGGTCGCAACTGGGCTAACGTCTCGAACACACCGCTTAGGGAGTACAAACGATTTGAGTATGAGGGTGGTGTATCGACACCACTGATTGCACACTGGGGCGGCGGTATCAAGCGGAAGAATTTTATAAATAATATGCCGTGCCACATCATCGACATAATGGCGACCTGTGTAGATGTTGCAGGTGTTGAGTACCCAAAAGAGCGGCGAGGCGTTGCTGTGACACCGATGGAGGGAATCTCGCTGAGGGGCTCATTCGAGAGAGAGGTTGCAGGTGACAGACATATCTACTTTTATCACTTCGGCAACCGAGCGGTGAGGGACAACGAGTGGAAATTGGTGGCGAAGATCGGTGGCGATTGGGAGCTATACAACATCAATGACGACCGCCCCGAGCTGCACAATCTCAGAGCCGAGAAGCCCGAGATCGCTGAGCGACTAGCCAAGGCGTGGGACGAGTGGGCACTCCGCACAGGTGTAGTGGTCAAGAGCAAGGGCAAGTGGATAATCCCCAAGAGCAAAAACATCGAGTGGGACGGTGAGACGGGTCGTTCTAGTTACGTAAAAAAGTAGAAAATATGAAAATGAAATCAAAACAGACGCTTCCTATTTTATTGCTCTGTGGAGCAGCAGTGGGCTCGATTACTGAGGCAAAACCTGCACAACGCCCAAACATAGTCCTGATAAACGTTGACGATTTGGGCTGGACAGATATGAGTTTTATGGGGTCAACGCTCTATGAGACACCCAACATCGATCGGCTCTATCAAAAGGGAGCATACTTCAGCAACGGCTACTCATCGGCAGCAAATAGCGCCCCAAGTAGAGCCTGTATGTTGAGCGGTCAATTCTCACCTCGGCACGGGGTTTTCACCGTTGGTCGACCCACACGAGGCGATGCTAAACAGCGAAAACTCATCCCGATCGCCAATTCGGAGGTGTTGCCAAAAGACGCTGTAACACTAGCTCAGACGCTCAAGAACGGAGGCTACACAACCTGTAACATCGGTAAGTGGCACGTTGGCGAGGATCCGACAAAGCAGGGTATCGACATAAACGTTGCCGGCTCAGACGCTGGCGCTCCAAAGACAGGCGGTTACTTCTCGCCCTACAAAGTGCCCAACATAAAGAGCAATGTCGATGGCGAATACCTCACCGACAGGCTGGGCGTGGAGGCTGCTAACTTCGTGAACAACGTCTCTAAGGAGAGCCCCTTTTTCCTCTATTATGCACCCTATGCAGTCCACGCTCCACTGATGGCGAAACCCGAGATGATCGAGAAGTACAAGGCTAAGGAGCGCTCTAAAGATGGCGCTCACTTCAACGCAATATATGCAGCGATGGTCGAATCGATGGACGAGAGTATCGGCACATTGATGGAGGCGATCGAGCGCAACGGCTACGCCAAAAACACACTCATTATCTTCACGAGCGACAATGGCGGTGTGTACAACATCTCGAAACAACACCCCTTAAGAGCTGGCAAAGGCTCTTATTATGAGGGCGGAATCCGTGTGCCGATCATCGTCTATATGGATGGCAAATTTGACAATGGATTGCGCAGCGACACCCCCGTCACGAACCTCGATTTCTTCCCAACGATCCTCGAATTTACGGGGGTCAAGGCTGAGAGCAAGCTGGATGGAACAAGCCTGCTGCCCCTGCTTAGCGGCAAGCCGAGCAGCGAGCTTACAGAGAGGGATCTACACTGGTTTATGCCTGCCTATATAGAGGCGAAAAAGGGCGACACAGAGTGCCGAGACCAACACTTCAGAACTCGCCCTGTGAGTGTTATTCGTCGTGGCGATTGGAAACTCATTGAGAACTTTGAGGATGGTTCGTTGGAGCTATACAACCTAACGGACGACCTCGGTGAGCGCACAAACCTCAGCGACAAGAATCCTCAAAAACGGGACGAGCTATACAGGGCGATGAAGCAGTGGCAAGCCGATGTGAAAGCGCCAATCCCAACAGTGCCCAACCCCGAATACAACCCAACAGCAAAAAAATAGACTAAAGGGGACTTCTTATAATTCCCCTAAACAGCTATCGATCGATTGTACAGAGATAATCAGACGAAACTAACAAAGATCAAAACAGAGAAAATAATGAACAGAAAAACGAACCAAATGTTGCTACTCGCAAGCTGCTGCGCTGTGCAGTCGTGTGCAACAGCCGAAGCAAAGAGCGCAAAACAACCAAACATCTTATGGATCATCACAGACGACCAACGTGCCGATGCACTGGAGTGTTGGAATCGTGCAACCCGTGGCTCAGCCGAGAGTGAGCTCGGTTTTGTGATGTCGCCCAATGTCGATAAATTGGCCGAGGAGGGTGTCCTCTTCACACGCTCGTTCTGCAATAGCCCCGTGAGTGCGCCATCACGTGCATCGATCCACACAGGTAAGTATCCGCACCACAACGCAATCCCCGACTTCCGTTTGACGCACAACACAAACGACTTCGCAAACCCTCTCTTCCCGACAATCTTGACTGAGCTAGGCTACAAGACAAGCAACTTCGGAAAGCTCGGAACACGTATCTCCGATTCACACGACAAGATGGGTTTCGACAACATCAACATCTATCAAGCCAACGTATCGTATGGTTCGCTACAAGCGGCAGGAATGACCGATTGGGGCAAGATCGAACTATGGAGACCAGCCGATCAAAAGGGCAAGAAGGAGTTTTGGATATATGAGGATGGCACTCGTGTAGAGTACTATCGAGACCGCCCAAAGGGTCTGGAGATTCCAGCAGAGGATAAGAAGATCCGCAAAGATTTCGACAAGGCGCAGCACATCATCCGCAAGGGTGACGGTGTGTTGGGTGGCGAGTCGACACAGCCGAGCCATAAGACACTTGATGGGCGTATTCAAGAGTCGTTTATCAAATATCTCCGCAACGAGAATAGCGAATTTGTGGCGCTAAATGGCGAGAAGATGCAGGGTGCAGATACCTCACAACCACAATTCCTAAACCTCGGTTTTCACTTTCCACACACGGCGGTGATCCCCTCGAAAGAGTACCGAGATCTATTCCTCTCGAAGAGATACAACGTTCCCGAGCTAACGGACGAGGAGTGGTCAAAGATGCCTGTTCAGGTGCAACGTTGGGCTAAGTCGGGAAGTATCAAGACATTGACAGCGGCGCAAAAGGAGCAGATAATACGTGACTACTACGCCTTCTGTGCGATGGGCGATATGTTGATTGGCGAGGCTGTTGCGGAGTTCAAGTCCTACTGCAAACGCAACGATCAACCCTATTATATTGTCTATGCGTGTGGCGACCACGGTTGGCACTTAGGCGAGCAGGGGGTATCGTGCAAAGCCTCAGGTTACATCAAATCGAATGAGACGGCTGTGATCGTCATCAGCTCAGAGAAGGATGGCAAGTTCCCAGCGGGTAAGGTTGTCGATGATTTGGTTGAGTATGTCGACTTCTACCCAACGTTCCTATCGTTGGCAGGCGTAGATGTCAATGACAAAAAGTATGACTACCTCGATGGACGAGATTTGGCGGTTACAGCATCGGGCAAGGTCAAGGGGCGTGATTACGTCATTGGCGAGACAAATGTAACAGGTGGTCCACGTGGCTATTTACGATCTAAGGATTTTGCATTTTCGATGCAGATACGAGAGAATGTGCCCTCGACAAAGTACCCAGCAGGCAAAAATATCAAGTGGGCGCTGGATGCTCCAAGAGAGGATATTTCGATGGCGCTCTTCGACAGACGGGTCGACCCCAAGGAGCAGAATAATGTAGCCTACACCAAGGAGTATGCAGCGCTTGCCGATTGGTTCAGAGTAAAGGCGGCAAACATAATCGTGGGTGATGGGCGTGTAGAGGTGACCGACTGGAAGAAGTTCAACGAATTTTACGTAAGCGACTTTGCAGTGGGCAGCGATGATAAAGTGCTCAACATCCCGAAAAACCTAATACCGAAAAAGTAGTTAGGAGTTAGGAGTTAGGAGTAAAATTACCCACTTTTAGTGATTGCACAGCCGATAAATTCACTGTACCTTTGTCATTAGAAATTTAAAACAACAAAAATACAATGGCAAAGATCGCAATTATTTTCGGCTCAACAATGGGCAACACTGAGAGTGCAGCATCTCAAATCGCTGCGAACCTATCGTCACACGATGTAACACTTGTCAATGTCTCAGATATGACAGCTGATACGCTCAACGACTACTCAAACCTGATTTTGGGCTCATCGACTTGGGGTTGTGGCGATCTACAGGACGATTGGGAGTGTGAGCTCTCAACGCTTAAGTCGGCTGATCTCACGGGCAAGACCGTAGCGCTCTTTGGCTGTGGCGATGCAGCCTCGTATCCCGACACCTTTGTCGATGCGATTGGCACTCTATATGAGGCTGCTGCAGAGGCTGGAGCGACTATCGTTGGCAGCGTTACAGATGACTACTCATACTCAGCATCTATCGCTGTTATAGATGGCGAGTTTGTTGGCTTGCCACTCGATGACGATTCAGCAGATAAGAATGACGAGAGGATGGCTGCGTGGTGTGAGGCGATCTCATCGAAGTTTAACTAATTAACGGGAGGGGTCGATTATGCAGGTATTAGGTCATCATATATATGAGTATCAGAAGGGTTTGCGCCACTTGGTGCTCCACACTATGCAGGTTGAGGATCGAGCCTTTGCTGAGCGCAAATTGAGCCATTATGATGTAGATTATGTGGTTGTTCCTGTGACGGAGAAGAAGATCAACATCTTCTTTGGCAAGCGAGAGTGTGTTGATGTGGTTCGCACCTTTTGTGACAAGCCGCTCAATAAGCTCACAGCTGAGCAGGACTTTATTTTAGGCATTATGTTGGGCTACGATCGCTTGGCACAGTGCAAACGTTTTATGCAGCGCAAGCCACTCGATGAGCCGCTAAACGAGCCGATAATGGTCAATGACGAGGCGTTCACACAGACGAGCTACTCAGATATAGGTATCGCCTAATCACCGCTAATAACGTTCAGAGCGGCACATCCTTTCGGGGTGTGCCGCTCCTCTATTTTAGCTGCATATATGAGTTATTAGTTATGAGTTATGGCGTTATGAGTTATGGAGTTATGAGTTATTTGGCTTGCTCTCAGCCCTACTCAGAATTACTCAGAATTACTCAGAATTACTCAGAACTACTCAGAATTACTCAGAATTACTCAGCCCTACTCAGAATTACTCAGAATTACTCAGCCCTACTCAGCCCTACTCAGCCCTACTCAGCCCTACTCAGCCTCATACAGACGAGCCAAATAACTCCTAACTAATAACTAATAACTCTGATCGTGTACGCCTTTGATTGCTCTTCCTGATGGCTCGTTCATATTTTGGAACGATGCGTCCCACGCCAATGCCTCGGGTGTGCTGCAGGCTACCGATGGAACTGACGGTACGGTCGCTACGGCTGCATCCGATGGGAAGTGCTCCTCAAATATTGTGCGGTAATAATACTCCTCTTTATTGCGTGGTGTATTGATCGGGAAACGCTCTGCTGCTGTCTCCATCTCATCATCTGAGACCATCATATTTGTCATATCTCGCAGCGAATCGATCCAGCTGTAGCCTACGCCATCTGAGAACTGCTCTTTCTGTCTCCACGCAACACTCTCGGGCAACATATCTTCAAACGCCTTACGAACGACCCACTTCTCCATACGACCATTCTTAGCCATCTTCTCCTCAGGATTCAAGCGCATCGCCACATCCATAAACTCCTTATCGAGGAATGGAACACGACCCTCTACACCCCACGCTGCCAACGACTTATTTGCTCGCAAGCAGTCATACAGATAGAGCTTTCCGAGCTTACGGATCGTCTCCTCGTGAAACGCCTGTGCATTAGGCGCTTTGTGGAAATAGAGGTAGCCTCCGAAGATCTCATCAGCACCCTCACCCGAGAGCACCATCTTGATACCCATCGACTTGATAACACGTGAAAGCAGATACATTGGTGTCGATGCACGAACCGTTGTAACATCATACGTCTCAAGGAAATAGATCACATCTTTGAGAGCATCCAATCCCTCCTGTACCGTATAGTTCACCTCGTGGTGGACAGTTCCGATATGATCTGCAACCTTACGGGCAGCGATCAAATCAGGTGCGCCCTCCAAACCCACTGCAAATGAGTGAAGTTGTGGCCACCAAGCAGCTGTTTGATTATCGCTCTCGACACGCATCTCAGAGTACTTCTTAGCTACAGCCGAGATCACCGATGAATCCAATCCGCCCGAGAGCAACACTCCGTAAGGCACATCCGACATCAACTGGCGCTTCACTGCATCTTCGAGAGCTGTGCGCAACTCATCAATATCGCAACCATTACTCTTCACACTCTCATACTCCGTCCACTCCCTCTTATACCAAGGTTTGATGATACCCTCGTTGCTGTAGAGATAGTGACCGGGCTTGAACTGCTCGATATTGTTGCACACGCCCTCCAACGCCTTCAACTCAGACGAGACATAACGGTTGCCCTCAACATCGCTACCTATATACAAAGGTATGATTCCGATGTGATCCCTAGCGATTAGGTAGCAATCCTTCTCTGCATCGTAGAGCATAAATGCGAATATTCCGTTCAGATCGTCCAAGAAATCGATACCCTTCTCACGATACAACGCCAAGATCACCTCGCAATCTGAGCCTGTCAAATACTCATATTTATCGGCTGTCTCCTGACGTATCTCACGATGGTTATATATCTCGCCATTAACAGCCAAGATGAGCTTACCATCCCTGCTTTTAAGGGGTTGACCGCCCGACTTTGGGTCGACAATCGACAATCGCTCGTGCGCCAAAATCGCCTTATCTCCACAATATATACCCGACCAATCTGGACCACGGTGACGTATCTTTTTAGCCATCGAGAGGGCTCTACCTCGCAACTTCGATGCCTCCTGTTTAAGATCAAATATTCCTACAATACCACACATATTCGTTGTTTATTAAAAATTATTGGGGCTAAGATACAAATAATATTAATATCTCCGACAAAAATCGCAAAAAAAGAGATTAAATTTTATATCTTAAGCAGATCCTCAGCCGAAATAGTCTCCAATCCAGCCTCCGAGATGCTGCGCAAAGCCCTCTCGTTATCGTTGACCCTCATAATTATATAGGCTCGATCCCTGACCGAGAAGCAGTAAAAATACTCGATCACCACGCCATTAGCCGAAAGCACCCTCAATTTGTCGTAAAACGCTGATGCTGTGCTCTCACATGAGAGGACAATCACATCTGTTGTAGAGGTGTTCTTCTGAGCCGCTCCGAGCACTCTGCTCGCCTGTTCGGGGCTGTCGGTGATGATTCTCAGGATGCCGAACTCTGTTGTGTCGGCAACGGTTGCAGCGATGATACGAATATTCGCCTCGCTCAACACATTCATTGTCTCATATAGGCTACCGATCTTATTCTCTAAGAATATCGATAGCTGCTTTACTGTCTGTTCCATAATTTTTTTTTTAAATGATTAATGTTTAATGATTAATGATTAATCATTATCGGCGTTAATCATTAGTCATTAATCATTATTTCGCTCGTTTGTCGACCACACGCACCGCCTTGCCCTCGCTTTTGGGGAGTGTGCCGCTGCCGACCAATTTGACCTTTGGAGTGACTAATAACTCATCTTTGAGCGCACGTGTCATCGATCGGCTAAGCTGCTGAAGCTGAGCATAATCGTCTGTGAAAGCATCGCCCAACTCCACCTCGATGATGATCTCATCGTTGTTGCCCACGGTCTCGATTGTGATGAGGTAATTTGTGCCAACCTCAGCGTACTGCATCAAGATCTTCTCGATCTGCATTGGGAAGATATTCACACCCTTGACGATGAACATATCGTCACTACGCCCCTTAAATCTGTCGAGCCTGCGGTGTGTACGTCCACAGCTACACTCGCCTGTGATGATACGTGTAAGGTCACGAGTACGGTATCTAATGAGCGGCATCGCCTCACGATCTAGCGTAGTCAACACCAACTCACCGATCTTGCCATCCTGTACGGGCTCCAGCGTCTCGGGGTCGATGATCTCCACCAAATATGAATCCTCCCAAATGTGCAATCCGTTCTGATTCTGACACTCAAACGCCACACCGGGTCCGCTCATCTCCGACATTCCGAAGCAGTTGTACGCCTTTACCGACATCATCTTCTCGATCCTCTGCCTCTGCTGCTCGGTGTGGGGCTCAGCGCCGATTATGAGTGTTTTGAGCTTTGTATCCTTAGCCACATCGATTCCATTCTCGGCAAAGACCTCCGCCAAACGGATCACGTAGCTCGGTATTGCGTGGATAGCTGTTGTGCCGAAATCCTTGATGAATTTGATCTGTCTAAGCGAGTTTCCAGCCGCAGCAGGTATTGTGAGCATACCTAAGTGCTCAGCGGCATTCTGCATACCCAAACCGCCCGTAAACATTCCGTAGCCCGAGGTGTTCTGAAAGACATCGCTCGCCCTAAGCCCGACCATATACATACACCTCGCCATACGGTGCGCCCACGTCTCAATATCCTGTTTCGAGTGGCAAATGACGGTTGGGTTTCCTGTTGTGCCTGACGATGAGTGTAGGCGGACGATCTGCTCACTGGGCACTGCATTTAGCCCAAAAGGGTAATTCTCTCTGAGATCCTGTTTGGTTGTAAAGGGCAACTTTTTGATGTCGTCCACCGAAGTAAAGCTCTGCTCATCGATCTGCAGTTCGTTGTATAGTTTCGAGTAGAAAGGCGATTTACGAGCCTGTGCGACTGATTTTTTAAGTCTATCGAGCTGTAGCGCTTCAAGCTCCACACGGCTCATTGTTTCGATCTCAGGGTCAAGATATTGCGAACGATCCATATCAGTTATTAGTTATGAGTTATTAGTTATTGGCTACAAATATACAAAAAATAGATAACAAAATGCAAAAAAAGAGAACAAAGTGAGTTATGAGTTATTGGCTTGCTTGTATGAGCTGAGTAGGGCTGAGTAATTCTGAGTAGGGCTTGCTCTCAGTAATTACTCAGAATTACTCAGCCCTACTCAGCTCTACTCAGCCCTACTCAGAATTACTCAGCCCTACTCAGCCTATACAGACAAATAAAAGCTAAAAGGGAGCTAGCTCCCACTCATAACTCAATAAGCTTTTTCCAAGATCTTTTCGACTACGGCATAGTCTATATTTGCGCCCTCGCCAAGACACGTGCCTCGTGCCTTGAAACGTGCCACAACCTCCGCTGCAACCTCTCTGCTGATCCCATTCTCCGAGAGACGTGTCTTGAGACCTGTCGAGCGATAAAACGCCTCTGTAGCCTCACAAATCGCATCAATACGTGTGTCGAAATCGCCCTCCGTGATCCCCAACACACGCTCTCCATACTGCAGAATCTTCTCGCCTTTCTGCTCACGCATCACACTCATCAATGCAGGCTGCACAATCGCCAAGGTGTTGCCGTGAGTGAGAGCAGTGAGAGCCGTCAACTCGTGCCCAATCATATGCGTAGCCCAATCCTGAGCAACGCCCATCGAGACAAAACCATTGAGCGCCATCGTTGCCGTGAGCATATAGTTCGACATCTGCTCATAGTCGTGTTGATTCTCCCGAATCTTTGGCGCAACCTCTATGAGCGTCTGCAGGATACCCTCCGCCCAACGATCCATCAGTGGCGATACACCGCTCTGGGTTAGATACTGCTCCATCGTGTGGACAAACGTATCGGTCACACCGCAAGCAACCTGATAAGCAGGCAACGAAAAGGTGGTCTCGGGGTCGAGAATCGAGAATCGTGGATAGGTCGAATAGAACGGATACTTCTCATCAGTAGCATCATTGGAGATCACCGCACCCTTGTTCATCTCTGAGCCTGTAGCGGGCAACGTAATGACCGATGCGTAGGGTAGACACTCACCCACCGCCACCTTACCGATGACTATATCCCACGGCTCGCAATCCTGTGGAATAGCCGCCGAGATAAGCTTAGTGCCGTCAACCGTTGAGCCTCCGCCCACAGCCAACAAGAAACCTACACCCTCAGTCTTACCCCTAGCGATCGCCTCACGTAAGGTCTCAACACGTGGGTTGGGTTCGATGCCCCAAAACTCGATATAATCGAAACCCTCCAACGCCTCGATCACCTGATCATAGACACCATTGCGTTTGATACTTCCGCCACCCATCGTCACCATAATTTTAGTGTCACGAGGCAACTCACTCTTAAGTTGTGCGATCTGTCCCTTACCGAAGATTATCTTGGTCGGGTTCTGAAATTGAAAATTATACATATTTTTTTAATTATTAATTAGGAGTTAGGAGTTAGGAGTTGTTTTGCAAATTTACGCTTTTTTTTGCAAACTTCAAATAGTCGCTTTGAATTTTGACAATTATATATTATCTTTGTGATTATTAAAACCAAATGAACTATAAACTATGCAAACATTTACTAAAGGATTAACAGCCCTGTCGCTACTCAGCTTAGCTGCACCTGCTGCAGTGGCTGCCGACAGCAAACCCAATATCTTGTGGATCGTCACTGACGACCAACGGGCTGACGCTCTAGCCTGCTACAACAAAGCCAAAACAGGCAAGGAGGAGAGCCGCTACGGCTATGTATCATCGCCCGAGCTAGACAAACTCGCCAAGGAGGGTACACTCTTCACTAACTCATACTGCAACTCGCCAGTGAGCGCATCATCTCGATCATCTATGCACAGCGGACTATACACCTATCACCGTGGTGTTTTGGTCTTTGAGTATCACCACATCCACCCCGACTTTATGACCCCAACGATGCCCGAGTATCTCAAGGAGCTAGGCTACAACACTATGGGATTCGGTAAGATCGGCGTTCGACTTCGTGAGAAAGATCCAAAAACAGGCAAGATGGTCTCTAAAAACCCCTACGAGACATTCTTCAACGTCACCGATTACGACAAAGCAGGGCTCACAGATTGGACGAAAAAGACGATCTGGAGCGGCGAAAATGCAGGTACAATCCAATACTACTATGGGCCCGATGGCAAGGCTGACACCTATTACAGCGACCGAAAAGGCAAGGAGCTAACAACCCAAGATATAGCCGACCAAGAGAGAGTAGCAAAGAAATTTGATCACCTCAACAGATACTTTGCCGATGGTCGTGTAGCTCGCAGCACAATCCTCGGAGGCGTGAGCTCACAGCCCTCTCACCAAACATCAGATGGCTACATCACACAGGATGCACAGCGATACTTGGCGACACAAGATAAGCCCTTCAAAAGCTTGATGGGAACTGAAATCGATGGTCCAAAGAGCTCTCAGCCACAGCTGCTCTATATGGGTTATCACTTCCCTCACACCCCCGTATTGCCCTCAGCATCATTCCGTGAGCGATTCAAGGAGAAGAGCTATACGCTGCCTCTATTCGACAAAGAGGAGTATGAGAAGATGCCTGGACAGATGCAGAAGTGGTGCACAACAGCAGGTACTTACGAGATGTCGGACAAGGACAAAGAGTCGTTCATCCGTGACTACTACGCATTCTGTGCAATGGGCGATTCGCTGATTGGCGAGACCGTTCGCAGCTTCAAGGATTATTGCAAGCAGAATAAACAGGAGTATGTGATTCTCATCGCTACGGGCGACCACGGCTGGCACTTAGGCGAGCAGGGTGTTTGCGCCAAGGGTCAGGGTTTCCTCAGCTCGACACACACGGCTGTGATAGTCGTTGGCTCAGATAAGAAGAAGTTCCCAAAGAATAAGATTGTCGATACACCGATTGAGTATGTCGATTTCTTGCCGACATTCGTCTCAGCAGCTGGTGGCGACCTCACGAGCGATAAGTTCAAACACCTCGATGGATATGATTTGGTCGATGTGATCTCGGGCAAACGAGCACCACGAGAGTACACGATCAGCGAGTTGGGTAGCAATGTGCATATGCGCACCAAGGACTTTATGTTTACGATGCAGAACCGCCGTGCACCAAAGGTTATCAACGCAGCAGCGATCGAGAAGGAGTACAAGAGGATGATGAACTTGCCGTTGGAGCAGCTTAATGCAGGGTTGTATGACTTGCGTGTCGACCCATTGGAGCGAAACAATGTGGCACTAGATCCAAAGTATCGTGAGCTAGCTGAGTGGTTCCACAAAAAGTTGGGCACAATCGCCTTGGGTGACGAGCGCATCGAGGTGGATTGGAAAGAGATGAACAGTTACTACAAGAGCAGTTTCGGCATAGGCTCAGACAACAAGAAGTTCGATGCACCAGCCTCGATAATTCCAAAGGTCAAGGTCAAGTAACCAATGGTCAAATAACCAACGGTCAAATAACCAACGGTCAAATAACCAACAGAGAGACTAAATCCAAGGGGGCTGCACAAAACGCAAGCCCCCTTAACTATAGGGGACTTCTAATAATTCCCCAAATTACTTTTAGGCTACTAACCACCCCTTTTTGATTTCACAAAAATAGGTGGTAGAGCCACTACAACCCACTTTTGCAAAATCAAAAATGGGCAATTATTAACCAAAAATTAAAATCGGGGAATTATTAGAAGTCCCCTATAAAAACAACAGAATTATAAATACAAAAAAGAACTTAATAAGAGATATGATAAAGGGAATACTGTTTGATATGGATGGTGTGTTGGTGGATAATATGGCTGCGCACGCTGAGGCTTTTGAGCGGTTTTGTGAGGAGTTTGGTTGCGAGAATGTTACTGAGCGACTCTACAAATGTGCAGGTATGGGCAACGATGAGATTATGGATATTATGCTCCCTGCGGAGGTTGTTGCTGAGCGTGGCAAGGCGGCTCTCTCAGCCGAGAAAGAGGCGATCTATCGTGAGCTCTATGCAGATAAGATTGTGCCTGTTGCAGGGCTCGTGGAGATGCTCAAAGAGCTAAAAACCAAGGGTGTTAGTTGTGCCGTAGGCTCATCGGGCTGCAAGGAGAATGTGGAGTTTGTAGTTGAGAGATGCAAGCTCAGGGAGTACTTCGATGGTTATGTCTACAGCGACCTCGTTACACGCTGCAAGCCCGACCCCGAGATCTATCTCACGGCAGCCAAACAGCTGGGTTTAGAGCCTTGGGAGTGTGTGGTTTTTGAGGATGCTTTGGTCGGAATAGAATCGGCTCGCCGTGCAGGTGTGGCTAAGGTGATCGCCCTCACGACAACTATCTCTGCCGAGGAGCTCCGTTCGAAGAGTGACGCTGATATTATCGTTGACGATTTTCGTACCTGTATATCTGATATGAGTTGGCTAGATTTTGCCAAATGATGTAAGCCGTAGGGGCGATCGAACTCACGGGCGACAAGAAACTCTGAGCCAACCAGACGGCAAGCATCGTGTTCTTCTGTCCAAGCGATTGTGTTCCAGCGACCGCCTCACCGTGCCTAACGCCAATGATGTGACCGATGAGGTACTGCACGACACAGGCAACCAGTGCAACGAGAGCCAACGAGAGCCCCACTGAGAGCGAGATGGTTTCGTGCACCTCAACGATGTAATTGGTTGTGCGAGCGAGAGTTATCAGCATCGTCAGCAGCCACATATAGAACGACATTTGGCTACGTGCAGCGATCCACTCAGCTGCAGGTAGCCATATCTTTTTGAGGCTCTGAGCAGCGACCAACGGCATCAACAACAGCGGTGCAACACGGCTAAGGATCTGCAGCAGCGTACACTCTCCATTGCCGAAGATGTCGAGATAGTAAGGCGCAACAAAGGCGATCACCAAGTTACAAACAAGCGTATAACCAGCAATCACCGAGACGTTACCACCCAAGAGCGCAACGATAGCGACAGCACCCATCGCCACAGGTGTGAGCAGACAGATCATTCCGCCCTGTGCAACGAGTTCACCAAAGGGCAACAAAGCAACGTAGATGATGGGCGAAGCGACAACTTGAAAGAGGATCATCGAGAGGTGCAGCCACGTGAATTTCAGCTCGTGGATCTTCACACGACAAAATGTAACGAAGAGCATCGAGAAGATGAGCACAGGGGTGATGGTGTGGTGCGTGAGGCTATCGACCACCGAGAGAGGACGAAAGAGCGCCACCCCCAACGTCATACAGAGCAGCATCAGCAGCGGACGGCGATTCTGTTTTATCTTTGCGACTACACTCATTTCCTTTTAATTACACTGCTGAATTCAACCTGCAAATGCAACTGAATTCATATTAATAATTTGTTTAAATTTTTCATTTGGTGTGAGGTATCCGAGTCTTTTACGAGGACGATTATTTAGCTTGTTTTCAATCC
>JBCQUE010000039.1:0-18340 GCA_047174325.1 Rikenellaceae bacterium | reverse complement strand
CCCCCAGCCCTACTCAGCCCTACTCAGCCTTACTCAGCCTTACTCAGCCTTACTCAGCCCTACTCAGCAACCTTAGAATCGTCCGCCACCAAGTGCGCTATAGAGCGAGACCATTGCGCTAATCTGCTCATAGAGATTGTTAACTCGCTGTAGCTGTGCGCTATAGAGCGTCTGCTGAGCTGTCAAAACCTCCAAATATGTTGTGCTGCCGTGCTCCATCAAGAGCTTCGTACTCTGCTCCGCACGTGATAACATACGCACCTGCTCAGTGTAGTTCCCTGCTCTGCCGTTTGCGTATGAGAGCTTTGCAAGCGCACTATTAACCTCGATTCCCGAGTCCAACAACGTCTGCTCAAACGACATACGGCTCTGCTCAAATGTGCGCTTAGCAATATCCAACTGCGCACGTGTCAACCCCCGAGTGAAGATCGGCTGAACCAAGCTTCCAACAGCGCTATAGATGAACTCCGCAGGGTTTACAACGACCCCAATATCGTTAGTCCAGCCCAACGTGCCGCTCAACGAAATCGATGGATAAAACGCTGCCCGAGCCATATTCTCCGAGTAGAACGATGCCGCCAATGCCGCCTCAGCCGCCATCACATCGGGACGTGACGAGAGCAACTGCAACGGTACTCCAACTGACAATCGCTCAGGTATCGCAACCCTGTTGAGCGGTGCAACCGTGATGCTCTGAGGCGTTGTCGCCAAGATGCTACAGAGTGCATTCTCCGCCTCCTTACGTGCCTCCTTAAGTGATGACAAGCCGCTCTCCACACCGAGCAACCCAGCCTCGATCTGAGCCACACCAGCCTCATTGAGGTATCCAGCCTCCTTCATCGCCTTTGCGGTTGTGACGCTCTCGCCCCAACTCTTCATCGTCTGTGTGGTGATCTCAATCTGACCATCCAACAAAGAGAGCGTGTAGTAAAGATTCGCAACAGCCGATACAACACCTGCACGAACCGCCTGCTCTACAAACACCGTCTGCTCCGCCACCATCTTCGCCCGCTCCTTATCATTGCGCAACTTACCGAAGATGTCTACCTCCCAAGCTGCCGAGAGAGGCACCGTATAAGTTTTCGTAGCGCCTCCGCCCTCCAACAGCCCCGAGACTGAGCCCGTAGCACTAACCGCCAATGACGGCATATAGGCCAACCGAGCCGTCTTAAGTGCCGTCTGTGCATTCTCCACATTCAACACCGCTGTGCGGACATTTGTATTCTTCTCCAACGCCTGTTCGATGAGACGCTGCAACTTCACATCTGTGAAGATCTCTCGCCACGAGATGTTACCCATCATATTGGTCGTGTCACGGCTCAATAGCTTAGTCGCCTCGTCCGACCGTGAGCCGTAGAGATTCTCGCTCACTGCACCTTGACCCTCATATTTGCTGTAGAGTCCACAGCTGCTCAGTGCGACAGCTGCCGTTAGTGCTAATAATATCTTCTTCATAACCTATTCAATTTATCAATTAACACCCTCTACTCTAGCTCCTTAAGCTCCTGATCTATCTCCGCCTCACGCTTCTCAACCTCCTCGATCAAGATGTCTCGATCCATCGTGGATGGCGCTGGCGTAAAGCGCTCCTGCAGCCACTGGAAGAAGATAAAGAACGATGGTGTGATGAACATAAGCGCCATCGTACCGATAAACATTCCGCCCACAGTACCTGCAGCCAACGATATATTTCCATTCGCTCCAACACCCGTAGACATCATCAGTGGCAACAATCCAAAGATCATAGAGAGTGCCGTCATCAAGATCGCACGGAAACGAGCCTTCGCTGCACTAACCGCCGCCGCCACAATCGACATTCCTGCCAAGCGTCTAGCCGTAGCAAACTCCGTGATAAGGATTGCCGTCTTTGACAAGAGTCCGATCAACATAATCAGTCCCGTCTGTAGATAGATATTATTGTCCAGACCATAGAGCTGCGCAAAGATAAAGCTACCCAACAATCCAAACGGAATAGACAAGATAACCGCAAAGGGAAGGATGTAACTCTCATACAACGCACTGAGGATCAAATAGATCATCAAGATACAGATACCGAAGATGATAGCCGTAGTGTTACCGCCGCCAGCCTCCTCACGAGTGATACCTCCAAAGTCGTAGGCGTAACCCTTAGGTAGCGCAACAGCTGCTGTCTCCTCCACCGCCTTGATTGCATCACCCGTTGAGTAACCTGCAGCAGGCATCGCATTGACCTGTATCGAGTTATACATATTGAATCGAGAGAGCGCATCAGCTCCATATACACGAGTGAGTGTCACGAATTGACTCAATGGAGCCATCTGACCATCATTCATCCTCACAAATACATTATCGAGCGAGGTCTCATCCAATCGCTGATCGGGCTCAGCCTGAATCATAACCATATAGACCTTACTGAATCGGTTGATGTTCGAGACATATTGCGAACCGTAGTAACCCGAGAGTGTGCTGAGCACCGTGCTTGGGCTCACCCCTGCTCTCTTACACTTCGCTGCATCGACATCGACCAACCACTGTGGGAATCGAATATCAAACGTTGAGTACGCCATCGAGATCTCGGGGCGTTGGTTGAGCGCACCGAGGTACTTCATCGTGTTCATATAGAACTCCGTGATGTCGCCACCGCCTGTATCCTGAGTGTACATCTCCAGCGCATTACCCAATCCATAACCAGGAATCATACCTGGCGAGAGTGCAAAGATACTTGCATCCTTGATCTGCATCGTGCGCATATATATCTGCTTGATAACCGAGTCAACATCATCACCCTCGCCCTCACGCTCCGACCAAGGCTTGAGCTTAACGAGCATAAATCCATATGATGTTCCCTGTCCCGAGAGTAGTCCATAACCCGACACCGCAACGACATTTTTAACCTGTGGGATCTGTGACAACTCCTCCTCGATGCGAGCCATCGTCTTGGATGTATTGTCCAACGAGCTACCTGGGGCGCAGTTTACATTGACGAAGATTGTTCCCATATCCTCATTCGGCACGAGTCCAGTCTTTGTTGTCGACATTAGGAATAAAAGCAATCCACACGAAAGCGCAAGTGTCACCCAAGGCAACCACTTATGCTTGATAAAGAAGATTACACCCGAAGTATAACGCTTGATGATATTGCTCATCGAGCCATTAAACGCCTCACGGAAACGAGCCGAGAATGTCGACTTCGTCTCACCCAACTCATCGAGGTGAGGACGCAACAGCAGTGCACAGAGCGCAGGGCTGAGCGTGAGGGCGTTAATCATCGAGATACCTACGGCTACTGCCATCGTGAGTCCAAACTGCTGATAAAACGTTCCCGATGTTCCGCCAATAAACGACACAGGGATAAAGACCACCATAAAGACCAACGAGGTAGAGAAGATCGCATTTGCAAGCCCCTTCATAGCGTCAATACTTGCCTGATACGAACTAACGTATCCAGCCTCGAAACGGGCTTGCACCGCCTCGACCACCACTATGGAGTCATCCACCACCGTTCCGATAACCAAGATCAAAGCGAAGAGTGTAATCAAGTTGATTGAGAAACCGATCAACGACATAAATGCGAATGTACCGATCAACGACACGATGATACCCACGATTGGGATGATCGTCGAACGCATATCCTGCAGGAAGATATAGACCACGATCGTAACCAACACAATCGCCTCGAAAAGAGTCTTCAACACCTCGTGGATTGAGGCAAACAAGAAGTCGTTCGAACTCATCATCTGAGTAATCTCAACACCCTCTGGAAGCTCCTTGCGGACATCCTCAACAAGCTCATCAATTGCCAAGTTCACAACCGTAGCGTTCGATCCTGCTGTCTGATAGATCATACACATTGCACTATTATGACCATTAAGCTGACTGCTAACTGCGTAAGAATCCTGACCAAACTCCACACGAGCCACATCCTTAAGATAAAGAACCTCTCCATCTTGATCGGCACGGATCACGATCTCATCGAACTGCTCAGGCGTAAGCTTACGACCTGCATACTTCATCGAATACTGGAACGCCTGACCAGAATTTTCACCAAACGAACCTGTCGCCGCCTCGATATTCTGCTCAGCTAGAACAGCTGTAATGTCGCTAGGCATAAGACCATACTGCGCCATCACATCAGGCTGCATCCATATACGCATACTATATGAGCTACCCAAAATCATCATATCTCCTACACCATTGATACGCAAGATCTGAGGCAAGAGGTTGATATTCATATAGTTCGACAAGAAGTTCTGATCGTAAGAGTTGTCTGGGCTATGCACCGCAAACGCCTGCAAGATACTATTCTGTCGCTTAGCTGTAATCACACCCATCGTAGTTACCTCCGTAGGCAAGTTACCTAACGCCTTCGACACACGGTTCTGTACATTGACCGCCGCCATATCTGAGTTGGTACCCTGCTTGAAGTATACAGTGATAGTTACACTACCTGAGTTAGTTGACTTTGATGTCATATAGGTCATATCCTCCACACCATTGATCGCCTCCTCAAGTGGGGCAATAACGCTGTTTAGGATAGTCTCGGCACTCGCTCCGTAGTAAGTTGTGCTCACCTGAATTGTTGGTGGCGCTATATCTGGGTACTGCTCCACGGGTAGACTCATCAAGCTAATCACACCCATCACAACGATGATGATAGAGATTACTGACGAGAGTACGGGGCGTACAATAAATCCTTTTAAATCCATTCTATTTTATCCTCTTATTGAATAATCCTTACAACTCGTTTTACTTTGAGGCTGGCGCTGCTGCACCCTTTGCTCCTGCCGCTCCTGCCGCTCCTGCCGCAGCTTGTGTTGCAGCCTTATCAGCAATTGGCGTACCCTCACGAAGTAGACCCACACCCTCGGCAACGATCTTGTCGCCAGCCTTAAGTCCGCTCTCCACGATGTATAGGTTTGTGCCGTAAGCACGTGTCACACCGATTGGTGTCGATGATGCCTTGCCCTCCACGTTGCGGAATACAAAGACCTTATCCTGAAGCTCATAAGTCGCTGTTGTTGGGATCGTTATCACATCCATACGCTTTGTGGGGATCACTACATTTCCCGATGCACCGCTGTGTAGAAGTCCCGTTGGGTTGTTAAAATCTGCACGCAATGTAACCGTACCTGTCGAGCGATCAATCACACCGCTCATCGATTTAACCCTACCCTTCTGCTCATAGATAGAACCGTCACTCAACCTCAACGACACCTCGGGCATCGCATCCAACGCCTTATCACGAGAGCCTGCCGAGCGAATAACCGACAAAAGCTCGCTCTCAGACATTGAGAAGTACACCTCCATAACCGAGTTGTCCGACACCGTTGTGAGCTGTGTAGCCGATGAGACCAACGCACCAACTCTGTAGGGAAGTGTGCCGATCACACCATCCGCTGGGCTTGTAACTGTTGTATATGACAAATTATTCTTCGCACTCACCAACGCCGCCTTAGCCGACTCCAACTGAGCCTCGGCAACCATCTTTGAGTTCTTCGCTGTGAGGTAGTCAAACTCCGAAACAACCTTAGCATCATAGAGGCTCTTCTTGCTCGAAAGTGTCAACGCCGATGTCTCCAACGTAGCCTCCGCTGTAGCGACTGCCGCCTGAGCTGTAGCCACCGCTGCACGATATGGAACCTGATCGATCACAAACATAACCTGACCCTTCTTAACCCTATCGCCCTCGCTCACCTTAACGCTTGTCAAGCGACCAGCAACCTGAGGCACGATAGCGATGTCCTGACGACCACGAATTGTTGCCGATGCACTCTTCGAGTAGTCACAATCGCCCTTTGCGAGGGTAATCATTTGGTAAGCCGCTGGCGGCATCGCCTGCTGTTGCTGCTGCTCTGCACAGCTTGTCACTGCCAATGCTCCGAGGAGGAGAATCGAAAGGTCTCTAAATCTCTTTGTCATATCTAAAATTATTTTTTATTATATACCTATTAATAATGGCGCAACCGCCACAGAATTATATACCTATTAATAAAGGGCGCTACAGCCACAGAATCGCTGCAAAGGTAACAAAACTTTTGGTTGTTCAAAAGATTATATAACGTTTTTCGCTAAATTAGATCACTGCTCCCTCTTCAGACTATTGCAATAGGTCAATTTTGCTCAACGCCATTGTTGAAACAATACTCCCGCACGATCTCCAAAATCTGATCTGCATATTTTGACATCTTCACGTTACCCATTCCCGAGACCCCTTTAAGTGCACTCTCAGTCGTTGGCAACACGCTCTGAATCTCCATCAACGTTCTGTTGCTCAGCACCACGAAGGCTGGTTTGCCCAGCTCTCTCGCCTCCTCTAACCGCCACGCTGCCAATGTTTCGTAGAGCTCCTTGTGCTCCATATCGTCAAAGTCGCCTCCTC
This sequence comes from Rikenellaceae bacterium, assembly GCA_047174325.1. Taxonomy (GTDB): domain Bacteria; phylum Bacteroidota; class Bacteroidia; order Bacteroidales; family Rikenellaceae; genus Alistipes. The sequence continues at coordinate 11,982 of JBCQUE010000039.1, read as the reverse complement.
CCTCGCCTCCGTTCCCGTTCCCGTTCCCATTCCCGTTCCCGTTCCCGTTTCTTTTTCTGCTCCCGTTCCCGTTCCCTCTCTCGCTCGCTCCGTTGTCACCATCACTACCGCTCTTTGTATCTCTGCTGCTCCGCTTCGTTTTCGCTTTTTTTGGTGTCGTACCGCTCGCCTCAATATCATTTTTCGCTATCAACCTCGCCCGCTCCTTTATGTAGCTCGCCATATCGAAACCATCCTCACAGAGCTCTAGCGCCAAGAGCAACATCGCTGAGATCTCCGACAACCGTGAGGTTATATCGCCCAACCGCCGCCTGCTCTCCGTAGAGTCGGGGTTGACCAACTTAACCTGCCTCACAATGCTCTGCAGCGCCTCCAACCGTGGCGCAAAGTAGCCTGCCGACCGCTTCAGTCGCTCCCGAATATAATCACTCTTTTGATACTCTGCATCGCCCATTATCGCCACTCGCAACTGCTGCTGAAACGATGCCCCAACCTTAACAATATCCCTCTCAAATACCGCCACAAGCTCCAGCAACGTAGACATCAACTTCGGATAGCTCTTAGCCAACACCCCCGTCAACTCGCTCATCAGATCCCAAAGCGTACGTTGCAGCGGCTCAAAATCAAAGATTTCGCAGAGCGTCAAACAGTAACTCTCTCGCTTATGCTCCTCCAATTGCGCCTCAGTCGGCTGATTACTAGATACATAACGACTAAACCCCGTCACCAAACCATCCTCAATAATCGATGATGTGGAGATCGGTGTGCGCAAAACCATCCCCTCCAAACTCCTGCAACGGCTCAGCGCAACATATACCTGCCCGTGTGCAAACGATCCCGAGGCATCAATTATTGCCCTATCAAAGCTCAATCCTTGACTTTTATGAATGGTGATCGCCCAAGCGCACTTCAGCGGCATCTGTGTAAATGTACCCTTCACATCCTGCTCCATCTCGCCATTGCCGTTGACACTGTAGTCGATACTCTCCCACTGCATCGCCTCCACCTTAATCTCCTCTCCGCCACCCTTTGGCTGCACTGTAACCGCCTTACCGTCAATATCTTTCACTCGCCCCAAAAGCCCGTTGTAGTAACGCTTCTGTGGCGACACATCGTTTTTGATGAAGAGCACCTGAGCCCCCACCTTCAACTCCAACTCAGCATCATTTGGGTAGCTACTCAGCCCAAAATCACCCGTCACCTTCGCCTCAAATTTGTGCGTTGGCTTTTTCAGCTCCGCCAATTTGCGACTATTTATGTTGTTCGCCACAAAATTATGAGTTGTGAGCGTTATGTAATCCTCCTCGTCATCGGGCTCAAAACCAGCTATATAACGGCTATTAAGCTGCTCCAGAATCTCTCTCGTCACCCTATTCTCACGCACAGCGTTGAGCATATCTGTAAATGAGCGCTCACGTTGCCGAAAGATCTCCGTAAGTTCAATCGAGAGGTAACCAACTTTTTTAAGAGCCAGTGAATCAAAGAAATATGGCGAGGCGTAGTGCTCCCTCAATAGCTCCCACTCCTCCTCCCTACAGATCGGTGAGAGCTGCTGCACATCGCCAATCAACAGCAACTGAACACCTGCAAAGGGCTTCGAGCTACGGCGCACCATCCTCAGTGTCGCATCAATTGCATCCATCACATCGGCTCGCACCATACTCACCTCATCGATAATCAACAACTCAATCGAACGAATCAACGTGAGCTTATTCTTCGAGATCCGCCGAGGCTGCCCACCCTGCTGCATCTTAACCCCCGGAATATAGGGCGAAAAGGGCAACTGAAAGAGCGAGTGCAGCGTCACACCCCCAGCGTTGAGCGCCGCAACACCCGTCGGTGCAGCAATCACAGCCCTCTTGCCGATCTCGCCAACAATGTTGCGCAACAGCGTGGTCTTACCCGTGCCAGCCCTGCCCGTCAAAAAAATATTAGCACGTGAATATAAAATAAATCCACGTGCTAACTCTATCTCTCTATTCGTTTTGAGCTCCTCCATAATATCTCTATTTCGTAATTATTGCTCTCCGTCAAATCGACCACTGCCCTAATGCCGGGCGGGCAGCCAGCTAGCTGGCTTTTATCAGGTTTGCGTTGTTGGGCTTAGAGCTTTGCTCTAAGATTTTGAAATATAATTGGTTATGCAAATAAATTTGCCTAACCAATTCTTTTTCAAAATTTGTTAAAAGCCTTTGGCTTTTAAACCCAACACGAGTGTAATTAGTAAGCCCCAATCGACAAAACATCTGTAATAATCTGACGACTAGAACATTACAAGCTTTTGTGAATATTTTACAAAAGAGCACTAATTTCGTCTCGGTATCTATTTCGTCTCGGTATCGAGCTCGTAGCCCCAATCTTTTAGCGACTCGCCCCAGTGCTGCTCCACCACCTCGACCGTCTGCTTAGCGTAGTCATAACGATTCTTTTTGTAGCCCTTTTTGCCCCCTACATATCGCTCCATCTCGGGCAACGACTCCTCAAATCCATCGAGCGATAGGGTCTCATATATCTTGCGTGTCGCCTCGATCGGGTCAGCCTCGAAATCCTCAAACTTAATCTCGATCAGGTTACCCTCGGGGATCAACACCCTGTCCCGTTTGTAGGTCTCATAGAGCCTTTTGTAGACCTCCACAAAGTTCGCCTGCAACTCCTCTTCGCTAATGTCGTGCAGTTTCAGCGGCACAATCGTCTGTGAGAAGAATCCACGTGTCGACTCAAAAACCGTGTATGGATTGCGGATCAAGTAGATAAATTTCGCATTGGGAAATATCTTCAACAGATCCCTTACTCGCCCCGTGTGCGGTGGGTTCTTCGACAAATATCGCTTACCCCCCGTGTTGTGCATCGAGATCTTCACCAACCGCATAAACTCCTCGCCAAACTCCTCCCGCTCCTCGTCACTCAATGTCTGCATCGTGAGGTACTTATCGCAATACTCCAACATATCTTTCGGAAAAAACCAAAAGTTATAATAGTTACACTTGGTCACCCCCGACAGCGCAAACTCCTCCTCCTGAGGCTGGTCGGGCGTAAGCTCCAAGCTATCCAACGGGCGCTTCGTGGGCATCACCCGAGCCATTATCGCCTTGAAAAACCCCTGCCCAAAGAGGACGATATTTGGGAAAACCGTGTGATACGTAGTGGTGTAACCATACTGTTTATCACACGACAAGACGTTGTGCACAAAGGTTGTTCCGCTACGCCAGTGACCCAACACAAAGACGGGGTCAGCCTCCAACGGCTTATCCTTCAACAGCTTGCGGTAGCGCCAATCCTCAATGGGTGTGAGCACCGAGATCAATCGACAGAGCAACTTCGTAAGACGATACTTTGAACGATACTTCTCGCCGACCTCTCGCCCCTCGGTCACCTCCCGAAATGCACGCCAACTCGCTCCGATGAGAGTGTTGATGGGTAGCTTATCAAACTCAAACTTCATCCCGATGACTACTTCTCAACGATGATTGCATCGATACCCTGAGCCGCTGCCGCCTCAGCCACCGCCTCGGTCTGCTCAGCTGTCAAGCTCTCGATCTCGATCACAAATACCGAGCGTCCGCACATCTTTAGCTCTGCACTCTTCGCTGCACTCTCCGCTGCACTACACCTATATATATTGCCACACTCAATCTGCTCCGCACCGCTCTGAGCCGCTGAACCCAAGATCATTCCCACCGCTGAGGTGTTATTTGTCAATGGGTCGATCAAGATGAACGAACCGCAACTTCTGTTGTCACGATACTTATCGAACAGGAGTGGTTTATTTGTCGTGATGCGAACCTTAGCAATTTCGTTGAGCGACATCGTTTGGCACTCGCTGTGCTCCAGCGTGTTAACATCGACACGATACTCGATATTGTCGATGTGTGCACGTGTCATCTGAGTGGTCTGCTTTAGGTAGAACTTCTTGCTACGATCCATCTTCTGCTCATCCATCCATACCAACATCGCCTCCACGTGGTGGTCACAAGTTGGCTGATCCTCAGGCAACACCAACATCTCGCCACGAGACAAATCGATCTCATCCTCCAGCGTGATTGTGATTGACTCGCCAGCGAAACACTCCTCTTTCTCGCCCTCATAGACGTGAATACCCTTGATCTTAGAGCGTTGACCCGAAGGGAGCGCAACAACCTCGTCACCCTTGCGAGCCACACCCGATGCCACACGACCCGAGAATCCACGGAAGTCGAGGTTCGGACGCAACACATACTGCACAGGGAAACGGAACGAAGTGAGGTTGCGGTCGTTAGTGATCTCCACGCTCTCCAAATGGTCGAGCAACGCTTTGCCCGTGTACCAAGCCATATTCTCCGACTTCTCAACAACGTTGTCGCCATTGAGAGCCGAGAGTGGGAATGGTGTAATATCCTCGATACCAAGCCCATCGGCAAACTTCATATACTCCGCAACGATCTCATTGAAACGCTCCTCGCTGTAGTCCACGAGATCCATCTTATTGACCGCCAACACCACGTGTTTGATACCCAACAGCGAGACCAAATATGTATGGCGACGTGTCTGCGTGATAACGCCCGAGCGTGCATCGATCAAGATGATGGCGAGGTTTGCAGTCGATCCACCCGTAATCATATTTCGAGTGTACTGCTCGTGTCCAGGGGTGTCGGCAATGATGAACTTACGTGAGTTGGTCGAGAAGTAGCGATACGCCACATCGATTGTGATACCCTGCTCACGCTCCGCCTTTAGACCATCCAAGAGCAGTGCGTAGTCGATGCTCTCGCCAGCGTTACCCACACGTTTTGAGTCACGCTCAAGTGCATCGAGCTGATCTTCGTAGAGCTTCTTACTATCGAAAAGCAGGCGACCGATGAGTGTCGATTTTCCATCGTCCACCGATCCTGCGGTGAGGAGGCGCAACAGATCCTTCTGCTCGTCTCTGTCCAAGAACTCCTTTATATCTAATGTCTTATTCATATCTTTGTATTCTGTTTTTTTTCTGGTGTTGCTGGGTGGCGCTGGGTGGCGCTGAGTAGTGCTGAGTAGTGCTGAGTATTACTGAGTAGCGCTGAGTATTGCTGAGTATTACTGAGTAGCGCTGAGTATTACTGAGACGTGCCCACAAATGTACCCATAAATGCACCCACAAATGCACCCATAAATGCACCCACAAATGCACCCATAAATGTACCCACAAATGTACCCATAAATGTACCCACAGTTTCTAATGATTATCGGAATGCAGTTTTGGTGCATCGTGAGGATTTTTAACCGGAGCAGCCTATTGGCTGTGAGGATTAAAAACCGGAGGGATGTGCCGAAAATGCGTTTCGAGAATCTTTAGAAATAGCCTTCTCGTTTCTTTTGTTCCATACTTCCATCTTGGTCGAAGTCGATCACACGTGTGGTGCGCTCGCTCTTAGTCGTTGTCATCATCTCCTCCACAATCTCCTCGATGGTTGCAGCGGACGACTCGACAGCGCCCGTGAGTGGGTAGCAACCAAGCGTACGGAAACGCACCATCTCCATCTGCGCTTTGTCGCTCATCTCCTTAGGCATACGGTCGTCATCAACGAGTATCATATTGCCCTCGGTGCGAACCACAGGGCGCTCCTTAGCGTAGTAAAGCGGCACGATCGGAATATTTTCGAGACGAATATATTGCCAAATATCGAGCTCCGTCCAGTTCGATAGAGGGAACACACGAATCGACTCGCCCTTGTTAACACGAGCGTTGTAGATGTCCCACAGCTCGGGGCGCTGATTCTTCGGGTCCCACTGGTGGAACTTATCACGAAATGAGTAGATACGCTCCTTAGCACGTGACTTCTCCTCGTCACGACGAGCGCCACCAAAGGCTGCATCAAAGCCGTGCTTGTCGAGTGCCCCGAGCAACGCCTGTGTCTTCATTAAGTCGGTGTGCACCTTGCTGCCGTGTGTGAATGGACCTACACCCGCCTCGAACGCCTCCTTGTTGTACTCTACGATTAGCTCCCAGCCGTGCTCCTTAGCGTAGTTGTCACGGAAATCGATCATCTCCTTAAACTTCCATTTGCTGTCGATGTGCATCAATGGGAATGGAACTTTACCGGGGGCGAAAGCCTTCTCCGCCAAGCGCACCATCACCGATGAATCCTTACCGATCGAGTAGAGCATCACGGGGTTCTCGAACTCCGCAACCACCTCACGGATGATCTGTATCGCCTCACTTTCGAGCTCACGCAGGTGGCTCAATCTATAACTGTCTAACTTACTCATTATTATCTATTTAACCGAGGTTAGCACACTGCCTCTCCTCGCTGTTTACTCCTTGCTCTTTGCTCCTTACTCCTTGCTCTTTGCTCCTTGCTCTTTGCTCCTTGCTCTTTGTGCTCGCTCTTTGCGCTCCTTACTCCTTGCTTTTCAATTTACGGCTGTGCAATCCACACTCCTTACTCTCGGGTGCTTCCCACCACCAGCGACCTGCTCGCTCATCCTCGCCAGCCTCCACAGCACGTGTACAGGGTTGGCAGCCGATGCTGAGGTAGCCCTTGTCACAAAGCGGATTGTAGGGCACTTCGTGCGTCTCGATGTACTCCCTAACCTTTGCAGCGCTCCAGTTGTAGAGTGGCGAGATCTTAAGCATATTGTTCGCCTCGTCCCACTCCACAGGGTTCAAGCCGTAACGTGTGATCGACTGCTCTTGGCGCAATCCACAGATCCACACCTTTAGCCCTTTGAATGCTCTCATCAATGGCTCGATCTTACGCACCCTGCAGCACAACTTACGCTTCTCAACACTCTCATAAAAGAGGTTAACCGAGTTCTCAGCGACCATCTTCTCGACCGCCTCGAAGTTTGGGAAAAAGACCTCGATACGCTTTGAGTACTTCTGAAACGTCCTCTCCATCAAGTCGTACGCCTCGGGGAATACACGCCCTGTGTCGAGTGTGAAGATCCTCACCTCAGGGTCAATTTTGCAGATCATATCTGTCAAGACTTGATCCTCCAAGCTGAGTGAGTTTGATAGGGCGATTTCGCCCCTGTATGCTGTGATGAAGTGCGCCAAGATCTCCTCTGGCGACATCGTTGCGACCACTTTGTTTAGGTCACGTAGCTCCTCTTGTGTCATATTGTTCTCGTTTTGCATCTTTGCAGACAAAATATTGAGCAAAGATATAAATTTATCCCTGCTCAAACAATACGCTTTAATACCTATTTATTAGTTATGAGTTATTAGTTATTTGGCTTGCTTGTATGAGCTGAGTAAGGCTGAGTAAGGCTGAGTAAGGCTGAGTAAGGCTGAGTATTTCTGAGAGCAAGCAAATAACTCATAACTCATAACTCATAACTCATAACACCTTTATGAGAATCACAAAGTGATTCTTGATAACACCTTTGAGAGAATCATCTCTGTGCACTCCTCGACCGTTAGGTTTGTTGTGTCGACCGCTAGGGCTGGGTGCGTTGGTGCTTCGAATGGTTGCGACACACCTGTGAACTCCTTTATCACCCCTGCTCTCGCCTTTTTGTAGAGCCCCTTGACATCTCTGCGCTCGCACTCCTCGATGGGTGTGCTGACGTAAACCTCCATAAAATCATCCGCTCCAATGATCTCACGAGCCAACTCACGAACCTCCTCCGTGGGCGATATAAATGCCGAGATGGTGATAATGCCGCTATCGACAAAGAGCCGCCCAATCTCCGCTATTCGGCGAATATTCTCCAACCGATCCTCGGGCGAGAAACCCAAATTCTTGTTTATTCCCGAGCGGATATTGTCGCCATCGAGCAGCCGCACCTTGAAACCACGGCGGTACAACTCACGCTCCAACGCCACCGAAAGAGTGCTCTTACCCGACCCCGAAAGCCCTGTTAACCAAATCATTGCTGCACGCTGAGAGAGCTGCTGCTCACGATCCTCACGTGTCAACATTCTGTCAAAAATTGGATATATCTCATTCATATTTTCTATATTTAATTTACTCTATTTTTACTTAAGGGGACTTCTAATAAAAGCTCCAGATCCTCGGGATGAGTGTCACCGAGATTGTGAGCGATATTATATTTAGCCATATACCGATGCGTATATAGTCCTTGAATTTGTACCCTCCGACACCCTGCACAATGAGGTTCGTTTGGTAACCAATCGGTGATGAAAAGCTCGATGATGCAGCCATACAGATCGCCACAAAGAGCGGCATCGGGTTGATCCCCATCTGCTGAGATAGCGCCTGCGCCACAGGGAAACAGATCGCCACAGCGGCACTATTGGTGATGATCTCCGAGAAGAGCATCGTCACAATAAAGAGCAGCGCCAAGATACCGTAAGGACCAAAGCCGTGCGGAAAGCTCAATATCGCATTGGCGATTATCTCGTTCATTCCCGAGTTACTCATCGCCCGACTTATAGCGAATGCAGCGGCAATAGCGATGAGAATGTCCCACGTAATATACTTCGTGTAACGCTTTGCAGGAAAGAGCCTCAACAGCGCCATCGTCACCACCACAACCGAGGAGAGCATAAACATATCGATCCTAACACCGTTGCTAAACTCGCTCATCTTATCGCCCAGCGTAGCCCCCACAACCATCATCAGAACCAGCGCCAAGCCGATCCAGCGACGGAATTTAAGCATCGGAGTTAAGGGCGGTTCATCCTCCTCATCCACGTCCGACAATATATAAAACGCACTCGAATCTCGCCACGTCCTCACAAAACCCTCATCCGTAGCCAACCTCAACGTGTCGCCACTCCCCATCACGTGTTGTTGGATTGGGTGTGTGATCTCCACTCCGTTTCGTTTGATCGAGACGATACGTGCTCCATAGTGGCGCAAGAAGTCAAACTCCGAGACACGCCGTCCCATCCCTGGGAAACGAGACATCAAGAGCACCTCCACCGTCCACTCCTTACCCCTCTCTGGAACGACTATCTCCTCCTCATCTGCACTCGTTGGGTCTTGTCTCCGTCTGCGCCGTCCAGCTGCATCGGGGAGCAGTCGATTTGCGAAGATACATATATATATAAGACCAACCACCGCAATGATGCCGCCAACCTTACCCAACTCAAACATATTAAAGCCCCTGTAGCCCGCCTTCGTCATCAAGCCATTGACCACCATATTTGTAGATGTACCGATGAGTGTGCACATTCCGCCAAGTATCGTTGCATACGAGAGCGGTATGAGAAACTTCGTAGCCGAGATACCGATCCTCTCCGCCCACCGCTTAACGATAGGCGCAAAGATAATCACCACGGCGGTGTTATTGAGGATCATCGAGAGCGAGGTGATGAAGGGTAACATCTTAAGGAGCAGCCACCCCACACGCCCCGTGCCCTTCGGCAAGATGATCTTCATCAGGTGCTTAAGCGCTCCAGCCTGTCGCACACCCTCGCCCACCAAGAAGAGCATAGCGATGGTTATCATCTCACGGTTAGAGAAGCCCTCAAGCAGCTCATCGGGCGTAATAACCCCCGTAGCCATAAAGAGAATAGCGCCACAGAGCAGAGTAAAACCGGGTCGCATCCAATCGAAGAAGAGGACGAGAAGTATTCCGATGATACCGACAGTGACTATGAGCGACTCTAAAATCATTAGCAAAAAGGGCTTATTTACATCTACAGGAGAGGGCTTATTTACAAAGGCTTATTTACAAGGAAAGGGCTTATTTAGCGATAAAGAATGGGTTCAACAGATCCTCTTTGTTGTACTCCAGCGGCTCGCCGTCCGAAGTGCGAACGATCACACCGCCCGTTGAACGAAGTATTGCATCGCCAGCCGCTGTGTCCCACTCCATCGTTGGTGCGTAGCGTGGGTAGATGTCGGCCGATCCCTCCGCCACTAAACATATTTTGAGCGAGCTACCCTTCGAGACCATCTCGATCGTATCGTACTCCTTAGCCATTTTCTCGACAAAGAGTTTGGTCTCGGGCGAGAGGTGTGAGCGAGATGCAACAACGATATAGGCATCACGTTGCGACCCATCGATCGGCAGCTCCTGAGCCCTCGCCACAATACTCTCCACACTCTCCGCACTCTCCACACTCTCCACACTCTCTACACTCTCTACACTCTCTACACTCTCTACACTCTCTACACTCGCCACACTCTCCGCACTCTCCGCCACCGTCACATCGCCAACCTTAAAGCCGCCCATCTCAAACGTGCCGAAATACAACTCACGAGAGACAGGGACATATATAACGCCAAGTCTCGGCACACCCCTATCGACAAGAGCGATATTCACCGTGAACTCGCCATTGCGCTTGATGAACTCCTTAGTGCCATCCAACGGGTCGACAATCCACAACTGCTCCCACTCCTTGCGCTCCTCATAAGGGATCGATCGCCCCTCCTCGCTGAGGATCGGATATGAGAGCTGCTCCAACATCGAGACGATCTCTAGGTGTGCCGCCTTGTCCGCCTTTGTGAGTGGCGAGTTATCAGCTTTGCGCTCCACCTCGAAGTCTGAGTTGGGGTCGGTGTAGATCTCCATAATCTTTTCACCAGCCTTGATTGCCGCTTGGATCGCTATTTGTAGCTCCTCTGTTATCTTCATCATTATCTTAAATTCATTGGATATATCTTGCAAAAATATGAAATATATTTTGGATTATAGGTATGATTGCAATAATTTTAACTATTTTTGCGGTGATTTACACTACTTAAGACCCTTATTGAAGTAAATATTATGAATAGATTTGTAAAAATTATAATTAGCACAGCGCTCTTTGCAGCGTTAGTTTCGCCCCTTGCAACACCTCTTAAAGCTCAGGAGCGTACTGCATATCCAGCGTTGGAGAGAGTTGTTAAGCCCGACTCTCTATTGACACCTGCCGAGCTTAAGACGAGACTTAGACAGCAGCATCGTGACTCGGTTCGTGCAAATAAAAACCTCTGGACGACACTCCTCGGTGGACCCTCATACACTCCCGAGGCATCGATAGGCGTGGCTGGTGCTGTGCTCTTTAGCTTTCAGACCAATCAAGCGGATTCAATCTCTCAGCGCTCATATATACCTTTTGGATTTAATGCGTCACTCAATGGAACGCTCGTCGTGGCGGGCGCAAGCACACTCTTTTTCAATGAGAATAGGTTCAGGATCTACACCTTTTATGGCGTGCGAAATGAACCAGCAAACTTCTATGGTGTAGGAATGACCGAGAACAGCTCTATAGAGCGTGGCGAGAGTACAACAGAGTATCAAAAGCTCAACATCTATCTGCGCAACAAGTTTGTTTGGGAGGTGAAACCAAAGCTCTTCGTGGGTCAATCGCTCGACCTTGGCTACACGAGATCCAGCGACTTGAATCCACTTATGGAGCAGCACTACTACGTCAATATGTTCTCACGCAAATACTTCAATGCAGCACTCGGAGCATCGGTTGAGTATGATACACGTGACGATGTTGCCACACCAAATGCAGGTCTGTTGTTGAGTGGCGCAACGAAATTCTTTGGTCACTACTTGGGTGGCGACTACAACTATCAGAGCTATGATTTTGAATATCGTCAATATCAATATCTCTTTGGTCGAGCGGTGTTGGGTTGGGTCGTTCGCACCACAATGACCTATGGCGATGTCCCCTTTACGGAGCTGCCGATGTTTGGTTCACCATTTGATTTGAGGGGTTTCTACTGGGGTCAATATCGTGATAAATCGATGGGTTACGCCATTGCCGAGTACCGCCAAATGCTTGGTTCACAGGCTGATTACAAGGCTGGTCGAGCGATCTCTAAGTTTGGCTACGTGGTTTGGGCTGGAACGGGAACGTTGGGTAACACCCCCTCGGAGTGGCGTGAGTATCGCTACAACTTCGGTATCGGATTGCGAGCACAGATCCAGCCTCGCAAGAACTTCCGCTTCGACATCGGTAAAGGTCAAGGCGAGAGCGGAATGCTCTTCTATATGAATATGACGGAAGCCTTTTAGGGGAGGGGAGGGGAGGGGAGGGGAGCTAGCTCCCTTTTAACTGGGCTTGCTCTCAGCCTTATTCAGTCTTACTCAGTCTTACTCAGCCATACTCAGCCTTAC
>JBCQUE010000038.1:0-18624 GCA_047174325.1 Rikenellaceae bacterium | reverse complement strand
AAGGTAATGTTTATTTTTGACTTACCATGAACTCACCCCATTCTTACTCTCTAATCTTGCTTTTTTACCTAAATATTATTCATTTTTAATCTTTTTGCAAAGGTATAAGAAGTCCCCTTTATGCTCCTTATTGGGTTGCGTGGTGCGAGGCTTGGGGTAAATTGCCGAGATGCACATCTCTTTGAAGTAGCTACGAACACGCTTCTCGCCAACCTCAAAACCTTTGTTTTTAAGGTGTTGAGTCATTCTCGACACCCCATAATATGGCATATTTGTATAGGTGTGATCGATCATCTCCTTTATCTCTAACTCCTTGCTATGACGAGGTTTACCCTTGCTGGCGTAGTACAAACCACTACGGCACAACCCAAGCAGAATGCACTGCCGTACAAGGCTGAGTGTCGGGTGGTTAGGCTCAACAAGCGCACGCTTATCGCTTAGAGAGACTTCAAGTGTTCCCACTTTTTTTAGAAATTCGTTCTCGACCTCCAACTGTCCAATCTTGCGATATAGATTATCTACATCTGCTTGATTATTAGACTCTTTCTTCTGCCTTGGCGCTTTGAATGTTTCGGCTGATGCCTCTAGGAACTGCTTCTTCCAGGCTGATACCTGTGTTGGCGCAACCTCAAAGTGTGCTGCAATTTCATTGATGGTCTTTAACCCTTTGACTGCCTCAATGGCTACCTTTGCCTTAAACTCGGCGGTGTGTCGTTTTCTCATTATTCCCTGTTGTTATGACACAAAGATACGAATTATTTCTATCTTAACTTGCTGTCTTAATTTGGGGTAGTATTATACTCAATCCCATTTATATGAGTTACTACGGGGGCTTTTCGAAGTGATTTATCACCCCATATAATGAACTCGTTCGGCAGATAAGAGTTTCTCGATTGTATAGCGAAGCATTGTCTTGTGTTGGTCGAGGAAGCCGTAGGGGGGTGTGATTTCTCATTTGCCGACCTCACTCGTAGCACCATTGCCGAGCAGGTGAAACCCCGACGTGGGCGCAAACCTTCGGCTCCGATATTTTAGTGAGCTTTGAGACCTGGTAGGAAGAATAGTCCTATCAGCACTGAAATATATTTTGTTTAGTTTCATAGTAATAATAATTTAAAATTTCTGTTGCCCCCTCAACTAAAACACATGTAGAAATATTCTCAAATTTGCTTACTCTAAGTGAAATCGTTTATTATAAATTTCAGGCAGACTAATTCCTAGTTTATATACACCCACATAATCTTTTAGTTGTTCTACCCCTAAAAACGTACTTTTGTCTAAAGTTAAAGATATATTCTTAGGACAATCTTGATGAGAATATATAACTAAACAATCAATATTCTTTGTATTATCTAACCCCAGTTCTTTATAGACTCGTTTCAATCGTGCATACCCACAGATCTGTCTAATATCATTCGTCTCAACCACTTGAATATGATACCTTGGCTTATACTTTGCATCAATAACAAATGGAGGGAGTGCCGACTCTTTAGGATTTAAAAGGTAATCTAATTCTTGTTTTCTAGCTTTGAGATGATACATTATTTCATCTTTCTCAAATACATCTCTTAATTTCTTATAAACGTATAATTCAAACAATTTACTCATGTCAATCCAGAAAGGTGGAGTATGAACTTCGGTATTCTCGACTTTTGAAATATTATATGAATACCGTTTTAATATTAACTGAGCAATCTTTATAGCTATGCTATACTCTTTGTATATTGGTGATGGTTTACAATTGATAATTTCATCGTGATGTATCTTATCTGAGACGTTTATAAAGGCAGGTTTAACAACCTTTATAATATCTGACAAACACCTAGTATCAATGCCTTTATATTGCGACAATATTCGACTTACAAAGGACAAAGCATGCTTTAGAATACGGTTTTCGTTATTATCTACGCCATATTCTTGATATCTGCAATACACATTCGTTATTTTACCTTTGAATGTATTTTTTACTATGTTTTTATTGACTAAGATTTTACCTTTTACTCTTGAATTTAAGTTTTCTTCAATATTGTAATATGATTTTCGCAATCCCTTGCTCACGATACGCTTAATGAGCTGAATATATTCAGTTACTAAGAATATTGACAGCATATCTTGTTGTTGACTGATCTTAATATATTGTTTATCAAAATCAATATGAACAAGATCGGATAGGTGGTCAATATTCTCTCTTTCTTGCAAGGCTTCATTAAGCATATTTAAGTAATCAACCTCTGTATTTTTATCAATATTTTGCTTAGGATAAACATATATTGGCAACGTACCTTCTGACATCCAATCAACACCTACAAAATAGGATGTTTCCATATGAAATTCTTCTCCTTTCTTAGAACACCTAAAGCATAAAGCATTCTCTCCAAGTCGTTTTACAAACCTAGAGCACTCTTCCCTATCATCAAAAATAGTCTGGTGATACTTATTTAATAAATCATTCAACTCATTTTTCGAGCCGACAAATTGTTCAGACAGTTCAATCATTAGCTGCAATAATTTTCCAACAGAAGTTTAATTACATCATTCACCTCTTGTTCTCTTTTAAATACTCCATCTTTTAAGTACTCTCTTAGTATTGGAATTATTTCATATTTAATACGCAACGATGTAACATCTTTACCGCTATTGTCTTTCATAATAAAATAGCTTTGACCCAACCACACATCTTCTGGGCGATACTCGTCTGAAAGATTATAAGCTGGAACAAGTGCAACTTCTTCAATCGAATCAGAAGTAAGGTATTCATCATAGTTGCAAATAAATAACTCTGCCACTCTCCTAAAAACATTTTCATTAAACCCAATATCTTCAGACAAAACTACAGGTTTCATATCTATCATTGCGAATCTACGGCGCATTGCATAATCTATATATCCAAGACTTCTATCAGCAGTATTCATCGTTCCAATTATATACACATTGTTTGGCACTCCAAACTCTTTTTGCGAATATGGTAATTTTACTTTTATTTCACAACCTCTTTCTCCGATACGCTTATCAGGTTCTAAAAGAGTAATTAGCTCACCAAATATTTTTGATAAGTTACCTCTATTTATCTCATCTATGATAAGTATGTAAGGGTTAGTGTTTTCTACAATCGTTGATGTAGTAACAACATTGTGTTTTTTTAAAATATCCATCACTCCAGACAATGAGATATTATTGAGCCTATATACGGTACTTAGTGTCATCTGCGTATAATTATTTAACTCATAGATATTCTCTCTAATACCTTTAATTAGCCATTTCACATTACGCACACGCTTATATTCGTCGAAATCTTCATCGTAATAGTAGTCACTAGTAACAACACCTATCGCATCTGTTATCTGATTAGAATAGCACGATATAACTATATCGCCTATTTCCATTTTATTGATAAATGCATTTAGTATGTGTCCACCACGTGTTATTTTTTCTTCTGATAAATCTTCACCATATTCATCCCAGCCAATCCGAATTCGATCATTCGCTAAACAATCTGTTCGTATAGGGTTATCGTATGTAGCGGCTAATGAAACTTTCCATATAGTGGGACTCTGATTTAACCCTAAATTGACATCTTTGACAATGGGTATCATAGCCTGACTGCATAGTGTTTTGAAGATACCATCTTTGACATTATAAGTTACTGTATCGTTTTCGACCTCAGGACGTATTCCCTCTACAAACTCCTCATAATCCATTGATTGGTGAAATGTTGTGAAAACGATTTGCCCCTTTTTGACTAATTCTTTATATGAAGCTTCAATATTATCACGTGATCTATCTTTAATATCTGGTTCACACAGACGAACAGCAATCTCTGGAACATCGTAAGTTTTACCAACGCCAGGAGCACCTTGTAAAATAATATTTTTCTTGTATGCGAGTAGATCTACAATCTCTTTAAAGTAATCTTCATCTGGATTCTCGAAAACATGGTTTTCGTTCCTGCTATCCAACCAAGTGTTATATGAGAATTCATAAAAACTATTTTCTTTGATTTTATTAGTAGCCATAAGCTGTTTGACTTGATCCATAATATCATTATAGCTGGCGTAACAAGGAACTTTATTACCAATATTAATACCAAGAGATTTTAGCCTTGCTTTATTTGGTCCATCTAACGCAATGAATTGACTTGGACTAATCCAGAACAGTCCCATTGTGATATTGATTTTAATACAATATTGACCGATAACTGTATCGTAAATAGACTGTATGTCTTTATTATTCAATACATTGTCGAACAATATCCATAAATTATCAATATCATTCATTTGTCTTTTGCTTTTGAAACCAAAAAAGTGAGACTTTCTATTGTCAATAGTTGGAATTCCCGAAAAGTCATCAGGAATTTCTGGATTTAATCCAAGTGCTGCTTTAAATTGACTTAGTATTAATTTCCTATTATCATATGTATTACCTCTATTAAATATTCCCATAACAGTAAAAGGGCATATGTCCTCTAACTTGTCATTATCTTCATCGTGTAGGTATGATATATATTCTTCATCAATTGACTTATAAATTAGAGATAGCAGTGTTTTCCTATCGTTTTTGTATGCCAATATTGCCTTTGCAATTTCTGAATATATAGGAATCCAAGTAAATGTTTGTTTCATAGTAGTTATTGTTTAAGGTTCATTATTTATTATCTCATTCTATAATACTTCCCCTACCTTAGACAGCATTCTCTTAACAAATAAGATATATCCCTCTCCTTGTGTCGGTTAATATTATTTTTAAGTAGGGTAAAATAATTATTGGTGTGTTTTTAAGAGTGCTATTGGAGATGAGATTTTTTGCTATTGAATCGAAAATATAGTTATTCTATATTGAGATTTAATAGTGAAAAATATCGCTCCAAGAGTGCTTTTAAAAATATGGCAATAATTGTTTTACACTACTTATTTCACTGGTTTGTTACTCAATTGTTGTGCATTTAGGCTCATCAAGCAGCAACCATATATACCGTCTCTGGCGTTTTGTGCCCAAGTGATTGATGTAATCTCTCGCTATTATAATTGGCAAAATACGCCTTCAATCCATCGTATAGCTCACGACCTGTACTGGGTTTGCTCAGGTAAATGTACTCATATTTTACCGAACGCCAAAGCCTCTCGATAAAAATATGGTTCTACTGGGTTTTGTGTGGAACCTGTTTTTAAGGTGTTGAGTCATTCTCGACACTCCATAATATGGCATAGTTGATAGGTGTGATCGATCATCTCCTTTATCTCTAACTCCTTGCTATGACGAGGTTTACCCTTGCTGGTGTAGTACAAACCACTTCGGCACAGCCCAAGCAGAATGCACTGCTGTACAAGGCTGAGTGTCGGGTGGTTAGGCTCAACAAGCGCACGTTTATCGCTTAGAGAGACTTCAAGTGTTCCCACTTTTTTTAGAAATTCGTTCTCGACCTCCAACTGTCCAATCTTGCGATATAGATTATCTACATCTGCTTGATTATTAGACTCTTTCTTCTGCTTTGGCGCTTTGAATGTTTCGGCAGATGCCTCCAGGAACTGCCTCTTCCAAGCTGATACCTGTGTTGGCGCAACCTCAAAGTGTGCTGCAATTTCATTGATAGTCTTTAACCCTTTGATTGACTCAATGGCTACCTTTGCCTTAAACTCGGCGGTGTGTCGCTTTCTCATTATTCCCTGTTGTTATGACACAAAGATACGAATTATTTCTATCTTAACTTGCTGTCTTCATTTGGGGTAGTATTAGGGGAATAAAAAACCTCAATAATCGTTGATTATCAAGGTTTTTCATTGTTCTGCTCTTCGCAGTGGTGACCTCGCTGGGGCTCGAACCCAGGACCCCATCATTAAAAGTGATGTGCTCTACCAGCTGAGCTACGAGATCTCCCTGTTACCAATCCTTTCGTTTTGGTGATGCAAAGATAGCGCTATTTTTTCACTTTACCAAATCTTTACATAAATATTTTTTTCTATAACCAATATATGCTTAAGTTATGAGTTATTGGCTAGCCTGTATGAGGCTGAGAATTACTGAGTAGGACTGAGTAGGGCTGAGTAATTCTGAGAGCAAGCCAAAACTAAAAGGGAGCTAGCTCCCACTCCTAACTCCTAAGCCACTCCCCTACCTCTAGGTCTCTAATATCATTGCCATCTATCGTGAACCTTACTGCCGTGCGAACCCTGTGTATCCCGTAGTTGCCTGCTCCGCCCGAGTTAATGTGCAGCAGATCATACCTTTCGTCATACATAACTTTTAAAATGTGTGAGTGTCCCGAGATGAATATCTTAGGGCGAAACCGCTCGATATATGCACGTGCCTCTGGCGTGTAACGATTTGGATAGCCCCCAATGTGTGTCATCACAACCCTCACTCCTTCACACTCAAAGGTCTCAAATTGGCGAAACGCTCGCCTCATCTCCGCCCCATCTACATTACCCCACACACACCGCAATGGTCTGCACGCTGCAATCTCATCAGCAAGAGCAACACCAGCTCCTCCAACATCGCCAGCGTGCCACACCTCATCACACCCCTCCACAAAGCCTCTCAGCGCAGCATCAAACGTCCCGTGCGTATCGGAAATCACAGCTATTCTTCTCATAATTTATCCAAAAATTCAACTCGTCAAACCATTGCAAAACATTAGCTCTGCTCCAATCCAAAGATCTACAGCACCATCAAGTGCCCCTTAATATCTCTATCAACAAGGTTCTGTGTCGGGTCGTGCCCAATCACGCTCCACGCTCCGTCAGAGCCTCGACTAAACATATATATCGCTGGTGTCACAACTCTAATCCGCACATCACCAACCCTGTAAACACCTCGCTCATAGACCGTTGCGTAGTACACACCTCGATACTCAACCACCTGCAACTGCTCATCATTTCTATATACCTTCACTTCGCTCGTATCAAATGCTGCAACCTCCTCACGACTTCGAGCAGGCAAGATCAGATACTCATACGTGCTTGGCTGTTTTTTATGCCGCACGAACATCGTCACCACATCATCACGCACCACCTGTGGTGTATCAGCCCGATCGATCTTAAACCAATCCTCCTCACGCTGCTCAACACTCGCCACCACCTCTTCGCCACCCAAGAATATATAGCCGCTCTTATCGTGATAGAGGCGTGTGCCCCCCTTTGTGAATCTCCTCTCGCCATCAATTGCGCTCCACTGCTTGCCATCGAGCCACATCACCTCGCCCCTTTTACGCCTCTGCTCAATAGATGTTGTAAGTCTCGCCTCGCCCGTGAAATCACCAACACCACTGCCCAAGCAGAGTGCAAAATCATCCGTTACAACCCACGTCTTGCGAGCATAGAGACTATCCCTATTGAGCACCATCGTAGCGATACCGCTCTTCCCATCAGTGCAGTCTCCAACAAAGGCGCTTTGATTGTGAGGCAAACGCCCGTGACCGATACTCTTCACAGGCTCATCTCGCTCGTAACAAGTTATACCAGGAACTTTATACCAATCCCACAATACCGCTCCATCCTCATACTCATCGCCATCGACATAGGTGTAAAACGCTCCGTCACCAATGTA
The DNA here is from genome assembly GCA_047174325.1 of Rikenellaceae bacterium. Lineage (GTDB taxonomy): Bacteria > Bacteroidota > Bacteroidia > Bacteroidales > Rikenellaceae > Alistipes. The sequence continues at coordinate 11,085 of JBCQUE010000038.1, read as the reverse complement.
GTACCCCTTAATATTGTTGTCTCCCTGCTCGCCTCCAACCACTCTAAATGAGCTCATCTTCAGTGATGACATCCACTTCGGTGAGTGGTGATAGACACCATCCGAGCAGTAGAAACTCTTGTGTCCCGTTATCACCTGTGGGTTCTCCTTACGACCAGCCGCAATCATTCTATCAATTCGCTCCTTTTGCTCATCATTACAAGCTTTCGACACCTTCTCAGCAAGCCGTAAAATAGCCTCACCTTGCTTAGCCAAACGACCCTCAGCGTAGTGACGACCCGATGAGTTTATATCCATATATCCACGCCACATTATCCACTTAAACCCATCACACAGATAGTCCGTCAACATCTCCATCTGCTTCTGGCTAAATGCAAACGATGTTCCCTTAAACAGGTTACTATAGGTGCTGTAACCCGTTCTCAATGAGGCGATTCCATAGTTACCAAACTGCTGCTGAGGTCCGTGCTGATGGTAGCTATTATCCTCTTGAATACCCTCCAGACCACGTGGCGAGACCACCACCGTACTCAATATTGCATCGATAGCCGAACGAGCCAATTTAGGATCATTTTTGAATAGCGCCCTCGCCAAAACAATATTTGCTGAGCTAATCAAATTCGCCCCTGTCTTTTGGATCTTCGTCTTACTGAATACAATCTTCTCCGCAAACTCACGCTCCTCGTCACTCATCACATCCTCCATCAACAAAAACGATGTTGTCATACCACTCGGGCAAGCCAACACATTTGGAAACCAGTTCGTTTTGCACCGTGGCTTAACCCGAAACCAATAGCCCCACACCGAGTGAATCGCCCTCAACAACTCATCTCGCTCAGCCTCAGTGAGCCGATCGTAATATTTGCGATAATAAGCACCCAACTCAGTCGCACGTGCAGGGTGTTTATTTGTGTCCCACCCCGAGCCTATTTGGCACTCATAATCTATGTCGCTCCAAGCACCACTCTCAAAATCGAGAGCCTTGATGTAGCCCTTGTACACCTCATCGCTCGGTGTCGACTCCAATAGATTTTCGATGTAACGCTCCTTGATAATCTGCAGGTCATCGAGCTCATTAGAGTGCGTAATCTGCTGCCCGATTACGAGAGTTACTAAGAGTGTGGATAACACCCTTAAGATTAATTTTCTTCTCATTTTTGGTTGGTTTCTTAGGTTTGGTTTTTTTAGGTTTGGCTTTATCCTTAAGTTTTAGCCTTAGCTTTTTGGTTTGGCTTTGAGCATTAACTTTTGATTTAAGGGGACCTCTAATAATTCCCCAAATTACTTGTCGCCCCACAGCGATCTCATCCTCTCCTCTATCGCCCTCTCTTGTGAGTTCTCCACGTTAGGTCTGTAGAATTGTCGCCCCTCCAATCCCGCAGGCATAAACTCCTGAAGAGCAAAGCTACCCACGAAATCGTGCGCATATTTGTACCCCTTGCCGTACCCCTCGCTCTCCATCAGCTTGGTCGGCGCATTGCGAAGATGTAGCGGCACAGGGCGGTTTGTTGAGTCTCTATTTACAGCCGCAAGCGCCTCATTTATCGCCATATAGGCTGAGTTTGACTTTGGGCTAGTCGCCAAATAGATAGTGGTCTCGGCAAGTGTTATTCGAGCCTCAGGCATACCGATTTTATGCACCGTATCGAAACAAGCATTCGCCAAGAGCAGCGCATTAGGGTTGGCGAGCCCTATATCCTCAGAGGCTAAAATCACCAACCGCCGAGCAATGAAACGAGCCTCCTCGCCACCAGCCAACATACGAGCCAAATAATAAATTGCCGCATTGGGATCGCAACCCCGAACCGACTTAATAAACGCTGAGATCACATCATAATGCTGCTCGCCTCCCTTGTCATAGAGCGCAATGTTTTGTTGCAAACAGCTGGTTACAAAGTCATTCGTTATGGTTGTATCTCCATCGCTAGCTCCCGTGATTATATCGATGATATTGAGCAGCTTACGAGCATCACCACCCGAGAATGTAAATAGAGCCTCACGCTCCACCACCTCGATCTTTCGTTTTTTGAGCTCAACATCTTGTGTCAAAGCTCGCTGCAGAAGTCGCTCCAAATCCGCCTCCTCCATCGGACGAAGTATGTAGACTTGACAGCGGCTCAGAAGTGGCGAGATAACCTCAAAAGATGGGTTCTCGGTCGTAGCCCCAACGAGCGTAAAGACCCCCTGCTCAACAGCGCCAAGGAGTGAATCCTGTTGCGACTTATTGAACCGATGGATCTCATCGATAAAGAGTATCGGTTGCGCTGTGTTGAAGAACCTCTGTCGCTTAGCGCTCTCGATCACCTCACGCACATCCTTCACCCCCGAGGTGACAGCCGAGAGTGTAAATATCTGTCGATCGAGCGTAGTGGCAACCAGCCGAGCAAGCGTAGTCTTTCCAACCCCAGGGGGACCCCAGAGTATAAATGACGGCAAATTACCCGTCTCGAAAAACTTACGGAAGATACCGCCATCGCCCACCAAGTGACTCTGACCAATATAGTCATCAATCACAAGTGGGCGAAGTCGTTCAGCTAGTGGTGCCGCCATACGATTCGACTGATTTCAAAGTGTGTTGATTGGGAGACTTCGCCGCCTTGCAACGCTATAGAGAGTTGATTGGGAGACATCGCCGCCTTGCAACGCTATAGAGAGTTGATTGGGAGACATCGCCGCCTTGCAACGCTATAGAGAGTTGATTGGGAGACTTCGTCGCCTTTCAACGCACTTTTTACATATCTAACACCTCAATCTTAGACGTACACAGATCGCCAAGTTGAGCGATAGCTGTCTGAAAGTGTGCCGATGCGTTGTGCAACTCAATCGCCTCAGCATCCTTCCAAGTCTCGCACATCAAAAACACATCACCACGAGTCGTACTCGCAAACAAATCGTAAGCTATGCAACCAGCCTCCTGTTGAGAGGCAGCCACCAAAGGCTCACAAACCGCAAGGAACTGCTCACGAGAGCCCTCATTCACCTGAAAAAACGCATTAATTCTCTTCATAATCTTCTGTAATATTTTAATTGTAAATAAACCTCTAAATATGCAAACAAATCTCTTACTTAGGCTCAACATCGAGCGTTGCCAAGTAGAGCTCGTCGAGCTGCGATTGGTCGATTAGCGATGGTGCATCGATCATCATATCTCGTCCTGCATTGTTCTTTGGGAAGGCAATGTAGTCACGGATCGACTCCACGCCGCCAAACAACGAACACAAGCGGTCGAAACCAAACGCCAAGCCTCCGTGTGGTGGCGCTCCAAACTTAAACGCATTCATCAAGAAACCAAACTGCTCCTCAGCCTTCTCGGGTGTGAAACCTAAGATCTCGAACATCTGAGCCTGCAACTTTGAATCGTGGATACGGATCGAGCCTCCACCAATCTCAACGCCATTACAAACAAAGTCATAAGCGTTAGCACGAACCTTGCCTGGGTCGGTCGCGAGGTACTCAAGATCCTCGGGCTTAGGCGATGTGAATGGGTGGTGCATTGCGTAGTAGCGACCTGTCTCCTCGTCCCACTCAAAGAGAGGAAAGTCAACAATCCACAACGGCTTAAAGACCTTATTATCACGAAGTCCCAACTGCTCGGCAACCTCCAAACGAAGTGTGCATAGCTGTGTGAGAGCCTTAAACTTATTACCACAAAGGATAAAGACCATATCGCCCGCCTTAGCTCCTGCCTTATCAGCCATCGCTTTGACCTCCTCAGCTGAGTAGAACTTATCTATAGAGGACTTTGTAGCACCGCTCTCATCGACCCTGATCCAAACCAAACCCTTAGCGCCAACCTGTGGTCGCTTAACAAACTCCGTGAGAGCATCGATCTGCTTACGTGTGTAAGAAGTGCAAGGAGCGGCAAATCCGCAAATATAATCGACCGAGTCAAAGACCGTAAAGCCGTGACCCTTAGCGAGATCCGTCAAGTCTGCAAACTCCATTCCGAAACGCAAATCGGGCTTATCCGATCCATACTTCTCCATCGCCTCCAACCAAGGCATACGCTCAAAGGTCTGCTCCAACTCCACGCCCATCACCTCACGGAACATATATCTTGCCCAACGCTCAAAGGTTGAGAGCACATCTTCCTGCTCCACAAAAGCCATCTCGCAATCGATCTGTGTAAACTCAGGCTGGCGATCCGCACGAAGATCCTCATCACGGAAACATCTAACGATCTGGAAATATTTATCATATCCAGCCACCATCAACAACTGCTTAAAGGTCTGAGGCGACTGAGGCAGTGCATAGAACTCGTTAGGGTTCATTCTACTCGGAACGACAAAGTCACGTGCCCCCTCGGGTGTCGACTTAATAAGGTACGGTGTCTCGATCTCCAAGAATCCCTCAGAGTCCAAGAAGTTGCGCACAGCGTGAGCCATCTTGTGACGAAGAATCAAGGCACGCTGCAGTGGCGCACGGCGAAGATCCAAGTAACGATACTTCATACGAAGGTCATCGCCACCATCCGAGTGCTCCTCGATAGTGAAAGGCGGTGTCTCGGCTACATTCAACACAACGATCTCAGACGCTGCAATCTCGATCTCGCCAGTCGCCATTTTTGAGTTTTTAGCTTGACGCTCGATGACCTTACCCACAACTTTAATAACATACTCACGTCCCAACGATGAGGCGATAGCACGGGTCTCTTCAGCCGAGTGCTCCTCGACAACGATCTGTGTTATTCCGTATCGATCACGAAGATCGATAAAAGTCATTCCTCCCAAGGCACGAACCTTCTGTACCCAACCCGAGAGTGTCACCTCTGAGTTAACATTGGCGATATTAAGCTCGCCACACGTATGTGTTCTATACATAATATTATATTGTTATTTTTCGTTTTTTCACTATATTTGCAGTGAGGCACAAACCATTTGCAGTGAAGCACAAACCGCCAAACAGCATTGCGACCAAACAAGCGCCACAAACAAGCGCCACAAACAAGCGCCACAAATATAATAAAAATTAACCAAACTATATGGATAAAAACGATGAAAAATATATGCGCCTAGCTCTCACCGAGGCAAATCGAGCCCTAGAGCGTGGCGAAGTACCCATCGGAGCAGTCATTGTCACCAAGGGACAAGTGATCGGCAGAGGTCACAACTTAGTCGAGACACTAGGCGATGCTACGGCACACGCCGAGATGCAGGCGATCACAGCTGCCGCCCAATCCGTTGGAGGCAAATACCTCACCGATGCCACTCTATACGTCACCGTTGAGCCCTGTGCGATGTGTGCTGGAGCGATTGCGTGGAGCCAAATACGCCGTGTCGTATTCGCTGCCCCCGACCCGAAACGTGGCTTTAGACGCTACTCTTCACAGATCCTACACCCAAAATGTGAGCTCATCGAAGGGGTTTTACGAGAGGAGAGCGAAAGACTAATGCGTGATTTTTTTGCGAAATTAAGAGGATAGATGTTGGTTTATTTGGAAAAATAGACTACATTTGCGAAAGTCAATTATAAAAACTAAATAAAAACAAACTATTACACTAGAGTAAAAAAATGAAAAAATTACTATTTTCGCTCATTGCAATGGCAACCGTAGCTGCAAGCTCAGCACAAACTATTCAAGAGAGTTATGACAAGGCGGTATCTGCCTATGGTGCAAAGGATTTCCCCACGGCAGCCGCCAACTTCGAGAATGTCATCAACAAGGGTATGGATGATGAGTCAGCTACCGCTATGGTCACAACAGCCAAGACCTATCTGCCAAAGAGCTACTATATGTTGGGCGGTGCAAGTATGAAGAGCAGTAACTATGATGATGCTCGTGCTAACTTCGCAAAGGCGGCTGAGGCAGCTGAGCTATATGACGATATGGCTACGATGAATAAGGCTAAGACTTGGGTCGGTAAGACTTATGAGCTACAGGGTGGTAAGGCTTTCAACGCTAAGGATTACGCTACAGCACTCCCAGTCTTTGAGATGGGATACAAGTCAGACCCACGTAACGCTAAGATGGCTAACTGGTTAGGTAGCTGTTATTGCGAGACAGGTAACTTCGACAAGGGTATGGAGGTCTTTAGAAAGGTTGCAGCGATGGGCTCGAATCCTAAGTATAAGGATGAGGCAACATTGGCTCAGCAGAATATGATGATGTACACCAACAACAAAGTTGCAGATCTACAGAAGAGCAAGAATTATGACGGTGTGATTGCGCTAGCTGATGGACTCTTGGCAAAGAACCCAAAGAACGCTACAGCTGCAAAGGTTCGCCTACAGGCCTTCAGCGACAAGAAGGACTACGCAAAGGTGTTCTCATCGGCAGAGGCTGCAGCAGCACTTCAGACATCGGCTGACGAGAAGAGCAATGTCTACTTCATCTTGGGCGCTGCATACAACGCTAAGGAGATGAAGGCTGAGGCTATCGCTGCATTCAAGAAGGTGACCTCAGGATCGAACGCCGCTACAGCAAAGAGCACTATCGCTGAGCTCTCGAAGTAAACGACCATCAAACACAAAACAGATAGCCTCGCAATTTTTGCGGGGCTATCTGTTTTGATGCTCACTATTGAGCGCAATATTATCTTTTATACGAGTTAGTGAGGATCGTTTGATTGGAGTACCTTGCGCAAAATTCACAAACTCAGTCTCACTCATCGCCAACCACTCGGCTGGTGATGGAGGTATTAATTTTGGCTGCAGATCCTCCGCTGCTGAGAGCGGTGTTAGACGGTTGTGTGGGCAACATCGTTGACACACATCACACCCAAATATCCACCCAGCTAACGGTTCACTACCCTGCTGCTGTTCAAATTCGATTGTTCGGGCTGCAATACATCGCCTTGCATCGATCGTTCGATCCCGATTTATCGCCCCTACAGGGCAACTATCCAGACAGCGCCGACACTCACCACACCCCTCATCCACAGCTCCAAGTGGTTCATCATAACGATCTACAGCGTGGTCAATAACCAACTCGCCAAGCAGAACAAACGTCCCGAATTGAGGCGTAACCAAGAGCGACTGCCGACCAATCCAACCCAACCCAGCTCTATACGCAAAGTGTTTTTCGACGAGCGGTGCCGAGTCTGTAAACATTCGCCCCGAGAGCTCGGGCGAGAGGCGCTGCAGCTCCCGAAGGAGCAACTTTAATCGCCGCTTAATCGTCTTGTGATAATCCCTCATTAGGGCGTAAGAGGCAACCCCCGCCCCACTCCTCTGCAACTCATCCGAGAGCGAATATCGATTTTTATAATTCACGCCACAGACAACTACCGAGCGAGCTCCATCAACCAACTTAGTGGGGTCAAACCGCAAATCTAAATTGCGATGCAGGTAATCCAATCCATCACCATAACCCTCTAATAGCCAGCCTCTAAATCGCTTCTCAGCACCAGCCTGACACTCAGCAGACACCACCCCACAAAGATCGAAGCCCGCCTCCTTGGCGAGCCTCTTTATATCTTCACTCCGTAGCGTCACTCTCTCCATCACACTTTCGCCACCTATCGAGCTGAAGCCATACTTTGAGCCTGTGCAAAGCCAGCCGCAATCTGCTCAGCCATCTGATCGATCGCCCCCTGTATCTTGCCGCCAATCATCATCTTCATCATCATATTGAGCTCCACCTTCAACACCAACCGAAAACGTGTGTCGTAAGGCGCAACGCTATGCAGCTGAATCCAAAAGGCGAAATCCATCGGCACACCACCCTCTCCATCGGGAACGATCTTTACGTGGCGTGGCGACTCCCTCTCATCCATACGCAACTTCACCGTGAAACCCTTCGCCTTAAACGAACAGCTATCAGCCGTTGCTACCCACTCCTCGACCTTATCACCAACCGCTGGCGTAAGGTTCTCGAACGAACTTATCAATGTGAAAATCTGCTCCGCTGGCAACATTATTTGGTGCTGCTTTGACTCGTATTGTTTCATCTTAATCTTATCTATTTTTATTCAATTTTAAATACTCTCCTACACTCATTTGGAGCTGCAATCCTCACCACCATCGCATCCTCGGGCAACAGCTCCTCGACCCTCTCAGCCCACTCTATAAAGCACAATGCGCCCGAATTGAGGTACTCCAAAAAGCCCATATCATACGCCTCCTCGATCCTCTCAATTCGATACATATCGAAGTGAAACATCGACTCGCCACCACCCAAAATATACTCATTAACAATTGCAAACGTGGGGCTAGTGACACAATCCACCGAACCCAACTCAGCGGCTATCTCCTTGACAAGAGTAGTCTTTCCAGCCCCCATCGCCCCATCCAACAACACAACCGAACGTCCATTCAACGCCCCCAAAATCATTCGTGCGACACCTCGCAAATCTGCAACACTATCTATCGTAATCTCCTGCATATATTCCAAAAATTTCTTCGCCACAAAAGTACAACATTTTTAGCTGAAAAAAAAGAGAGCCAACCGTTTTACTCGATCAACTCTCTAAACATTACATAAATTTCAGAACTACTTCGCCACCTGCTTAGCCGCCATCTCCTGCTGCAGGGCAACCATCTTAATGACCGTAGCTGCACACTCATCACCCTTATTGCCCAACACACCGCCACAACGATCCAACGCCTGCTGCATATTGTTAACCGTAAGCACACCAAATCCAATCGGAATATTACAACTCAACGAGAGCTGCGTAACCCCCTGTGTAACGCCATCACAGACATAATCGAAGTGACGAGTATCGCCCTGAATAACGCATCCAAGCACCACAACAGCATCAACATCAGTGTACTCAGCAAAGAACTGAGCACCAAGCGGCAACTCAAAAGTTCCGGGGACGTGCTTAACCGTGATACTCTCCTCGGGACACCCAGCCTCTATAAAGGTCTTAACAGCACCAGCCGCCAACGCCTCCGTGATCTCGGGATTCCACTCTGCAACCACCACACCGAACTTCATCTCCGCCGCCGAAGGTAGCTGAGTATCGAGTAGTGATAAATTATGATCTTTTGTAGCCATTATATCTATTTTATATTGTATCTCCTTGTAACCTTAAAAGCAGCACTACTTAATTGTGCCCAAATACTTCTCAGCCGTACGAGCCTCCATAGTCGATGGGTACTCCCTCACGACACTCTCAAACAACTTTCGTGCCTCATCACTGTTGCCTACAGCCTTTGCCGCCACGCCTGCTTTACGAAGGTACATTGGTGTTGTAAGAGGGTTTTCAGATGATGTTGCAGCACTCTTGAATAGAGCCACAGCGCCCGAGTAGTCACCCTTCTCTACAGCAATATCACCCTGCAAACCGATGTTCTGTGCATAGATAATCTGAGCTGCGCTACCCTTCTGCTTTTTGTAAGCCTTAAGATACTTAAGGGCGTTGTCAAAGTCGCCCAACTTCATATAACAAACGCCAGCGTAGTGGTTAGCGATATTACCTGTAGCTGTCGAACCATACTCCTCGATAACAGCCAAGAAACCGATCGATGATGGATCGCCCTCCAACGCCACCTGATAATCTGGAGCAGCCGCCTCAAAGATACTCTGTGATGGGAAGATCGCTGCTGCTGCACGCTGCTCACGTGGCTCAAGGATCATCGATTTGTAACCAAAGATTGCTGCTGCAACCACAAAAAGCAGGAATATCACACCTGTCAATTTCTTGCCGTTCTCCTCAAAGAACTGCTCTGTTTTAGTCATTGCTACTGCACCCAACTCCTCAACCTCTGGAGTCTCGACACTCTGTTGTTTCATCTGTTTTGTTATTTTTAATTTATAATCTTCACACTAACTCGCCACACTCATTGAGTGTAACGGCTCACAAAAGTAGCATTTTTTTGTGGATATTCATAAAAGTAGATAGTTATTTTTACACCAATTGCTAAATTTCTCAACATAATATCTGAAAATTCCGCCAAATTGAGTACCTTTATCCACTCAACATAGATAACTTGGAGAGCAAAACAAAGAGTAACAAGAAAGGAAAGAGTATGCACCTCGAACATATATCGCTACTAAATTTCAAGAATATCGAACACGCTGAGCTCGATTTCGCCACCTCGATCAATGGATTAGTGGGCGATAATGGAGCGGGGAAGAGTAACATCCTTGATGCGATACACTTCCTCTCGATGAGCAAATCGATGTTGCCGCTCACCGATGGTCAGAGTGTGCGACACGGCTCGGAGTTCTTCGTTGTCGACGGCAAGTACCGCACATCATCATCACGGCAAGAGGTGATAAGCTGCAGCTACTCACGCCAACGCTCAGCAGGTAAAACCCTCAAACGCAACGGCAAGGAGTACGAGCGACTTTCGGATCACGTGGGTCTGATTCCCGTTGTGGTTGTCTCGCCCTACGACACAGCGCTCATTAGCGATTCGGCGGAGGAGAGGCGGCGATTTCTCAATCTATTGATCTCACAATTCGATTCGCAATATTTAATGTCGCTCATCAAATACAACGCCCTACTGCAGCAGCGAAACAGAGTGCTTAAGAGTGGTGGCGATGAGCAGATGTTGCAGATTTATGACCAGCAGCTCGCCCCACACGCCCAACTCATCGAACAGCGAAGGCGTGAGACACTGCAGTCGATGACACCCCTCGTCTGTCGATTTTATGAGCTACTGAGCGGTGGACGTGAGGAGGTCAATTTGGAGTATCATTCGACACTCACCCAGAGCGATTTTATAGAGCTGCTTGCCGCCTCACGGGAGCGAGACATCATCAATGGTCACACCACGGTCGGCATCCATCGGGACGATATAAACTTCTCGATCGGGGGCTACCCACTCAGAAAATATGGATCACAGGGGCAACAGAAATCGTTCCTCGTAGCGTTGAAACTCGCTCAATATCAAAAGGTGAGCGAGGCGAAGGGTGAGCAACCAATCCTTCTGCTTGATGACCTCTTTGACAAACTCGATCGGGGTCGTGTGGAGCAACTCATTCGCTTAGTCTCGGGCGAGGAGTTCGGGCAGATATTTATCTCGGACTGCAACCGTGAGCGACTGCAGAGCATACTCGGCAAGGCTGATGTGGAGTACAAAATTTTCCAAGTCAACCAAGGCAAAATAGCGGATCAAGAGGAGCAATCAGCAAACCAAGAGGAGCAATCAGCAAACCAAGAGGAGCAATCAGCAAACCAAGAGGAGCAATCATCA
>JBCQUE010000005.1:0-86442 GCA_047174325.1 Rikenellaceae bacterium | reverse complement strand
CGCCCGTGCCCCAATCAACCGTGGCTGTGCTATACGTTCCATCACCGCCATTCACCAAGTCGGCAAAGGCGAAGAGACCTGCCGCTGAGTTGATCTCGAACTCTGTACCGTTATACGCAAGGTCATTAACTTCCTCCGTAGGTGAGTACTCAGCCTCGCCAGCGCTCTCCCAGCTGTTGATCTTGCACTCGCCATCGAAGTCGACATAGTCGTTACCTATGGTCATCGTGTAGCTGTAGATCTTGTTCTCAGCAAAGGTTGTCGATGCTATCGTTGTGCCAAATGAGCGTCCGTTGAGCGTGAATACTACAGCGGTTGTCGCTGTCTCGGGGTAGATGATCGCCTCAGCTGTGTAGCTGTCTGCTCCCTCTGTTACGTACATATCTATCTCGCCCGTGCTCGCCGTTGCGACACTTATAATTCCCGTCTCGATAGCCAAAGATCCACTTGTGCTGTGTCCCGTGAAACTCGCTGTGAGACCCTCAAGGCTCTCGATATTCTCACCCTTTGAGAGCGTGAACGACAACTTCGCCATCTTGTGGTCGAACTCCAACGCCACAGCCGATGCGCCAACCGCAACACCCGTGTTCGAGGCTATCATCAGATCCTTCGAGCTCAGACCATCCGTAGATTGTCCCGTCACATCGAGCGTAGTCACTCCATTCGCCAAATCCTCGTCATAGGGGTAGTAGGCGTAGAAATTCACCGAGCCCGAGTTAGGGTAGGTGATAGCGTCACCCACAGCCGAGAAGGTTGTCTTGTCGGCTGTCGAACCACTCTCGACTGCCGATATGTAGGGTACATTCTCGAATGTGCTCTTATACTCTGAGGATGTGGCTGTCATCGTGATACCGATCTTATCCTCATACTCCCACACCGATGTTGTGCCCGTTGATGCTACACGTGTTGCGAGGTTCGATGTGAATGTCACCACACTATCCGATGCGAGTGTCGCTGCCTCCTCGCTCTTGCTGCAGGCTGCTACTGTTGCTGCTGCTGCTAATATTATTATTGCTCTTTTCATCTTTTTTGGTTTTTTTCTGTTTCTGAGTAATTCTGAGTACTACGGAGTACTACTGAGTTACTCAGTGTTACTCAGCTCTACTTAGCCTCCACCCCAAAGTTAAGCGTTGGGTAACCGCTAGCCGAGCTATTGTCAACCCACGCACACGCCATAATTGTCACACTATCGTCGCTGTTGTATGTCACCGCATTAGTGTTGAGCAGCTTTGATGTGCTGAACGCTGTGATACCGCTCTCGCCCCACGTAACCGTGGCTGTGCTATACGTTCCATCACCGCCATTCACAAGGTCGGCAAAGGCGAAGAGACCTGCCGCTGAGTTGATCTCGAACTCTGTACCGTTAATCATTAACTATTATCTCCTCCGTAACAGGGTCGCCAGCTGTCGTGCCATCTGTCCAGTCGATGATTGTGCAGTCGCCCGTGAACTTGGCGTAGTCGTTACCTACCGCAATCGTGTAGCTGTAGATGCTGTTCGCTGCATATATTGTGTTCTCTGTCGAGAGCTTTGCGCCAAACTCACGCCCATCGAGACTAAAGGTGATACCAGAGATAGTTGTCTCGGGGTGGATGATCGCCTCGGCTGTTGCTGTATCGTCACTCACCACTACATACATCTCTATATCGTCTGAGTCTGATAGCGAGCCGCTAAGTGCGCCCGTTTTCACATCATACACTCCCAGCGTGTTGTGTCCCGAGACTGTCACCGCAAGACCTGTGAGGCTCGTCACATTATCGTTTGCCGTGATCGTGAACGACAACTTCGCCATCTTATGCGCAAACGCCAACTTCACCTCATCGCCACGGCTCTTGCCCGTTGCCGATGCCGTCATAAAGTCCAAATCACCCATTGCGCCCTCTGCCGTCTGATCCGCTACATCGAGTGTGATGCAGTCCGCTGTGAGTGCAGCCGTGTAGGGGTAGTAAGCGTAGAAACCAACCGTGCCCGAGTTAGGGTAGATAATAGCATCTGCCGTTGTCACAGCCGAGAATATTGTGTTCTCCGCTGCCTCCGCACTCTGCTCAATGCCCGTCACGTAGGGTACATTCTCCGATGTGATCGAGGTTGTTGAGCTATACAACATATAGATACCCACCTGATCGTTATACTCCCACTTCGAGACCTTATCCGTTGTCTCAACACGTGTTGAGAGATCCGATGTGAAGGTCACAACACCATCTGTTGCGAGGGCTGAACCCTCCTCGCTCTTGTCGCACGATGCAAACATTAGTGCCACCGCACTTAGCGTAAACAATAACTTTTTCATAATTTATCTTTTTTTTATTTTTTAATTCTGTGGAATAATATCTGCATCGATCTTGTCGGTATCCTCTACGCTGTCCCAATCCTCGATTGTGCAGCCTGTGATCTCAGCCTGTGTGTAGCCTACCTCTACGTTGAATATGTAGTTCTTGCCTGCTGTGCTGAGGTCGATACCGTTGAACGCTGCTTGGAAGAAGTCGTTGTTGCCGTCCTGCTCCAAATCTGCATCTATCGTTAGGCGGATCTTCGCATCATCGCCCGTTGTCTCGGGGTAGAACAAGCCTGTTGCTACTATCTCTGTTGGATCTGACTCATCGGTCTGCATCTCGATGTAACCGCTTGCTGCTGTAGATGTTAGCATCGCTCCTGTGGTGAGGTCGAATGTCGCTGTGCCGCTCATACCCTCCAACTCAACGACCATACCCGCCATTGTCGAGATACCCGAGCCTGTCTTGAGTGTGATATTGAGCTGAACCCTCGACAAAGCGTGGGCGAACTCGAACGCTACAGCTGTTTTAACCTTCTCCTGATCCTCGATCTTGGCGTAGAGTAGGTCGATCGCACTTCTGTCGCTCTGTGTCGTAATGTCCGATGAGTATGTTGTGCCGCTCACCGCTGTTGTTGAGTATGGGTAGTAGGCGTAGAAATCTACACTTGCCGTCTGTGGGTAGTAGATCACCTCCGTGTCTGCTGTGAGGTCTCCGCTTGCATCGGTTGTGTAGCTCACGTTATTATATATAGGTGTAGCGAGAGTGCCCGTCACGTATGCGAAGATACCGATCTGCTCATCTCCAGCCCACTCTGTGGTGATTGTGCCGTTTGCGTCCTCAACCTCCGTGGTACGTGTCGTAGTGGTCGAGGCTGTGAATGTCGCCGCTGTGTCGCTCAGTACAACCGTGCTAGTCTCATCTTTTGTGCAGCTCGCCAAGGCTACCAAGGCTAATGCTGAAAGTATAATTTTTTTCATATTCTTCTTCTCCTTTTTATTACTCTGCATCCTTAACGTTGGTGTCCTCATCGTCTACCCAATCGTTGATTACATTGGTCTCGAACTCTGCTGCTGTGCGGTTCACCTTGATTGTGTAGATGTGGTTCTTGCCCATATTGAATGTCTCGCTATCTAGCGCCCACGTAAATGTGTCGTTGCTCTCCACGCCATATGTCGTGTGGAAGATGATCTCGCCCGATGTGTATGCTCCTGCGATCGTGTCTACTCCGTCTGCGCTGTGTGTTGGGATCAAGATCGCTGAGTAGGTGTTCGCTGCCACCTCTGTGTAGGGTGCGAAACCTGTTGTCTCGCCACCGAATGAGCTGAATGTGTTGTTCGCCAACTCGTAGTTTGCTGTGGTGTAAACGCCCGTTAGCTCGATCGAAGTGATCTGTGTGAGATCCATACCTGTGCCTGCCACGATCTCGAATGTGATCTTGCTCATCTTGCGGTTGAAGGTGAACTCCACGCTGTAGTCATCCTTGGTGTAGGTTGTCAAATCCTCCTTTGTTGTCGCCTCCATCAAGTCGATCAACTTCGGTGTCGACTGCTCGGTGATGTCTACCGCATAGAGGTTGTCCGCCACATCGAGTGTCGAGCAGTAGGGGTAGTAGGCGTAGAAGTTGAGCGCCGTACCATCCACGGGGTAGTAGTGTACATCGAGTGCTGTATCTGCCGAGAAGTCGCCCGTCGCCTCATCCACGTTGTAGAGCGCATTATACTTATATATATCAACACTATTGGTATTGTTATATAGATCATCGCCCTCGGCATCCGTCACGAAGATACCCACCTGATCGCCACTCTCCCACTCATCAGCCGTCACACGTGTCACTATAGAACTTGTAAATGTCGCAGCGCCCTCGATCCTACCCGAGGTGTCGCCTGTCTCCTTGCTGCACCCTGCCAACGCCGCTATGGCAAGTAGTGCTAATGTTACTCTTTTCATTGTTTTATCTTTTTTTGTTTTTATTCTTCTGTTGTTGTGTAGCTGTAGCCTACTTGCTCGCCTCCGAGACCTATGTAGTTAACCGTTACACCTGTGGTGGTGCAATCTGAGATTGTGCTATCCACCGCTGTACCGACTACTCCGCCTACGCAGTATGCTCCTGTCACCTCTCCTGTGACGATCAAGTTCTCAATAGTTGCATCTTCCACGTAGCCGAATAGCCCTTGGTTATTCTCGCTGCTATTAATATATAGGTTGGAAATGGAATATTGAGAATTGATAAATTTACCCTTAAATGGACGCTCCGAAGTACCGATCGGTGTCCACGGAATCGACTTTAGGTCTATATCAGACACTTGATAGAAAACCTTACCCTCAAAGGTATTATTACCGCTATTCACATCAAGTGCGAGCTTCGCCAACTGAGCAGCTGTGTCAATATCGTAGGATGAGCCATTATCAGACCCATAACTATCCGCCGCCATCTCGATCCAGTTAGTGAAGTTATAGCTGAGGTCGGTGGTGCTGCCCGTCGTCTCCGTCCACACCAATTCGCCATCAAGAGAGATCTCCAACCCATCTTCGCCAACCGAGAGTGTGAATGAATACTTCGTATCGCTCGCCAACGTCTCACCTATCGTTGCCGTATATTTTGCACCCGAGCTGAGCGTGGCGCTGATCTCTACCGTGGTGTAGTCATCAGGGATTAGCAGCAGGCTCTCGATCGTATAGCTCTCGTCATCCACCAACGTACCTGCGCTATACGACAAGGTCGCTGAGTCTGAGGTCGAAATATCTGAGAAACTACCGCCCCACAGATTATAAGTAGCCGAATCATACGGAGTTAGCTCTATAGTCACATCGCTAATGTTCGTGACAAATTCGCTCGCCTCAACCTCGATCGACACGCTCGACATCATATGATTGAACTGCAACTCCACCTCATCGCCCGAGCTCTTCTCCGTAGCCTCGGCACGAAGTAGATCTGTGCCCATCGAGACAGGTATCGAGCTGGTCGAATTCGACTCATCATATGGGTAGTACGCCACAAACGTTGCATTGCTCACCTTATAATATATCGCCTCCTCGCCCTCTGCAACACTCCACTCTGAGCCGTTATACTCATACTTCACATTATTAAATATGGTGCTACCGCTGCTGTCGAACATATATATTCCGATCGCATCGCCATTCGCCCACGCCGCCTTCTCGGTAGCTCGTGTAGGTGTGATCTCTCCAATTGTAAAGAGCACACTATCAGCAGCCGAGTTGTCAACCGCCGTATCCTTTGTGCAGGAGCTCAACGCCACTGCGCATAGAGCCATTATCGCTATTATCTTCTTCATCTTCTTCGCTATTTAATAATATCCGTCTGATCTATTGTGATCGTGTGCTTTACGAGCTCTCCATAAGTGTTATACCCAGATTCCGCCAATTCGGCAGGTAGCCCCGTTGTGTCTACGTAGCTGTATGATTTGCCGCTATCTGTCTTTATCGTGATGTCAATCTGTGTAATATCCTGTTCATCAAGTCCTTGTGTCGTGAGGAGCGTCACCGATTCAGCACTCATATCCGTATTGCCCTGAGTATCCTTTACATTATATTGTGTGCCATCGCCACAGGTGAATGTGAGGCTCCACGAACTAAATGTCTCGCTGCTGTTCAACGTTAAGTCGAGATCGAAGATGTAGCCGTAGCAGCCAAGTATATATGTGCCAAATGTCACCGTTGTACCTTTATCGTCACTTCCGATAGTGCCTGTTGAAACGATCTGCTCTTTGGTAATAAATGTGAACTCATCGTTGAGGCTCGTGTAGCTCGAACTGTTGTTATCTATATATGGATAGTAGAGGCAGTAACGATAAACCGTACCTGCTGCATAGAACTCCGCCGACTCTGCCGCAACTAGAGCGTTACTGCTATCAACCTTATATTTATAGGCGTTCGAGACTGTGTCATCACTCATCTCCATCAAGATCGCAACCTCGTCACCCTCCGTCCACGAACTCTTCAACACGCCAGCGTCAGCGTCCGCCTTGGTCGAGATAGCGCCAAGATCGCCCAACACAAAACTAATCGGCTCGCCCGTAGTGGCGCTCACATCGCCCTCCAGCGCCTCGCTATCGCTGCAACCTACTGCAAGTAGCGCTGCCGCAAAAATAGAAAATATCCTCTTCATAAATCTCATTATTTTATCGTTACATCCCCTTGTAGCGTGTCGTTCCAATCGATGATCGCTCCGCCCGTTACACTATTTATCGGTGTCGACATTGTGCCTGTCATCGTCACCGCTGTTGTCTTATTGCCATTCACCTCGTTCAGTAGCTCCGTTATATCGCTCTTGGCTGTGTGGCTCGTTGGGTTGTCATCCTCATATTCGAGCGTGATGGTCAACTTCTGCTCCGAATCGGGGTGCACACCTAATATATATACTGTGCCCTGCAGCACCTCGATCTCCTCGCCATCGGCACGTGTGACACGATTCTTCACCGTCGATGTTGCAGTCGTAGTGCCCTGTGTCAACTCGGGCGAGAGGCTATAGCTCGATCCATAGGGGAGATCATTCACACAGTCCCACTGCTGAACAACACCATCCAACATAGCCGTGATGTTCGAGATCCTATCCATCGATGTGCCCTCCAACTCCAACTCGAAGTTGACCTCACAGGTGATCTGAACAAGTGTTACCTCCGATGCCGTCACAGAATCTGCCGTGATCTCAAAGGTCTGAGTTCCAAAGTATAGCAACCCCGGTGTGCCATCGATGATACCCACTACACCCATCTCGTCAACCGCAGCGATGACAACATCCGCAGCCGTTGCATCCACCGTAGTCGACTCGGGGACATTATATACATAAGCCGTGTATGTTCCAACCTCATACGTATCGGGAAACTGAACCTGTCCGTTATCATCTACGGGGAGTACCTCGCCATTGATAACGACATAATAATCGCCCGTCAACACCTCACCATCGTCAGTTGTGGGTAGTGCAACCTCGATCACGATCTTACCCTCCGTGGGGTGGTCTGTCTCATTGAGCTTCGACTCGTAGCACCCCGTGATTGCTGCAGCTGCAACGGCTGCTGTGATTAATAAAAATATCCTCTTCATAACTATTTGATCTTCCAAATTAGATTTACACCAGCCTCGATCGGCAATATCTTGTTGCTCTCAACGCTCTTATCTTTGTAGACATTCACCCCATTGCTGTGATAGTAGCTATCATATTTGAATGCTGCATATCCAGCGCCAAGCGTGAAGTCCATATCGAACCTATCGGTGAGGTTGATTCTATAACCACCCAACACGCCGCCCGACACAACAGAGCCTTGACGACCCGTATCCGAGAGCTTGGTGTTATAGCCGCCATAGATGAACTTCGCCCCAACAAACCAACGATCGTTATAAGGGATGTAGTAACGCACCTCGGGCGAGATGAACCATCCACCAATCGAGTGCTTCCAGTTCTCACCACCAAAGGGCGAGTAACCCACGCTGAGAAGTGCTGCCCAGCTGCTCTGGGTGCCTCGATACTCCGCTCCTACGTTGAATAGTCCGACAAGGTCGTAGAGTAGATTTGTTCTGAGGTCTAGTGTCGATGTTCGCTTTAGACCTATGTTTTCACGTGCTGGCTTTGCTGCCTTAGCTGTTGGCTCGGGTGTTGGCTCAGGCTCGGGCGCTGGCGCTGGCTTTGGTGCTGGCGCTGGTTTTGGCTCGGGCTTCACGGGCTCTGCTTTGGGCCGAGGCTTGGGCTCTGCTTTGGGCTGAGGCTTTGGCTGCTCCACGACCACGTCAACCACCTGCAAAACATCTACACGCCTCGCCTCGCCATCGTTTGCCGCCTCGGTGTCGATACCCTCACCGACAAACTCAATCTGCTCACGTGGCACACGGCAGCTACGCATCCAATCGGCAATATACATCGCACGGACATATGAGAATCGGGCGTTGACCTCGTCACCACCCCACTTGTCGCCATAACCAATGATGTGAATATGGAGCGTTGGATCGGCTTTCATCTCCTCGATGAGCCCCTTTAGCTTAGCTCGCTCCTCCTCCGTGGCGATATAGACATCACGGTCGTAGTAGAGCGATTCGATTAATTTCAGTTCTTGCCTCGTCTGAGGTTCGCCACTTTGACCCATCGCCGAGAAGATCAGCGGCAGAGCCAACAAAAATAGTAGTGCTTTTTTCATACTTATTTACGGTTCATTATTTGTCTTTATCACAGCGGTGTTATTCAGTAATTTACCCCCCCCCTATGGCAACTCCCTGTTATTCAGAGGTTTAACCCAAATAGACACAAATAACACCCCGTGTACACATAAATATACACGGGGCAAATATAACAAATATAATTTTTTTATTGAACTTTTTCCTACATAAATTCACTTCAAAATGCACATTTTTTTTGCGCACTGAAGTTTCTCACCAAGCTCCTTTAAGCTCGGAGGTTTATCATTTGCTCAATTAAGCAGTAAATTTAATAATGATGTTGCGGTTTTACATCTCTACGCCAACGCCATCTGCTGCTCCTTTATAAGTTTGCGAAGATTGATGAGTGCATAGCGCATACGACCCAAAGCTGTGTTGATACTCACGCCCGTCTGCTCAGCTATCTCCTTGAAACTCAGGTCACTATAATAACGCAACTCGACTACCTCACGCTGATCCGCTGGCAACAGCTCCACCAATTGTCGCACCTGCTGCTGTGTCTCGCCATTTATGATTGACTCCTCGGCAGCTGGCTCGGTGTGGCGTTGCGCCTCGATGATGTTGTAGCCCGCCTCCGCCTCGTTGGTCACCATATAATTTTTTGTCGAGCGGAAGTGGTCAATGGTCATATTGTGTGCGATGCGCAACATCCACGAGAGCAGCCGTCCGCTCTCGGTGTATCGCCCTGCATCGATCATACGGACACACTTGATTAGCACCTCTTGAACGAGATCGTCCGCCTTGTCGTTATCCTTCACCATCAACCTTATATAGTTTCTGATTCTCGGTGTATGTCTCTCGATTAGTGTCGAAATTGCACTCTGCTGCCCCTCTCTATAGAGTTGCAACAATTCGTTGTCGCTTTGCTGTGGTCTGCTCATAATTTACCTATTAATAAACGGTATGTAAATCAAATATTGAGTAGAGCTATGCTATAGGCAATTTCTTTTGTGTGTGTTAAAAAAACTATTTTTTTCGTAATCTTTCGCAAGATCGGAATTAAATTTCAAATTACCAAATATTTATCTACACATTTTGCTCTTTTTTTTACGCTGCAACTATTGCGCCACTCGCTGAGGATCGCCCCACAGCACGCTGTAGAATTTTTTTCAGCATCTGTAGAAGTCTTTATCTTTTGTCGATCCGATCAACTTTCTTTGTATCAAACCCAGAACAGACAACACAATGAAGATCAACAGCGCCATCAACCAATTCGCACCCATCGTCCTGAGCCAGATGGATGGTGTCACATTGATGAACCGCACCGATCGCAAATATTGGTTCAGCGCCACGGAGCTCTCAGCACTACTGAACGAGGTCTCTAGCGACTACTTCATATTGGAGATCGAGGGCGAGAGGGCACTACCCTACTCATCTATATATTACGACACGCCTCGCAACGAGATGTTTGCCGACCACCACCGTGGCAAGCTCAATAGATATAAGGTGCGCAGACGAAGTTACCTAGCCACAGGCAGCAGCTTTTTAGAGGTCAAATTCAAGAGCAACAAGGGGCGCACCATCAAGCGGCGGCAAAGCTCCGAATATGGCTCGCTACGGTTCAGCCCGTGTGACAGCGAGTTTATCGAGAGCAACACGCCCTACCGATCGGATGAGCTCACACCCACGCTTGAGAGCCACTTTCGCCGTATTATGTTGGTGAGCCGAGATATGAATGAGCGCTGCACGATCGATTGCGAAGTGCACTTCAAAGATGGCGAGAGGTGCGGCAGCCTGCCCAACATCACCATCGTGGAGGTCAAGAGCGATGGGCGGCAACGCAGCTCGATAGCCGAGGCGCTGCAGAGGCGGCGGATACGACCCTCGGGATTCAGCAAATACTTCGTCGGGCGCTCGATGATTGGCGAAGGGCTCAAACACAATAGATTCAAGTCTTTACAGAGAAAGTTAGGAGTTAGGAGTTAGGAGTTATTTGGCTTGCTCTCAGCCTTACTCAGAATTACTCAGCCTTACTCAGAAATTACTCAGAAAATACTCAGCCTTACTCAGCTCATACAAATCAGCCTTACTCAGCTCATACAAACAAGAATAAAAAAAGAATTATGAATTACGAATTACTTGAATCGCTAACGCTATTCGGCATAAGGCTCTTCGATTTTGACGATTTTGGCGAGCTAGTTTTGCGCTTCCTGCTCAACAGCTCTGTGCTCTATTTGGTGGTGCGATTTTGCTACCTCACGCACTCCACTAGGCGCAACTATACATTCAGCTTTGCGGCGGTTGGCACAACGGTTTTTCTGCTCTGCTCTCTGCTTGGCAGCGTTAAGTTGGAGCTGGGTTTTGCGCTGGGTCTCTTCGCCATTTTTGGGATTATACGCTACCGCACCGATGCAATTCCGTTCAAGCAGATGACCTATTTGTTTGTGGTGATTGGGCTCTCGGTGATGAATGCGCTCGCCAATAAGAAGGTTAGCTACATAGAGCTCATCTTCACCAATGCGGTGATTGTGGCTGGATTGTGGTTGCTGGAGCGGTCGTTGTGCCGCACTCACGAGAGGACGGTGAGGGTCACCTATGAGAGGATCGACAACGTGAATCGAGGCAATTACGAGGCGCTGAGGCTCGATTTGGAGCAGCGCACAGGCTTCGAGGTGCATCACTTCGAGATCCTCAGAATCGACTATTTGCGTGACGTAGCGGAGATCGATGTCCACCTCAACCGAGACGACAATTGCTACACGATGGAGAGCGAGATGGAGAACGAAACAGCGAACGAAACAGAGAACAAAACAGAGAACGAAACAGAGGAGTAATCAGATGAGTATCAAGCATATAATCACAACCACACTGCTGCTCCTATCGACAGCACTCAGCTCACAGGCTAAGGGCACAGCCGATGAGATCGAGGTGAAGTATAAGTATCGATTCGGTGCTGATTTTCAGATCAAACTCGCCAAGGGTCTGAAACTCAACCTCGAACCCGAATTTCGATTCAACGAGGGCTACGACAAATTGGTTCTATCGAGTTCGCTGAGCTACAAGACCTTCGGCTGCATCTATTGGGGAGCGACCTATCGCCTCGATGTCGATCGTCAGGAGAGCGCCACAACGACAACTTCCGTGGGTTACAATAGCGGACTATTCGGCACGGGCGAGTATGAATCGGAGCTCTTTCACCGCTACGCATTCGACGTAACCTACAAAGAGAAGTTCGGGCGCTTCACCCCATCATTTCGCCTGAGATACAACAATTTTGCCGATGAGAGCATCGATGATGAGCGATTTATGAGGTATCGTGCAAAGGTCGACTACAACATACGCAAGTGCAGGATCACCCCCACAGCATCGATCGAGGCGTTTCAACAGCTTGGCGATGGGGCGAGTGGAGCGATATTATATAAGATGCGCTACTCGACAGGTTTCGACCTTAAGATCAACAAGCAGTCGTCTATAAATTTCGACTACAAATTTGAACTCCACTGCCTAGAGTATCAAAACAACAACATCTTTAGCGTTGGCTACGGACATAAATTTTAGGGGACTTCTAATAATTCCCCAAATTACTTTTAGGCTACTAACCACCCCTTTTTGATTTCACAAAAATTAGGTGGTAGAGCCACTACAACCCACTTTTGCAAAATCAAAAATGGGCAATTATTAACCGAAAATTAAAATCGGGGAATTATTATAAGCCCCCTTTAGATTATGAAACTTTCACTACATAGACTTTCGCTGTACGGTCTCTCAACGCTGCTGCTGCTTACGGCTATGGTGGGCTGCCGCAATGTCGATTACATCGAGAGTGACGCATACGACAACGATGATGAGGATTATGATGAATCGCTAGTCGACCTCGAAACGTACCCATCGTGGAGCAAAGAGACACACAGCAATGCTGTTGAGCCCAACTATACGGTGGTCTTTGCCGAGGGCGAGGTTATGGAGCTCAACATTATTATTAGTTCATCGTCTTGGAGTTCGATGCTGAGCGATCTTGCCACCAATTATAGATATATAAATAGTTCTGAATCGGACTACACACCGCTGTGGCAACCCTGCACCGTCACCCTTGGCGACACAGATTGGTACGAAGTCGGTGTTCGATTCAAGGGCAATTCGAGCCTAAGCCAAACATACTCATCGGGAAACCGCAAACTATCTCTCAAGCTGGATTTTGACCAGTACGAAGATGACTTTCCTGCTTTAACTAACCAACGCTTCTACGGGTTCAAGCAGCTCAACCTCAACAACAACTATGATGATGAGTCGTTGATGCGAGAGAAGGTTGGAGCGGATCTCTTTCGAGCGTTTGGCTTGGCTTCTGCCCGCACACGATTCTGTGCTGTGAACATCGACACGGGGTCGGGATTTGAGTATTACGGCATCTACACCATCGTTGAGGAGGTTGACGACACCGTAATCGACACCCAATTCAGCAGCGGTTCGGGCAACCTCTACAAACCCGATGGCGATGCAGCAAGCTTTAAATCGGGGACGTACGACACAAGCGAATTTTATCTCAAAACCAACACCTCATCGCCCGACTACAGCGATGTAAAGGCGCTATATGATGCTGTAAACAGCAGCGATAGAACGAGCGATAGCGCCACGTGGTGCAACCGCCTAGAGAGTGTTTTCTGTGTCGACAGCTTCCTCAGATGGATGGCGGCAAACGCTGTGATACAGAATTGGGACACCTACGGAAATATGACACACAACTACTTCCTCTACAACAACCCCGAAAACGGACTACTGACGTGGATTCCGTGGGACAACAATGAGGCGTTCCAATCGGGTTCGGGCGAGAAGTCACCCATCGAGATGAACAAGATGGGGAGCGTGAGCAGCTCGTGGCCTCTTATAAAATATATTTACGCTGTGTCGGAGTATCAAGCCCTCTACGAAAGTTACCTCCAAAAGTTCGCAGACGAAGTATTCATAACAGCCGACCTACAGAGCCTATACACCGAGTATTACAACCTGCTCAAAGAGTACGCCTACGCCGAGCAGAGCGGACGCACATTCCTAGAGCGCAGCAGCGACTTCGACGATGCAGTGGACAATCTCAAAACCCACGCCCAGACCCGAAACACTTATGTTAATAACTACTTAAAATAATATAAATGAAGAGATTACTAGCAATCGCTCTCGTGGCGACTACACTGAGTGGCTACTCACAGCCGCTGAGCTACCCGATAAGTGCAACGGGACAGACCATCTGCTACGATGAGCAGGGTCGAGTGATGAAAAAGCTCAAAGAGGGCGACAAACTCTATGGGCAGGACGGCAACTACCTGAGCGGCAACAAGATGTCATTCAAGGTGAATGGCAACGGCACGGTGAGTGATCTCGGCACAGGGTTGATGTGGCAACAGATACCTCCAGCCGAGGGCACAACGTGGCAACAGGCAAAGGAGTATTGCGAAAACTTGGAGTTGGGCGGCTATGACGACTGGCGATTGCCAACCCTTAAGGAGCTCTTCTCGATCAGTAACTTTGAGGAGGGTTGGCCCTATCTCGACCTCAAAGTATTCTCGTTAGCTGGCGACATCATCTCCAAGGATCAGCAGTATTGGGCAGACAATAAGTATGTTGGCGAGACGGCACAGGGACGTGACAACGCCGCCTTTGGTGTGAACCACGTGACGGGTCACATCAAGGCGTATCCAGCTGGTGGAGAGCGTGGCGAGGGTGGTCGTCCACAGCAGGGTGGTCGTCCTCCGCAGGGTGGTGGCGATGGTCAAATGACGCAGGGTGGTCGCCCTCCACAGGGTGGTCAAGGTGGTCAAGGTGGTCGCCCACCACAGGGCGGTCAGGGCGGTCAGGGCGGTCAAATGGCTCAGGGTGGCGGTCGTCCTCCACAGGGCGGCGGTCAGGGCGGTGGTCAGGGCGGTGGTCGTCCGATGGGCAACCCGATGGCTAAGCAGGTGCGAGCGGTGCGTGGCGAGGTGTATGGCGTAAACAAATTTGTAGTGAATGGCGATGGAACAATCTCTGATCTAGCTACGGGTTTGATGTGGGCTCAAAGCGACAATGGCGAGGGCGTGGAGTGGATCACAGCGCTTCCCTACGGCGAGGCATCTACATTGGCTGGCTACAGCGATTGGCGATTGCCCAACGTCAAAGAGCTACAGAGCATCGTTGACTACTCACGTGCCCCAAGCAGCCGAGGTGTAGAGGCGGCGATCGACCCAATATTTAGCTGCACACCGATGGTGAATGAGGCTGGTGATGATGACTACGGTTACTACTGGACATCGACCTCAGCCTGCTTCACAAAGGGTCGCCCACACTACTTTGCGTGGTACGTAGCCTTTGGTCGTGCGGTGAATAATCAGGGTAAGGATTTCCACGGTGCAGGCGCTGTGAGATTTGACTCCAAGGCAAATAACGGCACACCTGTAGAGGGGGGCGAGGAGCGATACCTCAACCTCGTGCGACTTGTGCGTGAGATAAAATAAGTAGGGTAATAATTGTTTTACACTACTTAAGTAGTGTAAAACAATTATTACCCTATTTAATAACCAATTCGTGGCGATGAGTTCGCTGAAATTTATTATATTTGTACACGTTATAACCTAAGTTTTGGATAAGATTCTCATATCCAAAACCTAGGTTTGTATTGACCGCAAGAAGAGTATGACACTAGAGCGAAAGATAAAGATCACGGAGTACACAGCAATCATCTTGCTGTGGGCGCTCGCCATATCTGCACCGTTACTTTTTATGGAGGAGGATAGCCTCAGGTGGCGAGCCGTGCACGTTATGTGGGCGGAGTATATCGTTATTGCTGTGGTCTTTTTAGTGAATCGATTTTTGTTGATGGAGCGGCTCTTTTTCGCTCGTCAATATCTCCACTACGCTGCTGCATTGCTGCTGCTCATCTCGGTGGTGGCGGTGGCGGTTTTGCAGTTTGATGTTGTCAATGTCATCATCTCGCTCTTTAGCGATGACAACCCTCTCGCCCACTCTCTCACCGATGGGTTTGAATCGATGATGCCGCAACGCTCTTATCAGCCGCACCACTCAGCCCCACCTCGCCCGATGCCGCCAATGGGTAAGCCTAGCTCTACAGCTGTGATTCCGCCCGACATCTCGGTGTTGATCCTCACGACTATCGTTGTGGGGCTCGATATGGGGCTCGCCATCGCCTCTAAGTGGCTCATAGCGCAGCAGCGTGAGACCGAGGCTAAACGCTCGGCGATAGCCACACAACTAGCCAACCTCCAGAGCCAAGTGAGCCCTCACTTCTTTATGAACACCCTCAACAACATCCACGCTCTGGTCGACATCGATGCCCCGAGAGCCAAACAGACGATCATCGAGCTCTCGGAGCTAATGAGCTACCTGCTCTACGACTGCTCAAACAAACAGCTCGTCCCGCTACAGCGTGAGATCGACTTCATAAATAGCTACACAAATCTAATGCGGCTGAGATACCCAAAGCGGGTCGAGATCTCGGTGAACTGCATAGGTGACGGCACAAAGGTGCAGATACCGCCACTCATCTTTCTCAACTTCATTGAGAACGCATTTAAGTATGGTGTCGACTACGAAAGTGAATCGTTTATAAAGATCTCGCTCAGCCTCTGTGAGAACACTATCGAGCTATCGATACTCAACACAAACCACCAACACAACGTTAAGCAGCAGCAACACGGGCTCGGAATCGCAAACGCTCGAAAACGATTAGAGCTCCTCTATGGCGAGAGATTCAGCCTCAACATCATCGAGACCGAGGCGAACTATTATGTAAACTTAAAAATCCCCACAATATGATCACTTGCATTGTAATTGACGATGAACCATTGGCGCTTAGACAGATCAGCCAATATGTAACCGAAACACCGATTTTGGAGCTCCGAGGCAGCTTCGATTCAGCTACACAGGCGCTCGCTTTTCTTCGTAAGAACACTATCGATCTGCTCTTTGTCGATATAAATATGCCTCGCCTCTCGGGTCTTGAGTTTGTTGAGGCGCTCCCCTATGGTGTCAAGGTTATCTTCGTCACCGCCTATCGTGAATACGCTGTGGAGGGCTTTGCGCTCGATGCAGCGGACTATCTGCTCAAACCACTCTCTTACGCTACATTCCTCAAATCGGTCGAAAAGGTGCACAATCGATACTTCAACCGTAGCGCTGAGGAGCGCACCGATCGAGGCTTTACATTTTTGCGTTCGGAGAGCAGATCTGTACGGGTCAACTTCGATGAGATACTCTACATCGAATCCAAGAGAGAGTACTTCGAGATCAACCTCAAGGATGGCAGCGTAGTGAAGGTGCACGGCACGCTCGGCAGCATACACGAAAAATTGCCTCAGAATCAATTCATCAAGGTGCACCGCTCATTTATCGTCAACCTCTATGAGGTACGTTTAATGGAGCGCACATCGATAATCTTTGGCAAGCAATATATACCTGTAAACGAGCAGGCTCGTGACGTTGTTATGGAGTTCATCAATAGTTAGGAGTTAGGAGTAGAGGTGCATTTACAGGCAAATGATACATTTGTTTTATAAAATGCATCATTTAACGCATAGCTATCCAAAAAAAATCTATACATTTGCAGTGAACAATAAAAGTATTGGAGGGACAGCTAAATTTACGGGTTTTTAAAGATTGGTTTTTAGGTGATTTTTTAGATGGATTTCATTCATTTTAGTGGTTTTTAGTGATTCGAGATCAACCCTCCAACATTGAGAGCGGCAGCCTTGGTTCGGCTGACCGCTCTCGCTCTTTAGTTAGGAGTTAGGAGTTTTTGCCCAGCGATCGAGGCGTGGGCTGCGGCAAGAGGTTGCGAGGTTGCGAGGTTGCGAGGCTACAAGATAGTTCGCTTTAGACGGTGCGCAAGATCAACCTTTACATCGTTTAGACGTTTCAGATCTTGGAGGATCTCCATCTGTTTATCAACGTTGCTCTCGCTGCGAAGCTTTAGATCCATCGCCTCGATGTTGCGCTCCAACACCTTCGATTTGTAGAGCATCATCGCCTTCATCAAACCTATAGCGAGTAGGCTCAACTCACGCCGCTCACTATCGGGAAGTCGCCACATCGAGCTAGGCACATAGTTATCTCCATCGGTCATTATGTCGACCGTCCGATTGCACAACTCAGGGTCGTCCGCCTCCAAAAACTTAGCTGTCGGCACCTCGACACCAACGCCCAATCGCTCCCACTCCGAGTGATAAAGCTGCAGAATCTTATTATTCGTCTCATTCTCAAAGCTGATGGCTATCACCCCATCATCACCCTCGTCACTCACATCAGCCAACTCAGTGAATATTGCCTCAGCGACATTCTCCTCAACCCCTTCGCCATCCATCAAGACCAGATTTAGATGTCCACTGCGCAACAGATACTTCAAAACCTCACGCTCCAACACCTCGATATTACTCCCTGCACTCAACACCAACGGAACAGCTCGCACCGAACCATTGACGGGAGCACCGCCCCCCTCCATCGGAAGATCATCCACAAAGAGATCATCAGGTGGCGGCACAAAGCCCCCCTGTTGCGACACTGTCGATTGGCTGTATCGTTGAGAACCTTGAGAACCTTGAGAACCTTGAGAACCTTGAGAACCTTGAGAACCTTGAAAGCCTTGAGAACCTTGCGCTCCTTGCCACCCCGATGCTCCCGTTGCACCCCTCACACTCTGTTGTCTCGTCTCACCGCCACGTCCCGATCCATAGCGCCCCGTGCGCAACGAGCTGAGCTTTCGCCCTATCTCCGAGAGCAGAATCGCCTCATCAATATCCATAATCTTGGCGCACTCCTTAGCGAAGATCGCACGGCGAATTGCATCGGGAATCTGCGAAATAGACTCAACCATCTCACCCACAACCTCAGCCCTCCGATTGGGGTCACTCTGCGACTCACGCAACAGCAACTTCGCCTTAAACGACAAGAAATCCTCCTGTCGAGATTGAATATAATCCTGCACCTCCTTAGCGGTGTGCGCCCGAGCAAATGAGTCGGGATCGTGCTCCACAGGCAGCGAGACAATGCGCACATTCATCCCCTCCTTCAGCACAATATCGATTCCCCTGATCGCCGCCTTGACACCCGCTGCATCGCCATCATAAATGATCGTGATGTTGCGAGTGAATCGGCTCAGCTGCCGCACCTGATCCACCGTCAACGATGTTCCCGATGACGATACAACATTCTCAATTCCAGCTTGGTGCATCGAGATCACATCGGTGTAACCCTCCACCATAATTACTGCATCCTGCTGCTGTATCGCCTTCTTAGCGAAGAATAGTCCATAGATCTCACGCTTCTTGCTGTAGATCTCACTCTCGGGTGAGTTTTGATACTTCGCCACCTTTTTGTCGGTACGAAGTGTACGCCCTCCGAACGCCACGATGCGCCCCGAGATATTATGCACAGGAAAGATCACCCGATCCCGAAACCGATCGTAGAGAGATCTGTCCGACTCCCTTTCAAGCGACAAACCTGTCGAGACAAGATACGCCGCCTTATAACCAGCCTCACGTGCCACACGAGACATTGTGTCGCCCTTAGATGGACAGAAACCCAGCGCAAAACGCCCTATCGTCTCATCTGAGAAACCTCTCTTTTGACGGAAGTATGAGAGCCCAACACTCTGACCCTCATCGCTGTTATTCAGATAGTTAGAGAAGTAATCCAGCGCCCACGCATTGAGGGCAAACATACTTTCACGATCATCATTACGGGCGATCTCCTCAGCGCTCTGCTCCCGCTCCTTCACCTCGATGCCGTACCTCTTAGCGACCAACTTCAGCGCCTCGGGATAACTCATCGACTCGTGCTGCATAATGAATGTTATGGCGTTACCGCTCTTGCCGCAGCCGAAACATCTAAAGAGATTCTTTGTGGGTGAGACCACAAACGATGGGGTCTTTTCGTTGTGAAACGGACAGCACGCCTGATAGTTAACCCCCTTCTTTTTGAGGGTCACATAGTCATTGATTATATCAACAATATTTGCAGCGGCGTAGATTCTGTCTACCGTTTCACGATCAATCATAGTGCAAATATATAACTTTTTTCGCAGAGTTCACAACACTCGCCCATCTGCTCACCTCTAAAAATTAAAATCGCTATTATCTCTTGGCTTTATCAACATCTCGTAACCCTCGCCTCCCGTTACATCATCGCCCTGTAGAATACCCGTTATCGAGCCCATCTCGGTTGGGATCGACTGAGCACTGAATGCTGCATAATCACTTGTATAACAATAGATTGTCGCCTCGGGAGTATCTTCAAAGAGCGGATCTGCAGCATCTATGAAACACCGCTCGCCACTCCACAACCCGTCATCATCCTCATCGGTTGTGTAGTACCTCAGCCCCGTCACCTTTATGAGCGAGCCACACAACTCGGTCGCCAGCTCAGGATCGGCCGCCAACTCAGCGAGTGTGAACTCACGTGGCTCGACCTCTTCGGTGTAGCCCGTGTTTGTAATGTACTGATCCACAATATATTCGTGCCCGATATAGTCGAGGTCATAATAGCTACTCTCCGCCGCTGCAACACCCACCTGCACCACGCCACGACTTCGACTGAGCCGCAACCCATCGAGCTGCACAACGATCTCCGCACCCAGCTGATGCCGAACATAAGAGTCGGTGAGCCCCTCCAGAATCTCCAACCCATAGCCGCCACTCTCGATCGCAAAACATTTGTAAAAGTTGCCACCCTTATCGTGTGCCGAGACGTAACCACGCACCCTAATATCTTGATCTATATCTACATAACCGCTCGCCGCCATCTTCGTCTGCAGCTCCTTGATGGTTATATTGACCGTAAGATCCTCACCCTCCGAGACCTCGATTTCGCCAAACTGATCGTAACAACCCGACACAACAAGAGCGGCAACACAAGTGAGTAAAACCCGTGTCACCGCCCCGAAAACCGCCCGTGTCACCGCCCCGAAAACCGCCCGTGTCACCGCCCCGAAAACCGCCCGTGTCACCGTCCCGAAAACCGTGTGAAACTTAGGCATCAACCAGCGAATCTTTGAGCCCCACGAAGTATAATATTCCATCCAAACCGATGGTCGAAATCGACTGCTTAGCGCTCTCCTTAACCTTAGGCTTAGCGTGGAAAGCTATACCCAAACCAGCGACGTTGAGCATCAGCAGGTCATTTGCGCCATCACCCACAGCGATCGACTGCGCAATATTTATATCCTCAAATTGACACAACAGATGCAGCAACTCAGCCTTGCGAGCGCCATCAACGATCTGACCCAAATATCGTCCCGTGAGCTTTCCATCCTCTATTTCGAGCTCATTTGCATAGACATAATCAAATCCATATTTACGCTTGAGGTATGCACCGAAGTATGTGAATCCTCCCGAAAGAATCGCTGTCTTGTAACCGACACGTTTGAGTATCTTCATCATTCGCTCCACACCCTCGGTGATCGGCAAGTTCTGAGCGATCTCCTCCATCACGCTCACATCCAGCCCCTTAAGCATACCTACACGCCGTGTGAAGCTCTCCTTGAAGTCGATCTCGCCACGCATCGCTGCCTCAGTGATCGCCCTCACCTCAGCGCCTACGCCAGCCCTCTCCGCAAGCTCATCGATAACCTCAGTCTCGATAAGCGTTGAATCCATATCGAAACAGATCAACCTGCGGCAGCGGCGGTAGAGGTTATCCTCCTGGAACGAGACATCGATACCCTCCTCCGAAAGCTCAAAGAAACGATTCTGCAACAGATCTCGGTCGGGAATATTACCCCTCAACGAGAACTCGATACAGGACTTCGGTTGGCGAGCCCCCTCATCGAGCGGCACACGACCCGTTAGTCGAACTATATCATCGATGTTGAGATCTTGCTCCGAGATCGCCCCCGAGACCTTGGCGATGTGCGACGCTGTGATACGCCGCCCGAGCAGCGTAATGATGTAGCGGTTCTTGCCTTGCCCACCAACCCACGTGTTGTACTGCTCAGCAGTGACGGGCGTGAATCGGATACTGATACCCATTCGAGAGGCGCTAAAGAGCAGCTCTTTCATAATGTTGCCCGACCTATCGGCAGTGGTCTGGAAGAGGATACCCATCGCCAACGAGTGGTGGATAGTCGACTGACCAATATCGAGGATAAAGGCATCGTAACGCCCGAGTATCTCTGTTAATGTCGATGTCACACCGGGGCGATCCTCACCCGAGATGTTGATCTGGATGATTTCAATCTCTCTGTTCATAGTCTCCTGTTTTACGTTAGTTGCAACAAGATATATATATTTTTTCGATTTTGCAACACATCCTCCACTTTTTTTTCGCTACAGGCGTGTGAAGATTCGCTGCTGGCGTGTGAAGATTCGCTACAGGCGTGTGAAAAAAAAGAGCGATATAGTTTCAATTCTGCAAAAAATAAGCTATTTTTGCAGAAATCAATCATACGATTATGATACTGACAAAGATTATATTTGACTATCTACAGACCAATCGCCGCATCACGGTGCCCGCCCTCGGTACATTTCTCTCGAAGGGTGACGACACGCCGCTACTCTTTTCGGAGTTTATGAAGGGTGACGATGGGGTGTTGCGTGGTCTGCTCAGCGAGGGCGGTGAGGGCAGCAAGGGCGGTGAGGGCAGCAAGGGCGGTGAGGGCAGCAAGGGCGGTGAGGGCAGCAAGGGCGGCGAGATGAGTGAGTTGGAGGCAGCGATCTTTGTCGACCGCTTTGTCTTTGATGTTCGCCACTCGATGGAGTGCGGTGAGACCTTTACGCTCCCTCACTTGGGTTATATAAGCTCTGAGGATGGGCGGACGCTTATATTTACTTTCGACCCAGCGGCTAGCGAAGAGTGTGCTGAGGAGTGTGAAACCATTGAATCAGCTGAGGCTACCGAGAGTGTTGAGGCGACTGAAGATGTAGAGATCACCGAGGCTACAGAGACTAACGAAACGGCTGAGACAGAGACAGAGACAGAGACAGAGACAGAGACAGAGACAGAGACAGAGACAGAGGTTGAGACTAAGGCTAAGGCTAAGACTAAGGCTAAGGCTAAGACTAAGGCACAAACCGAAAGAGCCCAAACAATAGAGGATCTATACAGCAAAGATGAGGAGCAGCCAAACGACCAAAGAGAGTATTCAGAGGTGTCGAGCCGCTCGGGTGGTGGTCTCGATTGGTGGATCGTGGCGGCTATTATTGCGCTCATTCTCGCCATTGGTGCAGTACTTTACGGCGTGTTTGTTGAGTGGCTTTTGGGCAACATCTCCTTCGGTGAGCCCGTTGATAGTTGGATGGAGCGAGGTGTGAGACTTTTTGAGAGATTATGGAATTAAACAGCATAAAGCAGCGCTTTGGTATCGTCGGTAATTCGGAGCTTATGAATAGGGCTCTGGAGGTGGCGTTGCGTGTTGCACCGACCGACCTCACGGTGTTGGTTAGTGGCGAGAGCGGTGTGGGTAAAGAGTTCTTTCCGCAGGTGATACACAGCCACTCGGCTCGCAAACACAACAAATATATTGCGGTGAATTGTGGCGCAATTCCCGAGGGAACGATCGACTCGGAGCTCTTCGGACACGAGAAGGGTGCGTTCACGGGGGCGATCGATATGCGGAGGGGTTACTTTGAGGAGGCTGATGGCGGAACGATCTTTTTGGATGAGGTGGGTGAGCTGCCTCTGCCGACACAGGTGCGACTGCTCAGGGTGCTGCAAAGCGGTGAGTTTCTGAGGGTTGGGTCGACTAAGGTGCTTAAGACAAACGTAAGAATCGTGGCGGCAACAAATGTGCGGCTAGAGGAGGCGATCGCTCGGGGTGAGTTCCGTGAAGATCTATTCTATAGGCTTGGCACTGTACCGATTAGTGTCCCTGCACTTCGTGAGCGGAGGGAGGATATATTTCTCCTGTTCAGAAAGTTCTGTGCCGATGTAGCGACTAAATACAGGATGCCATCCATCACGCTCGACCCCTCGGCTCGGGCTCTTTTGGAGGGTTATTATTGGCGTGGAAACATCCGTCAGCTCAAGAATGTAGCGGAGCAGATCTCGGCTGTCGAGAGCGCTCGAATGATCACAGCTGAGATACTGCAGGGCTACCTGCCCGAACCCTTAGCGATGGGCTCTAACTTAGTGAGCAGCGGCACAATGGGCAGCGGATCGGGGCAAGGTTCGGGCGATGGTTACAGCTCGGAGCGTGAGTTATTATACAAAGTGCTCTTCGATATGCGCAGCGAGATTGGTGAGTTGCGCCGTATGGTGGCACAGCTCTTGCCCAACGATGGTTACGCCTCAGCGGTTAGCGCAACGGCTATGCAGGTGACACCAACGACACAAACGACCCCAACGACCCCAGCGTTACCGCCTCACGAGCAGCCGTTGGTGGGTATCATATCTACAGCATCGACCGACAATGAGGGTTATGCCGAAGAGGTTGTAGAGGAGCGAGAGATGACCAAAGCGGATATGCAGAGGGAGTTGATAATCAGGGTATTAAAGCGACACAATGGGCGGAGACGTGATGCGGCAGCGGAGCTCTTTATGTCGGAAAGGACACTATACAGACGCATCAAGGAGCTCGGCATTGAAGGGAGCTAGCTCCCTTTTAGCTTTGGCTTGATAGTTTAGAAGTTAGTGGTTAAAAGTTGTTTATTGGTTATAAATTAGAAAATTAGAGATTATAAATTGAGATCGTTTCATAAAATATTTTGCGCCCTAGTGGCGCTAGTGGCGCTAAGTGTGTCGCTGACATCGTGCGGCTATAAGGTGGGTTACAGCCTCTCGGGAGCATCTATTCCTGCCGATGCAAAGACCTTCTCGGTCGCTTACTTCCCCAATAACGCCACGATGGTGACCCCGATCCTCTCCTCAGAGATGACCGACGCACTTAAGCAGATCTACTTGCGCCGTACATCGCTACGTGAAGTGTCGAGCGGTGGCGACTTCGCATTCGAGGGCGAGATCACAAACTACACCTCGACAACAGCATCTGTAGCGGCTGGAACAACAAACGACTACGGTACGCTCAACCGCCTAACGATAACCGTTCGGGTGCGATTCACCAACGCTCTGGACGAGAAGTCATCATTCAGCAAGAGCTTCTCAGCATTCTCCGATTACGACGCATCACGCCTCTTGACCGAGGTTGAGGGCGAACTCATCACAACAATATTGGATCAAATCGTGACCGATATATTTATGGCTTCGGCATCAAATTGGTAACGATGAACAGCGGCAATATAGAGGCAGCGTGGTATCTTCCAAACCATATCGCTCTGTGGCAAGAGACTGCAGGCGAGGGGGTTAGCGCCATCACCGAGCTGCTTGTGCTCAACCACCCCGAGGCTGTGGCTCAGAGCGAGAGTGTCGACTTTGCGCTGCTCACAAGCCTATTTGCCGAGGACCAGGGGGCGGAGCGAGAGAAGGAGGCGGACGTGAAGAGGACGGACGAGGCGCAACCACAGCTGGCGATGGGCGATATAATGGCTGCAATAGCCTCATCGTCAAGTGGCGACACTGCATTGGGTGGCGACAGATTGGGGAGTAGCGAATTGGGTGGCGACAGATTGGGGAGTAGCGAATTGGGTGGCGACAGATTGGGTGGCGAGGCGAGCGATTTGATAGACAAATTTTTGGGACTAAAGGATCTACGGATCGTTGCCGAGTGTGAGCCAACCGATGAGCAGAGCAACAAAAAAGAGGTGTGGCAAGAGGTCGAAATGAGCGAGCTACACAACTTTGCCGATGACGCTTCGAGCGAGGAGTTGGCGGCAATATACCTCAGTCAGGGGCTCTTTGATGAGGCAAAAGAGATTTATAACCGATTATTTTTGTTATATTCAGAAAAAAGTGTTTACTTTGCGGAGCAAATCGATAAAATCGATAGAAATAGAGGAAATAATAATTAAATAGTTAATAAAATGTTATATACAATTTGTATCGGCTTGATCCTTGTTGCCTGTGTCTTGATGATCTTGGCAGTGTTGGTTCAGAGCCCAAAGAGCGGTATGGCCGCTAACTTCGGCGCATCAAATCAGGTGATGGGTGTTCGCCAAACTAGCGACTTCTTGGAGAAGTTTACGTGGGCAATGGCTGGCGCAATCTTGGCTCTAAGCCTATTGGCAACCGTTGTGATCGATGGATCACAGAGCAGCACATCGGTGTTGAACGAGGATGCTAACGCTATTATGCAGCAGATGCAGCAGCAACAGCAGCAGTCACTTGAGATCCCACAGGCTGCTACTGAGACACCTGCTGAGTAAGTTTTTTTACTTGTTTTTTTCTAAGACCTCCTTTTTTTGGGGGTCTTTTTTTTGCTGAGTAGTTCTGAGTATTTTCTGAGTATTACTGAGTATTACTGAGTATTACTGAGTATTACTGAGTAAGGCTGAGTACAGCTGAGAGCTCAGCCCTACTCAGCCCTACTCAGCCTTACTCAGCCTTACTCAGCCTTACTCAGCCTTACCCAGCCTTACTCAGCCTTACTCAGTAAATACTCAGCGAAAGAGAGCAGCGCCCTACTTGCGCAGCTCCTCCAAACCACGGAGCACCGTGTCATCGATCGGATAGATATTCATCATATAACCATTCTCCTCAAGCATCGTGTTGCGACCAATCAACGCTCGCAACTGTCTCTCGATCAGCTCCCTAGAGGCATCTATAGAGTCATCCTCCTCGACACCCTTGCGCTTTGCGTGAGCTATAAAACCATCGACCAAGCGGCTATCACTCTCGAAGTATCGATCCAGATCCTCCAGTGTCTCAATCGCCGCCAACTCATCCCTATGACGATCCGAATACTTGATCGTGTACCTATATAATATATTACGCCCCACAACCTCAACGAAGAATTTAGGCAACTTCTCCTGATTCAACGGCACAAACACGTCAGGCATAATTCCGCCACCTCCATAGACCGTGCGACCCTTTGGCGTAGTGAATCGCAACGAGTCGACAAACGAGATGCTGTCCGCTGTGAATAGCTCCTTATGCTCAATGCGGCGTATGATCTCCTTCTCATACTCCTCACCTGCACCATTGGAGTAGGGTTTCTGAATTGATCGACCTGTCGGTGTGTAGTAACGAGCTATCGTGAGACGCATTGCCGAGCCATCATTAAACGGTATCTGTCTCTGCACCAACCCCTTACCGTACGACCTCCGCCCTACAATCGTGCCTCGGTCATTATCCTGCAGCGCCCCAGCCACAATCTCGCTCGATGAGGCACTACCCTCATCAATCAGCACAACGAGCGGCAACGACTGTAGCTGTCCATCCTCGGTGTTGTACTCCCTCTGCTGTCGACCCTCACGATCCTCGGTGTAGACAATCAAGCTACCCTTCGGCAGGAACTCATTAGCGATCAATATCGCCTGATCCATAAAGCCACCAGGGTTGCCCCTCAAATCGAGCATCAACGACTTCATCCCCAACGCCAAGAGCTTATTCACCTCATCGATAAACTCGGCGTATGTCGTGCGAGCAAACTGCTGCAGATTGATATAACCCACCGAATCTTCAAGTATCAACGACGCTCCAACGCTATGGACGGTGATCTTATCACGTGTCACAACAATATCTACAATCCCCTCAATACCTGCACGTTCGATACCCAACTTAACCTTCGTATTACGCTTGCCACGCAACTTACCCACGATGCTGTCCTGTCGCACCTTGCGCCCTGCAACCAACGAATCATTGATCTTAACGATGCGATCTCTCGCCAAGATTCCCGCCTTTGCACTCGGACCCGAGGGGATCACATTGAGGACGATAACCGTATCGGTCGACATATTAAAGACCACACCGATGCCGTCAAACTCCCCATCCAACGACTCATTCACACGCTGCAGATCCTTCGCAGGGATATACGCCGAGTGTGGATCGAGCCGCTCAATGAGCTTTGGCATCAGACCCTCGATCAGTGTGTCGATCTTCACCGAATCTACGTAGTAGCGATTTATGAGCGAGATCGTTGTGTTTATCTTATTGTTACTCAATCCATTACTGCCGACAGCCTCACCTCCATTGCGTAGTAACTCCACGATCTGTTGCTGCTGAGTGTTGCGCATTAGGTAGCCACCCACTATCACCCCTAGCAATATACAGAATAGAGCCGATAGGGTTAGGGTTATATTTCGGAAAATCTTTGTCTTGGACATTTTTATTTGGGTTGTTTGGGTTGTTTGGGTTGTTTCTGAGTAAGTCTAAGTATTGCTTAGCCTTACTCAGTATTACTCAGCCTTACTCAGTATTACTCAGCCTTACTCAGTATTACTCAGCCTTACTCAGCCTTACTCAGTATTACTCAGCCTTACTCAGTATTACTCAGCCTTACTCAGTATTACTCAGCCTTACTCAGTATTACTCAGCCTTACTCAGTATTACTCAGCCTTACTCCTTCTTATTAGCAAAAGTGTAAGCTAGCCCCACAGTGAGCAGCGTCTGATTTTGCCAATCGAAACATTGTGATCGGTTGTAATACATCTGGAAATTGAGCGTAGTGGTGAGCAGCTTCGATGCCTTGATGTCGATTCTATTCTCCCATCGCACCGTTGGGCGCACCGACAATCTCGGCTCATTCGCCCCATTTGAACTCGCCTCCCACTCGGCAAACGCCTTGTTGTAAGCCTCCTCCGTGCCGTACGTATTGTCGTTAGCGATCTGTGTCATCCAGCCGTAAAATGAGTGCAGCGTAGTTACGTAGCGCAAGAAATCGCCCTTGCCAAACTTCCTGTCAAACGCAATCTGAATAGATGAACCACCCTCATAATATGATGATTTTGAGGGATCAACACCATACGCCTTGCTGTAGGCAACACCGCCCGTGTGGATTAGATAGTCATATTGCGCATTCTCCTTAACCTCAGCACTCGTCACATAGGTCGCACTCATCGCCAAAGGCGAGAGCGTCACAACAAACGGCAACGACTTGTTTGGGCTGTTGTAGATCATACCGAGCGATAGGTCGAGATAACCAGGCGACATAAATGAGCTCTTAAGGTTGTAGCTCTCCTGTGAAGCGCTCGACACATAACCATTTGCAAATTGGCTACGGAACTTAACCGAAGAACCGTAGCTCCAATTCTCGGTCGCCTTATATGATGGTGTGATGTCGATCTGGAACTCATCCTGATTTTTGTACCACACAGGGTCTCGCTCGATCGATCCATCGGCAAGTTCATTTTCGAGCGTCACACGATAGTAGCCAAAGTTGGCGTTGAAGAGCGTCTGCAGTGAGAATTTATCCTTAGTGTAGATGTGTTTCAGCGCCAACGAAGTGAGCAGTGTGATGGAGTTATCGCCGCCCGATGTCTCGATCCACGCCTCATTGAGTGCCGTCAAACCACCCTGCAGTCCGCCTGTGATCTCCAGATAGTTGCGCTCCTTACGGATCTTTTGGCGCTCAGTGAGCTCCGCCTCGGGTGTTGCGGCTTGAGTTGCTGTTGTGCAGAGCAGCGCTGCCACCAACGTTAATATTTGGTATTTTATTTGTTTCATCGTTGCACGAATTAAATTTAACACAAATGTATGAAATAATTTGCGAAATCGCTACCTTTGTAGGGCAAAATTATTAAATTTTAGAGATTATGAAATATATTGGAGCACACGTAAGCAGCTCGGGCGGTGTGGATAACGCACCTTATAACGCTCGCAACATTGGTGCCACGGCATTTGCACTCTTCACCAAGAACCAACGCCAGTGGAGCTCGCCGCCGCTGAGTGAGGCGATGATCAGTAGCTTTCGAGAGCGCTGCGAGGAGTGCGGCTTTACACCCTCACAGATCTTGCCGCACGATAGTTACCTCATAAACCTTGGTCACCCCGAGGCTGATGGGCTCGAAAAGTCACGCACGGCATTCACCGACGAGATGGCTCGTTGCGAGGCGCTAGGGCTCGACAGGCTCAACTTTCACCCTGGGTCACACCTCCGTAAGATCTCGATCGAGGAGTCTCTGGATCGTGTTGCTGAGTCGATCAACATCGCTCTGCGTGCCACGAAGGGTGTTACGGCCGTGATTGAGAACACCGCTGGGCAGGGCTCAAATTTGGGCTTTTCGTTTTATCACCTGCGCCACATCATCGACCGTGTGGAGGATCGCACGAGGGTCGGGGTCTGTCTCGATACGTGTCACACCTTTGCTGCTGGTTACGACCTCACTACGGTGGCGGCTTGTGACGCTACATTTGCGGAGTTTGGCGAGGTTGTCGGCTTTGAGTATCTTCGAGGTATGCACCTCAACGATGCGATGAAGGTGTTGGGTAGTCGTGTTGACCGCCACTCACCGCTGGGCGAAGGAGCTATCGGCATCCGCTGCTTTGAGTATATTATGGGTGACAAGCGTTTTGACGATATTCCGCTGATACTGGAGACACCTGACGAGAGCCGCTGGGCAGAGGAGATAGAGATGCTACGCTCTATGAGTTAGGAGTTAGGGGTTAGGGGTTAGGGGTTAGGGGTTAGGGGTTAGGGGTTAGGGGTTAGGGGGGGAGCTAGCTCCCTTTTAGCTGGCTTGACAGTAATGATTAATAGTTAGGTGCTCGGCTTTTTTTACCTCGATCTAAAATAAGTATTAATACCCATTTTGTCGAAAACTGAACACTTTTGAATTATATTTTATATCTTTGCATTGATATACTCAATTTTGATGTGATTTGATGTAAACTATTAATATTATAAAACTTAAAAAGATGGTAGATATTTTTGATCGCCTAGAGAAAAACGTCGGTGGACCAATCGGTCAGTATATGAACTATGCACACGGATACTTCGCATTCCCTAAGTTGGAGGGCGATTTGGGTCCTCATATGGTTTTCCGTGGTAAGAAGATGCTCAACTGGTCGTTGAACAACTACCTCGGCTTGGCTAACCACCCAGAGGTGCGTGAGGCTGATGCTAAGGGAGCAGCTGATTTCGGTATGGCTGCACCAATGGGCGCACGTATGATGAGCGGACAGACTAAGTACCACGAGCAATTGGAGCGTGAGCTCGCAGCGTTCGTCGGCAAGGAGGATGCTTTCTTGTTGAACTTCGGTTATCAGGGTATGATCTCAATCATCGACTGCCTGCTTACGGCTCGTGACGTTGTGGTCTATGATGCTGAGGCTCACGCCTGTATCATCGATGGATTGAGAATGCACAACGGAAAGCGTTTCGTCTATGGTCACAACGATATGGATTCACTCCGCCTGCAGTTGCAGCACGCTACAGACCTTGCTGAGTCACAGCGTGGCGGTGTGTTGGTTATCACTGAGGGAGTGTTCGGTATGAAGGGTGACCTTGGTGCTTTGGCTAAGATCGTGGAGCTTAAGAAGGAGTTCAACTTCCGCCTTTTGGTTGACGATGCTCACGGCTTTGGAACGATGGGTAAGGAGGGTAAAGGTACGGCTGACCACTTTGGTGTGACTGATCAGGTCGATGTACTCTTCAATACATTCGCTAAGTCGATGGCTGGAATCGGTGCATTTGTTGCAGCGCCAAAGTGGCTCGTAAACTTCTTCCGCTACAATATGCGTTCACAGCTCTATGCTAAGTCGTTGCCAATGCCGATGGTTATGGGAGCGTTGAAGCGCCTCGATATGATCCGCACTCACCCTGAGTTGTTGGAGCAGTTGTGGACGGTGACTAACGCATTGCAGTCGAAGTTGAAGGAGAATGGTTTCGAGATCGGAGTAACGGAGTCGCCTGTGACACCAGTCTATATGAAGGGTGGTATCCCCGAGGCTACGAACTTGGTTGTAGATCTTCGTGAGAACCACAACCTCTTCTGTTCGATTGTAACCTATCCTGTGATCCCTAAGGGCGAGTTGATCTTGCGTGTGATCCCTACAGCGGTGCACACCCTTGAGGATGTTGACTACACGATCAAAGCTCTGTTGGATGTCCGTGGCAAGCTGCTCGACGGCACCTACGCAAAGATGGAGATACCTGTGATGGCTGACGAGGGCTTCGCACAGTAGTTCGCTACAACATAAGTTCTACATAAGAGGGGTGACTATTTAAAGTCACCCTTTTTTTTGACGGCGCACGCAGGGCTGCAACGACAAGAGCAGCAGAGCCACAGAGCCGACAACGGCAAGAGCAGCAGAGCCGACAACGGCAAGAGCAGCAGAGCCACAGAGCCGACAACGACAAGAGCCACAGAGCCACAGAGCCGACAACGACAAGAGCAGCAGAGCCGACAACGCCGACAACGGAAAAAAATTGTGAAAAAGAGGGGGACAAAACGAAAAAAAGAGAAAATTATAATAAAAGATTAATAAAAAAAGCTACCTTTGTTGAACAAATCAGAATCATAACCTAAACTTACTTAAAAAATGGTGACGAGTAAATACTTCATCGGAGCATCAGTTGTCGGCGTAGTAGCTGTAACAGCGGTGGCTCTCAATCGACCAGCTGCAACTGCTGAGTTCTCAGCGGTAGATAGCAACGAGAAACCAAATGTGATAATCGTATTGCTGGACGACCTCGGCTCGATGGATGTCGGCTTCGGCGGTTCGCTCGATATTAAAACTCCCCACATCGACCGTATCGCTGAGGAGGGTGTGAACTGTAGTGAGGCATATATCTCAGCGCCATACTCAGGTCCATCACGTTGCGGACTTATGTCGGGACGCTATCAGCAGCGTTTTGGTGCGGAGGGTAACCTCGGTGACGAGTCTGTTGAGCAGGAGCTTGGAGTGCCTCTCACAGAGACACTTATGTCTAATGTAATGAAGGAGCAGGGCTACGCAACTTGCGCAATCGGTAAGTGGCACTTGGGTGACCACGAGAGCCGTTGGCCTCAAAATCGTGGTTTCGACCACTTCTATGGATTCTCGGGCGGTGGTCACAACTTTTGGGGCACACCAGGAAATATGGCTCAGTCGAAGTTTGTACAGGAGAATGGCGTACCTATTAAAAATAATAAGACCACATATTTGACCGATGAGTTCTCTCGTGAGGCGGTGGAATTCATCGACAAGACAAGCAAGACAGATAACCCATTCTATATCTATTTGGCGTATAATGCGCCACACGCACCACTGCAAGCACCACAGCGCTACTTGGATAGAACTAAGCACATTAGCAACGCTCAAAGGTCGGTTTATGCAGCGATGGTCTTGGCTGTAGATGATGGAATCGGTCAGATTTGGGAAGCGTTGGAGCGCAACAATAAGTTGGACAACACGATGATCATCTTCCTCAGCGACAATGGAGGTACGGGCGATCCAGGTCGAGCTATGAACTATCCACGTCGTGCATTCAAGGGCAATATGTTTGACGGAGGTATCCGCACACCATTTGCGATCTATTGGAAGGGTCGTCTACAGGCTGGTACTACTTACGACAAGACAATCTCGTCACTAGACATCTTCCCAACCGTTGTGACAGCTGCAGGTTTCGACCCAGCAAACAACAAGAACCCATTGGATGGTGTCGATCTCGTGCCCTACTTGACAGGCAAAAAGAGCAGCAACCCACACAAGAGCCTCTGCTGGAGAGTGTGTGGCGGTATGGAGTACGCAATCCGTATGGGCGATTACAAACTTGTAAAGACCTATTATCAAGAGGATTATATGCTCTTCAACCTTAAGGAAGATCCAATCGAGATGACCGATATTGCAGCGTGCAATGGCGAGCTCGTGAAGAAGATGGCAGCGGAGTATATGAAGTGGAACAGCGAGATGATCGCACCATCGTGGGAAGACAACCACGCACCGCACCAAATCCAAGATCACGAGGCGTGGGAACTCTACCGCAAAAAAGCATCGGGAGGACGCAAATAGTTAGGAGTTAGGAATTATTGGGTTACTGAGTAATACTCAGCCTTACTCAGCAACCCACAGCAAACACAAACACAAAAATATAAACCAACCAACCAAAACCAAACCGAGATGAAGTATATATTTACTTTGTTGACAGCACTTATCGCAGCGATTTCGGGTAGCCTTGCCGCTACTTACGAGATCGCTGCACTAGGTGCCAAGAACGATGGTGTCTCAGACAACACCAAGATTATCCAAGGAGCAATCGATGAGTGCAGCCAGAGCGGTGGCGGCGTGGTTCTTATGAGTGGCGGAGGGCAATATCTCTCTCGCACACTCTATATGAAGAGCAATGTAACGCTGCATATCGATGGCGGCACAACGCTCCTCGCATCGCCCGACATTAAGACTTATCCCGATGATACTCACAAGATTATGTACAAACGTGAGGCGCATATGAACCGCTGCTTTATCTACGCCGAGGCTCAGCAAAACTTCGCTTTCACGGGTACGGGCACAATCGATGGCAATGGTCACAACGAAAACTTCCCCAAGAGCAGACCTATGTTGCTGAGGTTCAAGGATTGCGAGAGGATCACAATGCGTGATTTGACGCTCCAAAACCCTGCAGCGTGGACTTCGGCGTGGCTCTATTGTAACGATATTATGATCTCGG
Source organism: Rikenellaceae bacterium (assembly GCA_047174325.1). Lineage (GTDB taxonomy): Bacteria > Bacteroidota > Bacteroidia > Bacteroidales > Rikenellaceae > Alistipes. Next base: position 52,668 of record JBCQUE010000005.1, on the reverse strand, counting down.
GAATACGGATCATTAGCCGTGTGAATCGCAATGGTGACGGATTGGATTTCGATGGTTGTCAAGATGTTAGGGTCTCAGACTCATACTTCGACAATAGCGACGACTGCATCTGTCTGCAGACCTCTCGTGAGGATAAACCCTGCAAACGTATCACCGTGACGAATTGTGTATTCAAGACCAAGTGGGCAGGGTTGCGCATCGGGCTTTTGTCGATGGGCGAGATTAGCCAAGTGACGGTGAGCAACTGCACATTCAACGATATACAGGATGCTGGATTGAAAATTCAGCAGAACGAGGGTGGATCGCTCTCAGATATGATCTTCTCGAACCTCGTGATGAACAACGTGCCTCGCCCAGTATTTATGACCTTCTGTAAGCAGAGGGCGTGTGTCGATGCACCGCAAGATACACTCGATGAGCTTAAATTCCTCAAGCGTATGAAGTTCTCGAACATCATCGTCAACAACGAGGGGCTGGACAAGATGTCGGGCTTTGTGTTGTCGGGAATCCCTGAGCACCATATCGAAGATATAACCATCAGCGATGTGCACTTCCGCATCTCGGGTGGCGGTACAGCTGAGGATGCTGCACGCAAAAATATTCCCGAGTTTGACCTAGAGTCGATGAAACACCACTGGCCCGAGTTTAAATGTTTGGGCGGAGCGTTGCCCTCATCTGCACTCTTTGCACGATACGTCAAGGGGCTCAATGTCCGTAATTTCAAGGTCGATATTGTCGGTACGGATGCTCGAAAGCTTGTCTATCTTAAGGATGTCAAGGGCTCTGTCGTGGTTGAGTAGATTTTTTTATTGCTGAGTACTACTGAGTATTGCTGAGTATTGCTGAGTAAGGCTGAGTACTACTGAGTAAGGCTGAGTATTACTGAGAAGAGCTGGGTATTTCTGAGGGTTGCTTGTCGCTACTCAGTCATACTCAGCTCTTGATTTGTAATTTGGTTCATAGATTATAGATTTTGGTTAATATCTCAGCAAATTAATATATTCTTAGCACATTGATATTTCATTCTCCGCTATTTTTTATACCTTTGTGATCTATATTTAACATTATAGGGGACTTCTAATAATTCCCCAAATTACTTTTAGGCTACTAACCACCCCTTTTTGATTTCACAAAAATAGGTGGTAGAGCCACTACAACCCACTTTTGCAAAATCAAAAATGGGCAATTATTAACCAAAAATTAAAATCGGGGAATTATTAGAAGTCCCCTATAAATATATGTTGTATCATATATCGCAAATAATCCAACAATTGGGGATCGATCTTCCGGGTCGAGGCATCTTTAACTACCTCTCATTTAGGGCGACACTCTCGGTTATCTTGGCGCTCATCATCACCATCACGTTTGGGCAGAGAATCATACGATTCATTCAGCGTCATCAGATCGGTGAGGAGATCCGTGACCTCGGTTTGGAGGGTCAGCTTAAGAAGAGGGGGACACCAACGATGGGTGGGGTGATGATCCTCGTGGCTATCGTTGTGCCTACGCTGCTCTTTGCTCGGCTCGACAATATCTATATCCTGCTGCTGCTCTTCTCGACCGTGTGGCTGGGTGTGATCGGCTTTGCGGATGACTACATCAAAGTCTTTATGAAGAATAAGGAGGGTCTGCACGGGCGGTTCAAGATCGTGGGTCAAGTTATCTTGGGTCTCATCGTGGGTGTGACGATGTGGTTCTCGCCCGATGTTGTGATGCGAGAAAATGTGTTGCAGCCCGTCGAGACAACCATCGTGGATGAGAGTGGCGTGGAGAGCACAACAACAGAGATGAGGGTGACACTCCGCACGAAGGATAAAAAGAGCACGATGACAACAATCCCATTCATCAAAGATAACGAGCTCGACTATGGCGACTTCACGGGACACAACGACCCTCTGACACTCATTTTATATGTTGCAGCAGCGATCTTCATCGTCACAGCGGTATCGAATGGGGCGAACCTCACCGATGGATTGGATGGATTGCTAACGGGGGTTTCGGCACCGATTGTTGCGGTGTTGGGTGTGATGGCTTACCTCTCGGGTAATATTCTCTACGCTGACTACCTCAATATAATGTATATTCCCAATAGTGGTGAGCTGCTGGTCTTTGCGGCGGCGTTCATCGGGGCGCTGATCGGTTTTCTGTGGTACAACTCCTTCCCTGCTCAGATCTTTATGGGCGACACGGGGTCGTTGGCTATTGGTGGTGTTATTGCGGTCTTTGCGCTCTGTATTCGCAAGGAGCTGCTCTTGCCGCTCCTGTGCGGTATCTTTTTGGTTGAGTCGCTCTCGGTGATGATTCAGGTTAGCTACTTCAAATATACAAAGAAGAAGTATGGCGAGGGGCGACGAATATTGCTGATGTCACCACTCCACCACCACTATCAAAAGCGTGAGATGTTCGAGACGAAGATCGTGATTCGGTTCTGCATCATCTCGATTCTGCTCGCTGCTGTAACTGTTGCAACATTAAAAATTAGATAATGAAACGGATCGTTGTTTTAGGCGGAGGTATCTCGGGATACGGCTCTGCGATTTTGGCTAAGAAGCAGGGCTTCGAGGTGTTTTTGTCGGATCGTGGAGAGCTCGATGCTAAATATGTGGCGCTGCTGGAGCAGTGGGGCGTAGATTTCGAGCAGGGTGGGCACACCGAGGAGCTGATCTTGTCGGCCGATGAGGTGATTAAGTCGCCCGGTATTCCCGATACAGCGCCACTCGTTGCGGCACTTCGAGCAAAGGGTACGCCCATCATCTCTGAGATCGAGTTTGCAGGGCGATACTTGGGCGATAGCAAGGTGATCTGCATCACGGGGTCGAACGGTAAGACCACCACGACATCGCTCATTTATGATATACTTCGTGGCGCTGGATATGATGTGGCGCTGGGGGGCAACATTGGCGAGAGCTTCGCTTACTCGGTGGCGACACGACCAGCGGAGTGGTACGTATTGGAGATCAGCTCGTTCCAGTTGGATGGAATGTATGACTTCAGGGCGGAGATCTCGGTGCTGCTCAACATCACGCCCGACCACCTCGATCGATATGAGTATAAGTTTGAGAACTATGCAGCCTCTAAGATGCGTGTAGCTCAGAACCAGACGGAGGCGGAGCACTTCATCTACTCGGCTGATGATGAGACGATCCAGTCTCTGTTGGGCGGTGTAGGGGCAACGATGCACCCATTCTCGAAGGAGGATATAGATGAGGGGTTCATCGAGACAGATACGTTAACGATTGATACAGAGCGACTTCAGATCAAGGGGTTGCACAACGCTTATAATGTGATGGCGGCAGCATTGGCGGCTGAGGCGGCTGGTGTCGATGGGGATCAGATTGTCGAGGCGCTCTATAAATTCTCGCCTGTGGAGCATCGACTAGAGCCTGCAGGTGTGGCGGCTAGGGTTACATATATCAACGATTCAAAGGCTACAAATGTCGACTCGGTGTGGTACGCACTCGACTCGATGACACGCCCCGTAGTGTGGATCGCAGGGGGCACAGATAAGGGAAATGATTATGAGCCACTCAAGGAGTTGGCTCGCAAAAAGGTGCATACATTGGTCTGTATGGGTGTCGATAACACAGCGCTACAGAGTGCATTTGAGGGTGTTGTGAAGAGTGTGATTTCGACACCGACACTCGACAGCGCTATGATGGCGGCACGCAAGGCGGCACGTGAGGGTGATGTTGTGCTGCTCTCGCCAGCCTGTGCATCGTTCGACCTCTTCAAGAATTATGAGGATCGAGGACGACAATTCAAAGCGTGGGTCAAGAACATAAGCGGCGAGAGACGAGGGTAGCGAATATGAGCTGAGTAATACTCAGAATTACTCAGCACTACTCAGCACTACTCAGAATTACTCAGCACTACTCAGAATCACTCAGCACTACTCAGCACTACTCAGAATTACTCAGAATTACTCAGAATTACTCAGAATTACTCAGAATTACTCAGAATTACTCAGAATTACCCAGCAACAAAAAAAACAAAAAAACGATGCCAACAATAAGAGAGCGAGCAAAGGAGTATATCCCGACCACGTCGTGGTTCGGAGGGGACAGGGTGCTGTGGGTAATCATAGTCGCCCTATCGATCATATCTATATTGGTGGTCTACTCCTCCACAGCCAAGATGGCTTATGATGACTCAGCAATCCGCTCAACATCACAATTCCTGCAGCAGCAGATATGGATGTTGATCGGTGGGTGGATATTGATACTTGTGACGCACCACATCAATTCGAGGCTCTTTTTGAAGATCACGCCGCTGCTCTTTGGCTTGTCGCTGCTGCTCACCTTTGCGGTCTACTTCGTTGGTAACTCAACGAATGGAGCGGCTCGGTGGATCTCGATATTGGGTTTTCGCTTTCAGCCATCGGAGGCGCTGAAGATCTCCACGATGCTCTTCTTGTCGAGACAATTGGCTCTTAGACAGACTATTATAGAGAAATTGCGATTGGTGCCGACCTACAACCTCTTCACGTGGAGCACACCCGAACAGAAGAAGATTTGGCGGACGGGCTTTGTGCCGATTCTCTTGCCGATCTTCCTCTCTTGCGGCATCGTTGCTCCAGCTCACACCTCCTCGGCTGTGTTGCTCTTTGGGGTCTCGATGGTGATACTTTTGATTGGGCGAGTGCGCTTTTCGGAGCTGCGCAAGATCGTGGTTTTGATGCTCTCGATCGGTGCATTCTTTTATGTGATTGGTGCAGGACGAGCCGACACCGCTGGCGGACGTGTCTCAACGTGGGTCGAGATATGGACATCAGATAGAACAGATATTCCGGCGGACGAACTCTCCGACACAGAGCGCTCAATGATAGCGATTTACAACGGTGGCGTGGCTGGCGTGGGTGCAGGCAAATCGGCAATGAGGGTCGAGATGATACACCCCGAGAGCGACTACGCCTACGCATTCTTTGTCGAGGAGTATGGCTCACTACTGGCGGTGCTGCTGCTGATCCTCTACTTGTGGATTTTCTTTCGAGCCATCACGATTTTCGAGGAGTGCGGTACAGCGTTCCCTGCATTGATGGTGTTGGGGCTGGCGCTGATGATGACCTGTCAAGCGCTGCTCCACGTAGCGGTAACCGTCAATATGATCCCCGAAACGGGACAGACCTTGCCGTTCATCTCTCGTGGCGGATCGTCACTGCTCTTCAACGCAATTGCGCTAGGGATGATACAGAGCGTAGCGAGACAGAACACGGAACACTCGCATGATGCGCCGAAGGCACAATCGATCTATGAACGCTCTTGATCGCTAGCTAGGCGGCGATATTTCACAGATCGTGTCTCGGGGTATTCGGTCACGTACATTAAGTACGCTCCCTCACACCCCGAGACACGATCTGCAAAATCTCATCCACCTATCTAGCGATCACCCCGCCCGCCCGCAATGCGGTGGCTCGCCTTTACAAAAACGGAGGGTTTTGTTATGTTTGCAAATGACCGTGTCTTATTGCACACTTAGCCAAACCCAACCAATAAATTGCTCAAAATAACACATTTAGGGTGTAAAAAAGTTGGATAAAAATGATTGTGTAAATATATTTTTCATACCTTTGGTAGTCCAAATCTCCCTAAAAAGTGAGGCGGTAATAATATATAGGTATAAAATAACCAAAATACAAAACAATAACAGTTATGACAAACACCAAGCAGGAGAGTCTATTTGCGGAGTTTCCAGCTGTCTCTACGGAGCAGTGGGAGAGCGTAATCAACAAAGACCTCAAGGGTGCAGATTATGATCGTAAGCTAGTGTGGAAGAGCGCTGAGGGTATCAACGTGCGTCCATATTATCGTGCGGAGGATCTGCAAAACATCAAGTTCCTCGATTCAGCAGCTGGACAGTTCCCATTCGTCCGTGGTATCTGCGGCAACAACAAGTGGAACGTACACCAAACTATCGAGATCACTACAGCCGAGGCTGCTAACGCTGAGGCGTTGGAGCTCCTTATGAAGGGTGTAGATTCTGTAGGTTTCAAGATCCCAGCTGAGGGTCTTACGGCTGATGAGCTCGACACACTTTTGAAGGATATTCACCTTCCAGCGGTTCGCCTAACTTTTGGCGGTAAGAAGATCGCTGCTACGGCTGAACTATTCATCGCTAAGATGGAGCGTGAGGGCGTGGAGAAGAAGTCGGTATTCGTTAACTTTGAGGTTGACCCTATGGTTCAGAACCTTACAGCTGATGGCGAGTACTGCTGCGGTGGCGATGGTGCGGCTTGTTTCAAGGTGGTTGCGGATCTTATGCAGCTCACTAAGGGTTACCACCACGTGCGTATCGTTACAATCCACGGTTCGTTGTTCTCAAACGCTGGTTCGACTATCGTTGAGGAGTTGGCGTTCTCGTTGGCTGCTGGTCACGACTACATCGTTCGCTTGATGGAGGAGGGTGTCGAGATCGACCTCTTCGCTCATAAGACAATGTTCGAGATGGCGGTTACTTCTAACTACTTTATGGAGATCGCTAAGTTCCGTGCTGGTCGCCTATTGTGGGCTAACATCGTGAAGGCTTACGAGCCTAAGAAGTCTTGCGCTGCAAAGATGCGTGTTCACGCTGTAACTTCAGCTTGGAATCAGACTGCTTATGATCCTTATGTAAATATGTTGCGTGGTACGACTGAGGCGATGTCGGCTGCTTTGGCTGGCGTATCATCGTTGGAGGTGTTGCCTTTCAACGCATCTTATGAGAAGGCTGATGAGTTCTCGAAGCGTATCGCACGTAATACAGAGCTTTTGTTGAAGCACGAGTCTCACTTCGATCAGGTTGTTGACCCTGCAGGTGGTTCGTATTATATCGAGACATTGACTAATAGCATCGCTGATGCAGCGTGGAAGTTGTTCCTAGAGGTTGAGGCTAAGGGCGGTTACCGTGCAGCGTTTGCTGAGGGATTCATCGTTGATACTGTAAAGGCATCAGCTGCTAAGAAGGATAAGAACATCGCTACACGTCGTCAGATCTTGTTGGGCGCTAACCAATACCCTAACTTCACAGAGACAGCATCGGAGGCGTTGACTTCTGAGGCGGTAACACGTGGCTGCTCAGAGGGTAACAAACTCACTGCATACCGTGGAGCGATGTCGTTTGAGCAGATGCGCTATGAGGTTGATAAGTCGGCTACGCAGATGCAGGCGTTTATGCTCACTTGCGGTAACTTGGGAATGGCTCGTGCACGTTCTCAGTTCGCTTGTAACTTCTTCGCTTGTGCAGGTATCAAGGTTGTCGATAACACATACTTCAAGTCAATCGAGGAGGGTGTCGAGGCAGCTGTAGCGGCTAAGGCTGATATTGTTGTTGTCTGCTCGTCAGATGATGATTACGCAACTCTTGCGCCACAGATCAAGGAGCTTTTGGCCGGTCGTGCAACACTTGTTGTAGCTGGTGCACCAGCGTGTGCAGCAGAGCTTGAGGCGGTGGGTATCACCAACTTTATCAACGTTAAGAGTAACGTTCTTGAGACATTGAAGTCATACACTAAAGAACTTGGAAAGTAATGAGAGCTAAATTTTCAGATATAAACTATACGCCAGCAGGCTCAGCAGCTTGTTGCGGAACAAACAAGGGCGAGTCAAGCGAAAGCAACTGGCTCACAGCTGAGCAGATCGAGGTTAAGAAGAGCTACTCGGCTGAGGATTTGGCTGGTATGGAGCACCTTAGCTATGCAGCAGGTATCGCTCCATTCTTGCGTGGACCATACTCAACGATGTATGTGATGCGTCCTTGGACAGTGCGTCAGTATGCAGGATTCTCTACAGCAGAGGAGTCAAATGCGTTCTATCGCCGTAACTTGGCAGCGGGTCAGAAGGGTCTTTCAGTGGCGTTTGACTTGGCTACTCACCGTGGTTACGATGCAGATCACCCACGTGTAGTTGGTGACGTTGGTAAGGCTGGAGTATCTATCTGCTCGGTGGAGGATATGAAGGTGTTGTTCAACGGTATTCCACTCGATAAGATGTCTGTCTCGATGACTATGAATGGTGCGGTTCTTCCTGTATTGGCGTTCTATATCGTTACAGGTTTGGAGCAGGGCTGTACACTTGATCAGTTGGCTGGAACAATCCAGAACGACATCTTGAAGGAGTTTATGGTGCGTAACACATATATCTACCCACCTAAGTTCTCGATGAAGGTTATTGCCGACATTTTTGAGTACACATCACAGAATATGCCTAAGTTCAACTCGATCTCAATCTCGGGTTACCATATGCAGGAGGCTGGAGCAACGGCTGATATTGAGCTTGCATACACGTTGGCTGATGGTTTGGAGTATCTTCGTGCAGGAGTTAACGCAGGTATGTCGATCGACGCATTTGCGCCACGTTTGTCATTCTTCTGGGCGATCGGTATGAACCACTTTATGGAGATCGCTAAGATGCGTGCAGCACGTATGCTTTGGGCTAAGATCGTTAAGCAGTTCAACCCACAGAACCCTAAGTCGTTGGCGTTGCGTACACACTCGCAGACTTCAGGTTGGTCACTTACGGAGCAGGATCCATTCAACAACGTGGCTCGTACGGCTATCGAGGCGATGGGTGCAGCGTTGGGTCACACACAATCTTTGCACACAAATGCGTTGGATGAGGCGATTGCGTTGCCTACAGACTTCTCGGCTCGTATCGCTCGTAACACTCAGATCTACATTCAGGAGGAGACAAGCATCTGTAAGGAGGTTGATCCTTGGGCTGGTTCTTACTACGTAGAGAGCCTTACAAAGGAGATCGCTGATAAGGCTTGGGCACTTATCCAAGAGGTTGAGGAGCTTGGCGGAATGGCTAAGGCTATCGAGACTGGTCTTCCGAAGATGCGTATCGAGGAGGCTTCAGCTCGCAAGCAGGCTCGCATCGACTCGGGCTCTGAGAAGATCATCGGTATCAATGAGTACCGTTTGGAGAAGGAGGCACCGATCGACATCTTGGCGGTGGATAACACGGCGGTACGTTTGAGCCAGATCGAGCGTTTGAACGATATGCGTTCTAAGCGTGACGAGGCGGCTGTTAAGGCGGCGTTGGAGGCAATCACAGCTTGTGTAAACGGTGGCGAGGGTAACTTGTTGGCGTTGGCTGTTGAGGCGGCTAAGTTGCGTGCATCGTTGGGTGAGATCTCAGACGCTTGCGAGGCAATCGTGGGTCGTTATCAGGCAGTAATTCGTTCAATTTCAGGTATCTATAGTTCAGAGGTGAAGACAGACGCAGCATTCCAGAAGGCAACTAAGATGGCGGCAGACTTCGCTAAGCGTGAGGGTCGCCAGCCACGTATTATGATCGCTAAGTTGGGACAGGATGGTCACGACCGTGGAGCGAAGGTTGTAGCTACAGGTTACGCCGACATCGGTTTTGACGTAGATATGGGCCCATTGTTCCAGACACCAGCCGAGGCTGCAAAGCAGGCTGTGGAGAACGATGTTCACTTGGTTGGAGTATCGTCATTGGCGGCTGGTCACTTGACACTTGTTCCTCAGATCATCGAGGAGCTTGCGAAGTTGGGACGTGAGGACATCATCGTTATCGTTGGTGGCGTTATCCCTGCACAGGACTACGACCAGCTCTATAAAGATGGTGCAGCAGCGATCTTCGGACCTGGAACACCAATCTCTACTGCAGCGATCAAGATCCTTGAGATCCTTGGCGAGGAGTAATTTTGATTTGAATATAATGTTGGAGAGAGAGCTTTCGGGCTCTCTCTTTTTTTTTGTAACATCAGCCCCTCAGATTCTCCAAAAATAGAGAAATGTGTTGCAAATGAGACATCAATTGAGTAACTTTGCAAGCAGTTATGAAGATATTATTGGTGATAAATAGGCGGTTACCCGTTAGGACTTATGGCGGTGTTGAGCGGGTGGTTTGGTATCTGGCTAAGGAGTTGGATCGGATGGGGCACAGTGTGACGCTGCTTGCCGCTAAAGGGACGTATTGCCCTTATGGTGAGGTCATTACGCTTGATCCTACACGTGCATTATATCTTCAGATCCCCGAGAATATCGATGTTGTGCACTTTAATGGTGCGGCAGACGAGCGCTGCAAAAAACCCTACGTCGTCACGATACACGACAATGACGATCGAGTGGAGTGCGACCCAAGGAGGAGCATCTATTTGTCTCGTGATCACGCTGCACGACACGGCTCGACAGAGTGGGTCTATAATGGGCTGGATTGGGACGAGTATGGCGATGTGGAGTTCAAACGGGCGAGAGAGTATTATCACTTTTTGGATGATGCAAGGCGACATAAGAGCAATGTTTCGGGGGCGATAAGGGTTGTGAAGTCGGTCAAAGATGCACGACTTAAAGTGATTGGGGGTCATCGATTTAGCTTTGGTATGGGTATGCGATTCACGCTCTCGCCGAGGGTTAGTTTCTGTGGATTTGTCGGTGGAGATCGCAAGGTGTCGCTGCTTGGGGGGTCACGAGGACTTATCTATCCAGTGCTTTGGGACGAACCATTTGGGCTGCCGATCATCGAGAGTCTCTACTTTGGAGCGTCCGTATTTGGCTCTCGGAGGGGCTCATTGCCCGAGATTGTGACGCGTGAATTTGGAGTGGTGTCGAACGATGAGAGGGAACTTTCGGAGGCGATACGCAGGGGCGATTTTTCGAGGCAACATTGTCACCAATACGCTACGGACTGCTTCAGTTCACGTGTTATGGCGGTGGAGTACATCAAGCGCTACGAGCGTGTAATGAGCTGTATCGATGGACTTTAGAGGGGTTGCGAATAGATACGTTACGCTGCTGCTTGTGCTCTGTGCGCTGCTCCTCAGCTCGTGCGAACCGACACCATCGAGCTACGGATATGGAAGCGATTCGAGCGGAGATGAGACGGGTGAGAGCACAGGCGATGGAACGGACGGAACAGATGGAACGGACGGAACAGATGGAACGGACGGAATGGGCGGAACAGGCGGAACAGCGAGCGATTCAGATAGCGACAACTCAACGGTGGTCTCGATCTCGGCACTGAAGAGTTACTACACGGGCTCGACAACACGCATCACGACAACGGTCTCGATCAAGGGTGTGGTTGTGGCGAATGATATTCGTGGCGAGTATGACGAGACAATTGTATTGGATGATGGGAGCGGAGGGATCGAGGTGGCGATCTCTAACGAGCCGCTCTATTATAACTATCCGCTTGGGAGCACGTTGGTGTGTCGCTGTGAGGATCTATATATCGGGAGTGATTATGGAGTGTTGCGGCTCGGTGCAGCGCCGAGTGGGGGTGATGTTGTGAGTGTGATTGAGGATAACCAGCTCAGCAAGCTATACTTCAGCAGCACAACGACTTCGGCGATACCGACCACTGTAAAGATTGCCGATTTGACCACAAATTTGGTGACACGATTTGTACGTTTCGAGAGTGTTCAATTTGTGAATGGAGGCGTAAATTTCTGTGAACGAGATAGCGAGACGGGCAAATGCGTATCGACATCACACACGATACGAGACAGCTGGGGCAACGAGATCGATCTCTACGTCCCCTACAGCGTTGAGTATGGCGATATGACAACCCCAACAGGGTGGGTGAACATCAATGGAATCCTTACGCCCAAGATCGGCAGCAGCTACGGATTGAGACAGAGTGACTACGGCATCGACTTCTAAAGCATCGAGCGTAGCTCTCTAAAAAAGAGCTACAACCATTTGGAAAATTAGATAATTTGTAGTAATTTAGCCCCAAACGGGTATAATTATGGAGTTACTATCTATATCGAACTATGTCAAGGGTATGCGCAAACGCTACTCGATGACGCAACTAGAGCTCTCGCAAAAGGCTGGTGTTGGGTTGCGTTTTGTACGTGAATTGGAGCAGGGGAAACCCTCGCTAAGGATGGATAAGGTGAATATGATTCTTGATTTGTTTGGCGGCGAGATGGTCGTTCGACAGCTTAATTTAGCGGAGGAGGGGCGAGATGAGTAGATGTATAGTTTGCGGTCAACCCCTCAGCGAGGCGGAGTTGACACTCTACAGAGAGGCTGCAGCAGAGGGCGCAGCAGAGGGCGCAGCAGAGGGCGCAGCAGAGGGCGCAGCAAAGGGCGCAGCAAAGGGTGCAGCAAAGGGCGCAGCAGAGGGTGCAGCAAAGGCTGCAGCAAAGGGTGCAGCAGAGGCTACAGCGGAGGGCGCAGCAGCGATCCACACTCACTGTGCACGCAAGGTCTTTCGAGTGCCTTACGCACCAGAGTGCCCATACACACTGCAGCAGCTCCTCGATGAGGCGCTTAGGCAAGATCCATCACAGGCTGGCTCAAATCTGCTCTCGCTTAACTTGGCGCTCACTGATGAGAGCGAGGAGCGTAGGGCTGCATTTTGTCTCAGTGAAAGTGGTGCAAATTACACCCTATCGGTGGTAAATTCGCCCGATCGAGATGATTTGAGGGTCGCTGTAGTGGTGCAGCGAATGGCGGCAGCGACACACCTAAATATCGCTCCGTGGGCTCTTGTCGAGACACTTGACGGGGCGACTGCATTGGTGCAGCTACAGACGCAATTTGGGCGGAGACGAGTTGCGCTACCGCAAAGATCGATTGCCGAAATTATGATCGAAAACTCAGCGCAAAGCTCCGCAACAGCTCAACCCGACACGACGGCACAAACTCACGCCTCAGCGCAAATCGACCCCACGTCTCAATCGCCTAATATAGAGGCTGTTGCAGCGTTGGTCGCTAGCCACACAACAGCAGCGAAGCTTGAGGTGATAAACCTCTATGAGGCTCTATACTTTTGCTGGATGGTCGGCTGCAACTCATTGAGTCTCAACAACATCTATCTAGTTACGAAACCCGATGGATTCACCACACTCGCCCCGCTCCGATCGCTCACCTCTACCCTACTGCTCAGCTCCTGCAGCGACGACGACGACGGTGACGAGCACGACACAGCGCCCTTCACAATCGCATCAAAGCGGAGCGACATCAACGCTGACGACTTCACGAAATCGATGCTCAGCTCAGGAGTTAACCAAAAGGTAGCCGAGAATATGATCGCCAAATTCAGCGCCCTAATCGACACGTGGTGCGACATAATCGAGGAGGCTGACCTAAGCGAAGAGATGGGCGAACGCCTCAAATTCGCACTCTTTATAAAGGGATAAAACAGAGCGACAAACGGCTGATAACCAAAAAGTTATCAGCCGTTAAAACTTCACAATCCCCAAGCAGCCGCCAAGCAGCAGCCAAGCAGCAGCCAAGCAGACCCAAGCAGACCCAAGCAGCCGCCAAGCAGCAGCCAAGCAGCAGCCAAGCAACTACAGAGGCTCTCTAATTCAGCGCCTTGCGCCCCTTCATATAGAGAATGAACCTCACAACTGAGACCACCAAGACCACAAGCGTAACAACGTTAGCCACCGTAGCCGAAGTGTTGAACGCCTCCTTAGCCAAGAAGATATAGTTAGTCGTAACAGCCGTCATAAAGAGTGCAGGGATGAGCGAGATGATGTAATTCTTGCCGTTCTCCACTAAGTAGACCGTGATCATCCAGAGCGTGAATACCGAGAGCAGCTGATTAGCCCAAGCGAAGTAGCGCCAAATGACATTGAAACCATCGGCATCGGCAAGTGAGTAGATCAAAATCACGATAGCGGCGGCGAAGATCGGCACCGATATAAGCAATCGGCTCTTGATGCTCTTCTGCTCAATATCGAGGAAGTCTGCAACGATCAATCGAGCCGAGCGCAACGCTGTATCACCCGATGTGATTGGGGCGAAAACCACTCCCAACATAGCCAAGACAGCGCCAGCAGATCCCAACCAATCACGTGTGATGGTGTTGACAACCACAGCAGCATTGCTCTCGCCAAATCCATTTTCGTGGAAGAAGTATGTAGCGGCGGCAGCCCAAATAAGCGCCACGATACCCTCAGCGACCATTGCGCCATAGAATATTGGTCGACCCAACGTCTCGCTCTTCATACATCGAGCCATCATAGGCGACTGCGAGGCGTGGAATCCCGAGATCGCACCACACGCAATCGAGATGAACATCATCGGGAATATTGGCAATCCAGCGGGGTGCGGAGCGATAGGATCGGTGAACTCGGGCAATACATCGCCACCCTTGATGAGTAGCATCACAAAGACACCAGCCGCCATAAAGAGCAGTGCGATAGAGAAGATCGGATAGACACGACCGATGATCTTATCGATAGGCATCATCGTAGCGATGATGTAGTAAACGAAGACGAGTATGATCCAAAAGTTGACATTCAAAAATGGCGACACATCCTTAGTAAGGCTAGCCAAAAGCCCCGAAGGACCAGCGACAAAGACCACACCGACCAAGACCAAAAGCAGCACGGTAAACGCACGCATCACCTGACCTGTGCTCTTGCCCAAATAACGGCTCACGCTCTCGGGCAGCGACTCGCCATCGTTGCGTAGTGAGATCATTCCAGCGATATAGTCGTGCATAGCGCCAGCGAAGATTGTACCGACAACGATCCAGATGTAAGATGCAACGCCAAATTTAGCGCCCATAATAGCTCCGAAGATCGGCCCAAGTCCAGCGATATTTAGGAATTGGATCATAAAGATTCGCCAAGCAGGCATTGGGACATAATCCACGCCATCGGCTCTACGCACTGCAACAGTCTCGGCAGTAGCGCTCGGTTTGATGATACGCTCCATTAGACCACCATACAATATGTAGCCCAAGATCAGCAGAGCGAATGAGGTAAGAAAAGAGATCATAGCTTTGTATTTTTAAATTGATACAGAATTAGTAAAAAATTTTCGCAATCCTCTCTTTTTCATCGAAAAAATTTGTTTTTTTATTGCACGACCTAACCCGACCCAGCCCGACCCAGCCCTACCCAGCCCTACTCAGCCCTACTCAGCAACACCCAGCACTACTCAGTCCAACCCATCGAAAAACCTACTTCTGTCTAAAATAGATCTGAATAGGCACACCCGAGAAGTTCCACTCCGCCCGAAGTTTATTCTCCAAGAATCGGCGATAAGGATCTTTGATATACTGCGGCAAGTTGACGAAGAATGCAAATTGTGGCGTAGGCGTAGGGAGCTGTGTCACGAATTTGATCTTGATATACTTACCCTTTGTTGCAGGCGGTGGATAGTTCTCGATCAGCGGCAAGAAGAACTCATTAAGCACGTGAGTACCAATACGTTGCTTGCGGCTTTGGAACACATCGACAGCGGTCTGCAACACCTCCAATATACGTTGCTTGTTGAGCACCGAGGTGAATATGATCGGAATATCGTTGAATGGAGCGAGTTTCTTTTCGAGGTGCTCACGCCACTTTTTCATTGTGTTAGCATCCTTCTCGACGAGGTCCCACTTGTTGACCACTATGACACACCCTTTGCGGTTGCGCACCATCAAGTTGTGAATGTTAAGATCCTGAGATTCAAGACCTTGCTGAGCGTCCAACATCAACACACAGACATCCGATGCCTCGATAGCACGGATCGACCTCATCACCGAGTAGAACTCCAAGTCCTCCATCTCACGGTTCTTGCGTCGCATACCAGCGGTGTCGACTAGGTAGAAATCCATCCCGAACTTTGAGTATCGAGCGTGGATCGAGTCACGAGTAGTACCAGCGATCGAAGTGACGATGTTTCGCTCCTCGCCCAACAGCGCATTTGTCATTGATGATTTACCCACGTTTGGTCGCCCCACGATTGTGATACGGGGCAACGTTGGGTCGAGCTCCTCGCCATAAGTATCTTCGGGTAGCTCCTTGACGATGTCGTCCAGCAGGTCACCTGTACCCGAGCCGCTCATCGATGATATTGCATATATTTGGTCGCCAAGTCCCAATGAGTAGAACTCGTGCGTCATATAGTATTGGTTGTTGTTGTCGACCTTGTTGCAGACTAGAAAGACCTTTTTGTTGCTACGTCTCAGAACGTCCGCCACCATCTCGTCGAGGTCTGTGATACCTGTCATCACCTCGACCACGAAGAGTATGACATCCGCCTCCTCGATCGCCAACATCACTTGACGGCGTATCTCGTCCTCGAAAATATCGTCCGTATTCACAGCGTAACCGCCCGTGTCGATTACCGAGAACTCCCGTCCGCACCAATCGGTTTTGCCGTAGTGTCGATCACGAGTTGTACCAGCGGTTGCATCGACAATCGCCTTTCGCTCCCCTACGAGGCGGTTAAAAAGTGTACTCTTACCTACGTTGGGTCGCCCAACTATCGCTACTAATGCCATACTAAAATCTCCTATTTATGTTATAATCAGCGGCAAAGATAGTGAAATTAATTGGAAATTGAGAATTGTTAATTATAAATTATACAATATATATTAATAGGTAAGGCGCAGAGCCTCCCCCCCTTGAAATTAGAGGTCTGCTCTGCGCCTAATTCTCATTATTTAATTAGGAGACTACTTCTTCTCTAGGATCATCTCATCATCAGTATAAACCGCATCGGTGAGAGACAGTTTGCCGCTCTCAACTTTATAGGCAAATGTTCTACAATAGTCCTCATAATCATCATCGTCCACGTCAAGATCTTTGCTACCAATCAATGGTCCATATTCCTCCTCGTCATAACCCTCCCAAGTTAACCAGTCCCACGCATATTTCTTAGGAACAAATGCAACTTTATCATCTGCGACCGTAAATATTCCTGATACCTCGTCCCACTCTGTTCCCTCGTCACTCTTCTCAGTCTCTCTCATCACACAACTTCCGTTACTATAAAACGTGATTGTGTACGTATATGTTTCATCATATTCATCATCGTCTTCACTATACTCCCAAGTTCCAACAAGCTCTCCGCTATAAGCGACAGCACCCTCGAAACTTGGTGCATCATCCTCATCTTTTGAACAAGAGTTCAAACTCACCATACCTACGGTCATCGCAAGCATCAATGCAAAAAGGCTAAATTTCTTCATAATTTTGTGCTATGGCACTAGCAATGGCAGCTATGGTTGGCTGTAACAAGGATGCAACTGAGGTTGTAGAGGTAAGTGCAGATGCACCAAGCGTAAACGGTACTTGGGTGAGCTGTGACGATGATCGCTACTCACTTGAGATTAGCGGCAACAAGATCACTGCTTACTATCCTAGCGCTACTTATGCTTATGATACAACTAAGTCTGTTTGGGTAGAGACAGAGACAACAGCAAAGCAGGTATTCGAGAATGGTAAGATCTCTACAGATGCAATGTACGGGTCAGTAATGTCTTTCGTATTTGACTACACATCTACTTTGTATGCGTATAACACTGCAAACAGCAAGGAGTTGAAGCAGAGCGTAACAGGCACATTCTCTGATACATTCTATTATGACAAGGTTAATGGTTACTTGGTGATTGAAGCTGATAATGGTTATACTCGCAAAAATGAGTATGACGATGATGATTACATATACAGCGACCTAGCTAGTGGCAATGCCATCATCCTTGACGGAGTTTACGAGAAGGAGTAACCCAAGACGAAGTGTGATTGTTGGGGTGTGAGCCCTACGGAGGTGTGTCCGCTATTGGTCGAGTGACCCTGTGGCTGTGGTGGACGTTATGAATATCAAATTGGGTCGTTTAAAATATTAGAAAATTATGAAAGCAAAAGCTTTTCTTCTTTCAATGGTAGCGGCTGCAGCTGTTATGGTTGGATGTAATAAGGATGCCGAGGAGGTTGTAATGGTCTCTGCCGATGCTCCTAACGTGAATGGTACTTGGGAGTCAGTTGACAACCCAGAATATAAGGTTGTAATCAGCGGTAATAAGTTTACTGTTACTTATCCTAAGTACACTAGCACTTATAACAAAGTAACTTCAAGCTGGGATGTCGATAAAGAGCAGAAATCAAGCGAGCAGGTATTTGAGGGTGGCAAGATCGTAACAGATACAGATGGCTCTTCAATTACATTTGTAGTTGACTACACAGAGACATTGTATGCGGATAGTAAAGAGACATCAACAACAAAGTCTACTATGGCGGCTGTTACACTAGATTACACTAAGGTTGGTGACTATTTGAAGATCACAGATAACTACGAATTTAGAATTCCTTATGTAAGTGAGACTGTTGAGGTTGCTGGCTCTTCAGACCTTGAGTATGAGCCTGCGTATACGGATCCTGTGACTTATTACAATGAGTGGAATACTCCTTATTTTCTTGTAGATGGTGCTTACAAGAAAGCTGAGTAAGGCTGAGAATTTCTGAGTAATACTGAGTATTACTGAGTAGAGTAGAGCTGGGTAGGGCTGGGGGTTTCCTCAGTGCTACTCAGCTCTTCTCAGTTTTACTCAGCCCTACTCAGTGCTACTCAGCCCTACTCAGCCCCACTCAGCAACCCCAAAAACAAAAAAATCGGCAAAAATTATACGTTTCTCAACAAAATAGTGTACCTTTGATCTGTGAACCACATTGATACATTATTAATATGAGACTAAAATACACCATCACAGCCCTACTTCTAGCCGCCGTTACAAGCCTATCGGCTCAGCAATACTCCGAGGATTACATCATCAAAAAGAGCCCCAAGCAGAGCTCCAACATCGAGATGGTCTACGGCGTTCTAGCGGGTGTCGTACTCCCCAAACTCTCCGACAAACAGGATAAACTCTCGATCAGCAACAAGGCAGGCTACGGCTTTGCGATGATGTGGGGCGTAGATTTGGGCACTATCGAGCTCGTCCCCGAGATTTGGTACACACACAGCAACACCGACTTAGCTATCGTCAACACCACCGAGCGATATGAGCTAGTGAGCAACACCATCGAGATCCCCATCATCTTCTCGCTCCCCATTGCCCAGAGCGGCTTGCGCTTCAACGTAGGCCCAACATTCGCTCTGATGAGCAACTCCAAACTCAACGACACAACAGACCCCACAGCTGAGCAGATCGACTTCGGACGAACCAAATCTACGGCAGGATATTTGATAGGTATGAGCTTGACACTACTTGACCACTGGATCGTAGATTGCCGATTCACAGGTCGTTACGTCTCAACCGAAAAGCCGTGGCACACAGGCTCTGAGACATATGACTACCGCTACTACGACTTCGCCGTGAATGTAGGTTACAGATTTTAGAGCAGCGCCAATGGAGAGTACAATACGCACAATCGAGCTGGAGGGCGTTGACCCCCGTGAGCTATATGGCGCACAAAACTGCTACTTGGAGCAGATCGCTGAGCTACACCCCGAGATCCGTATCACCGCACGGGGTTCATCGCTAAAGATCGCTGGCGCTGAGGAGCATCTCGACCGTTTCGAGAGGCGGCTGGATGGTCTGGTGCAGTACTACCAAAAGTATGGGCACATCTCCCCATCGGTGGTTGAACAGGCGTTCTCAGGCGCTACAATCGAGGTCGAGACACGTATCGATCGGGATGTGATAGTCTACGGAAACAGCGGCGCAATAATCCGTGCCCGAACCCCAAATCAGCAGCGGTTGGTCGAGCTCTACGAAAAGCACGATCTACTCTTTGCCGTTGGACCAGCTGGATCGGGCAAGACCTACACCGCAATCGCATTGGCTGTCAAGTCGCTAAAGGAGAGGCGAATAAAGCGTATCATACTGACCCGTCCTGCAGTGGAGGCTGGCGAGAAGTTGGGTTTCCTACCTGGCGATATGAAGGAGAAACTCGACCCATATCTACAGCCGCTATATGACGCTCTCAACGATATGATCCCTGCCGCAAAGCTCCAAAAGTATATGGAGGAGGGGACGGTACAGATCGCCCCGTTAGCCTATATGCGTGGACGAACCCTCGATTCCGCATTCGTGATATTGGACGAGGCTCAGAACACCACATTCTCACAGATCAAGATGTTCCTAACACGTATGGGGCGCTCAGCGCAATTTGTGGTGACGGGCGACATCACACAGATCGACCTGCCCAACAAACGAGATAGCGGGCTTGTCACAGCGATGAACACACTCCGAAATGTGCAGGGGATCGGGATGGTCGAATTCGACAAACGGGACATCGTGCGACACCCTCTGGTGAAACAGATTGTCGCCGCATTTGAAAAGGTAAACATCTAACTCTATGAGCAGACCGACCACCACCGAATTGGCGCTAATTGCACGATTTGAACAGGAGAGAGTAGCGGCACCACGGAGCGGCTACACAGCCCGAAAACTCACCATCGAGGGGCTCACAGGCGGAGAGATGTTGAGCGACATCAGTAAACAGCGAGCAAACGCCAATAAGCTGCTATTCAGATTCCTACGCCTTACGAAGCTAGATATAATGATCGCCAACATCGAGGGCGGCACACACGACTACGCAATACCTCGGAGCGCCTCTGCGGAGCTTATAATCAACGATAATGACCTAGAGGAGTTCGAACAGCAGGTGGTGCGTTTCGAGGCGTTAGTCGCTGGTGAATACTCAGCTGTGGAGAGCTCCATATCATTGACACTCAGCAAGATAGACCACCCCAAGAGAGTGATCGAGGAGTCCGCAGCAGGGTGTCTAGTCTGGGCAATCGCAGCGGCGCACGATGGTGTATATCGCTACTCATACAGCGACCCAAGCCGTGCAGAGAGAGCATCGAACCTCGCCATCGTGCGGAGCGATGAGGCGCAAACGGTGGTCGTTGTATTGATCCAATCCACAACCGAAGCAGGTATCACTGAGCTTGCCGATACACTCGCCTCAGCATTTGAGTTGGGCGATGGAGAGGTGGGCTGCTCGGAGAGCAGCACAACACTATATTAATATGGAGCGGCGCAACAACATATCATCCACAAAGCGGTGGTTTCTAATCGTCAACCCAAAGGCTGGAAATGGTCGGGCTCTCTTGGACTTCCCCCTAATCTCACGACTGCTGCACCAGAGCGGAATATCGTGCGACCCACACTTCACCGAACATAAATCTCAGGCGGTGGAGTACACCGTGAGAGCCATCAACGAGGGCTACAGAAAGATCATCGTCGTGGGTGGCGATGGAACGCTCCACGAGGTGGTCAACGGACTATTCATACAGCAACAGGCTGCACCTAAGGAGGTTACGCTGGGGGTGATTGGCGTGGGTTTGGGTAGCGACTGGTTGCGTACATTTGGGTTCGAGGAGTACAACTATGCCGATATGGTTAACGCCATAAAGGGGGGCAAATCGATGCTACAGGATGTCGGTGTGGTGAGCTACGAAGAGGCGCACTACAGACAGGTGCGATATATGGTGGGCGCTGGCGGAACAGGATTTGATGCCGATGTCGTCAAGCGATTCAACCACCGATCGATGAAGAGACACCGCACTCGTTGGAGCTACAAATGGTCGCTCATCGTCTCATTCTTTAAGTATAAACACACGGGGGCGAAGATCTATCTCGATGACAAACTGATCTATAACAACCTGCTCTTTAGCGCCGCTGTGGGTGTCTGTAAATTCAATAGCGGTGGGTTGCAGCAGCTGCCCGATGCCGTGGTGGATGATGGTCTGCTCGATATGACGATCATTCGCCCTGTTCACTTTTGGCACATCTTGTTCCGCCTCTTTTACCTCTTCGATGGCAACATCTACAGGATCGGACACATCGAGCGGTGGCGTGGCGAACGTGTGCGGATCGAATCTACACCCGAGATGATGGTCGAAGTGGATGGCGAATTGTTGGGCGGAACACCCCTAGAGTTCTCTATTTTGCACAAGGCGATACAGATTGTGGTGAGCTCTAACTACTTAAAAACTAGAAATAATGATTAATGATTAATGATTAATGATTAATTATTACCCCGAAGTTTGCATATATCCATTTTTTAACCTACCTTTGCACCGCTAAAGCTATCTATAGCAATAGCGGTAAGGCCCGTTCGTCTATCGGTTAGGACGCAAGATTTTCATTCTTGAAAGAGGAGTTCGACTCTCCTACGGGCTACTTTTGAACAAGTAAAAACAAAATAAATAAAACAAAAAAATTATGGCAAACCATAAGTCATCAAAGAAGAGAATACGTCAGAGCGCCGTTAAGCGTGCACACAACCGCCTAATGCACAAGACAACTCGTAACGCAGTTAAGGCTATGCGCAGCACAACAGAGAAGAGCGCAGCAGAGATCCTACTTCCTAAGGTAGCAGCATTGTTGGATAAGTTGGCTAAGCACAACATCATCCACAAGAACAAGGCTGGTAACTTGAAGAGCGCTATGCAGTTGCACGTCAACGCACTCTAGTTTAGAGCCTATTTTCTTAAGCTAAAAGATCTTAGAGGCTGTCCTTTGGGCAGCCTCTTTGGCGTTGGGCTTGGTTGTCTCTCTTTTTTCTGCTCTTGCTTGAGGGTTTTATCTGCTCTTGCTTGAGGGTTTTTTCTGCTCTTGCTTGAGGGTTTTATCAGCTCTTGCTTGAGGGTTTTTTCAGCTCTTCGAGCTGACACCCTCTGGGGATTTTTTTGAAAAATCCCTTTAACGAGGGAGGGCGGCTCAGCGGTGGTCTCTGGTGGACTGCCTTTCAGGCGGAGCAAGGGGAGCTCCCCCTGCACGAGCTAGGCGATACTTCGTATCGCCCAACAGCGATATGCAAGCAACAACAACTAATTTTAAACCAAACAATATGAAAGAGCAGAGCAATAACTTTCTGAGAGCCAACGACATAGAGTGGCAAGAGCCAGCTGAGGGGATCAAGCGGCAAATTTTGGGTTACGACAAAAATGTAATGCTCGTAAAGATCCTCTTCACTAAAGGGGCTGTCGGCACTCCACATCAGCACTTTCACGTTCAGACGACTTATGTTGCGAGGGGGCGTTTTGAGGTGATGATTGGCGGCAAGCGAGAGGTGCTGAGCGAGGGTGATGGATTCTATGTTGAGCCCGATGCTGAGCACGGTGTCGTCTGCATTGAGGATGGTGTGTTGATCGATGTCTTTGCGCCAAGACGTGAAGATTTTTTGCGGTAACGTGGCGGTTGGCAAAGTAATTGAGTAGAGCTATCTAAACCCCGAGCGAGGGAAAAGATTGCTTTATGACAAACTCTAATAGACTGAGATACAGAGTGTTATCTCTACTTCTGTTCTCAATATTTCTAATCTGTAGCCTTCGGGCTGAGCCGTTGGCGAGCGATGTTGTTGCTGCTGCCGAACCATTGGCGAGCGATGATGTTGCCGCTGCTGCTGAGCCGTTGCGTGATACGGTCACCTTCTTCACGACTATCTACTTCACATTAGACCAAGGCGATTGCATTGAACATCAGGAGGTTATCAAGGCTAACGAGGCTCTTGAGTGGTCGCTGCGCCACCCTCAGGCAACCATCACAATCGAGGGCTGGACAGACCGAGCTGGCTCGTTGGATTACAATCAGCGCCTCTCATTGCGGCGAGCATCGACACTGCAGCGTTATATGGTTGATGGCGGTGTTGACCCGCAGCGGATCACATCTGTGGGTTGCGGTGTGGATACTGTTTCGGAGAGCATCACGGGTCGACGTGCCGATTTTGTGGCGATATACAGCGAGCCCCGTTGCGAGAGAGTTTGCGAAGTTGCGGCTGCCCCTGAGGCTAAACCTACAGCTGAGATCGTCCCCGAACCTGCAGTTGAGATCGACCCCGAACCTGCAGTTAAGATCGCCCCCGAGACATTAGCTACAGCACCAATCTATATCGATGAGTTACAGCCCTTTAGCCGCTTTTCGCTACGCACAAATTTGCTCTATTGGCTGGGCGGTGTGATGAACATTGGCGGTGAGTGGCGAGGCGTGTTTCACGAACGTCTGTCATTGGTTGTTAGTGGCGGCTACTCAGCGTTGGCGGATGATGATTGGCGCTACCGTTGGGGTATGCGTTACATTCAACCCGAGCTACGTTGCTACCTCGGTGAGGCGAGACGTTGGTTTGTAGGTGGCGAATTTCTCTACTGCCGCTACGACATAAAGCTCTCGGGCAGCGGTCACAAAGGTAAATATTGCGGTGGCGGTGCCGTGGGTGGCTACCGCACAACCCTCACAGATCGCTTCGCAATGGACTTCACAGCAGGCGTAGGCATCGGCACAAACTCGCTATTCATCCCGTTTCAGCTCGGCGCTAACCTCATCTTTGGAACTCCTCACTAATCTTAAACTCTTGTAAATATTCACAAATGCTTGCATCAGACCTTTACAGACCTGTACAGACGTTTACAGACGTTTACAGACGTTTACAGACGTTTTAGCGATTGGGGTTTACTGGTTACCCTCGTGTTGGGTTTAAAAGCCAGCTAGCTGGCTGCCTGCCCGGCATTAGGGCAGTGGTCGATTTGGCGGACAGCGGTGGTTAGAAAGTGTAGCCTAACGAGAGGTAGAGGTTTCGGGCTGAGCAGTAGATGTACTCATCGGCTTGGAGGTAGTAAGCGCCTGTTGTTGAGAACTCTGAACCTCGAAGGATACGTGACGATTCACGTCCATACTTCACACGGTCTCGGTCGCCCAGCAGATTCTCAACTCTAAAGTATATCGAGAGGCGATTGTCGCCCCGAAGTCGAAAGCTCCGCATTGCTGAGAGGCTGAGATCAAAAACCGACCCCAAGCTCCGCTGCTGTGTGATCTCATCCACCAGCTCCGCTGAGCTAGCGCCCCGCAAGATACGTTCGCTACGCCGTGTGAATGATGGTGCTACATAACGTCCAGCGGCGTAGGAGCAATCCATCGAGAGGTTAAAACCATAACTCACAGCGAAGTCGACACCACCGCTCACCACCAATTGCGGAGCGTTACCCACTTTGCACCCCTCAGTAGCGATGGAGTACGCCTCACTCAGTAGCTCCATATCGTCATTAGCGTAGAGCTGCACCAATGGGGCGGAGTTATATGTATAGTCCCCAGCAGCGAGGGCGAGATCGAGGCTCAGGTGGCGTGTGACGCTCCAATTGGCTGCCGCCTCTACGCCCATCGATCGAACCGAAATGCCGCTCACCACAATATCTGTATAGCTGTAGGACAAATCGTCATAACCGCTCCATACATCGTTCTGATTTCCAAGCTCTTGCCAATATCCTTCGATGTTAATCCTCACACCCTTTGCACGAAAATTATAGCCCAACGAGAGCAGCGAGAACTCACGTGGCGAGAGCTGATCCACAAGTCGATTTGCACTCTGCTCCTCGATGAAAAGATCGCTATGATCCTGCGGCAGACGGCTCATTGCGCCACGGAGCGAGATGCGGTGGCGCTCAGCAATTGTGTAGCCACACTTAAGATCCAGTGATGATGTTGAGTTGACAACGACACTGGAGCAGCCGTAGGAGCCATCACCCGAAAATCGCTCCTTCTCATAGTGTCCCTCACGCCACAATCGTGCATCGCCAATGCGGCAATTGAGCGCCACAGAGAGCCCACCGAGCGAGTAATCAAGCCCAAAGAGAGCCTCCAAATCACGCTGATGACGTGTGTAGTCATAACCGAAACGCTCCCCCTCCCCCACCTCTCGATTTGGGTTGCGTAGATCGTTCTGCATATCGTTACCGAGGTTGGCGTAGTCACCTATATATTGATCTATATCTAGGTGATAATCAGCGCCCAAGAGATCCACAACCTCTTTATAAACCCTATCGCCTGACCACCTCACCTCGCCGCCATACTTCAGCGACAGCCCTCGTGTGATCTCGCTCTCGAATAGCGCCCTCGCCTCGCCATTCGCCTCAAATGTAACCCTATCTTCGAGAAGATAATAGGCTGCACCGCTGCTCGAACGGCTATTCATCTCGACCAACGACTCCCAATTGATCTGTGTGTACTCTTGATTATTAGATCGCCACAGCTCCTCCACAGCGCTCTTCGTGTCGCCATCAGCGAGGTAGCTCGGCATCTTTCGATAGTAATCGGGTGAGGGGTTGTAACCATCGTACCACCCGAGACTGCTCACGCTCCGCCGCCCATAATTTCCATCAAAACCGAGAGTCACAGCCGTAGACCTAGCCACCGCACGTGAGTACTCCACCGAGAGGTCACCCACCCGATAGCGGCTAACACGAGAGTTGCGCACCTCGCCATCATAGACTCCCCACGAGGGGTTATAGAGATTGTTGCCCGTGAGGTCGAACGCCTCCTGTGTGGCGCTGCTCTGCAGACCACGCATCAAGATTGGCAGCGTGGCTGTGATGCTCAGATAGTGTTTAGTGTCGCCACCAAAGAGCTTATTCACAGTGAGTTGCGAACGAACATCAGAGCTAAAGACACCCTCCACACTCATATCTCGCCCCGTGCGATAGTCGACCTCGCCACCGAGTGACCACCCACGCCCCAACTCGCCACCACCCTCAGCCAAGAGCCCACACCGATAGCGCTCCGATGCACCCGAGAGACGAATACGTCCCCCACTCTTCACCGCCTCATACGCCGATACCGACCCAACAAAGCGGCTATTCAGATCACGCAACAGCCACCAATCGAGCCCACGGCGGCGCACCTCAACAGGCGTTGTATAATAGATAGCCACCTCGCCAAATGGATCGCTCTCGAAACCTCCGTCCGAGCTGTAGAACAGATCGCTCTCGATCGTCTCAAATAGATCGCTCTCGATCGTCTCATACAGATCGCTATCGATCGTCTCAAACAGATCGCTATCGATCGTCTCAAACAGATCGCTCTGAGCCACCGCAACGGAGTGAAGCAGCGATAAAACGAGCAAGGTAACGAGCGATATAGCGAGGCTGCGCACCACGTTCGTGATTAGATGTGTGATAAAATATGAGATAGATGAGCCCAAAATCGCTCCACAGAGCTGATCTCCAGCCTCTCATCGGGCGAGTGAACACCCGTCATCGTTGGACCAAATGAGATCATATCGAGATTGGGGTTACGCTCCAAAAAGAGACCGCACTCCAACCCAGCGTGTATCGCCCTCACCTTCGCCTCTTCGCCAAATAGCTCACGATAGCTGCTCTGAGCCACCGCCAAAAGTTTCGATTTTGGATTTGGGTTCCACCCTGGGTAACCGTTGGAGTGATAGACCTCCGCCCCTGCTGAGGCTAAGGCGTTATGTATCTGATTCTTAATCTTTTCACGACCCTCCGTTTGTGACGATCGTTGCGAAGTTATCACCTTGATTTTATTCTCACCGACAAACTTAACAGCCGCCAAATTTGATGAGCTCTCGACCAAACCCTGCATACTCTCCGACATAGCCATCACCCCATTCGGCAACGACACCAACGCCCCCACGAGCGAGAACTGTGTAATCATATCGATCACCTCGACAGCACCCTCTCGCTCAACTTTTTCAAGTGTCAATTTAGCCGCTGGGTCATACATCTGACACTCATTAGCGATCGTTTTGCAGTACCCCTCGAAGAGCGCCTTGAACCCCTCAACACTCGATGGCTCGATAGCCAAATCAGCCCACCCCTCACGAGGTATCGCATTCTTTAAATTGCCGCAATCCATCGACACAAGGCGCACTCCATAGATCAACGCCCCCTCAAAAAGTAGTCGAGCAAGTGTCTTAACAGCATTCGCTCGCCCCTTATTTATATCGTCCCCCGAGTGACCACCCAAGAGCCCCCCAACCGAGAGCCTAAAGATCTCACAATCAGAGGCTACACTCTCCGATTTATAACTGAAAACAGCCGTAGTGTCGACCCCACCAGCACAGCCGATGAATATCTCACCCTCCTCCTCCGAGTCGAGATTGATAAGCATATCGCCCCCAATCATCCCCTCGCCAAGCCCAAACGCACCCGTCAAACCACGCTCCTCATCCACCGTGAACAACGCCTCCAAAGCACCGTGCTCCAACTCAGGATCACTCAACGCCGCCAATGCCGCTGCAACACCGATTCCGCAATCCGCACCCAACGTTGTGTCACGAGCTCTCACCCATCCATCCTCAATATAGACCTCCAACGGGTCGCTCTCAAAGTTGTGGTTACTCGTTCCTCTCTTCTCGCAAACCATATCCATATGAGCCTGCATCGTCACTACAGGGCTCTGCTCACGCCCCGAAGTTGCTGGCACTGAGATCATTACATTACCCGTCTCATCCTGTCGCCACTTTAAAGAGCGCTCCTTAGCGAACTCGATGAGCCACTTAGCGACCCTCTCCTCCTTGCCCGACGGACGAGGAATAGTTGTCAATATCTCGAAATAGCGCCACACAAGTGACGACTTAAGCTGCGTGAGATTCATAAGTTACAATTTATATTTCTAGTCTACAATTTATATTTCGCAAATATATAAAAAAAATGTATGCACAAGAAATTAATGTAGATTTAGTTTAAAAATCTTAATGTAGATTTAGTTTAAAATTCGTTGCTCCAGCCCACTAAGTAGTGTAAAACAATTATCGCCATAGTGACCGTAGGCTGCAATGGCAATAACGATCAATTCATCATCCCTTATCTCATAAACCAAACGATGCTTCTGATCTATACGCCTAGACCACAACTCACGCTCTGCATACCCTTTAAGCGGCTCAGGCTTACCTGTGCCGCTACGTGGGTGCTCAATGAGTTCACCAAGAATGCCTACCAACTTAAGGGGACTTCTAGTAATTTGGGGAATTGTTAGAAGTCCCCTAAATATTTACTTAGATTATTTCTGAACTATGTGACTGTTACTAAGACAATAATATTCAACTTTTATGTAATGAAAAACGTAAACTATTCTGTACAAAAATAGTGCATTTTTCTGAGCAAAACAAGTAATTCACTATTTTTTCATCAATTCCGCTATCATTTATAATATTTTTATTTACTTATATGCCAAATAATTACTATCTTTGCAGACGATATGAGTGCAAAATTCAGAATAGGCGAGGGTTATGATGTTCACAGATTGGAGGCGGGCTTACCGCTTACACTCGGTGGCGTGGAGCTGTCGCACACCTTGGGGTGTGTTGCGCACTCCGATGGTGATGTTGCGATCCACGCAATTTGTGACGCTCTATTGGGGGCGGCGGCGCTGGGCGATATTGGGCTACACTTCCCCGATACATCGGCTGAGTTTAAGGCTATCGACTCGAAGATCCTGCTTGCGAGGGTGTGCGAATTGTTGCGCTCGAAGGGGTACGAAATTGGCAATGTCGACTGCACAATAAGGATGCAACGCCCCAAGCTCAGACCACACATCGTCACAATGCGTGAGGTGTTGAGCCACACGATGCAGATCGAGATGGAGGCGGTATCGGTAAAGGCGACAACCACCGAACGCCTAGGCTTCGAGGGGCGTGAAGAGGGGGTTGCAGTGAGCGCCATCGCTTTGATATACAAGGCGTAACAACCCACAGCAAAAAGAGGGCGACCCACAACAAAAAGAGGGCGACCCACAGCAAAAAGAGGGCGACCCACAGCAAAAAGAGGGCGACCCACAGCAAAAAGAGGGCGACCCACAGCAAAGGTGTAACAAACAACACAACGATAAAACAAAGAAGAAACAGCCTCAGAGAGAGAGGGGCGCAACGGAAATATAATTTTAATTTTTACTAACAAACAGACAAGACAATTTAATGAAAAAAGTAATCTCATTCTCACTCTTCCTGATCTTAGGTCTCATCGCTTCACAGATCCTACCATCCGAAATGGGTGCAAACTATATGAACTTCAAGGAGTACTTCACAAACCCACTGCTCTACACCTGTCTCGCCTTCATTATGATTAATGTCGGTAGGGAGTTCGAGGTGAATAAGGCTGAGTGGCGATCATATAGCGCAGATTACTTTATAGCGATGGCTACAGCGGCTCTTCCGTGGTTGCTCATCGCCCTCTATTTTGTCTTTGTGCTCCTGCCCGACACACTTTGGGCGGACTCGGCAGCGTGGAAAGAGTCGCTACTGCTCTCACGTTTTGCAGCGCCAACATCGGCTGGTATCCTCTTCACGATGCTTGCAGCGATGAACCTCTCTCGCAGCTGGATATATAAAAAGATACAGGTCTTGGCGATCTTCGATGACCTCGATACGATCCTTTTGATGATCCCTCTGCAGATTATGATGATCGGTCTCAAATGGCAAATGGGTGCGATGCTGCTCGTGATCGTGATGTTGCTAATGGTGGGCTGGAAGAAGCTCAACACCTATGAGATGCCTCAAAACTGGCGAGCAATCATCTTCTACTCGGCAATCATCTTTGGTATCACACACACTATCTACCTCGTCTCGAAGAGCTTTATGGGTGTCGAGGAGGCGATCCACATCGAGGTGCTGCTCCCTGCATTTGTGTTGGGAATGGTTATCAAGAATAAACACACTGAGAGCGTAGCTGAGGGGCGTGTCGCTGCAACAATCTCATATCTCTTTATGTTCTTGGTGGGTATGAGTATGCCTCTTGTGATCGATGGCGGCGGCTCTATGTCGGCAGCTGATTCGGTTATCGCCTCAGTGCCGTTGATGTCGTGGGGTGAGATTGCTGTTCACGTGCTTATTGTCTCGTTCCTCTCGAACCTTGGTAAGTTGGTGCCTGTCTTCTTCTATCGTGACCGTAAGTTTAGCGAGCGTTTGGCGGTGTCGGTCGGAATGTTTACCCGTGGTGAGGTTGGTGCAGGTGTGATCTTCATCGCTATTGGTTACAACCTTGGCGGTAATGCTTTGATAATTTCGGCACTAACTTTGGTGCTTAACCTTGTATTAACAGGAGGATTTGTGCTTTGGGTGCAGCAACTTGCGCTTAAGAGCTACGACCCAGCAAACGCTGAGGAGTAGAGGAGACCAAAAGCGAAATCCAGATAAAATTTAACCAGATGAATAGATTATTTAAGGCTGCACTACTCACTGTTGCGGCGACAATTGCGACATTTTCGGCACAGGCTGAAGTTGTTAACCTTGGGCTCTCGGGCGGCGTGAACTACGCTCACTACTCGATTAAGGGTTTGGATGGGGCTATCAGTAACGACTCGGGATTTAACGTTGGCGTGAGCGCTGGAATGAAGATACTCTTCCTGAGTGTCACGCCCGAGCTGATCTATTCACAGAGTAACTTTGAGCTTACGCATAAGGCGATTATGGGTCAGAGTGCCTCGGTGAAGAGCAAATCGCTGGATCTGCCTGTGATGTTTGGTTATAACCTCATCAAGCCGATCCGTTTGGAGGCTGGTCCATCGTTCTCGCTCTACAGCAATGCGAAGGCGACAGTGGGGAGCAATAGCGTGAATATTGGGCGAGTAGACTCCACGATTGGATACGTTGCAGGCGTGAGTGTGAGGATCTTTAAGTTCTCGGTTGGCGCACGATTCAATGGTCAATTTGGCGGCAAGGATAACGACTTTGACAGTAGCCACGACTATAATGTTCGCAAATACTCTTACTCTTTGCGCTTCGGTTATCGATTCTAAAGAGGCTGAGTAGGGCTGAGTATTACTGAGTAGGGCTGAGTAGGGCTGAGTAGGGCTGAGTAGGGCTGAGTAAGGCTGAGTAGGGCTGAGTAGGGCTGAGTAAGGCTGAGTATCACTGAGAAGTGACCACCGCTGGATGGGCGATACGGAAGTATCGCCTAGCTCGTGCAGGGGGAGCTCCCCCTGCTCCGCCTGAAAGGCAGTCCGCAATGGAACTAAGCAAGCAAAACGCCCTCCCTCGTAAAAAGGGATTTTTCAAAAAAAATCCCCAGAGGGCGGCGGCTCAAAGAGCCGCAATTGAGTTAGGGGTTAGGAGTTAGGGGTTAGAGGTTAGGGGTTAGAGGTTAGGGGTTAGGGGTTAGGGGTTAGGAGTTATTCGCCAATTAGTGAGCGGATTACGACTGAGGCGCAGCCGATGCCGAATAGCGCAGGGATGTATGATATTGTGCCTACATTTGACTTTTTGTTCTGCTCATCACAGAGTATCATCGCACCCTCACGTACGGGTTCGGGCGAGAATACAGCTTTGAAACCCTTGCGGACACCCGCTCTATGGAGCCGTTTGCGTAGGGCGTGAGCTAGGGCGCAGTGGTGCGTCTTGCTTATATCCTTGATCTCCATCAGCGTGGGGTCAGTCTTTGCCCCTGCACCCATCGAGCTTACCAACGGGATCTGTCGCTCTAGCGCCCCGAGGATTAGCGCAATCTTGGGCGAGAGCGTATCGATGCAGTCGACCACGAAATCAAACCTCTGTGAATCTAAGAGGCTGTAGGTGAGCTCGTCACGTATATATTCATTCACCACTGTGAGCTCTACGTCGGGGTTTATATCTCTAATTCGTTCGGCGAGGATGTCGCCCTTTTTGCGCCCGATCGTGGAGTGTAGCGCCACCAATTGACGATTGATGTTCGACTCACCAACCACATCGGCATCGGCTATGGTCATTCGCCCCACGCCCGAGCGTGCGATCATCTCGGCAGCGTAAGCACCCACGCCACCCAACCCTACGACTAGGACGTTAGCGCCCTTCAGCAGCTCCAACTTCTCAGCGCCCACGAGTAGCTCTGTTCTCTCTAACCAGCTCATTACTCGACAGTTGGGTTTAGCCGTTTGTAGTTCTCGAAGATCGCCTCACGTAGCTCCTCTACGCTCTCCATTCTCTGTTTTGAGATCATTTCATAGATCTCCTCGATGGGTGTAGATGATGTGTCGCTCTCGATAAATAGCCGCTCCAATGGGCACTCACGTAGCGCACGAAGTGTCTTTGGCGAGGCGAAGGTGCGCTCCCCAAACGAGATGTAGTAACCCCTCTCAACCGCCTCGTTCATCTGCTGCATCGAACCGATAAAACCGTGAAAGATCACCCCTCGTAGCGGAAATGTCGAGAGGCTCTGCATCGTGGGCTCGAACGCCTTAACACAGTGTAGAACAACCACTTTCTTATGTTTCTTGGCGAGTTTTAGTTGCGCCACAAATAGCTCCCGTTGCGCCTCACGGTCAACCTCGGCAGCGAAGTCCAATCCGATCTCGCCAACCGCCTGAGCCGTAGCGACTTCAGCCTCTAGGGCTTTGCGCTCGTCGGGGTTTGCGAGGTTATGCTCCTCAGCTTGCCACGGGTGTATTCCCACGCATTGGATGGTGGGCTCACCGACCTTGGGCGAGTGGGTGTGTAGGTTTACAAATGGGCTCTTTTCAGTCATCTCCTAATGTACATTAATATAATAGTAACGTTACCAACGACAAAAGTAGTACAAAAATAGTGAATAAGTGTAAAATAATGGGGCGAAAATTGCTCATTATGGAGAAAAATTAGTAACTTCGCCCCGATGATTTATTCTGTCTTTAAAGTAAAGGGATAACAAGTAATAAATAATAGCAAATCACAAATGTCGAAAAAAATCACACTTCGCAAGGGTCTCGACATCAAACTCGAAGGCGAGGCAGCAAAGGAGCTTGTAGCAGCAAAGCAGGCAACGGAGTATGCAATCTCTCCACTCGATTTTGAGGGCGTAGCACCCAAACTACTGGTTAAGGTGGGCGATAAGGTTGAGGCAGGATCACCGATCTTCTTTAACAAGGAGAACAGCAAGATCCTCTTCCCATCACCCGTCAGCGGCGAGATCTCGGCGATCAACCGAGGCGAGAAGCGTAAGATCTTGAACATCACGATCAAGGCGGACGCTACTCAGAGCTACAAGGAGTTCGCTAAGGTTGACCCCACAAAGGCTAGCCGAGATGAGGTCGTTGCACTTCTTCTTGAGTCGGGTCTTTGGTCAAAACTCATTCAGCGCCCTTATGGCGTAATCGCCGACCCGGAGCAGTCGCCTAAGGCAATCTTCGTATCAACATTCGATTCAGCACCGTTGGCTATCGACTACTCATTCGCTTTGAAGAGCGATATGGAGGCGATCCAAAAGGGTATCGAGGTTCTCTCGGCACTCACCTCGGGCAAGGTTCACTTCGGACTTAAGGCTGGCGAGCAGAGTTCGTTTGGCTCGTTAAAGGGGGCTGAGTTCACATCGTTTGAGGGTAAGCACCCTGCGGGTAATGTCGGTGTGCAGATTCACCACGTTGACCCTGTGAATAAGGGTGAGGTTGTTTGGACAATCAATATCCAAGATTTGGTCGTTGTGGGTCGTCTCTTCCTCACAGGCAAGGTCGATATGACTAAGGTTGTGGCTGTAGCGGGTAGCGAGGTGGCTAAACCTTGTTACGTTAAGACGATCACAGGAGCACCAATGTCGTCAATCGTGGGCGGTGTTAAGTCTCAGGCTGATGGCGGAACGGTTCGTTACATCTCGGGCAGTGTGCTTACGGGCACTAAGAGCTCGGCTGATGGATACTTGGGTTACTACTCAAATATGGTTACGGTGATCCCCGAGGGTGATAAGTATGAGTTGTTGGGTTGGGCGATGCCTCGATTCAGTAAGTTCTCAGTGTCGAAGTCATACTTCTCGTGGTTGTGCCCAAAGAAGAAGTACACACTCGATACAAATATGAACGGTGGCGAGAGAGCATTCGTTGTGACGGGTCTCTATGAGAAGTATCTGCCGATGGACATCTATCCAATGCACCTTCTAAAGGCGATCTTGGCTCAGGATATTGACGCAATGGAGAACTTAGGTATCTATGAAGTGGTGGAGGAGGATTTCGCACTTTGCGAATTTGTCGATCCATCAAAGTATGAGATGCAGGAGCTTATCCGCAAGGGTATTAATATAATGATTAAGGAGGCATAATAAGGATGAAAGCAATACGTAATATAGTTGACCAGCTTAAGCCCAACTTCGTAAAGGGGGGTAAGTTTAGCTCTTGTGAGGCGCTTTTTGACGCACTTGAGACGTTCCTATTTGTGCCTAATACAACAACTCATAAGGGTGCACACATTCGTGACGCAATCGATTTGAAGCGTACGATGAGTGTTGTTATCGCTGCCCTTATTCCAGCGTTGTTGTTCGGTATGTATAACACAGGTTACCAACACTTCTTGATGTTGGGTGAGGCAGCTACGGCTAGCTTCTTTGACTGTTTCTTCCACGGTTTGTTGGCTCTCTTGCCACTCATCGTTGTTTCGTATGTTGTGGGTCTGGGTATCGAGGTATTCTTCGCACAGCAACGTGGTCACGAGGTTAATGAGGGTTACTTGGTCTCGGGTCTGTTGATCCCGATGATTATGCCTATCGATATTCCACTCTGGATGTTGGCTCTCTCGGTGGCGTTTGCGGTTGTTATCGGTAAGGAGGTATTCGGTGGTACGGGAATGAATGTATTCAACCCAGCGCTGTTGGCTCGTGCTTTTGCATTCTTTGCATACACTCCACAGATGTCGGGTGAGACGGTTTGGATCTCGGAGATGACGGGTAACACAGCTGTTGCAGATGGTTTCTCGGGCGCTACGGCGTTGGAGCAGATGGTCTCAACAGGCTCGATGAACTTCTCGGTTATGGATGCCTTCTTGGGCTTTATCCCTGGATCGGTGGGTGAGACCTCTACGTTGGCAATCTTGATCGGAGCGGCTATCTTGCTCTTTACGGGCGTTGCCTCGTGGAGAAGTATGGCGAGCGTCTTTGTCGGAGGATTGGCTATGGGATTGTTGTTCAACGCATTTGGCGCTGAGGGTAGCTACTTCGCTTTCCCAGCTTGGCAACACTTGATCGTCGGAGGATTTGCATTTGGTGCGGTCTTTATGGCGACAGACCCTGTGAGTACGGCTCAGACAAATTGCGGTAAGTATATTGTAGGATTTATGACTGGAGCGATCGCAATCTTGATTCGTGTGGTTAACCCAGCCTATCCAGAGGGTATGATGCTCTCGATCCTATTTATGAATGCGTTGTCGCCACTCGTTGATTACTACGTTGTGGAGGCGAATATCGCTCGCAGAAACGGACGTGTAAAAAAGGTTAAATAGAGCAATTATGGCAAGCAATAAATATATATGTAAGGTTTGTGGTTATATCCACACGGGAGATTCAGCCCCCGAACAGTGCCCTGTATGTAAGGTGCCAGCATCGGAGTTTGAGAAGCAGAAGCCTAAGGGATTCTTCTCAGATAAGAACTCTAATGTCTACATCGTGAGCTACGCAACTGTGATGGTTGTGTTGGTGGCGGCGGTGTTGGCGTTCTTGGCACTCTCACTCCAGCCGCTTCAGCAGGCTAATATCCTCAATGAGAAGAGGTCGGCAATCCTCACAGCACTCGGTGCAGCGGATCAAAACTATGATGAGTACATCACAGCATTTGTGGTTGACTCGAAGGGTAAGCAGATCAAGGGTCAAGATCCAATCGCACTACTCTCGGATTTGAACGGAGCTTTTGCAGCAGGCACTCTTCCAGTCTTTAAGGCTAAGGATGGTAAGGTTGTACTTCCTGTGACGGGAACAGGTCTTTGGGGCGCAATTTGGGGCTACGTAGCTCTTGAGAGCGATATGAATACAATCGCAGGTATCGTGATTGACCACGCTGGTGAGACCCCAGGTCTTGGAGCGGAGGTTGCTACGGCTAAACACCAAGCGATGTATGTCGGTAAGAAGCTCTTCGAGAAGGGTCAATTCGTATCGGTAGCGCTTATGAAGGGTGGCGCAAATCCATCGTCAACGCACGAGGTGGATGCTATCACGGGCGGAACAAAGACTTCGGATGGTGTAACAATGATGCTTAAAGAGAGCTTGGGTAGCTATGTACCCCTCTTGAAGAGCTCTAAGTCTAATAAAAAATAAAAAGTAGAGCTATGAGCAGAGAAAAAGAGCCTCTATTTTCGGCTAAAAATATTAAAACCCTAACCTCGCCACTCAGCGGAAATAACCCTGTGATCGTTCAGATCTTGGGTATCTGCTCGGCATTGGCGGTTACGGTTAAGTTGGAGCCAGCGATCGTTATGGCGCTATCGGTGATGGTCGTTACAGCGTTTGCTAACCTTGTGATGTCGCTGTTGCGTACAGGTATTCCATCACGTATTCGTATCATTGTGCAGTTGGTTGTGATCGCTGCATTGGTTATTATGGTTGACCAGATCCTTAAGGCGTTTGTTTATGATGTATCAAAGCAGTTGTCGGTCTATGTCGGTCTTATCATTACGAACTGTATCATTATGGGTCGTGTTGAGGCGTTTGCATTGGGTAACAAACCTTGGGCAGCGTTCTTGGATGGTATCGGTAATGGATTGGGTTACGGAGTTATCTTGGTGGCTATCGCCTTCTTCCGTGAGTTGTTTGGTTCGGGTACACTCTTTGGGGTGCAGATCATTCCGCTTAGTTGGTACGCATCGGAGGGTGGATTCTACTCAAACTGCGGTATGATGTTGTTCCCACCAATGGCGCTTATCATCACAGGATGTATCATTTGGTTCCACCGTTCAGGTAATAAAGATCTTCAAGAAAAATAGAGCATAGCGTATGGAAACACTAAATTTGTTTATTAAGTCGATCTTTATCGACAATATGGTCTTTGCCTTCTTCTTCGGTATGTGTTCGTACATTGCCGTGTCGAAGAGCGTTAAGACGGCGTTGGGCTTGGGTGCAGCGGTTACTTTTGTGATGATTATGACTGTTCCGTTGAACTATCTACTCAATGCTTATGTACTCGCACCGAATGCTCTTATGGAGGGTGTCGACCTTAGCTTTTTGACCTTTATCATCTTCATCGCTGTGATCGCATCGTTTGTGCAGCTGGTTGAGATGGTTGTTGAGAAGTTCTCGCCTACGCTCTATAGCCAGTTGGGTATCTTCTTGCCACTTATCGCTGTGAACTGTGCGATCCTCGGAGGGTCGTTGTTTATGCAGCAGAAGGTTATCTCAAATGAGATCGGCTCACTGACGGACTCAATCGTCTATGGCTTGGGCTCAGGTATTGGTTGGTGGTTGGCGATCATTATGATGGCGGCTATCCGTGAAAAGACTCGTTATTCGCATATTCCGCCAGCGCTCAAGGGGCCCGGTATTGCGTTTATCATCACGGGTTTGATGGGTCTAGCCTTTATGATGTTTTCGGGAATACAGTTGTAATAACGCTTTAAAAAGAGAATAAGATGACATTAACAATTATCTATGCCATTGTCTCATTCCTCGTGATTACGTTGGTGTTGGTCGGCTTGCTACTCTTTGCAAAGTCGAAACTAACGAGCTCGGGATTGGTGACAATCGACATCAATGGTGGTGAGAAGATCATCACTACGGAGAGCGGCTCTACGCTCTTGAACACACTCTCTGAGAACGAAATCTTCTTGCCATCGGCTTGTGGTGGTGGAGGTTCGTGCGGTATGTGTAAGTGCCAAGTTATGGAGGGCGGCGGCGAGATTCTGCCTACTGAGACTGGTTTTATCAACCGTAAGATGCAGAAGGATCACTGGCGCTTGGGTTGTCAGGTGAAGGTTAAGGAGGATATGAAGATTCAGGTCTCTGAGGAGGTCTTGGGTGTGAAGAAGTGGGAGTGTGAGGTTGTATCGAACAACTCGATTTCGACGTTCCTTAAGGAGTTTGTGGTTAAATTGCCTGAGGGTGAGACACTTAACTTCCGCAGTGGAGGTTATATTCAGATCGATGTACCTCAGTACGACTCAATTAAGTTCTCGGATATGGAGGTTGAGCCTCAGTTCCGTGAGGATTGGGATAGTATGAAGTTGTGGGACTTGGAGACAAAGAACCCCGAGCCAACGTATCGTGCATACTCTATGGCTAACCACCCAGCGGAGGGTAACATCGTGATGTTGAATATCCGTATCGCAACACCTCCGTTCAACCGTGCAGCAGGTGCGTTTGAGAAGGTTAACCCCGGTATCTGTTCATCATATATCTACTCACGTAAACCAGGTGATAAGGTTACTGTATCGGGTCCTTATGGAGAGTTCTTCTTGCCCGATGGAATCACCGACGAGCAGGAGTTGATCTTCATCGGTGGTGGAGCAGGAATGGCACCAATGCGTAGCCATATTATGGATCTGTTCAAGACGCAGAAGAGCAAGAAACCAGTATCGTTCTGGTATGGAGCACGTGCGTTGAAGGAGGTTCCTTATATGGAGGATTTCCAAGGTATCATTGATGAGTTCCCTAACTTCTCATTCAACTTGGCGTTGGATCGTCCAGACCCTGTTGCTGATGAGAAGGGTATCCCATACACAGCAGGATTTGTACACAATGTGTTGTTCGAGAACTATCTGAAGAACCACGAAGATCCCGAGAGCTGTTTGTACTTGATGTGCGGACCTCCGATGATGATTGCGGCTGTTGTAAATATGTTGGACAGCTTGGGTGTACCGCCTGAGAATATCCTCTACGATAACTTCGGTAGTTAAAATTAAAAAGGGAGCTTACGCTCCCTTTTTTTTAGTTTTGGCTAGTCTGTATGAGCTTGCTTGTATGAGCTGAGTAATTCTGAGTAATTCTGAGTAATTCTGAGTAATTCTGAGTAATTCTGAGTAATTCTGAGTAATTCTGAGTAGGACTGAGTAATTCTGAGTAGGACTGAGAGCAAGCAAAAACTCCTGACTCCTAACTCCTAACTCCTAACTCCTAACTCCTAACTCCTAACTCCTAACTCTTAACTCCTAACTAAATAGCCCAGTGTCCGATGTCGGTTCTGTGGAAGAGGTTGTCGCACTCGATCTTCTCGATCTCGGCTAGTGCATCCGCCTGTGCCTCTTTGAGGGTTGCGCCCTTGCCCACGACAATCAACACTCGTCCGCCAGCTGTGACTAACTTGCGACCCTCGGTGGCTGTGCCCATATGATAAGCCTTCGCTGTCAACCTCTCCAGCCCCTTGATCTCGTGACCCTTCTCATAGTCACCAGGGTAGCCCTTCGATGCCAACACCACACCCAACGTTGCGAAGTCGTGCCACTCGATCGAAACATCCTTGCCGTCAGCTATCGCACAGAACACCTCATAAATATCGCTCTTCATTCGTGGCAACACAATCTCCGTCTCGGGGTCGCCAAAGCGTGCGTTGAACTCGATAACCTTGATGCCGTTAGCGGTCTTGATGAGCCCGCCATACAGCACACCCGAGTATGGTCGACCCTCAGCGATCATCGCCTTAGCCGTAGGGATCATCACCTCGTTCAGTGCATACGCCTCATCCTCAGCCGTGATGAATGGAACGGGCGAATATGCACCCATACCGCCTGTATTTGGTCCTTTATCGCCATCATACGCACGTTTGTGATCCTGCGAAATCTGCATCGGGTAGACCCTATCACGGTCGACAAAACACATAAACGAGAACTCAGGTCCATCGAGGAAGTCCTCGATCACAACCTTGCCCTTGCCGAACTTATCGTCCAACAGCATATCTTTCAGAGCCTCCTCAGCCTCCTCATACGTCTCAGCGATCACAACGCCCTTGCCTGCTGCCAAACCGTCATACTTCAACACCGCTGGCAACGTCCCCTTGCGAACATACGCCACCGCCGCATCATACTCCTCGAAGGTCTCGAACCCAGCTGTCGGGATCTCATACTTCTTCATCAGCTCCTTGGCGAACTCCTTGCTCGACTCGATCATCGCCGCCGCCTGATTGGGCCCAAAGATACGCAAACCAGCCTTTTTGAATCGGTCGACAACACCTGCCGCCAACGCAACCTCAGGTCCTACAACTGTCAAAGCCAAATCCTTCTCAAATGCGAAGGCACACAAAGCCTCGACATCGGTCTCCTTAATCGGCAGACACTCCGCCATCTTCGCAATACCTGCATTACCTGGTGCGCAGTAGATCTTCGAGACCTCGCCCGACCGCTTCAAAGCGTCAACGATAGCGTGCTCCCTGCCTCCTGAGCCTATTACTAATACTTTCTCCATATTGTTTTATTTTTACTTATTATAATCTTCTGATATATCGCTCCATTTAGGAATGGAAAGATCTTTATTATAACATTTTTTATAGCTTTTCAAAAAATTCTTTCTCCACATACCAAATAATGAGTGAGTTTTAGGATTTTGAAAAACACTCTCTTCTATTGCGGATATATAGTGCTCCAACGATTCGAAAGGACGATAAGTTGTTCTTTTTGTTGAATACCATGTACAAGGTCTAATTTTATGAACAACACCAGACTTAACTTGGAGATTAAGCGACCAATTTTCCATACGACGACATATCTCCCATACATTTTTGAGCCATATTTGCTTAATTATTACATCTCCATCACCTGTCATTATATAACCGAAAATTAGATATTTTGCATGTAGCATATATGGCTTATCTATAATTTCAGCTTGATATGCATTAAAGTCTGCAATATCAAATGCTGGTGTCGCATCAAAGTTGAAAGCCTTTACCTCAAGAAGGTCTGTTGTTTTATCATCTGAATTTAGATAATAATCAGGAGGCATCTGAGAGTTGTCATTGAGGCTAAATTCAATATTGTTTTTATCAAACCAGCCCATTAGCCACTCTTGAATAAGATTGCCAACAACATCTTTTTGTTTAACAATTATGCTGACATCTCCTATATGGAATCTGATTTGACCTTTAAGGTTTAAAATATCATACTCTGTTACAAGTTTGTCGAAAACCTGTTGTGCGCTTAACCTCATACTTCAACTATGTTTTTTACGTAAATATTTAAAACCTTTTTAGCTACTTCTTTAACGACAGGTACGACAACCGTATTACCAAGCAGGTCATAACCAAGATCATTAGATATGTTAAATTTAAAATCTTCAGGATAACCAAATAATTTTAGTCCTTCGCAATGTGTAATAGTCCTTAAACCTTCGCCATCAATGACAAAAAGTTTCTTCATATCCATAGCGACAAGAGTTGGCACAACATCATTTGGATCTAATATTTTACTAACTTCAAAACTTAATTTTCCTGTAACGATATTATAACCTAATGGAAGTGTACTATCTTGTATTCGAACCCGTTTTGTTACTCCAAATACATCAATTTGGTCAACCAATTTTTTAGGGTGCTCTTTTTTTAGATAGCCTTTCTCTGTTAGATCTTCCAATAAAAATTCTAAATTAGGTCTATCATAAAAAGTTCGTATTTGAGATAAAGTCAATGGCATTCCATCCATCCAGTCAATCTTAAACTCTTCAGCCCATCTCTTTTTACGTCTCTCCTTAAAGAGTTGATTTAATAACGTTCTCTGCTCTTTTGATACAGCTCCCTTTAACTCTATATCCCAACTATGAATATTATTATCACCACCCCGCTTATCCTTTAGCGATTTTCCATATAACTCCTCTGGAGTATAGTGAGAGGTGAGTAGATCTATAAATCGGCTTTTTATAGTTGTTTTTCCGCTTTCGATAACATCCTTTAAAAACACCTCTTTATACACAAAGCTATCTAAAGATGGTTTCGCACTCTTTGTTCCAACAATATAAACACGCTTACGCTCTTGAGCTACACCAAAATATCTTGAGTTAAGAACTTTCCACTCTACATTATATCCTAATTCATCAAGAGCGTTAAGTATTGTTTTTAAGGTCTTTCCAATTTTATCGTTCTTTGATTCTTTCTCGTGATTTATAAGCCCCTCCACATTTTCCAATATAAACCCATATGGCGACTTCTCTTTGAGTATACGTTGCACCTCAAAGAAAAGTGTTCCTCTTGTATCTGAAAACCCGTGTCGCTTACCTGCTGCTGAAAATGCCTGACAAGGAAAACCTCCAAGTAAAATATCAAAATCAGGAATCATTGAGCTGCTGATATTAGTAATATCACCAAGTATATCTTCATCGGGATGATTCTGTTTAAGGACTTCAATAGCATGAGATTTTATCTCAGAGGTCAATACACACTCTGTCTCAACCCCAAGCTCTTTTGCAGCTTGTTCAAATCCTAATCTGATTCCGCCGATACCAGCAAATATATCAATAAATCTGATTTTATTTTTGGACATTTCTATAACTCTAAATCTGATTAGTTAATCGGTATATAGTTACTATCGTGAGGGGATTTTTGTGCCAAGTAGTGCGACTGAAAGCGGAGCGTACTTTAAGTACGTGAGCATTTCAGGTGTGCTGCATGGCACAAAAATCACCCACGAGAGTGACTATTAATGTTTAAAGTGGCGCATTCCTGTGAACATCATTGTGATGCCGCACTCGTTTGCCTTCTTGATTGAATCCTCGTCACGCACCGAGCCGCCAGGCTGCACGATCGCTGTCACGCCGTACTCTGCCGCCAATGTTACACAGTCGTCAAATGGGAAGAATCCGTCCGATGCCAACACGATACCCTCGGTGATACCCTTCGCCTTGGCTTGGTTTAGTGCGATCTCTGCTGAGCCGATGCGGTTCATCTGACCTGCTCCAACGCCC
Source organism: Rikenellaceae bacterium (assembly GCA_047174325.1). GTDB lineage: Bacteria > Bacteroidota > Bacteroidia > Bacteroidales > Rikenellaceae > Alistipes. Next base: position 9,740 of record JBCQUE010000005.1, on the reverse strand, counting down.
AACGTCTTGCCATCCTTCACCGCCACGATTGCGTTTGACTTCACGTGTTTAACTACTCTCCAACCGAAATCTAGGTCGATCATCTGCTCCGCCGTGGGCTTTGCCTCCGTCACGCACATCGTCTCAACAACCGTTGCTGTAGTGGTGTCGAGTTGCTGAACAAGCATACCGCCATTCACGCTTACATATTGTGTCTGCTTAGCATCCGATTGTGTCATATCGACCTCCAATAGGCGAAGATTCTTCTTTGTGCACAACACCTCCAACGCCTCTGGAGTGAACGCTGGAGCCATAATGATCTCCAAGAAGATCGGCTTCATCAACTCAGCAACCTCAGCTGTAACTGTCTGATTTGTAGCGACAATACCGCCGAAGATGCTCACCGTATCAGCCTCATAAGCACGTCTCCACGCCTCGACAACGTCCTGTCCAACACCTGCTCCACAAGGGTTCATATGCTTAAGACCTACACAGAATGGCTGTGCGCCAAACTCACGCACGATGCTGAGTGCTGCGTTTGCATCCTGTATATTATTGTAAGACAACTCCTTGCCGTTGAGCTGCTTAGCTGTCGCCAACGAGAATGGAACCTGCTCAGCTGAGGCGAAGAATTTAGCCTCCTGATGAGGGTTCTCACCGTAACGCAACGACTGCTTAATGTCGTACTCCAAGAACAACTTCTCTGAGAGACCAGCGTGTGGGCGCATCCAACCAGCGATCATTGTGTCGTACTCAGCTGTGTGAGTGAACGCCTTAGCCATCAACGCAAAGCGTGTCGAGCGCTCTGTATTGCCGCCAGCCTTGATCTCCGAGATGATCTGTGCGTAGTCCGATGGGTCGCACACAACCGTCACATCAGCAAAGTTCTTAGCCGCCGAACGCAACATCGATGGACCGCCAATGTCGATATTCTCGATAGCATCCTCCAACTTAACATCCGCCTTTGAGATCGTCTCACGGAATGGATAGAGGTTCACGCAAACCATATCGATGAACTCTATATTATTCTCTTTCAGCGCCTTAAGGTGGCTATCGTCATCACGACGAGCCAACAAACCACCGTGTACATTTGGGTGCAACGTCTTAACACGACCGTCACAAATCTCGGGGAATCCCGTGATGTCGCTGATGTTGATACACTCAACACCGCTCTTCTCCAATAGGCTCATCGTGCCGCCCGTTGCGATGATCTCCCATCCCAACGCAACTAGATCCCTTGCGAACTCTACAACGCCACTCTTATCGCTGACGCTTACTAATGCTCTTTTTTTCATTACTATCTAATTTTAACTATTCAACTCCTCTATAAACTTTTGCAGTGTCCTTATATATAACGGGTGCTCCGTCTTGTGAACCAGCTCCTCCAGCTCCGCAACCTTGTGACCCTCATAACGAAACGCCTCCTGATCCAAGATCGCACCGCTATCCAACTCAGGTGTCACCAAGTGAATCGTCACACCGAAGTACTTAACGCCATACGCCAACGCCTGCTCAATAGCCTTAGCCCCCTTGAAGGCAGGCAATATCGATGGGTGTACATTCATAATGCGCTCGGGATAGGCATCCAAAATCACATCGGTGATAATGCGCATATAACCAGCCAAACAGATTAACTCAACCTGTAACTCACTGAGCCTCGCCAAGATAGCCTCCTCATACTGCTGCTTCGTCTCGAACGATTTCGGGCTCAACACCAACGCCTCGATCCCCAAACGCTCAGCCCTCTCGATCACCTTAGCGCTCGGTTTGTCGCACACCATCAACGCCACTTCTGCATCGACCTTACCCTCCTTACAAGCTACAGCCAACGCCTCAAAATTTGAGCCCGACCCACTTGCAAAGATCGCTATGCGTGTCTTGTGATTGAGCTCCTCGCCCATATCTATGACCGTATCGAGGTCAACTACTTCACTCATAATCAACACCTTAGATGATCTCGACTGCTCCTGCATTGCTTGTGATCTTTCCAATCACGCTAGCCCTCTCGCCCCACTTCTCCAACACCTCGATCGCCTTGGCTGCATCTGCCTCATCCAGCGCAATCACCATACCGATACCCATATTGAAGATGTTGAACATCTCACGGTGCGCTACCCCACCTCTCTGCTCCAAGAACTTAAAGACGGGTAGGATCTCCCAAGATCCCTCCGTGATCTCGATACCCATCTCAGGTGTCAAGATACGAGGTATATTCTCATCGAAACCACCGCCTGTGATGTGGCTAATACCGTGAACATCAACACTTTTGATTACATCCAACACCTGCTTTACATATATCTTTGTGGGTGTCAACAACACCTCGCCCAACGTTGCACCGCCAAACTCAGCATACGCCTCACTGAGCACCGCACCGCTATCTGCAACAACCTTGCGCACCAACGAGAATCCATTTGAGTGAACTCCGCTCGATGCGATTCCAACCAACACATCACCAACCTTAACTTTCGATCCATCAATAAGTTGGCTCTTCTCAACAACGCCACACGTGAATCCAGCGATGTCATACTCGCCATCGGGATACATTCCCGGCATCTCAGCCGTCTCGCCACCAATAAGTGCGCAACCGCTCTGACGACAACCCTCGGCAACACCCGACACGATAGCCTCGATCTTAGCTGGCTCATTGTGTCCAACAGCCACATAATCAAGGAAATATAGAGGCTCAGCACCCTGTGCCAAGACATCATTCACACACATCGCCACAGCATCCACACCGATCGTGTCGTGTTTGTCCATCGCAAAAGCGATCTTCAACTTCGTGCCCACGCCATCTGTTCCGCTAACCAAAACAGGCTCTTTAACATTGAGTGCCGAGAGGTCAAACATTCCGCCAAACGCTCCAATGTTGCCCATTACGCCCAAACGTGCCGTGCTCGCCACGTGGCTCTTAATTCTTCTTACCGACTCGTAACCTGCCTCTAGGTTTACACCAGCCTTCTCATAACTTACCGCCATATGCTAATTCATAATTCTTAATTCATAATTCTTAATTAAATCTATTCGTCTGCTCCGTAGAGGTTCGTTGGGTACTCGCCCGTGAAGCAGGCTGTGCAGAGCTGTTTTCTATCGCCTGCAACGTAGAGTGCATCTGCCGAGAGGAACGACAACGAGTCCGCCTCGATAAATTTGCACGCCTCATCACAACTCATTCTGTGCGACAAAAGCTCCTCAACGCTCGATGTATCAACGCCATAATAACAGGAGTTGCGATACTCGGGGCTACCGATCCTTACGTGCACCTCCGTAGCTCCAGCCTCTTTGAGCATCCTCACGATACGTTTCGAGGTCGTTCCACGCACGATCGAGTCGTCAATCAGCGCCACTCGTTTACCCTTCACGATACCCCTCACAGCCGATAGTTTCATCCTCACACCCTTCTCACGCATCGCCTGCGAAGGTTGAATAAATGTTCGCCCAACATACTTATTCTTGATGAGACCCATCTCGTAGGGTAGCCCACCAGCCTCAGCATAACCCATTGCTGCTGAGAGACTTGAATCGGGTACTCCAACAACAATATCTACATCGGCAGGTGCTTCGTCCCACAACAACTTGCCCGACTTCTTACGGAACGTATGGACGTTGCAACCCTCGATATCTGAGTCAGGACGAGCGAAGTAAATGTACTCCATAGCGCACATTTGGTTGCGCTTGAACTGAGCAAAGTGCGTAGAGCGCAGACCCTTAGCATCGATCGAAACGATCTCACCCGGCTCTACATCACGCACATACTCCGCACCCACAACATCCAGTGCACAGGTCTCAGAGCTCACAACATAACCATCGCCCAACTTACCGATCGACAATGGTCGCAAACCGTACTTATCACGGCAGGCGTAGATCCTCTTCTCGGTCATAATGAGGAATGCAAATGCACCCTCGATCATATTGAGTGCCGCCACAATTGCGTTGATACGGTGCAGTGATCTATTATCCTTTTTGATAAGGTGCGCCAACACCTCGCTATCGGACGATGATTGAAAGAGGCTACCTCGATTCTCTAAGAAACGACGTAACTCCTCCGAGTTCACCAAGTTACCGTTGTGCGCCATAGCGAAATCGCCCGTGTGATGCCTAAACATAAAGGGCTGTATATTCTCTGTGCCGCCACCGCCCGCTGTAGAGTAGCGCACGTGACCGATGGCTGCCTTACCAGCAAGCGTGGAGAGCTTAGCCTCGTTAAAGACCTCCGTAACGAGACCCTCGCCACGGTGTCGCTCAAACCGCCCCTCCTTATTGACCGCCACAATACCGCACCCCTCCTGCCCACGGTGCTGCAACGAGTGCAAACCGTAATAAGTCAACGATGCAGCGTCCGACACGCCAAAGACACCGAACACACCACACTCCTCGTGTATGCCGCTGTCGAATGGGTCTAATGTTTTTTTGTTCATTTATTATCTTTTTTCTGAGTAATACTGAGTATTACTGAGTAGTGCTGGGTATTGCTGAGTATTACTCAGAAATTTACAACTTCTGTAGGCGAGCTAAAATCTCCTCGTATGCTTCTCTTACTTTGCCGAGATCTCTGCGGAAACGATCCTTATCCAACTTCTCGTTAGTCTCCTTGTCCCACAAGCGGCAAGTATCGGGTGACACCTCGTCCGCCAAGACGATCTCGCCCGATGATGTGCGACCGAACTCGATCTTGAAGTCAACAAGTGTGATGCCCATCTTCGAGAACATCTCTGTAAGAGCCACGTTTATCTGAGCCGTCATCTTGTAAACAACGTCAAGCTCCTCATAAGAGAGTGCACCAAGAGCTACAGCGTGGTGGTCGTTGATAAGTGGATCGCCCAACTCGTCATTCTTGTAACAGATGTCATAAATTGTGTTGCAAGGCTTTGTACCCTCCTCAATACCAAGGCGTTGCGCCATCGATCCAGCGATGATGTTGCGCACGATAACCTCGATCGGGATGATCTCCACACGCTTACAAAGCTGGTCTCGCTCGTTAAGTGTCTCGATGTAGTGAGACTTAACGCCTGCAGCGTGCAACTGCTCGAAGATGAGTGTCGAGATTGCGTTGTTAAGTACGCCCTTATTCTCGATCGTAGCCTTCTTCACGTTGTTGAATGCCGTTGCTGCATCCTTGTAGTGGATTACGATCAACTCTGGATCATCTGTCAAAAATACCTGCTTTGCCTTGCCCTCATAGAGCATCTCTTTCTGTTGCATAGTTTTAATTTATTTTGTTTTATTATTCTATTATTTTTGAAAATACTTGTCTTTGAAAATACTTGTCTTTGAAAATACTTGTCTTTAAAAATACTTGTCTTTAAAAGTATCTACTTATGTAGAGATCTACTTTTGAAAATACTTCACTGCATTATCGAAAAGCGGTTGGTTAAGCTCGCCCGAGATGTTCTTAAATAGGTTCTCTTCGTAACGCTCCGTGTGACCCATCTTGCCCAAAATACGACCATCTTCGGAGATGATTCCCTCGATTGCGTAGCTCGATCCGTTGGGGTTGTATGGTGTTTCAACCGAGATATTACCCTCTAAATCAACATATTGGAACGCCACTTGACCCTTAGCGAATAGCTCCGCTGCAAGCTCCTCGCTCACAACAAATTTACCCTCACCGTGGCTCATAGCGATCGTGTGCTCCTCGCCCAACGACATTCCTGCCAACCAAGGTGACGCAACAGTCGAGAGGCGTGTAGTGACCATCTGAGAGATGTGGCGGTTGATATTGTTGCGGAACAGAGTTGGCGATTCAGCCGTCAACTGACCCAAGCGACCGTAGGGCAACAGACCCGACTTAACCAATGCCTGAAATCCATTACAGATACCCAAGATCAGCCCCTCACGATCACGCAAGCGGTGAATTGCCGCTGTAACCCTCTCGTTATTCAACACCGTAGCGATAAATTTACCGCTTCCATCGGGCTCATCACCGCTAGAGAATCCACCGCTCAACACAAAGATGTGACACTTGTCGATCATCTCAACCATCTGATCGATCGACCTAAAGACCATCTCGCTAGTGAGGTTGCAGAATACCGAAGTTGTCACCTCAGCCCCAGCCTTAGCGAACGCCTTAGCTGTATCGTAATCGCAATTCGTTCCAGGGAATACAGGCAAGTAAGCCACTGGGCGCTCCACAGCCTCACCCGAGTACTTCACAGCCTCACCCACGAAGTCGCTGCTCTGAGCTACCGTGTCGCTCGGTGCACGATCTGGATAGATCTCTGCAAATTTACGTGTGTTAGCCTCCCAAAGCTCCGCAAGGGTGAACGCCTCGCCATTTATCTCGATAGAGTTTGCAGCCTCCGTTGTACCGATCTTCTCAGCGTAAGAGCTTGTATTGTTGATACTTCCGTCCCACTCAACCACGATCGAACCATAGTTATAGCTAAACAACTCTGCCTCCGACAGCTCGATACGAGCACCGATCTCATTACCGAACGCCATCTTAGCCACAGCCTCCGCAACACCACCAAACCCAACTGCATAGGCCGACTTGATCTTGCCCTCAGCGATAGCCGCTGTAACCTCGCCCCACATCTCCGCCAAAGCATCTGTGTCGGGCATCCCGTTACCAAGCAGAGTGTGCCTATATATATATAGGTCATTATCTGCCGCCTTAAGGTCTGTCGAGATCACCGCACGTGCATCGACCGTTGTCACACCAAACGCCATAAGCATCGGTGGCACGTTGATGTCGTGGAACGTTCCGCTCATCGAATCCTTACCACCGATCGATGGCAACTTCAACTCTGTCTGCATCTTCAACGCTCCCAAGAGTGCCGCCAAAGGCTTACCCCAGCTCTCGGCTGTAGTCATCCTCTCGAAGTACTCCTGATAAGAGAATCGCATCCTGTCGAACGCTGCACCAGCCGCAACGGTCTTAGCACACGCCTCGATAACTGCATAGGCAGCACCGTGATATGGACTCCACTCCGTGATGAATGGGTTGTAGCCGTGCGACATAATACTCGCTGTATTTGTGAAGCCCTCGGTTGGCAACTTCTGCACCGACACCTGTGTCTCAGAGTTCTGTGTGCGACCACCGAACGGCATCAATACTGTCGAGCGACCGATCGTTGCATCAAACATCTCGATGAGACCCCTCTGTGAAACCACATTGTCATCCATCAAGTTATTGATTACCTTAGCCTTAAGATCCTCACCCTCGACCACACGAGCGAATGGATCACGCTCCTCAACCTCAGCGATCACCGCCTCAGCGTAGTGTGGTGCACCAGCTGAATCGATGAAATCACGGCTCAAATCGACAATCAACTCCTCGCCAATAAACATACGCATACGGTGAAGATCCGTCACATCGGCAACGTGATTAATCTCCAGATTCTCCTCTTCGCAATACTTTATAAATATATCTTTGTCCTTAGCCTCCACGACCACCGACATACGCTCCTGCGACTCGCTGATTGCGATCTCCGTAGAGTTCAAGCCGCTGTACTTCGTAGGGATTCTATCCAAATAAATATCCAATCCATCCGTGAGCTCGCCAATCGCAACACTCACACCGCCCGCTCCAAAGTCGTTCGACTTCTTGATGAGCTTAGTGACCTCAGCCCTGCGGAACAACCTCTCGATCTTGCGCTCCTCGGGTGCGTTACCCTTCTGCACCTCCGAGCTGCAGGTCTCCAACGACTCTGTTGTGTGCTCCTTAGATGAACCCGTAGCTCCACCCACACCATCACGACCCGTGCGACCGCCAAACATCAAGACAATATCGCCCGCCACAGGTGACTCCCTACGCACTGCATCCGCCTTAACAGCTCCACAGACCGCACCAACCTCCAATCGCTTAGCCACGTAGTTAGGGTGGTAAACCTCACGAAGATGTGTCGTAGCCAAGCCGATCTGGTTTCCGTAGCTAGAGTAACCATCGGCAGCCTTGCGAGAGATGATTCTCTGAGGCAATTTACCCTCCATAGTCTCCGCAATTGGCTTATATATATCGCCAGCACCCGTCACACGCATCGCCTGATAGACGTAAGCACGTCCCGACAATGGGTCACGGATCGCTCCGCCCAAACAGGTTGATGCACCTCCGAAGGGCTCAATCTCGGTTGGGTGGTTGTGCGTCTCATTCTTAAACTGCAACAACCAACGCTCCATCTCGCCATCAACATCAATGTCGACAAAGATTGAACAAGCGTTATTCTCCTCGCTCACCTCCATATCGTCCAAGAATCCCTCCTTGCGCAAATATCTCGCTCCGATCGTAGCCAACTCCATCAAACACAACGGTTTCTGAGTGCGACCCAACGCCTCACGGATAGTCACCACGCCAGCCAATTGCGCCTCGATCTCAGCCTTGATAAAGCTATCGGCAACATCAATATCTGTGAGCTCCGAAGTGAATGTTGTGTGTCGGCAGTGGTCGCTCCAATATGTATCCAAAATACGCAACTCCGTCTCCGAAGGCTCACGCCCCTCAGCCGTGAAGTATTTGCGCACCTCAGCCAAATCCTCCCAGCTCATCGCCAAACCCATCTGCTTGCAGTAGGGCGCTAGCTCCTCATCCGTCATTGCACAGAAACCCTCAAGGATCGGCACAGCGGTTGGCTCAGCTCGCTCGGCATCGGTGAGGCGGCTCATATCCTTCTCACGAGACTCCACAGCGTTGATGCAGTACTTCTTGATTCGAGCTACATCTGCCTCTGAGATCGAACCCGAAAGCAACAACAGACGACCCGAGCGGATTCTAATATCAGCCTCAGGGTCAAGCAGTTTCACACAATCTACAGCCGATGCAGCCCTCTGGTCAAACTGCCCAGGAAGATACTCAATAGCGATGCTCACCGCACCCTCTGCATCGATCTGGTCGGTAACGTTGTCGGTAACGATCTCGCCAAAAACGCCGTAACGTCCACGCTCCACCAACTCCTCGGTGAAACCGAAAAGATCATAGACACAGACCAAACGTAACGCCTCAATCTCGACTCCCAAATTTGTGTTTAGCTCCTGTCTCAGGCTCTCCGCCTCGACCCTAAACTGCTGCTTCTTCTCTACGAAGATACGAAAATTGCTCATCCTTTATATATTATTTTTACTCTTTACTAAACCAATACTCAGCAATACTCAGCAATACTCAGCAATACTCAGCAATACTCAGCAATACTCAGCAATACTCAGCAATACTCAGCAATACTCAGTAATACTCAGCCAAACCTAACTCCCAAACCGAGGTGACCAACCCCGATTAAACCCGCTCTGATCCATCCCGACAAAGGTAATGTGCGCCATCTTACGCCCCACCTTACACTCCGTTTTGCCGTAGATGTGTACATAAGTATCACTGTGCTCACCCCTCTCACACTCCGCCTCAACAGCCTGAGCCTCAGCGTAATCCTCGCCCAATATATTCTTCATCACAACACTTCCGCCAACCAACTCAGCCCCCTTAAGCGGCTCGCCCGTAAGGAATCGAACCAGCTCCGAGAATTGCGACTCCGTGCACCCCTCAATGGTGTAGTGCCCCGAGTTGTGCGGACGTGGAGCCATCTCGTTAAACAGCACCTCCTCGCCACGGACGAAGTATTCGATAGCCAAGATTCCAAAGTATCCACACCCCTGCATAAAGCGAATCGACTGCTGCTCAATACTTTTGCGCAACTCCTCCGACAACTTTGGTGCAGGCACAATCGAGAGATCCAACACCCCACGCTTATGTATATTCTGACCCACAGGAAAGACCGTCACCCCCTCAGCACCCTCAGCACCCTCAGCACCCTCAGCACCCTCAGCACCCTCAGCACCCT
>JBCQUE010000004.1:0-87019 GCA_047174325.1 Rikenellaceae bacterium | reverse complement strand
GAGCAGTGGGCAGTGAGCAGTGAGCAGTGAGCAGTGGGCAGTGGGCAGTGAGCAGTGGGCAGTGAGCAGTGAGCAGTGAGCAGTGAGCAGTGGGCAGTGGGCAGTGGGGTGAGTGGAGAGCGAGCGAGTGGATGGTGAGCCTAAAGAGTTTAGGGAGACATTGGTCTCCCTATTTTATTAGATGATTGATAAGGTAAGATGATTGATAAACTAAAGATAGTGGAGATTGCCCAAGCGAAGATCGCTGAGGGGTTAGGCGATGGAGCTCTATATGTTGTCGAGTGCAGTTGCAGTGGCGCAAACGAGGTGGAGCTATTGGTCGACTCCGATACAAAGGTCTCGATTGACGACTGCATAACATTGAGCCGTGCCGTGGAGGCGGAGTTTGATCGTGATGTGGAGGATTTCTCGCTGACTGTAGCATCCGCAGGAATTGGCTCTGAGTTGAAACTATTGAGGCAATTCACAAGGCTAATAGGGCGCTCGGTTGAGGTGCTGCTCAAAAGCGGAATCAAGGTGGTCGGTGAGCTCACAGAGGCGACCGAGGAGGCGATAAAGGTGAAGTTCGAGAGGCGTGAAACAACAGAAACATCATCGGGCAAGAGAAAAAAAGTGACGGTCGAAGTGGAGGAGAGATACACTTTTGGGGAGATTAAATCAGTCAAAGAGTACCTAGACTTTAGTTAGTAGGGGAGCTAGCTCACTTTTAGCTGGCTTGATGGTTTGGCTTGATGGTTTGGCTTGATGGTTTGGCTTGATGGTTTGGCTTGATGGTTTGGCTTGATGGTTTAAATTTAGAATTAGAAAATAATACATTATATAATATAAGAGATGGACAATCTTAATTTGATAAGCAACTTTGCAGAGTTTAAGGAGCTAAAGAATATTGACAAAGCAACGATGGTGGGTGTCTTGGAGGATGTCTTTCGCCACGCACTGCAGAAGCAGTTTGATACAGACGAGAATTTCGATGTAATCATCAACGCTGAGAAGGGCGATTTGGAGATTTGGCGCAACAGAATCGTAATGGAGGATGGCGATGTGGCGAACCCAAATACGCAGATCTCAGAGTCAGAGGTGAAGGCAATAGACCCAAGCTATGAGATTGGTGATGAGTTCGTTGACGAGTTCAAACTTTCGCAATTTGGTCGCCGTGCAGTCTTGTCATTGCGCCAAAATTTGGCTTCTCGCATACTCGACCTTGAGAAGGCTAGCCTCTTTGAGAAGTACTCAGAGCGTGTTGGCGAGATCATCACTGGCGAGGTTTATCAAGTTTGGAAAAAAGAGGTGCTCGTCCTCGATGATGATGAGAATGAGTTGATTATGCCTAAGGCGGAGCAGATCCCAAACGATTACTACCGAAAGGGCGACTCGATAAAGGCGATTGTAAAGGCTGTGGAGATGAATAACAACCAGCCTCGAATCATATTGTCTCGTACGGCAAATCAGTTCCTAGAGCGTCTATTTGAGCAGGAGGTGCCCGAGATCTTCGATGGTCTTATCACCATCAAGAGCATCGTGCGTATCCCTGGCGAGAGAGCTAAGGTGGCGGTCGAGTCTTATGACGAGCGTATCGATCCAGTGGGTGCTTGTGTCGGAATGAAGGGATCACGTATCTACACCGTTGTCAAGGAGTTGCGCAACGAAAATATTGATGTCGTTAACTACACAACAAACCCAATGTTGATGATTCAGCGTGCGTTGAATCCAGCCAAGATCTCAAACATCACAATCGATGAGGAGCGCAAGACAGCAGCGGTTTACCTCAAGCCCGATCAGGTGTCGTTGGCGATCGGTAAGGGTGGTTTGAATATTCGCCTATCGAAGATGCTGACAGGTTATGACATCGATGTCTACCGTGAGGTCGAGGAGGAGGATGTAGCTCTCACTGAGTTCTCAGACGAGATCGAGCCTTGGATCATCGAGGCTCTTAAGAAGGTGGGTTGCGACACAGCGAAGAGCGTGTTGGAGCTCTCGGTAAATGAGATCGCAACACGTGCCGATCTTGAGGTGGAGCAGGCACAGAGTGTTTACGACATCCTTAAGGCTGAGTTCGAGTGAGTTAGGGGAGCTAGCTCCCTTTTAACTGGCTTGATTGCTAGAGGTTAAGAGTTGAAGGTTCACGCATAGTAAATTAATAAGGAGAAGAAGAATAAGTATGAGTAATGAGAGGAAATTAAGGCTCATTCAGGTTGCAAAGGAGTTTAAGGTGGGTATCAACACAATCACCGATTTCTTGCAGAAGAAGGGTGTAAAGAGTGATGGATCACCAAATTCACAGGTAGAGTCGGATGTGTACGCACTGCTCGAAAAGGAGTTTGGTGCAAATCGTGGTGCCCATAATGAGCGTGCCTCTGTGCGTGAGCGTATAGCTAATAAGCCAGCCTCAGTAAGCATTGATAACGATAAAAATCAGCGTTCAGCAGAGGAGGCGGAGCGTGAGGTTATCATCAAGAGCAATGTTATAGAGCAGCCTCGTGGTCCAAAGATATTGGGCAAAATCGAGCTCTCGGGTAACCCTCGTGGCGGTAAGGCTGTGGCGGTGAAGAGCACACCAGCGCCTGAGCCTGTTGTTGAGACTAAACCTGTTGTTGAGCCTCAAAAAGCAGAGGCTAAACCTGAGCCCATTGCAACGCCTGTTGCAGAGGTTAAGGCGGAGGCAAAGTCTGAGGCAAAGTCTGAGGCAAAGTCTGAGGCAAAGTCTGAGGCAAAGTCTGAGGCTGTGGTTAATATAGAGCCTAAAAGCGAGCCCGTTGTGGCGGTTAAAGCAGAGACTAAGAGTGAGCCTGTGGTGGAGCAGAAGAGCGAGCCAGTGGCGGAGAGTGCTCCCGTGGCTACAGCGACAACAGCGACAACAACAGCGACAGCACAAACAGCAGCGCCAAAGGCTGAGCCAGCGGCGGCGGAGAGGTCTGCTGAGGGGTCAACAGCAACAATAAAGGATGGTGTTTTTCGTGCTAATACACACACGTTGGCTGGACCTAACGTCTTGGGAACGATGGATGTATCGGCATTCTCGGCAGGCGGCAAGCATAAGCGTAAGCGTCTAAGCAAGGAGAAGGTTGATGTAAATAAGCAGGCGGCAAGTGGCGGAAATCGTCAAGGCGGCAACAACAATAATAGAGGCGGTCAAGGCGGCAACAACGCCGGCGGTGCAAATCGTCCAAACGCCAGCGGCGCAAATCGTCCAAATGGCGGTGGCGCAAATCGTCCAAATGGTGGCGGACATAACGCAGGCGGTCAAAATGGACAGGGTGCAGCAAATGCTCCAGGTCAAGGTCGCAAGAGCCGCAATGCAGCTCAGCAGCAGCGTAGGCAGCAGGGTAACCAAGCGCCAGCACCACGTGTTGAGGTGAGTGACGAGGAGGTTTCAAAGCAGGTTAAAGATACATTGGCTCGATTGACAGCTAAGGGTTCTAAGGCTAATAAGGGTGCGAAGTATCGCCGTGATAAGCGTGACGCATTTGTCGAGAAGATGGGCGAGGAGAGAGCGCGTGAGCAGCAGGAGAAGTCAACACTTAAGGTGACGGAGTTTGTGACCGTGAGTGAGTTGGCAACGATGATGGATGTCTCGGCTATGGAGGTTATCTCCTCTTGTATGAACCTCGGTTTGATGGTCTCGATCAACCAGAGACTTGATGCTGAGGCGTTGGTCGTGGTGGCTGAGGAGTTTGGATATAAGGTTGAGTTCGTATCGGTCGAGATACAGGAGGCGATCAGCGATGAGGAGGTTGATGATGAGACGAGCTTGGTCTCACGTCCACCAATCGTTACGGTGATGGGTCACGTTGACCACGGTAAGACTTCGCTGTTGGATAATATTCGTAAGGCGAATGTAATCGAGGGCGAGGCTGGAGGAATCACTCAGCACATCGGAGCTTACTCGGTGGAGTTGAATGGTCAGAAGATCACATTCCTCGATACTCCAGGTCACGAGGCGTTTACAGCGATGCGTGCCCGTGGTGCGAAGGTAACGGACGTTGCGATCATCATCGTGGCGGCAGATGATAGCGTGATGCCTCAGACAACAGAGGCTATCAACCACGCTCAGGCGGCTGGTGTACCGATGGTCTTTGCGATCAATAAGTGTGATAAACCAGCGGCAAATCCTGAGCATATCAAGGATCAGTTGGCACAGATGAATTACCTCGTGGAGGATTGGGGCGGTAAGTATCAGAGCCAAGATGTATCGGCTAAGATGGGTCTAAACCTCGATAAGTTGCTCGAAAAGGTGCTCTTGGAGGCGGAGATGCTCGACCTTAAGGCTAATCCAGATCGCAAGGCTACAGGTACGGTTATCGAGTCGACACTCGATAAGGGTCGTGGTTACGTCTCGACAATATTGGTGCAGAACGGTACGTTGAAGGTGGGTGATGTGATCCTCTCGGGTACATATACAGGTCGTGTTAAGGCGATGTTCAATGAGAACAGTATCAAGCTCTCGGAGGCTGGCCCATCGACACCCGTGCAGGTGTTGGGACTCAACGGTGCGCCTCAGGCGGGTGATACATTCAATGTGATGGATGATGATCGTTCGGCACGTGAGGTTGCATCGAAGCGTGAGCAGTTGCAGCGTATGCAGGGTCTGATGACGCAGAAGCACGTGACGTTGGATGAGATTGGTCGTCGTATTGCGATTGGATCGTTCAAGGAGCTCAATATCATCATCAAGGGTGATGTGGATGGATCTATCGAGGCGATGTCTGGATCGTTGATTAAGCTCTCTAAGGAGGAGGTTCAGGTCAATGTAATCCACGCTGCTGTGGGTCAGATCTCGGAGTCGGATGTATTGTTGGCAGCGGCATCGAACGCTATCATCGTTGGTTTCCAGGTGCGTCCATCGGCTGCAGCTCGCAAGGTGGCGGAGAAGGAGGAGATCGAGATCCGCTTGTACTCAATCATCTACGATGCTATCAACGACATCAAGGATGCAATCGAGGGTATGCTTGAGCCAGTGATGAAGGAGGAGATCGTCTGCTCGGTTGAGGTGTTGGAGACATTCAAGATCTCGAAAGTTGGAACAATCGCTGGTTGCTTGGTGCGTGAGGGTAAGATCACTCGCAACACTCCAATCCGCATAATCCGTGACGGTATCGTGGTCTTTACAGGTAAGCTGGGATCGCTTAAGCGTTACAAGGATGATGTCAAAGAGGTGGCTAGCGGATTCGATTGCGGTTTGAATATCGATGGCTACAACGACATCAAGATTGGCGATGTTGTTGAGGGATACGAACAGGTCGAAGTAAAAAGGTAAAAAAGTTGCCTTGCACGCCATTTTTGGCACTTCCCTCCGGTTAAAAATCCTCACGTACTTTAGTACGCTCTGGTTTTTAATCCTCACGAAGCACCAAAACTGACGCACAAATCAACTTTTTTGCGGTGGGCACATTGGTGGGCACGCTGCAAAGCCTCGGCTGAGTAGGACTGAGTAGGACTGAGTAGGACTGAGTAGGACTGAGTAGGGCTGAGTAAGACTGAGTAGGGCTGAGTAATTCTGAGTAAGACTGAGAAGTCTCAGAGTTACTCAGAGTTACTCAGAAAATACTCAGCATTACTCAGTAAAAAAGAAGATAAACCAAAATTTAGATAAATTAAAATATAAGATGAGCGCAATTAAGTTTGTAACAGCGGCAGAGGCTGTGAAAGCAATTAAGTCTGGGGATCATATTCACCTCAGCTCAGTGGCATCAGCGCCACAATGTTTGATTAAGGCTATGTGCGAGCGTGGTGACAATGGTGAGCTTCGTGATGTACACATCCACCACCTTCACACTGAGGGTCCAGCACCCTACTCAGAGGCTAAGTATGACGGTATCTTTCAGCTTGATTCATTCTTCGTAGGCGGCAACGTCCGCAAGACTACTCAGGCTGGTTATGCAGATTACATCCCTGTGTTCCTTAGCGAGACTCAGAAGTTGTACCGCTCGGGCGCT
The DNA here is from genome assembly GCA_047174325.1 of Rikenellaceae bacterium. Classification (GTDB taxonomy): domain Bacteria; phylum Bacteroidota; class Bacteroidia; order Bacteroidales; family Rikenellaceae; genus Alistipes. The sequence continues at coordinate 81,086 of JBCQUE010000004.1, read as the reverse complement.
GTGCCTTGTAACGTTGCAATGATTCAGGTATCGACTCCCGATCAGCACGGTTATGTATCGTTGGGTACTTCGGTTGATGCAACGCTTGCGGCTGTCGAGACAGCTGAGACTGTAATCGCTGTGGTTAATAAATATGTGCCACGTGCATTTGGTGACGCTATGATCCACTCATCACGTATCAACCTATTCGTTGCTGAGGATTGTCCATTGGAGGAGGCGCACTTCTCTGAGCCATCGGAGGTTGAGGTGGCGATCGGTAAGAACTGTGCAGCGTTGATCGAGGATGGTGCAACACTTCAGATGGGTATCGGCGCTATTCCTAACGCTGTGCTTTCGCAGCTTACAGGTCACAAGAACTTGGGTATCCACACTGAGATGTTCGCTGATGGTGTACTTCCTCTCGTGGAGAGCGGCGTTATCAATGGCGAGGCTAAGAATATTGACCGTGGAATGATGGTCTCTACTTTCTTGATGGGTTCTCAGAAGGTTTACGACTTTATCAACGACAACCCTGGTGTACGTATGATGGATGTTGGTTACACTAATGACCCATACATCATCTCTAAGAATGACCGTGTGACAGCTATCAACTCAGCACTTCAGGTTGACCTTACGGGTCAGGTTTGTGCCGACTCTTTGGGAACTAAGTTCTACTCGGGTGTTGGTGGACAGGTTGACTTCGTTTACGGAGCATCGTTGTCTAAGGGCGGTAAGGCGATGATCGCTATGCCTTCGGTGACAAACAAGGGTCTTTCTAAGATCGCACCAGTGTTGACATCGGGTGCAGGTGTTGTGACAACTCGTTCACATATGCGTTGGTTCGTAACGGAGTACGGTGCAGTTGATTTGTACGGTAAGAGTATGCAGGAGCGTGCACGTTTGTTGATCTCGATCGCTCACCCATCGGCTCAGGAGGAGTTGGATAAGGCGGCGTTTGAGCGCTTTGGTCCTCACCACACTTACATCAAGAGCTATATGTCTAAGTAGATATAGCTCGGTAGATAGTCTAGCCTGGTGCGCCTCTTGTGGGTGCGCTGGGCTTTTTTTGTTGGCTGAGTAAGACTGAGTATTTTACTGAGTAGGGCTGAGTATTTTACTCAGTCGTACTCAGTCGTACTCAGTTTTGTTTACTATTGTGGTTTTGCGGCTTTGCGTTTGTGACCGTAGTTGCGTCTGCCTTTGCCTGATGCTCCTGCTGGCTTTTCGCCTGTTGGGTTTGTGCTGGCTAGCTTATCTACCTTTTGTGTTTCGGCTGTTGGTTTGTCGCCTGCAGGGCGCTTGTTTGCTGGGCGTTTGTTGCGGTTTCGACTGCCTCCACTTTTGCCGCCCTTGCCTCCGCTCTTGCTGCTGCCCTTGCCGCTGCCGAATCTGCCTCGGGGTGCCGCATCGGGGTTGTATGCTGGGGCTTCACCCAACTCCTCGGGTAGCTCTAGGCGTTTGATCTCACGCTCCAAAAACTCCTCGATACGGCGGAATTTACCCTGCTCACGCTCGCTCACAAAGGTTATTGCTCGACCTGTGGCGCTCGCTCGTCCCGTGCGACCAATGCGGTGGATGTAATCCTCGGGGTCGTGTGGAACATCAAAGTTGATGACCGTGGCGATGTCGTCAATATCGATGCCTCGTGCAACGATGTCGGTTGCAACCAATACATCGACCTTGCCGCTCTTGAAGTTGAGCATAACCTCCTCACGCTGAGCCTGTTCTAGGTCTGAGTGCATAGCGGCAACATTCAGTTTCATCCTCTTGAATTGATAGAGAAGATCCTTAACTTTGAGCTTTGACGACGAGAATATAATACTCTTGCCGACATCTCCAGCCTCATAGATCTTGCGAATCAGCGCCAACTTTTGCGCCTCGTAAACCATATAGATACCTTGGTCGATCGACTCCGCTGGTTTCGATATTGCGATGCTCACCTCCGTTGGGTTGGTGAGAATTTGATCTGCAAATTTACGGATCTTAGGCGGTAGCGTTGCCGAGTAGAGTATCGTCTGGCGCTCCTTCGGCATACGGTTTACAACCTTCATAATATCGTCAAAGAAGCCCATATCAAGCATCCTGTCCGCCTCATCAAGTATGAAGTGCTTAACACCCGAGAGGTCGATTTGACCACCCTCTAAGTGAGCCAACAATCGCCCTGGAGTAGCGATCACAACATCTGCTCCGCCATCCAATCCACGACGCTGCACGTCCCACGTCTTGCCGTCACCACCGCCATACACAACCGTGGTCGATATATCTAGGTAGTACGAAAAGCCCTGAAACTGAGCATCGATCTGCATCGCCAACTCACGTGTCGGCACCATTATTATCGACTTAATTTTACTCTCGTCATACTTCCCGTCAGCCTTGCCATCCATCAAAAGGCTCAGCAACGGCAGCGCATATGCAGCGGTCTTGCCCGTTCCCGTCTGTGCGCAACCGATCAAATCTTCGCCTCTCAGTATCACAGGTATGGTCTGCTCCTGCACGGGGGTCATCTCACGAAAACCCATCTCCTCGATGGCATCGAGCACATCATAATCTAAATCTAATTCATCAAAAAACATTCTTCTCTTCTCTTTAATTCTCGTCCTTAATTCTCGTCAAATTTCGTCCTTAATTCTCGACCCCTTTGACGATTGATCCCAAGAGTGTCGCCGATGAGCACTGCTCAACACGAACCCTCACGTAGCTACCCACTGTAGCATCTTCACGGTCGAATACAACAACTTTATTTTGTGAGGTGCGACCGAACATCTGCTCCGTGCTCCTCTTTGATTCACCCTCCACCAACACCTCAAATTCACGACCTACATCACGCCTGTTACTCTGAGCCGAGAGCTCGTTTTGTAGGTTGATGATCTCGGTTAGGCGAGCGGTTTTTACCTGCTCCGAGATGTTGTCGGGCAGATTTTTCGAGGCGTAAGTCCCCTCACGCTCCGAGTATTTAAACATATATGCAAACTCATAGCCAACCTCACGCATCAACGAGATTGTCTCAGCGTGCTCCGCCTCGCTCTCGTCCGAGAATCCAGCGATGATGTCTGTAGTGATGGCGCAATCGGGAAGTAGGCGGCGAATCGCTGCAATCCTGCCTAGATACCACTCACGTGTATATCCACGCTTCATTCGTGTGAGCATCTCCGTTGAGCCCGACTGTGCAGGGAGGTGGATCGCACGGCAAATATTGGGGTAACGCACCATCGTTTCGAGCAGTTCATCGCTCATATCCTTTGGGTGTGACGTAGCGAAACGAACCCTCAGCAGTGGCGAGACCTCAGCGACCAGCGCAATGAGGCGTGGGAAATCGACCTCGTCCGAGCGATATGAGTTTACATTTTGACCTAAGAGCGTAACCTCTCGGTAGCCATTCTCAAAGAGCGAGCGCACCTCGGCGAGGATCGTCTCCACGCTACGGCTACGCTCACGACCACGTGTGTAGGGCACAACGCAATATGAGCAGAAGTTATTACAGCCACGCATAATCGCCACAAAGGCGCTAACGCCCGAGCGGTCGAGCCTCACGGGGGCGATCTCTGCATAGGTCTCCTCGATCGAAAGAATTGTGTTTGCCCCCTTAGTGCCCGATGTAGCCTCCCTCAAAAGCGTGGGTAGCGAGCGGTAGGCATCGGGTCCAACGACAATATCCACTGCATCATCACCCGTGAGTAGCGACTCATTGAGACGCTCCGCCATACAGCCGATGATACCGATCGTGAGTGATGGTTTCGTGCGGCGCAAACGGCGCATCTCTCGAAGTCGTCCCCAGATACGCTGCTCAGCGTTGTCACGTATTGAGCAGGTGTTGATGAGGATCACATCCGCCTCATCGATTGTCTGTGTATAGATATAACCTTCCCTCTGGAGTAGCGACACAACGATCTCGCTATCGGTGACATTCATCTGACAACCATAGGTCTCGATAAATACTTTTCGACCTGCACCAACCACTGGGCGGAGTTTATTTATTGTTTTAAAATCCAATGTAACTAACTATATTCTATTGCTAATCTATTTCTAATATCCTCTAAATTGAGAGCAAAGATACATTAATATAATGAATAACCAACCTCAGCTGTTGCATAATTTTTTTAAAAGTGTGATATATTCCCGATTTTTTGTTATCTTTGTCGTGTAAAAAAGAAATTTAGATTATGTTGATAACATATTGTATAGCCCTGTTGCTCTTCATCGCTGCATATCTGTTGGGGTCGATCCCGAGTGCTGTTATGATTGGCAAGAGATATTACGGTATCGATATTCGTGAGCACGGCAGTAAGAATGCTGGCTCGACAAATGTGTTGCGTGTGTTGGGTCGACGTGCGGCGCTACCTGTCTTTGTGCTCGACTTTTTGAAGGGCTTTGTGGCGGTCTCGCTTATGGGGCTGTTGGAGTACAACCCCGATCTGAGCCAAGAGTGGCTTATTAATCTGCGTATCATTACGGTCTTTGCAACGGTCTTTGGTCATATCTTCCCGATCTTTGCAGGGTTCAGAGGCGGCAAGGGTGTGGCTACGCTCGTGGGGTCGTTGATGGGTATCTATCCGCCTATTATCTTGATGTGCTTTGGTGTGTGGTTCTTGGTCTTGATCTTTACGCACTACGTCTCACTCTCATCTATGATTGGGGGTATCTGTTTCCCGATTCTTACAATTGCATCTCCTGTTGCTAACCAATCGTTGGCGTTTATTATATTCTCGTTTGTGGTGGCAATACTGCTGATCTGGACACACCGAAAAAATATCGAGAGGTTGCGCAAGGGGGAGGAGTCAAAGATATATGTATTCAAGCAGCGACTGCCCAAGGAGTAACTCTTTGTGGTGGATCTGTTGACCCCACTTGTCGTGGGGTTTTCTGTTTGAGTGTGGTAAATTACTAATAATTATATTGTTATGTTGAGTGACAACTTGATTAAAATGTTTGAGCGCAGCTTCCGTGAGAATAGCGAGCTGGTGGCTTTGAAGGATTACTTTAAGAGTGATAGATTTACATATTTGGAGCTGGCGAGAGAGGTCGCTAAGCTGCATATGCTCTTCAAAAAGATGGGTGTCGAGAGGGGCGATAAGATTGCGCTTGTTGGGCGAAATAACCCTCGCTGGTGTTTGAGCTATATCGCAACGGTGACCTATGGCGCTGTGATTGTGCCGATCCTGCAGGACTTTAGCTCGAACGATATTATCCATATCGTTAAGCACTCGAAGAGCCGCCTAATATTTATGGGCGACAATATTTGGGATATGATGGATGGCGACCAGATCGCAAATGTCGAGGCGGTCTTTTCGCTGACCGATTTCCACGCCATCTATGAGCGTGATGGTGAGGAGGTTACATCCTTTATAGAGAACATTGATGCGCACTTCACGGCGGCATATAGCGGCGGTTTTGGCGTGACAGATATATCCTATCCCGAGATCTCGAACGATAGCGTCTGCCTACTGAACTACACATCGGGAACGACGGGCAGCTCGAAGGGTGTGATCCTCACGATCAATAACCTCACGGGTAACCTGCTCATTGCGATGAACTATATCAACCCCGATACGGATGAGCCATACTTTACTCGTGGTGGTCGTGTGATCTCGTTCTTGCCGTTGGCTCACGCCTATGGTTGTGCGTTTGATTTCTTGACGCAACTTGCTGTGGGTGGCGAGATTACGCTGTTGGGTCGCATCCCTACACCAAAGATTCTGTTGGAGGCGATGTCAAAGATAAAGCCGACGATTGTCTGCTGCGTGCCGCTCATATTGGAGAAGGTCTACCGCAAGCAGGTGCAGCCGATGTTGGAGACTACGCCTATGAGCTTGGCGATGAAGATTCCGTTGGTTAACTCGGCGATTTACTCGGTTATTAAGAGTAAGCTGATCGATGCCTTTGGTGGCGAGGTGAAGATATTTATCGTGGGTGGCGCACCGCTCAACTCAGAGACTGAGGCGTTCTTGATGAAGATCGGATTCCCCATAACGGTGGGCTACGGTATGACGGAGTGTGCACCGCTGATTAGCTTTGTGGGTCACGATAGGTTTAAGGCGACATCGTGCGGACGAGCACTTAGGGAGCATCTTGAGGTGAGGATCGACTCTGCTGACCCGATGAATATCGCTGGCGAGATCTTGGTGCGTGGCGAGCACGTGATGAAGGGTTACTACAAAAACGAAAAGGACACAGCCTCAGCAATCGACACGGATGGTTGGCTGCACACGGGTGATATGGGCGTGATCGATAGCGATGATATGATCTATATCAGAGGGCGTTGCAAGACGATGATCCTCAGCGCCAGCGGACAGAATATATACCCCGAGCAGATCGAGGAGAGACTCAATAATATGTATATGGTGAGCGAGTCACTAATCATCGAGAACGAGGGGCGTTTGGCAGCATTGGTTGTGCCCGACTTCGACCAAGCGGAGGTTGAGGGTGTCGGCAAGGAGCGCTTCCCCGAGATTATGGAGCAGAACCTAAAGGAGCTAAATGCGCAAGTAGCATCGTACGAAAAGGTCGCCTCAATAACGATCTACCCAACAGAGTTCATCAAGACACCAAAGCGCAGCATCAAACGCTATCTCTACAACACATCACTACTAAACTCAGTCAGGAGTTAAAAGTTAGGAGGGGAGCTAGCTCCCTTTTAGCTGGCTTGATGGTGTGAAAAGTTATGAGGGGAGCTAGCTCCCTTTTAGCTGGCTTGATGGTGTAGAATTTAGCAAGCTCCCTTTTAGCTGGCTTGATGGTTGGAATAGCTGTATAAAATAACTGTATAAAATAAAATGATTGAAAAATTAAAAAGAGGTGTTCAGGATCTGCTAAAGAGCCGAATGCTGTGGTACTACGTGCTGCTCACAGCACTTGTCTATATCCCTACTTTTGTGTTTTCTTGGACGGCGTATCCTGGGGCAGTAGTTTTACATTCGATTTACACGACTTTTGTTGTGTCGCTTGCGCTAATATCTATCTTATATGTATTATATAATAGATATTTGCAAATTGTTATAGTGTTGTTATACTCGCTATTCCTATTTGTGAACTCAGTGTATTGTCGGCAATTTGGTGATGTTATCCCAATCTCGCTATATACGCAAGCAACAAATTTGTTGAAAATGGATTCTGGGAGTGTGACAAATCTGTTTCAATTAAGTGATCTTGTTGTTGCTGTGGTGCTAATATTAGGGTGTGGTTTATTGCTTTTTATTCGGAGCGGTCAATCTTTTAAATTAGCTGGTCGAGCTAGATTCTCTGTATTGGGACTAGCTCTACTTCTTTTTGCAGTTATGTCAATGTCTTTTTTTGGTCTAATTGAAAGGGTGAAAATTTGTTTATGGATGCCAAGATCACAGGTTGTTAAGATTTTCACAATACCTGTTGTTTGTGGCAAGAATTATCACTATCGATTTAAGATCGTTGATGTGCCAATAGAGAACCGCAATAAGGCTATTTGTAGATTGCGTGAAATAGCTGCAGAGAATGCATTAGAAGTTGAGCGTGTAGCAGATGGAAGTAGAGATTTGATAGTAGTACTTGTGGAGTCATTAAATAGCAAAGGTTTGACGGAGGAATCTATGCCGTTTTGCTATGAATTAACGCAGGATAGTACTTCGATATATGTTCCACATCTTGAACAGAACATAGGTGTAGGTACTTCGATGGATGGGCAGATGATAACTTTATCAGGTCAAAAACCAAGAGAAGATACATTTCTTTTTAACGTTAATTCAGAAGTAGAACTTCCATCTGTTACTAAGTGTTTAAAGAGGTATAATAAGAGCTATGTTAGTAGTCTGTCAACGATAACAGATACACTTTTTTGGTTGCAAAATATTGCGGCACGAGCTATGTTGATAGATCATAGATATGGCAAGGAGGAGGGAGGTGCTTTTAAGGATGATAAGCTGAAGTATTGGCAAGATCGAAATTGCTGGATAAAAGATGACGATCTATTCGAGAGTGTGATAGAGAAGATAGGGGCGTTGTGTGAGAGTGGTAACCCATATGTGTACACCATCATAACGGGTGATTCTCATAACCCATTCGATGACGACAGAGAGCCGCTGCATCCAATCACATCATACAAACTAGGTGAGGAGATGTATCACTATTATGTCTCGTTGCAGTACACAGATCGAGAGATCGAGCGGTTGTTTGATTTCTTGGAGAGTAAAAATAGGCTTGAAAATACAACGGTGTTAATTGCATCCGATCACTCTTGGACTATTGCAGGTAGCGGTTGCAGTGGTCGTGATATGCAGATGCTGATCTACAATCCAGTGAACAGGAGCGACTATCGCCCGAAGCGTGTGCCGCAGCAGATTAGTATATATCCGACATTGCTGTGGGCGATGGGTATTGTTGACAGCACATATATGGGGCTCACGCCGCCGATGACATCGCCACGGATTGAGGAGTTTGGCGAAGAGGAGCTTAAGGAGGCGAGCTACCTTTCGGAACTAATACAGTATAATAACCTTTTAGCAGAGTAAGGAGATGAAAAATATCGTAAAAAGAGTATCTATTGCGGCACTTGCAATGGTTGTAATTCTCATTGGAGTTATCGTTTTTAATAGCGTGAGGATCAGTTCTACACCGCTTGAACAGAAGTATATCGCCCACGCTGGAGGTATCTTGGATGGTCACATCTACACTAACACCGTGGAGGCTGCCGAGCGCTCGGCTAGGTTGGGGTACAAATATATCGAGATCGACTTCCTTGTTACAAGCGATGATCAGCTCATCGCAGGGCACGATTGGCAATCATTTAATAAACTAACAGGCTTTGAGTGTAATGGCGGCAGCCCAACGACATTTGAGGAGGCAAAGAGCCGAAAATATCTCGACTACAATGTTGCTGGAGCAGATGATATAGCTCGTTTTTTTGAGGCGCATCCCGATATGATATTAGTCACAGACAAGGTGGATGACCCACGGCTATTGGATAAGTACTTCGCAAATATGAAGGATCGACTATTGGTTGAGTCATTTGGTGGTGCATATCGCTACCTACGTCTGAAGGAGCAAGGGTACACACCGATGCTCAGTATTAGTTGGTCATTTAGATCGTTGTTTCACCCAAAGTTGATTTTAACAGGTGGCGTAGAGTGGGCAGCGATGGATTACAGCTCGATGTCGAAGTATAAACTATGGTTTATGAGTAAGGTGTTGGGTATTAAGCTAGCGCTATTTACCATTGACGATCCAGATAAGTGTGAAGAGTTTGGCAAATATGGAACATTGATCTACACAAATTCAAGGTTACACGGGGGGAATTAGGGGAGCAAGCTCCCTTTTAGCTGGCTTGATGGTGTAGAATTTAGCAAGCTCCCTTTTAGCTTGGTTTGATGGTATAAAAAGTTATAAGTTATGCAGCGCACGATTGTGATACGAAATAAGCAGCAGCTGAGCGAGAATTTGCTCTATGTGTTGGTGTGGGTCTCGATACTCTTGGTGCCTGTGCTCAATACGGAGCTCACATCTCGGGAGCACCTCTATGTTGAGGAGCTCTTTATGTCGTGGCTTAAGACTGCCCCGTTTCTTTTGATCTTTCTTCTTCACAATGCGATCGTTGCGCCTCGGGCGTTGCGGAGTAAGCGGTATGGGCGATATTTTGTGGCGATGGTGGTGATCCTTCTCTCGATATTTGGAGCGGTCAACTTCACGCAGCGCTTTGTCTTGCCGTCGTTGGAGTTTATAAAGGAGCGCAATCTGTCGCATATGACCCTTACCGATATTGGAATTGTGTGGAACTTGGGTTTTAGCTTGGTGATGTGCTCGGGTAATATGGGTATCAAGCTCATCTACAAGTCGATGCGTGATGACCAGTTGATGGAGGAGCTTAAGCACCAAAACCTCAGGGTCGAGATGGAGTACCTGAAGTATCAGATCAATCCGCACTTCTTTATGAATACGCTCAACAACATCCACGCCCTGATCGACATCGACCACTCGGCGGCGAAGAGCGCTGTGATTGAGCTCTCGAAGATGATGCGTTATGTCCTCTACGAATCGGGGAGCGAGTCGATCTCGTTGCGGCAGGAGCTGCAATTTGTTGAGAACTATATCGAGTTGATGAGCATACGTTTCGACGACTTAGTGAGGGTCAACATCAGCCAACCTGAGCGTGTGGCGATGCGGAGCGCTATTCCGCCGCTGCTGTTGATCGTCTTTGTTGAGAACGCCTTCAAACACGGGGTTCGTGCCGATGGCGAGAGCTTTGTCGATATTGAGATTGGCTGCACGGATGAGACGATAGAGATGACTATGCGCAACTCGCTCTCGGAGAGTAGGCGTGAGGGGGGCGGAATTGGACTGATCAACGTTAGAAAGAGGCTTGAGCTGCTCTATGACGAACGCTTTGAGCTTAGGTGTGAGAGGCGCACAGATGAATATTTTGTTTACTTAAAGATCCCTAATCGAGATGCTTAAGTGTATATTGATAGATGATGAACCGTTGGCGCTTAGGCAGTTAAATAGCTATGCGTCAAGTTGTTCTGAGATAGAGGTTGTCGCTATGTTTCGCACAGCCCTAGCGGCTCGTGACTACTTGGCGGAGTGTGGCGATGGGGGTGTTGATCTGATCTTTTGCGATATAAATATGCCTGAGATGAGCGGTGTGGAGTTTGTGCGAGATATGCAGCAGCAGGTGGGGGACAGACCTCTGCCGATGGTGATCTTCACTACGGCGTATGCTGAGTATGCGGTTGAGGGGTTTCGGCTCGATGCTGTGGATTACCTGCTGAAACCCTTTCCTCAGGAGGATTTTGTTCGGTCGGTGCAGCGGGCAAATTCGCTCTATGAGTTGCGAAGTGGTCGCAATTCGCTGGGCGAGTTGCACAGCGCAATAGATGCCGATGACGAGGCGGAGTTGACCGAGGCGGAGTACATTTCGGTGAGGGCTGACCACAAGGTGACGATGGTGCGGCTCACGGACATTATATATATAGAGAGCGAGGGCGAGTATGTGCGCATACACAGAGATGGCGAGCGACCCATAACGACATTTTGCCGAATGAAGAGTATGGAGGCGCAGCTACCCGAGCAGCAATTTGTGAGGGTGCACCGCTCATATATCGTGAATCTGAGCCGTGTGCAGAGCTACGAACGCACGAGGTTATTTATCTCGAAGTGTGAGTATCTGCCCATCGGGCTAAACTATCGTGCAGCATTTCAGCAGCGGATGCAGCAGCGTTTATGAGGGGAGCTAGCTCCCTTTTAGCTGGCTTGATAGTGTAATTATGAGTTAGGAGGGGAGCTAGCTCCCTTTTAGCTGGCTTGATAGTGTAATTATGAGTTATGAGTTATGAGTTGCCGCAAACAATAACACTGCGTAGCCAACTCCTAACTCCTAACTCCTAACTCCTAACTCCTAACTCCTAACTAAAAAGCGTTTATGCTTCGTTTACGGCGCTTAACTTCTCAAGGATCGTGTTGAACGAGCTAAGCATATCACGGCGGAGTGCAGCGAAGTGCTTCTTAACCAGCGACTTGTTGTGTGGCTCAGCAGGGTTGCTTGCCTTTGCGTATAGGGCGTTGCGGATCTCCACAGCCTCCTCGATAAGTGCGAATACCTGCTCCGCCTTTGATGGCTGGAAACAGATTGCCATATCACAATCGAAAATCACCTCCTCTAGGCGGTAGTCGATCTCTTTCTTTAAATTTCTAAGATTTGCCATAACTAAATTTTTGCGTTATATTCTCTGCAAATGTAGCGAACTTTTTCCAATTTAAAAAATGAGTGGGCGTAAAAAGTTGTCATTTCTAAATTTGTTTGTATCTTTGGCTCGTATAATGATAACTAATAACTCATAACTCATAACTATCAATGGCTCTCTATAACGGTGTGATAAGACCAATTCTGTTTGGTCTCAACATTGAGGCGGCTCGTCATTTGGCGATCCTCCTGTTGCGCCTTGTGGGTCGGTTGCCCTTTGATGTGGGGCGGAAGATGTTGAGGCGAGTATATCGTGTGGAGCATCCATCGTTGGGGCGCTCGGTCTTTGGTGTGAGGTTTGCTAATCCTGTGGGGTTGGCGGCTGGCTTTGATGTCAATGGTGAGGTTGTTAATCAGTTGAGCGATATAGGTTTTGGCTTTGTGGAGGTGGGGGCAATCTCGCCCGAGATGCAGGAGGGTAACCCCAAACCGAGGGTCTATCGACTGCCGAAGGATCGTGCAGTGGTGCAGAGAATGGGACACCCGAATCGAGGGCTGGCGTTCGCTATTGAGCGACTTAGGCGGCGTGATCCAAATGTTGTGGTGGGGTGTAATATCGCCCCTAATCTCACTGCGGAGGTGGGGCTTTGGGCTCGTGAGTATCTGAAGTGCTTTAGAAATCTATATCAATATGTCGACTACTTCACGGTGAATATCGGTTATAATAATCTCATTTGTGACGAAAGGACGACAGCCACGATGGCGATCTCTAACTTGCTTACGCAGCTCTTCGATTTTCGACGTGGGCAGAGCGACTATCGTCCAATTCTTATAAAGGTTGCGCCCGATCTGTCGGATGAGATGATCGACTCGATTGTTGAGGTGTTGATCTCTACACCGCTCGATGGGGTGGTGGCAACTAGCGGAACATATAGCCGCAAGGAGCTTGAGACTTCACAGGCGACCGCTTCACGCATTGGCGCTGGGCGATTGTCGGGCGAACCACTTCGTAGACGTGCGGTGGATGTGGTTCGGCGGATATATGATAAGTCGGGCGGTGCTTATCCAATCATTGGTGTGGGTGGTATCTCTACGGCAGCAGATGTGGAGGAGATGATGGCGGCAGGAGCTAGTTTGGTGCAGATATATTCGAGCTTTATATATAGTGGTCCACGAGTTGTAGGAGATATTTGTCGAGGGCTTATTGAGGAGGATGAGGAGCAGGTCGACTCGGTAGCGCCACTTTCGGAGTTGTAAATCATAGGGTAAAATGAGGGCTAAAATTGTAACAATTGGTGATGAGATCTTGATAGGTCAGATTCACGACACGAACTCAACATATATCGCACAGCAGCTCTCGGCAGCTGGTTTCGTTGTGTGTGAGAAGATCTCGATCGGGGATGGTCGGGAGCAGATATTGTCGACACTCACGGCAGCTATGCAGAGTGCCGATGTGGTGATCGTAACGGGCGGATTGGGACCAACGAAGGATGATATTACTAAGCATACGTTGGCGGATATGTTTGGCTGTGCGTTGCGTTATGACGAGGCTGTTGGGGCGCACGTGAAGTGGCTGTTGGGGCTGCGTGGCGTGGAGTTTAATGAGTTGAACAGGGGTCAGGCGGAGGTGCCAGAGTGTTGTGAAGTGCTGCATAATGCGCACGGTACAGCGCCTGGAATGTGGTTCGAGCGAGAGGGTAGTGTGCTGATTTCGTTGCCTGGTGTGCCGTTTGAGATGAAGGCTCTCATTGCGGATGTTGTTGTGCCGAAGCTCAGCGAGAGGTTCGAGACACGGGCGAGTGTGCATAGGACGCTTATCACGGCTGGATTGCCCGAATCGATATTGGCGAAGATGATCGAGGGGTGGGAAGATGCTCTGCCTGAGGGGCTTAAGTTGGCGTACTTGCCCTCGGCTGGACGAGTTAGGTTGCGTCTTTCGGCTTATGATGTTGAGTCGGCTGAGAGTGTGGCGGCTGTTATCGAGCAGCAATTTGATGAGTTGGCACGTGTCATTCCCGACAATATTTTGGGCTTTGAGGGGGTGACGATGGAGCAGCTCGTTCACGATAGATTGATAGAGCGAGGCGAGACGTTGGGCGTTGCGGAGAGCTGCACGGGTGGTGCTTTGGCGGCTAAATTCACAGCGATGGCTGGTGCATCGGCCTATTTTATGGGTGGCGTGGTGTCGTATAGCAACGATGCAAAGGTCGATCTGTTGGGCGTGAGAGCGGAGTCGATAGAGCGGTATGGCGCTGTGAGTGAGCAGGTTGCAATAGAGATGGCGGAGGGCGTTCGCCGAGCAATGAGGAGCGACTACGGTGTCTCGACAACAGGAATAGCTGGACCATCGGGCGGCACGGAGCAAAAACCCGTGGGCACGGTCTGGATAGGCGTTGCAACTCCCGAGCGGAGTTTTGCGCTACATCGCCACTGCGGCACAGAGCGTAGCCAAATGATAATGCGAAGCGTAGCCGAGGCGCTGGCGATACTCCACTCGGAGCAAAATAGCACAAATGAGAAGAAAAAAAGCTTTAAAGTTGTGTAATTCAGAATAAATAACTATATTTGCGCTCCCGTAGGTGTGTGCCTTTGGGATAACATAATTAAAATAACGTAGAAATGAAAGTTTGCGAAATCACAGGAAAAGTGGTTATGGTGGGAAACAACGTATCTCACTCACACCACAAGACCAAGCGCACGTTTAGTCCTAATCTTAAGACAAAGCGTTTCTGGTCAGAGGAGGAGAGTCGCTGGATCACCTTGAAGGTGTCGGCTGCTGGAATGAAAACAATCAACAAGAAGGGCTTGGCTGTAGCGTTGCGTGAGGCTGTAGCACCTAAGAAGGTTTACTAAAAAACAGAGCATTAGAAAATGGCTAAGAAAGGAAACAGAGTTCAGGTAATCCTTGAGTGCACTGAGCAAAGAGAGAGTGGCGTTGCGGGAATGTCTCGTTACATCACAACAAAAAACAAGAAGAACACACCAGACCGTATGGAGCGTAAGAAGTACAACCCATATTTGAAGAAGGTAACTGTTCACCGTGAGATTAAGTAATTTTAACGAGATCAAAAACAAATGGCAAAGAAAGTAGTTGCAACCCTCAAAACGGGTACAGGCAAGCAGCACACAAAGTGCATCAAGATGGTTAAGTCTGATAAGACTGGCGCTTACCTTTTTAAGGAGGCTGTAGTTTTGAATGACGAGATCAAGGATTTCTTCGAGGGAAAGAAGTAATCAGCTTGCGTTTTTAAGCTCCTTGGTGGGGGTGCGAGAGTGAGGCGGCGGCAAGCACAGGCGATAGGCTGGCGATAAGCACAAGCGATAAGCTGGCGATAGGCTGGCGATAAGCAGAAGCGATAAGCTGGCGATAGGCTGGCGATAAGCACAAGCGACAAGCTGGCGATAGGCTGGCGATAAGCACAAGCGACAAGCTGGCGATAGGCTGGGCAGTGGAGGATTACCCTGTTGGCAGCTGATTCACAAATCTCGACAAAGACCTAAGACCAAAGACTTAATACAAAAGGTGTCCAACGATTGGGCACCTTTTGTGTATATGTATGTCAGAAAAAAAACAACTTGAAAATTTGACATATCGAATATTTTCGGATCTAATTTATTTAGAATGGAGTGGAGGCGAGCGTAATCGTAGCGTGATAAGATATAGGGCAGATCGGATAAGCGAAAACTAATAACTAAACAACTATGAAGAATAATATTTTAAAAACTATTGCAGTGGCGACAATGCTCCTATTGGGCTCCTGCTCACCTATTGTGTTGACAAATAGCACACTATTAGATGGTGCAGCTTTGGCGAGTTGTAAAACCTTTGTCATTAGGCAGTCGCCTACAGCTAACTTGCCACGAGGCGTAAAGCAGAGTGATGTTGATCGGCTTAATGAGGTCGTGGCAGCTAAGCTCACGGCTCAAGGGTATAGGGAGGTTCGCCGAGGTGCTGATATGACTGTTGCCGTCAACTACCTTGTTAAATTAAGCAAGGAGACCAGTGTCGATGGCTACACATCGGGGACTGCGACCGTGGTGGCAAACGGCAGTACATTGGGTACAAAGAGGGCTGTCGGAGGTGTGGGAAGTGCTAGTGTTGGTGGCGGCGTATCTCGTAGCGGAACACGTTCAATCGCAACAACGGCAACAACAGAGGTGGTGCGTAGTGGTGTGGTTATTCTCGATATAGAATCGAATAGGAGCAAAGACCATCTGTACTACTCGCAGATTAAGGTTGACCTTAAGAGCAACCCGCTATTTTTGCAAGACCGAGTATTGCTTACAAATAGTGTAGAGAAACTGTTTAAAAAATTCCCACAAAAGTAATCTCTCTCCTCTCCTCTCCTCTCCTCCTACTGTATTACAACAATGCGCCCCGAGCAAAAGCCCGAGGCGCAAAGTATAGAGTGTGAATCTAAAGACTACATTAGAAGACCATTCTCACGTGTGATAATATCCTCAACGCTTGCGATCTCAACATATGATCCACCCTTGCGGCGACCGAATGATCCACCAACTGATGCGATCAAGTCGCTGTTCTCCAATGGGCAGTGCTCCTTAACATAAGCTACAGCGTCAACGAGGAAGTGATACATCTCGTTCTTAACCTTCTCACGCAAGATTGGCACAACGCCATAAGACAACGCCAATACACGCTGTGCGTGTTGTGTGTAGCAGACAGCGATAACGCTCTTCTTACCACGGAATGCAGCCAAGTAGCGTCCGCAACGACCTGAGTAGGTGTCGATCATAACATACTTGATAGGCAAGTTGTTGCAAGCACGAACAGCCGAACGAGCCAACTGAGCCATAACCTCGTGGTTAACAGAGACCATCTCAAGGTCAACCATCGGTGGGAACTGACGCTCGTCGCTCTCGATCTCACGAGCAACCTTAGCCATAGTCTTAACAGCCTCAACTGGGAACTTACCCGATGCAGTCTCGTCTGAAAGCATAATCGCATCAACACGCTCATAGATAGCGCTCGCCACGTCACTTACCTCCGCACGTGTTGGGCGTGGTGAGTTAACCATCGAGTAAACCATCTGAGTAGCGATGATAACAGGGCGCTTTGCAGCGATACACTTCTCTACGATCATACGCTGAACCCCTGGGATCTTCTCCGCAGCGAGCTCAACACCCATATCTCCACGAGCAACCATAATTGCGTAAGATGCCTCGATGATCTCGTCGATGTTGTCGATACCCTCCTGATTCTCGATCTTAGAGATGATCTTGATTGGTGAGTTGTGCTCGTCCAAGATGTCCTGTACAGCCTTCACATCTGCTGCGCTACGAACGAATGAGTGAGCGATGAAATCTACATCGTTCTTTGTTGCCCACTCGATAAAGCGGCGATCCTTTGGTGTGATTGATGGAAGATCAACGTGTACACCAGGGACGTTAACGCTCTTACGAGACTTCAACTCGCCACCGATTGTGAACTTACAAACCAAGTGATCCTCGTGCTTCTCCAATACAACAAGCTCCAACGATCCGTCAGCGATCAATAGACGGTTGCCTACGTTCATATCGTTAACAAGCGCTGGAACGTTCATATAGATCAACTCCTTTGTGATAAGCAATGAGTTGTCTGCAGTACCCTTAACCTTAACGACATCACCAACCTCAAAGAAGATGCTACCCTCGCCGTCACCTACGTTTGTAAGGCGGATCTCAGGACCCTTCGTGTCGATCATAACAGGGATACCAGCGCTCACCGTGCGAGCGTTCTTCACAACTGTTGAGGCACCCTCCTCAGTGGCGTGAGCCGAGTTGATACGGACAACATCCATACCTGCATCATAGAGCTTCTGGATAAGCTCAACATCACAACGAATGTCCGACACTGTCGCAACAATCTTGGTTTTTTTCATCTTTTGCATACGTCTAATCTTCTAATGTATATATTTATTTGTAATTCTCTATTTTTGTGCCTCTTCTCTGCAACTCTCTATTTGTTTGCACCGATGAGCGCCTCAACGCCCAATCGGTATGAGTCCAATCCGAAGCCCATAATCGAGCCAACGGCAACGGGTGCTAACATTGATGTGTGGCGGAAACCCTCACGCTTAAGTATCGATGAGATGTGCACCTCGATAACGGGTGTTGTGACCGCCTCGATAGCATCGTGTAGCGCTACGGAGGTGTGAGTATAAGCACCAGCGTTAAAAACTATGCCGTCATATTTTGTTGCTGAGGAGTGGATGGTCTCGATCAAGACCCCCTCGTGGTTGGACTGGAAGTAGTCGAATGAGTGATTTGGATAGAGGGCTGCTAGCTCTTCGAGGTACTCCTCAAAGGTTTGTGTTCCGTAGATCTCGACCTTTCGTTTGCCCTGCAAATTGAGGTTTGGACCATTTAAAATTAAGATTTTCATCGACTCTTTACTCATAACATCCTCGTCTATTTATTCGTTGCCTCCAACTATCACAACTTTTTCCGCCACAAAGATAGTAATTAATTGTTGATAATGAAAAATTTTCTACCTTTGTAACTAGAAAATAATTTAAAAAAATTTCAAAATGACCGAATTTGGCTTTATCGATGTGGTGAAATCGCTCTGTAATGGGCTGCCTGTCAACTCGTTTGAGGGGATTGGTGACGATTGTGCGGTGCTGCCCATCTCATCGAGCGAGGCGTTGGTCTTTACTTCGGATATGCTTATCGAGCGTGTTCACTTTCTTCGTGAGGCTACTTCGGCTTATGACCTTGGGCGCAAATCGCTGGCGGTGAATCTGAGCGATGTTGCGGCAATGGGGGCTCGTCCGACCGCTACGTTGCTCTCGTTGTCGATCCCGAAGGAGCTCACCTCGGGGTGGATCGAGGAGTTTATGAGGGGCTATACAGATCTCTCTCGGGAGTGTGGCGTGGCGCTCGTTGGGGGCGATACAACGGCTGCAAAGAGCGATTTGGCGATCAACGTCACGGCAATCGGTCGTGCGCCAATGGGCAACATCAAGCGAAGAAGTGGGGCAGAGCTTGGCGACACGATATTTGTCACAGCGCCACTCGGAGGCTCAGGCGCAGGGTTGGCGGACATTTTGCGTGGCGAGTACGAGACGGTAGCGGCACGGCTGCATAAGCGCCCCACGGCACGGATCGAGGAGGGTGTATGGTTGGGCGGTCGAGCAGAGGTGCACTCGATGATGGATATTTCGGATGGCGTAGCCTCGGACTTGGTGCATATCGTTGAGGCATCGAGTGAGGCATCAAGTGAGGCATCGAGCCGTGAGGGGGAGCAACTCAGAGCCGAGATCGAACTCGCACAGATCCCACGCCACCCCTCAGCAACCCTAGAGCAAGCACTGTGCAGCGGCGAAGATTACGAGCTACTCTTCACCGCCACCGACAGCGAGGCGTTGCGAGCCGACTACCGAGCCCAATTCGGCAAAGATATAACCCCCATCGGCAAGATCGTTGCACGAGAGAGCACCGAATCGATAATATGGAAAAACCACGGAGCCCCCATCGCTGGCAACTTCCGTGGCTTCTCGCACTATTAACCTACCCCGAGTAACTCAGAACACCCCAGCGATATGCAATGGCTGAGTAACACTGAGTAAACTATCTCAAAGCAAATAGGAGGTGCGGTTACTCGTAGTATGTCACGTCAATAGTTCGATAATTTCCAGATCCATATTTGTCCCACTTACTGTTTTGACCCTCTTTTTTGAATCGTAAGTGAATGTTGCCAAGGCGGTCTCATACTCCTTTACCCCCTCGCCATTCGTGCTTTCAGAGGTGAATTTAATCTCCGAGACATAGCCGCTAGGTGTTGTTGTGACACTGCTATCAAAGCTGTCATCATCTTTGCCACATGATGTTGCTGCTGTGGCGATTAGTGCGCTCATAAACATTGTGTAAAAAATCTTCTTCATTTTAGTCTGTTTTGTGTGCTCTTGCCCCGAGAGCGATGTTTGTAAGTCGTTGATGTATGGACACAAAAAACGTGGGACAATACCTTTATCTGCTTTCTTGAGGTCTTCGACTACCATTACAACCAAATAAATGAGTAAAGCCCACGAGTGATGGACTACAAATAGTAATCCAACCCGTGAGCGTTTACGTCTTACTCTTGGTTGTTTTTGAAATTGTCGAAGTTTCAAGAAACAAGATTAACGCTAACGCTTTTTATATATGTCCTAACAATATAATGTTATATTGTCAGAGATGATGTTCTGTTTTTTTATTTTACCATAGGCACATTTTTATATGATTTTGTATGTTAATTGCAAATATAATTATAAAGTGTGTGATAACAAACAAAAAAATGCGATATTTGTAATTTAAAAACTAAAAATTATGTCTCTATTAATATTGATTCTCGGTGCGATCTCGGGCTCGTTCTTCGCTGCTCTTGTCGGTTTGATCGGTAGCAATCGCCGCATTGGCTTTGGTTGGGCGTTTCTGCTTAGCCTTATCTTTACGCCACTTATTGGGTTGATTATCACGCTCTTTTCCGACCCGTTGCCCTATGGTGCAGAGAGCCGTTGGGGTTGTCTTGGCGCTCTGCTGGGCGTTGTTGGGTTGCTCTGCTTGATACCTTTTATTATGGCTTTGATGGGGCTGTCGCTCGCCTTTATGTTATAGACCCATATCGTTAAGCAGCTGAGCTACAGCATCTTCCGATGTTGGTTGGCTCTCCAAAAGTTTCACGAAGTGGCTGCCGATGATCGCCCCGTTCGATGAGCGGAATGCGTCACGTAGCGTCTCACGGCTCGAAATTCCAAAGCCAATCAAGCGTGGATTTTTGAGC
Source organism: Rikenellaceae bacterium (assembly GCA_047174325.1). GTDB lineage: Bacteria > Bacteroidota > Bacteroidia > Bacteroidales > Rikenellaceae > Alistipes. The sequence goes on along the minus strand of JBCQUE010000004.1, from coordinate 60,705 downwards.
GACATTGAGTTGATGCGGTCGAAGTAACCATCGCTCGCACCCTCAAATGAGCTGCGTGCACCAGTCGTTCCAGCGCTCGACACCATATATATAAAGCCCGAAGTGTTCTCATCGATCAGGCGAACTCGCTCATCAGATGTCTCGGGCGATATGAACATAACAACGTTGATGCCGTACTCGTCAGCGGTCGATTTGTACTCCTCGATGTACTCCTTAAACGGCAAGTCGGGGATGATAACTCCGTCAACACCAACACGTTGGCACTCCCCACAGAACGCCTCAAAGCCGAAGTGCATAATCGGGTTGAGGTAGCCCATCAAGATCACAGGGATGTTGATCTCTGTGCGCATCGTCTCGATCTGCTCAAAGAGCAAACGTAGCGTCATTCCGTTCGATAGCGAGCGAGTTGCCGCCTGCTGAATCACCACGCCATCAGCCATCGGGTCGGAGAAGGGGATACCCAACTCAACCATATCGACCCCTTGGCTCTGCAGCGCTCGGAGTGTCGGCATCGTGTCATTCAAATTTGGAAATCCTGCAGGGTAGTAAACCGAGAGGATATTTTCGCCCTTTGTGGCGAAGAGTTGATCTATTCTATTCATCTTTCAATCTCGTTTTTCAATCTATTTCTTCAATCTCGTTTTTCAATCTATTTCTTCAATCTCGTTTTTCAATCTCGTTAAAAACATCTTTAATTTTGTTATATCTTTCACAGCTGGGCGCACCTCGAAACGGCTGTTGAGGTCGACACCTGCAAACATTTTGTGGTGGATCGTGCCCACCTCAGCCGCTGAATCCTCATCGATTCCACCGCTCAGCAGAAAGGGTGTCGAGCCGTTGTAGCCATCGAGCAGCGACCAATCGAACCGCCGCCCCGAGCCGCCATACTCAACACACTTTGTGTCGAAGAGCAAGTAGTCCGTAACGCCTTCATATTGAGCCGCTTGCGCCATATCTTCGGGCGTAGCGATCGAGACCGCCTTAATCACCCCAAGCCCTCTATTGCGAAGTGCTGCACAGAGCTCAACCGACTCCGAGCCGTGGAGCTGCACAAAGTCCAATCGGTGTCTCGCCACCTCCTGAGCGATCTGAGCCTCCGAAGCGTTGACAAAGACCCCGACACGTTTGACCTCCTCAGCTGTATCTGGCGCAGGATCAGCTACATAGCGAGGCGAGCGATCGAAGAGTATAAAGCCGATGAACTCTACACCCAACGACCCCACAGCCTCGACATTCGCCGCCTCACGCATTCCGCAAACCTTGACTATCATAGCTGAGAGATTAGCTCCGTGAGGCGCTCCGCTGGCGCTTCTGTTTTCATAAATGTCTCGCCAATCAGAAAGCCACCAAAGCCCACGCCCTGCAGTCTCTTGATTGTCTCGCTCTGCTCGATACCGCTCTCCGAGACCAAGACAACATCTCGACCCTCCTCACGCATACGTTTCGCCAAGCGGAACGAGTTCTCAATGTCGGTCACGAAGCTGCCGAGGTTGCGATTATTCACCCCAAGCATATCGATAAACTCATTGAGGTGCGAGAGTTCCGCCTCAGAGTGGATCTCCAAAAGAACCTCCAAATCGACCGAGTGAGCAACCTCCGCAAGCGCCCGACACTCCTCAACCGTGAGGCAAGCCGCAATGAGCAACACAGCGTCAGCACCAGCCACACGAGCCTCATAAATCTGCCGTGGATCGATGATAAACTCCTTGCGCAACAGCGGCATTGAGCCAGCCACCGTGCGAGCCATTTTAAGGTGCTCAATCGACCCGCCGAAGAACTCCTCATTGGTCAACACAGAGCAGGCTGCCGCACCTGCCGCACTATATCCAGCGACAATCTCCACAGGGTTTGCCGCCTCGTTGATCCAACCCTTTGATGGGCTGCGGCGCTTAAACTCCGCAATTATTCCGCCCTTTCTGCTCGTGCTTATTGAGCGAGACATCGAGATCGTTTTGCGCTCTGTGCTCTTTGCAACTGCCTCAATATCAGCTGGAAACGGATAGCTTTTGAGCTCCTCACGCTTGTGGTCAATTATCTTTAGTAATACATCCTGCATCGCCTACGAATTTAGTTCAATGAAACGTTTGAATGTCGTGAGCGCCCGTCCGCTGCGGATCGTCTCCTCAGCTATCTCGATGCACTTCGTGATGCTCTTCTCGGGTGACATCGTGTTGATCGCAAAGGCTGCATTTGCAACTACGCAACCCCTCTGTGGCGCTGTCGATTTGCCCTCCAACACGGAGTCAAATATCGCTGCCGCTTGCTCAATCGTATCGCCCGAATATAACTCCTGCTCCTTAGCCACACTAAAGCCAAGCTCCTCGGGTGTGTAGATCCTCTCGCCCGAAGTTGCGCACACCTTGAATGGCGCTGTGAGCGAGATCTCGTCACATCCATCGAGCGAGTGAACCACCGCAAAATTTGTCTCATTGCGCTGCAAAATGTAGCTATACATCCTCTGCATCGCCAAGTTATAGACACCCAAAAGCTGATTCTTAGGCTCGGCAGGGTTGATGAGCGGACCCAACATATTGAAGAATGAGCGTACACCCAAGTCACGGCGAATTGTCGCAACAGCCTTCATCGCCGAGTTGAACATCGGTGCGTGAAGATAGGCTAAGTTACACTCATCGAGCGACTTACGTAGTCGATCCTCGTCCGAATGAAACTTCACTCCGTGCTGCTCCATCACGTTACTTGCGCCACTGATGGAGGTCGCTCCATAGTTTCCGTGCTTCACAACTTTGTATCCCGATGCAGCCACCACCACCGAGGCGCAACTGCTGATGTTGAACGTATCCTTGCCATCACCGCCCGTGCCGACAATATCTATATAGTCGTGTGTGCCGAAATCGATCGGTTTGCTGTACTCCATAAGCGCTGAGCGAAAGCCATTTAGCTCCTCCAGCGAGATGTTGCGCATTAGGAAGACCGTCATCAATGAGGCGATCTGTACATCGTTATATTTTCCCTGTGTGATGCCTCTAAATAGCTCGCCCGCTTGGTCGGCACTGAGGCTCTCGTAATCGAAAAGTTTGCTTAATATCTGTTTCATAATCTCTACATCTTCAACCAGTTACTAATGATTTTATCTCCCTCTGCTGTCATCACCGACTCGGGATGGAACTGCACACCACGCACATCATAATCACGGTGGCGGATCGCCATAATACGCCCCTCAACGCCATCGACCGCTGTGACGATAATCTCCTCAGGTAGCCCCTCGCTCGATACACACCACGAGTGGTAACGTCCAGCCTCAAAGCTCTCCTCGACACCCTCAAAGATCGGATCTTCAGCGATCACCTCCATCTTGGTCGCCACACCGTGAAAGACATTCGAGAGGTTGGTGAGCGTTGCGCCATAGACCTCGCCAATCGCCTGCTCACCTAAGCAGATGCCGAAGATCGATTTCTCAGCCCCGTAGCGCCTAATCACGTCACACATAATTCCAGCCTCAGTCGGGATTCCAGGCCCGGGCGAGAGGAGTATCTTATCATATTTACCAACCTCATCGATGGTGATTTTGTCGTTGCGCACAACATCGACTTCGTAGCCCATCTTCTCGATTGCGTGGGTTATGTTGTAGACAAACGAGTCGTAATTGTCTATCAGCAGTATTCTCTTTTTACTCTTCATCGTCTCGCTTTTTACTCCTCTTGGAGCGCCTTTGATAGCGCACCTAACTTATTATTCGTCTCCTGTAGCTCACGCTCGGGGTTGCTCTGCACCACGATTCCTGCACCAGCTTGGAACTCCAACGCTCCATTTCGGCTCACAAATGTGCGAATCGTGATTGCGTGGTTGATCGAGCCATCGAAGCCAATGTAACCAATCGCTCCGCCATAGATGCCTCGGTTGTGTGGCTCAATCTCATTGATTAGCTGCATCGCTCGCACCTTTGGCGAACCGCTCAATGTTCCAGCTGGGAAGGTGTCGAGGAAGGTCTTCATCGGCTTGCGACCCTCCTTGATCTCGCCCGAAACTCTCGACACGAGGTGAATCACGTGTGAGTAATATTGTGTCTGTTTGTAGAACTCGACACCTACATTTCGGCAGTTGCGGCTCAGATCGTTGCGAGCCAAATCGACCAACATCACGTGCTCCGCACCCTCCTTGGGGTCTTGCTGCAGAATATCGGCACGGCGCTTATCCTCATCCAGATCGCCCGAGCGGAATGCTGTTCCGGCGATTGGGTCGATGGTTGCCCGTCCCGCCTCCACTTTGCAGTGTGTCTCGGGTGACGAGCCGAAGATACGCAACCCTCCAAAATCGAAGTAAAATAGGTATGGCGAGGGGTTGATACGGCGCAACTTGCGGTAGATCGCAAAGTCATCGCCCGTGAACTTCTGAACAAATCGGCGGCTCAAAACGATCTGAAACACATCGCCTCGCATACAGTGGCGAACACCCTCACGAACCATCTCTCGATACCTCTCATCTGTGATTGGTGAGCTCACTTCGCCAACTCGGGCAAAGCTGTAGGTCGAGAAGTTACGGCTCTCGATAGCGGCTATAATACGCTCACTATCACTCACTTCACCATCGGCAATAAGCTCTTTGAGAGTTAGCGTGTGGTGGAAATGGTCGAACTGCAACGAATATTTGTAGAGCACGTAGAGTACATCGGGTGCATCATTTTGAGAGGGTGACGATGGCGAAATAGCGATCGGTTCGAGGTACTTAACCGTGTCGAACGAGGTGTAGCCATACACGCCATAATCCCCCTCGATGTTGAACCTCGACATAAAGCCCTCGATAGCATCCGCTACACTTAGGCTCTCCGAAATTTGCGTAGCCTCAATCTCGCCCGATGGGAGCGTTGTCGTCACCACGCCATTGAGTATCGAGACTGAGGCGATGGGTTGCAGCGCAATGAATGAACGTGCATTATTGTTTGAATTGTAGTCCGAACTCTCCAACAGTGCCGACTGCTCGTAGAGGTCTCGCAACTTAAGATAGAGGCTTACGGGGGTGTGTAGATCGCCCGCAAACTCCTGAGAATGAATGTTGTATGTGATCTGTTTCATAACGTATTAGTTTATAGGTTACCCTCAAATTCACGTAGATATGTATCCATATCCTTGTCGCCACGTCCCGACACCGTCACCACCACAATCTCCTCGGGCTGAAGATCCATCTTGTAGAGTGCACCCAAGGCGTGAGCGCTCTCCAATGCAGGGATTATTCCCTCCAATCGTGTGAGCTCCATCGCTGCCGTGAGCGCCTCTTTGTCTGTAGCCGAGAGTACCTCAGCACGTCCTGTGGTCGCTAAGTGAGCGTGAATCGGCCCAACACCTGGGTAGTCCAAACCAGCCGATATTGAGTAGGGCTCGATGATCTGACCATCCTCGTCCTGCATCAAGAGTGTGCGTGAACCGTGGATGATTCCTCGTGAACCCAACACCATCGTCGCTGCCGATTCGGAAGTCTCAACGCCCAAGCCAGCCGCCTCAACCAAGCTGATCTTAACCCTCTCGTCATCGAGGTAGTGGAAAATAGTTCCTGCAGCGTTACTTCCGCCACCGATGCAAGCGACCAATCGGTCGGGATAGTTGCGACCCTCCTTCTCCATTATCTGCACCTTAATCTCCTTACTTATAACCGATTGCAGGCGAGCAACCATATCGGGGTAGGGGTGAGGTCCAACGACCGAACCGATGATGTAAAAGGTGTCATTTGGGTTGGCGCACCAATATCTAATTGCATCGTTTGTTGCATCTTTGAGCGTCATATTTCCCGATGTCACGGGGACAACTTTCGCCCCCAACATCTCCATCTTCTTGACGTTTGGCATCTGTCGCTCGACATCGGTTTTGCCCATAAAGACCATACACTCCATCCCCATCAATGCACAGACCGTTGCCGTTGCGACACCGTGCTGTCCAGCGCCTGTCTCGGCTATGATACGGCTCTTGCCCATCTTGCGAGCGATCAGGATCTGTCCCACGGTGTTGTTGATCTTGTGCGCTCCTGTATGGTTTAGGTCCTCACGCTTTAGATAGATCTTCGCACCGTAACGCTCGCTCATTCGGCGTGCGAAATAGAGCGGTGAGGGGCGACCTACATAATCTCTCAGTAGACGGTTATACTCCTCTTGAAACTCCTCGCTGTCGATGATCTCACGATATGAGACTTTGAGCTCTTCGACCGTTTGGTGGAGAATCTCGGGGATGAACGCCCCTCCGAACTCTCCGTAGTAGCCATTTTCGCTTACATTAAATTGCTGCATCTTTTTATATTTTTTTATTTATATTTGTCGTCAATTACCTTTGTCGCCAATTTGTTAATTCTCTACGCAACTTGTGATTTTCGCATATAAAATGAGCCCACCGCAAGTTGCGGCAGGCTCGGTACTCTATAATCTCATATAACGGTACGGCTGCTTGACTTACGAGAGTTGATTTCGTAAGCTGCGCCACCAGTTATTTGAGAAAAATGTTGTCATAATAATCCTTTGTGTATCGCAAACTTACAATGAATTTTTTTTAATACCAAATTTTTTTAAAAGATTTTTTGATAATTTTTTTAAATAGTCCTTATGAAACGAGTCTTAATCGGTTGTAACTATTTGGCTCATAGCGATGTAGAGCCTCGTGTGTATCGTAAGCCTTCGTGTGTGTCGTAGAGCTTCGTGTGTGTCGTAGAGCTTCGTGTGTATCGTAAGCCTTCGTGTGTGTCGTAAGCCTCGTGTGTATCGTAAGCCTTCGTGTGCATTGTATGGCTCGCAATTGCCACTCGTGTTGGGTTTAAAAGCCAACGGCTTTTAATAAATTTTGAAAAAGAATGTGTTAGGCAAATTTATTTGCATAACACATTATATTTCAAAATCTTAGAACTTGAAAAGTTCTAAGCTCAACAACGCAAACCTGATAAAAGCCAGCTAGCTGGCTGCCCGCCAGGCATTAGGGCAGTGGTCGCTTGACCACAGTTTAAATCTCGTGTGACAGGGGTGGTGGAATGGCGACACTCAAATCGCAATCGCCCCATCTTTCGGCTATTGTTTGGATCACCTCACGTAGCTCCTCGGGGTCGTTGAGTGTCACCAATTTTAGGCGTGTATCTTTGAAGTTGGGCAGCCCTTTGAAGTAGTTCGAGAGGTGGCGGCGCATCTCTAGGATACCCACCTTTTCGCCCTTCACAGCGATTGATCTATCGAGGTGGCGCAAGGCGATCTCCACTCGCTCACGTACATCGGGTTGCGAGAGAGCTTCGCCCGTGGTGAGGTAGTGGCGCATCTCCCGAAAGATCCACGGACGACCATACGTTGATCGCCCAACCATCACGCCATCAACACCATAGCGGTCAAACATCTCCCGAGCCCTCTCGCCCGAATCGACATCTCCATTACCGATGATCGGGATCTTGATTAGAGGGTTATTCTTCACTGCACCGATCAGCCTCCAATCCGCCTCGCCCTTATACATCTGAGCACGTGTGCGCCCGTGTATTGTGAGTGCTGCAATACCGACATCTTGCAATTTAAGGGCGATCTCCTCAATGTTCTTTGACTCCTCGTCCCAACCCAATCGTGTCTTAACCGTCACAGGCGTTTTTACAGCCTCAACAATTTGACGGGTCATCTCGACCATCAGCGGCACATTCTGCATCATCCCCGACCCTGCACCTCGTCCAGCGATCTTGCGCACAGGACAGCCAAAGTTAATATCGATAATATCGGGCGCTGCACTCTCAGCGATACGTGCCGCCTCGACCATCGGCTCGATTTGGTTGCCGTAGATCTGAATACCCACGGGTCGCTCACCCTCATCAATGTTCAACTTCGCCCGTGACTTCCAAGCGTCACGGATCAAACCATCGCTCGATATGAACTCAGTGTAGACCACGTCAGCGCCAAACCCCTTGCACATATACCGAAACGATGGGTCTGTGACATCCTCCATCGGTGCGAGAAACAGCGGCTCGTGACCAAGCTCAATATCTCCTATCTTCATCTGGTGAAACTCTACTCAGCTGCCGCCTCAGTTGCCTCCGTCTGCTCAGCTGCTGTTGGCACGGTGAACTCCGTAGCGCCAGCGGCAACGAGTGCGTTGAACCAGTTGAAACACTTCTTCATATCCGAAACACGAACCCTCTCCTTGTCATACTCTGGGAAGAACGCCTCGAACTCAGCCTTGATCTTCTCAGCCGACTCCTTGTGATTAATTGCAGCCTTGCCCTCAGTGTATGCGTAGAGACGTGTAAAGATCTCAGGTAGCGCAATATCGTCACCCTCGGTGAACATCGAGATCTCGCTGATAGCGCTCACTGGAGCGTTACCCGAAACATTTGTGCGCTTGCCTGTAGAGAGCGACTCAACGATCACACCACGTGTAGACTGAGCTACATACTTGTATAGACCTGGCTGACCCGAGATCGCCAAAATTTCATTCATCTTCATACTTTATACCTATATATATATTAATGTGTTTATTTACTTTGCTCCTTAATGTGTATATCCATCTGTGGGAATGGGAAGTGTAGACCTCGCTCGGGAAGTGTTTTATAGATCTTCTCAAACATATCGAAATATACGTCCCAATAATCCTCCGTCTTGACCCACGCACGAGCCATCAGATCCACCGAGCTATCGCCCAAACCAACAACGTTGACCACAGGTGTGTGTGCCTCAGCCTTTATGATCTTCTGCTCAGCTGCAAAGAGCTCCAAGATAACCTCACGTGCGGCATCCACCGAGTCGCCATAAGAGATCGCCACCGCCCAATCTAGTCGCCTTACATTTGAGTAGGTTGCATTGTCGATTATCGACGACGAGATTGCGCTATTTGGGACAAAGATCGTGTGGCGATCATAGGTCTCCAAAACCGTTGTGAAGAGCATAATATCCTTGACGATACCCGATTGACCCTGTGACGTTACGTAGTCGCCCACTTTGTATGGTTTCAAGAAGAGCACCATAACGCCACCAGCGAAGTTCTGCAACGTGCCGCTCAGAGCCATACCGATAGCCAAACCAGCCGAGGCGAGCATCGCTACGAGTGATGTTGTGTTGATTCCGAGGATCTGTATTATAGTGAGGATCAGCAATATATGCGCAATGATCGAAACCATACTTTTAAGAAATGACCTCACCGAATACTCCAAATTGCGTCTCTCGAAAGCGAGATCCATAACCTTAAGACCACGTTTCAATAACCAGCGACCGATTATGTATATCGCTATGGCGATCAAGATGTTAGCCATCAAGTGAACCAAGTCGTTGCCCAACGATGTGATGAATCGCTGGATCTCCTCGTGATTAGTCCCCTCCAATGCTTTGATTACATCGACAAAGCTACTTCCGTCCTTAGTTGCTACTGAATCGGCAGGCACTGCTGCTGCTGCTGTTAAGGTGTTAAATATTCCCATTTTATTCTCGGTTAAAATGATTTTTTCACTGCAAAGGTAATAAATTTATTTGATTTTCAAACTTACCTCACAAATGAACGTTCGAGTGTTGTCTCATTCCCGACCAAATCCTTCACTTTGACGATGATCTTTTGCGGTGATCCATCTGCTGCAGTGCGGAATTTGTGAGTGAGTGTTGAGCCCTTTTGGTCGAGTGCAATCCACTCACCGTTGAGTGTCGCCTCATAAGTCGCCACGCCGCTGAAGTTATCCTTTGCCTCGAACGATATTGTGCGGCTCTTTGTGAGCTTTGCGCCATTGCTTATCTTTGTTGTGATGGTTGGCGCTTCGTGGTCGCTCGCCACAAAGAATCGCCCTGCAGTGCGTATTGGAGCGGTGAATCGACCCTCCTTATATCGCCCCTCAATTGCCGAGGGCTCGCCCTTTTCATCGAGCCAAACCATCACCGCTCGTTCGACATCGTTCTCAGGAATCACCGCCTCTATGCTCACCTCCAGCGCCTTATGCAGCGGTGTGTCGTAGTCAAAAATGGAGTACTCCGCTGAGTGAATCTTCACACCTTTAGTCTCGCTTGTCAACTTCGCTGCACCCTCCGAACGGCTCACAGCGTATGGAATCGACTCATACAGAACCCCTGCAGGTGTTGTGATCTCAATCCCGTCACCGCTGTATTTTGTGCTGCTCAGCGCACGGGCGATCGGCTGCTTAGGGTCGATCTCAGCCACGTAACAATCCTTGTCATCCTTGCCTTTGATCTCGAAGAGAAGTGTCGAGAGGTTTCTCATATCATCCTCCGCCACGATCCGTATCTTGCTGCTCTCGCCAGCCTCGGTGCGAACAACTCCGTCATCTGTCGTTACATCGACCATCTTGCTCGGCAACCCCTCCTGTCGCCTCAGGCGGTAGTGTTCGATCGATGTCTTGCGCTGCAGCGGAAAGTAGCTCACCGAGTTGCAGTAGCGTGTATCACTAAAGAGAAATCCATCTTGTTGATACCTGTAGATCAGCTCATTATCTCTGTATGCCTCGATTATGTAGAGCCCGAAGTTATTGGTTACATTAGCCTTGCGATCCGATACCGCCACCACGAAGTGACCCTCACGACCAACCCACACCGTGCGGTCATCAGCGATTCTGTAGCTGCCGTCACTTTGGCGTGTGAGCTCATATTTGCTCGGCTTTTTTTGATATACAACCCCGTCAATCGTCTCACTCTCAATGTAATAGAGGTTGAAGAATAGCGGCTTTATCTTGTCGTTTGGTTCGATCACACCCATCGCTATTGGGTTTTTGGGGCGCTGGTTCTTAGTCTCCCGTATCTCAAAGTGAAGATGAGGACCAAATGAGCTGCCTGTGTTGCCCGAGTAACCAATTAACTCACCCCGTTTGACTGGATATTGTTGAGGCGTGAGGTGGATATTTATGGAGTGCTTTTTGAGCCGATAGCGCTCATCCTCGGCATACTTAGCTATATCTTCACGAAACCTTGAGAGGTGACCATATTGCGAAGTCATTCCGTTTGGGTGGGTCACGTAAATCGACAAGCCGTAACCTGTGGGCGAGATCGCTAGGCGTGAGACGTAGCCATCAGCCACCGAGACGATCTGCTTGCCCGAAGTGCCGTCACTCTTGATGTCGACACCCGAGTGAAAGTGGTTGGGGCGCATCTCGCCAAAGTTTGCTGAATAGAGCCTCGCAACATCTTTTATTGGATAGGCGTAGCTCGACACTTTGGGCGCTACCTCGGTACTCTTCGTTGCCGTTGCCGTTGCCGTTGCCGTTGCCGTTGCCGTTGCCGTTGCCGCTGCCGTTGCCGTTGCCGCTGCGTTACTCGTTAGCAGTATTGTTGCCGCCAAGATAAATAGTGTCGTGCGGCTCTTCATAATCTGTTTCATTATCCTCCTCCTCTTTGTCATTGATGTTTGAAGTAGCCTCCTCTATGGCGCTGTAGAGCTGTGAAAAGCTGTAGCCTAACGATGCTCCATATCTAAATAATTTCTCTCGGAGTTGTTTCGTGTCTTTGTATTTTATTGTGCGTAACTTTTTGGCTATCATATTGTTGAGCCGTATGCGTGTCTGCTCTTCATCGCCCTCGTCTAGCGCCTCCATCCGCTCTTCGATGATCTCCATCGCCACCCCCTTGCGCTTTAGCTCCATCACAATTTTGCGCTCGCCCCAGCCGTTCAAACGGCTCTTCTCACGTATGAAAGCCGTTGCGTAGCGCTCGTCATCGATGAACTTGTGCTGCATCAATTGCGCCAAAACAGCCTCCTGTTCGCTCGGCTCTACACCCCAACGGCTCATCAACCGTCGTGCATCGCCTGTCGACTTCTCGCTCCGTGCACAGAGCCGCATCAGCGAGTTGAGCGCTTGGTCGGCACTCTTTGGCTTTGGTGGTGCGTAGGGGTCTCTTACTCTCTTTGTGCGCATATCATCCTCGGTTTGTCGTTTATGTCTAGGCGAAATTTCACGTTGGCGAAGCCCTCCGCTCGCAACATATCGATCGTCTCCTGCAGTAGCCGCTCGTGGATCTCGAAGTATAGTTTGCCGCCCTTGCCGCTTTCGTTGCTCTTGTTTTCCTTTCCGCTTTCGTCGGTTTTACTGAGCAGCTGCAGAGCGGAGCGAGCTATCGAGCGGTAAAAAATCAGTGGGTCGTTATCTGGAACGAATAGCGCTAAGTGTGGCTCATACTTCGTTACGTTGATCCGCATCTCAACCTCCTCGCTCTGAGGTATATAGGGCGGATTGGAGACGATCACATCAAACTCTCCGCTGACGTAACTCTCTACACCCTGTAGTGCATCGCCCTTTGTGATCTTCACGCTTGGCGCTAACCGCTTGATGTTCTCGGTGGCGATCTCAATCGCCTCGTCCGAAATATCGAGTGCCGTTACTTTTGACCTCTTGATCGACTCTCTCAGCGCTATCGCCAACGCTCCGCTGCCCGTTCCAATATCCAACACCCTCGCCCCCTCTTCACTATCGTTGGCTATCCATCGGATCAGCTCCTCGCTCTCGGGTCTCGGGATCAGTACGCCCTCACGAACAGCGATGCGTAGATTGAAAAAATCAGCCTCGCCTATTATATATTGTATAGGTCGCCCCTCCGCAACCTCCCTAAAGACCCTTTCGGCATCTTTTAGTGGTGCCTCCTTTTGGGGGTCAATGATGAGGTCGGTGCGACTTACGCCACACATCTCTTCGAGAATCATCAAAGCGATCTGTATCGCCTCGCCACGTCCGTAGATTGGTGTGGCGAGTGCCGTTATATGATCCAAAAGCTCCCTGCGTCTCATCCTCTCGCTCTCATCTTTTTGCTCTACCCGAGCTGTGCAGAGAGCTTAAGATCAGCCAAGGCAACCGCTACAGCCGCCTCAACAACAACGCCTGCACGAAGCGCAATGCAAGCATCGTGGCGACCGTGAATAACTAACGGCTCAACCTTGCCGCTCTCCTCATTGAAAGTCATCTGCTCGCTCGATATGCTTGCCGTGGGTTTGATCGCCACCCTCACAACGATTTCGTTGCCGTTTGTGATACCGCCATTGATGCCCCCCTCGTTGTTGGTTGCCGTCTTGCCCTCGCCATCAATTATCACGTCGTTATTCTCCGATCCCTTGTGGCATGCAGCCTCAAATCCAGCGCCAAACTCAACACCCTTGACCGCTGGAACAGAGAACAAAAGGTGCGACATAACGCTCTCCACAGAGTCGAAATAGGGCTCGCCAAAGCCCGTCTCGATACCTCGAACTCGACACTCAATGATGCCGCCAATCGAGTCCAGCGACTTCACTGCTGAGGCAACCAACGCCTCAAACTTTGAGCTGTCTCGCTCGCCACCAAGCTCTATGATCTCGCTCGTGATTGAGACCTCTTCGCCCAATATCTTTTTAGCCACAACACCAGCCGAAACCAACGGCAACGTGATGCGACCCGAGAAGTGACCACCGCCTCTAAAGTCCTGAAACCCACCGTACTTAACCTTTGCAACTCGATCCGAGTGCGAAGGGCGGAAGTGTGTCGTGAGACCCTTATAATCTTTCGACATCGTGTTCTCATTCTCAAACACAACCGTGAGCGGTGCGCCAGTTGTGTAGCCGTTGAAAGCTCCCGAAACGATCCGTGGTGTATCGTTCTCCTTGCGTGGTGTCGTCCCCTTTGCACCGCTACGTCTACGGTCGAGGTCGGGCAAAAAATCAGCCTCCGTGAGAGGGATTCCAGCCTTTACGCCATCCAACGAAACACCTATCTGAACTCCGTGCGACTCGCCCCAAAGCGAGACCCGAAATATACGTCCGAAACTATTCATATACTTTGCTTTTTTTGAGAGTGTTGATAGGCGAGTTAGATCTGTCTCTAATGTTGCCGCCTTACAACGCTCTTTATTTTGTTATTGACTTTAGATCCTCAAAGAAGTTTGGGTAGCTCTTCGCTACACACTCCGCCCCCTCGATTATCATATCGCCCTTGCCTCGTAGTGCCGAGACCGCCATCGACATCGCTATGCGGTGGTCGTTGTGGCTGTCGACCCTCGTTGAGTGGATCTTGCCACCCTTCACTCTCATTATGTCGTCACCCTCAAGTGTCACCTCGATACCCACCTTTGCATACTCGTCACGTAGTGTCACCGCTCGGTTGCTCTCCTTATGTGTCAACCTCGATGTCCCCTTGAAAACGCTCTCGCCCTCGGCTGCTGCCGCCAAGGCAACCAACGCTGGAAAGAGATCGGGGCACTGTGTGGCGTTGAATTTAAACGCCTTAAGCTCACGATGATGCACCGTGATTGCGTTCTCCTCATTGATCACCTCTGCACCTGCTCGCTCCAGCGCTCGACAGATCGCTGTGTCGGCCTGTTTTGAGAGCATCGAGCAGTTGTTGAGTTTTACTCTTCCAGCGATTGCGCCAGCGACCAATAGCGCCGATGCTGCACTCCAATCACCCTCGATCGTGAAGTCCGTTGGGGTGTACTTTTGGCGACCCTCTATGAAGAACTCCTCATAATTGTGGTGTGAGATCTCAACCCCAAATCGGCGAGCGGTCTCGATGGTCATATCTAGGTATGGTGTTGATACAGGGTCTTTTACATAGAGCGTTGTATCCTCCTCAGCGAGTGGTAACGAGAGGAGTAACCCCGTGATAAATTGCGAAGATAGCGAGCCATCGACCCGAATCTCACCGCCACGAAGTGACCCCTTTACAACAAACGGCAAGTGACCATCGTTGTGCTTAACCTCTACGCCCAAATCGGTGAGCGGTTGTATCATCATCGTCATCGGGCGCTTCAAAATCGAGCCGTGACCCGTGATTGTGATCGGCTCACGAAGTAGCGAGGCGAGGGGTGTGAAGAGGCGAGTTGAGAGACCCGATTCACCGATCGATAGCTCACTCGCTTTTGGAGAGAGACCGCCATCGATCTGTAGTGTCGTTGGGTCGAGTTGTGTGATCTTAGCGCCAAGCGTCTCAATGCACTTCATCGCTGAGCGTGTGTCATCACAGAGGTCTAAGCCTCTGAGTATTGATCCGCCCTCGGTGAGTAGTGATACGGCGAGGGCTCGTTGTGCGTAACTTTTAGAGCAAGGGGGGGTGAGGACACCGTCGACACTCCCCGATGTTAAGGCAATTTCCATTTTAATATTATATATTCTGTTTCTCCCGTTTTGGGCTCTTAATTTATCTTCTTCGTCTCGGTCGAGCTGCTGTTGGGTAGCGCTTTTTAGTTCGGCTTGGCTTTGTTGCTTGGCGGCGATTTGCGCTGGTTATGTAGCTCTTTGACTGCTGAGTCTTTTGCTGAGTAGGGCTGAGTATTACTGAGTAAGGCTGAGTAAGGCTGAGTATTACTGAGTGGGGCTGAGTCTCTTGCTTGGTCTCTTGCTCGGTCTCTTGCTTGGTCTCTTGCTTGGTCTCTTGCTTGGTCTCTTGCTTGGTCTCTTGCTCCTCGTTGAGTTGTGCAGCGATCGCCTCAGCTACAGTCATTGTCTCTGTTTCGACACTCTCCTTTGTTAAGCCTAGTCGCTGAGCCTCAGCCTCTTGTCTCGCCTTCTCAAATTGTGGTGAGCGGCGTAGCTCAAAGTTCTTGCCCAAGTACACCTTGCGCACCATCTCATCCGCCGCCAACTCCTCAGCGCTACCTGCTTTGAGGATCTTACCCTCGAAGAGTAGATAGGTGCGGTCGGTGATGGCTAGCGTCTCATCGACATTGTGGTCGGTGATTATCACACCAATATTCTTGCTCTTAAGTGTGGCAACAATGCTCTGGATGTCCTCCACCGCAATTGGGTCGACACCTGCAAAGGGCTCATCAAGCAGAATAAACGATGGGTTGATCGCCACAGCTCGGGCGATCTCAGTACGCCTACGCTCGCCTCCCGAGAGCTGGATACCCAAACTCTTGCGCACCTTCTGCAGACGGAACTCCTCGATGAGCGACTCCAGCCTCTCTCGCTGATAGGCCTTCGAAAAGTTGGTCATCTCCAACACCGCACGGATATTATCCTCCACACTCAACTGCCGAAAGACCGATGCCTCCTGCGCTAGGTAGCCAACGCCAAGTTGCGCCCGTCTATAAACAGGTAACTTGGTGAGTTTGGTAACTTTGCCGTTGTCGTCCTCCAAAAAAATATCGCCCTCATTTGGCTTAATCAAACCAACAATCATATAGAACGAAGTTGTCTTACCAGCCCCGTTAGGACCCAGTAGACCGACGATTTCGCCCTGTTTCACATCGATCGTAACGTGGTTGACGACGGTGCGTGATTTGTATTTCTTGACTAACTCGCTAGTGTAAAGTCGCATCTAGTGTAATTTTTTTTTACAAAGTTATGCTTTTTTTCAAAAAAATCACTATCTTTACTGAGAGAATTGCATAAAAGCGATTCATTTGCATATGAATCAGTGTAATGGTGCCTTGTTGCAACAGAAATTAAAAGAGTATTTTGGCTTCTCAACCTTTAAGGGAAACCAAGAGGCAGTCATCAAAAATGTACTTGAGGGTAACGATACGTTTGTATTGATGCCTACGGGTGGCGGCAAATCGTTGTGTTATCAGCTCCCAGCTTTGATGATGGAGGGTGTGGCTATTGTCATATCTCCGTTGATCGCACTTATGAAGAATCAGGTTGATGCTATGCGAACCTTCTCCGAAGATTCGGGAGTGGCGCACTTCCTTAACTCGTCACTCAATAAGAGTGCCGTGCAACAGGTGCGAGCTGATGTGTTGGCGGGTAAAACCAAACTCTTATATTTCGCCCCCGAGTCATTGACTAAGGAGGATAATATTGCATTCTTGCGCAAGATCAAAATCTCGTTCTACGCAATCGATGAGGCGCACTGTATCTCGGAGTGGGGGCACGACTTCCGCCCTGAGTATAGACGTATTCGTCCAATCATTAACGATATTGGTCACGCACCACTCATCGCTCTTACGGCAACAGCTACGCCTAAGGTGCAGATGGATATTCAGAAGAACTTAGGTATGAGCGACACCTCGGTGTTTAAGTCGTCATTCAACCGCTCGAACCTATATTATGATATTCGTCCTAAGCACAATATCGACCACGAGATCATCCGCTTCATCAAGCAGCGTGAGGGCAAGTGCGGTATCATCTATTGTCTAAGCCGTAAAAAGGTGGAGGAGCTTACGGAGCTACTCATCGCCAACGGAATCAGAGCTCGTGCGTACCACGCTGGAATGGATGCCCAAACACGTGCCGACAACCAAGATGACTTCCTTATGGAGCGGGTCGATGTGATTGTTGCAACGATCGCATTCGGTATGGGTATCGATAAACCTGATGTGCGCTACGTTATTCACTATGATATTCCAAAGTCGTTGGAGGGTTATTATCAAGAGACGGGACGTGCAGGACGAGATGGTGGCGAGGGTTACTGCTTGACGTTCTATAGCTATAAAGATATTCAGAAGTTGGAGAAGTTTATGCAGGGTAAGCCTGTGGCGGAGCAGGAGATCGGTCGATTGCTGCTGCTCGAAACGGTCTCTTATGCTGAGAGCTCGATGTGTCGACGCAAATCGTTGCTGCACTACTTTGGTGAGACTTATGAGCAGGAGAGTTGCGGTAATTGCGACAACTGTCTAAATCCTCCACAGCGTTTCGAGGTGAGCAAGGAGCTCAAGCAGGCGCTGATGTTGCTCAAGGTGTTGGGCGATAAGTTCAAGGTTGACTATCTTATTAATGTATTGGTCGGCAAGACTACAGCGCTCATCAAGAGTTATGGACATTGCGACATTGAGGAGTTTGGTTCGGGTGCTGAGCACAACGGTAAGTATTGGGGTGCGGTGATGCGTCAGGCGATTATAATGGGGCTCATAGATAAAAATATCGAGAATTACGGATTGATAAACGTCAACAAAAATGGCGATGAGTTTATCCGCAATCCGAAGAGTGTGCGCATTGCGATGGATCACGACTACGAGCAGATGGATCGGGATAGCGAGGCGGCTCCTGTTGCGCCACGAGGTGGCGGTGTGGCGGATGAGGAGCTATTCAAGATGTTGAAGTCTCTCTGTAAGAAGGTGGCGCAGCGTGAGGGGTTGCCCTCGTTTGTGGTGTTCCAAGAGCCTTCGCTGGAGGATATGGCTATCCAGTACCCGATCACAATGGCTGAGATGCAGAACATCACGGGTGTTGGTGCAGGTAAGGCTAAACGGTATGGCGCTGAGTTCCTGAAGGTTATACAGCGATATGTCGAGGAGAAGGAGATCGTTCGGGCGCAAGATATGATCGTTAAATCGGTCGCAAACCGCTCGGGCAATAAGATCTTTATCATTCAGTCGATCGATCGTAAGATGGATTTTGAGGATATTGCTCGGGCTAAGAACCTTGATTTCAATGAGTTGATGACTGAAATCGAGACCATTGTGAACTCGGGAACTAAGCTCGACATCTCTTACTACGTCTCGAAGTATATGGATGAGGAGAAGGTCGAGGATATTTATCTCTACTTCAAGGAGGATGCACAGAGCGACTCTTTGGATGAGGCTATGGATGAGCTTGGGGGTGAGTACACCGAAGAGGAGGTGCGACTTATACGTGTCAAGTTCTTATGCGAAGAAGGTAACTAAAGTTGGGTTAAAGCACGCCTCGCAGGTCATTTTCGGCACTTTAATGTGGGCACGGCTGTGTGGGCTGAGTAAGGCTGAGTAGGGCTGAGTAGGGCTGAGTAGGGCTGAGTAAGGCTGAGTATTACTGAGTATTGCTGAGTAGGGCTGAGTAGGGCTGGGTAGGCACAATTTATAATTTATAATTTATAATTAACAATTAAAGAATGACCGTTAGGGCTAAAAAGGCTTTGGGGCAACACTTCCTCACTGACCTTAATATTGCGCAAAAGATTTGCGATTCGCTTGCTGGGGGCAGCGACACAGAGCCAGTGACGGCGTTAGAGGTGGGGTGCGGTATGGGCGTATTGACTCAATACTTGCTTAAACGCCCTGATCTGGTTACATATGGTGCGGAGATCGACACGGAGAGTGTGGAGTATCTCAATGAGCACTTTCCCGATTTCACGCCTCGGCTTATCGAGGGTGATTTTTTGAAGATGGATCTACGTGAAAGATTTCCCGATGGACTTAGTGTCATCGGGAATTTCCCGTATAATATTTCGTCACAGATATTTTTTAAGGTTGTCGAGAATCGTGACCTGATACCCGAGTGTGTCGGGATGATTCAAAAGGAGGTGGCGGTGAGGATGGCTGAGCCTCCAGGGTCGAAGGAGTATGGAATACTTAGCGTGCTGTTGCAGGCGTGGTACGACATAGATTACCTCTTCACAGTGAATGAAACGGTCTTTAATCCACCGCCGAAGGTGAAGAGCGCTGTGATAAGGATGAGGCGCAACGAGACGATGCAGTTGGCGTGTGACGAGAAGCTCTTTGTCAAGGTTGTGAAGGCGGCATTTGGGCAGAGACGCAAGATGGTTCGTAACGCTCTCAAGTCGGTCTTTGGGGATTTTGGCGGAGCGGAGCATCGTTTCTTTACGGATCGTGCTGAACGCCTCTCGGTGGCGGACTTTGTGGAGCTCACCAATTGGGTCGATGAAAATATGGTTAGAGGTTAAGAGTTATATATAAATAGGTATAGAAAGATGAAAATTGCAGTAATTGGCGGTGGAAATATGGGCGGTGCGACAGCCGCAGGAGCTATTAGAGCAGGAGTTGTTAAGGCGGAGGATGTGACGGTTTCGCACCTTGAGCCGAAGTGTCACCCTCTTTTTGAGGGATTTTTGGAGCAGATTAAGATTGAGGATGATAACGCAAAGTGCGTGGAGGGGGCTGATATTGTGATCGTTGCGGTGAAGCCGTGGATGATGGAGCAGGTGTTGGGCGAGATCTCGCCAGCGCTCGATCGAGCTAAGCAGACGTTGGTTTCGATCGCTGCTGGAATCACCTTTGAGCAGTTGGGCGTGATGCTTAACACGGAGGCGGCAGGCGATATGGGTTTGTATCGTATCATTCCCAACACGGCTATAGCTATCTCTCAGAGTGTCAGCTTTATATGTCGACACAACACGACCGAGGCGCAAGACGCAGCACTGCTTACGGTCTTTGATGCTGTGGGTAAGAGCTTTATGGTCGATGAGGCGCAAATGACACCGCTCACTTCGCTCTCATCGTGCGGAATCGCCTTTGCGTATAAGTATATCGATGCCTCGATTGAGGGTGGTGTTGAGATGGGTATCGAGGAGCAGTTGGCTCGTGATATTGTTCTGCAGACGGTGCGTGGTGCGCTGATGATGTTGGAGACAAATGGAACGATGCCGCAACCCGAAATCGACAAGGTGACGACAAAGGGCGGTATCACATTTAAGGGGCTCGATGCAATGGCGGAGGCTGGATTTACGGAGGCTGTGAAGAGCGGTCTATTTAAGAGCAGATAGTGGCGATGGCGGTGAGTAAGGCTAAGTATAAGAGGGTCGTTGTTAAGATCGGTAGTAACGTCTTGACGGCAGCGGATGGTGGGCTCGATGTGGAGCGCATAGCGGCTTTGACGGATCAAGTTGCACGGCTCTATAGGGCTGGTGTTGAGGTGATTATGGTCTCGTCAGGTGCGGTTGCATCGGGGCGTAGCCACATCACTCCACGCTCCAAGAAGTTGGATTCAGTGGCTCAGCGACAGCTCTTTTCGGCGGTTGGACAGGCTCGTTTAATCAACCTCTATTACGATCTCTTTGGGCGTTATGATATTGTCTGTGGGCAGGTGTTGACCACCAAAGAGTCGCTCTCGACACGTATGCACTACCTCAATCAGCGCAACTGTATGGGGGTGATGTTGGAGAATGGTGTGGTGCCGATCCTCAATGAGAATGACACCATCTCGGTGACGGAGTTGATGTTCACAGATAATGATGAGTTGTCGGGAATGGTGGCGGCTATGATGGGTGCTGATGCGCTCTTTATATTGAGCAATATAGATGGAATATATAACGGCAATCCGAAGGATGAGGGGGCGGAGGTGATCCGCAAAGTCTCGGGTTCGGTGGATGATCTGAGCCAATATATATCGACCACGAAGTCGCAATTTGGGCGTGGCGGAATGCTCACGAAGTGCCGCATAGCGTGTAAAGTTGCCGATGAGGGTATCGAGGTGGTGATCGCCAATGGAAAGCGTGACGATGTGTTGTGCGACTTGATTTTGGAGGGGCGTGATATTGTCTGCACACGCTTTGAGCCATCGACAAAACCGATTTCGGAGGTGAAGAAGTGGATCGCTCATAGTGACGGATTTGCAAAGGGCGAGCTGCATATCAACGAGGGGGCGTACAGTGCTCTGATGCAGCAGGCGGCAACAAGTCTGTTGCCCGTTGGAGTGAGCAGAATCGTTGGCGATTTCGAGAAGGATGACATCGTGAAGATCTTCTCGCCCGAGGGTGAGTATATTGGCGTTGGCAGGGTCTCAGCGGATAGCGTAAAGGCGAGGGAAGTGGCTGGAGTTAAGGGACTTAAGGCGTTGGTGCACTATGATTATTTATATATAGAATAAATATGGATTTAAAACCGATATTTGAGCAGGCGTTGGTCGCCTCTCGTGAGCTTGCTCTGGTGGAGCAGGAGAAGATAGATTCAATTTTGTTGGAGGTGGCGGATGCTGCTGAGGCTGCTACGGAGCGGATCATCGAGGCTAATGCGCTCGACCTTGCGAAGATGGAGCGTGAGAACCCGTTGTATGATAGGCTCTTGCTTACGAAGGAGAGGATCGAGGGGATCGCTTCGGATATGCGTCAGGTGGCTACATTGCGCTCGCCAGTGGGAGAGGAGCTGAGCCACGCTGTGCGTCCTAACGGTATGGAGATCAGGAAGGTACGTGTGCCGTTTGGCGTGATTGGCGTTATATATGAGGCTCGCCCCAATGTAAGTTTCGATGTCTTTGGATTGTGCTTCAAGACGGCTAATGCTTGTGTGTTGAAGGGTAGCAGTGATGCTCACAATTCGAACAAGATCATCGTGGAGATCATCCGTGAGGTGTTGGCGAAAAACGGTGTTGACAAGGCGGCTGTGACGCTCTTGCCAGCGGAGAGGGAGGCTACAGCGGAGTTGTTGAAGGCGGAGGGTTATGTCGATCTTTTGATCCCTCGGGGCAGCTCGGGTTTGATCAATTACGTGCGTCACAACGCCTCGATTCCTGTGATCGAGACGGGGGCTGGAATTTGTCACACGGTGGTGGATTGTGGGGCGGATGTGGCGAAGGCAAGGGCGATCGTTACGAATGCAAAGACACGTAGGGTTAGCGTATGTAACGCCTTGGATTGTATGGTGATTCACAGCGATATGTTGGGCGACGTGGCTGAAATATGTGGCGATATGGCTGCGAAAAATGTTGTGATCTATGCAGATGAGCGTAGTTACATAGCGTTGAAAGAGAGCTACCCTGCGGAGCTATTAAAGGAGGCAATAGCAGATAGTTTCGGCACGGAGTTTTTGGATTATAAGATGGCGATCAAGACGGTCGACACTCTCGACGAGGCGATTGCGCACGTGACGAAGTACACATCTCGACACAGCGAATCGATCGTGACGGAGGATCTCGCCTCGGCACAGCGATTCTTGCGGGCGGTCGATGCAGCGTGCCTCTATCACAACGTTTCGACAGCGTTCACTGATGGGGCGCAATTTGGATTTGGCGCTGAGATCGGTATCTCGACACAGAAACTGCACGCTCGTGGTCCAATGGCGCTGCCCGAGCTCACTACCTACAAATATCTCATCACAGGCTCGGGTCAGGTTCGAGCTTAGGTGTTGTCGGGCGTTACTCAGCATTACCCAAAAATACTCAGAATATTCCTCATTAATAGTACACGTCAAGCTTTTTTTGTGGATTTTCTACCAAAAATTTGGTTATTTGGTGAAACTTCGATACTTTTGTCACCTATTATATTTAGCCGTGGTGTGTCGAATAGGTACGGGCGGCTGAAAAAGAGCAGATATATCACTACTACAGAGATGAAGAATAGATTAAGAAGTAACACCTCGGTGTCTGGGCGTTTGATGGCTGGCGCTCGTAGCCTTTGGCGAGCAAATGGAATGCGTGAAGAGCATTTCGGCAAACCGATTATTGGTGTGGTGAACTCATTTACACAGACAGTCCCCGGTCACACACACCTCCACGAAATTGGACAGTATGTGAAGGGACTTATCGAGGAGCAGGGATGCTTCGCTTGTGAGTTCAATACAATCGCAATTGACGATGGAATCGCTATGGGTCACGGAGGTATGCTCTACTCGCTGCCCTCACGTGATATTATCGCTGACTCGGTGGAGTATATGGCTAATGCTCACTGTCTTGATGCACTTGTCTGCATCTCGAATTGCGATAAGATCACCCCCGGTATGATGATGGCATCGATGAGGTTGAATATCCCTACGATCTTCGTTTCGGGAGGTCCTATGGAGGCTGGACACGACGGCGATCGTAAGCTCGATTTGATCGATGCAATGATCGAGAGTGCCGACTCGTCGAAGAGCGATGAGGAGGTGGAGCGTGTCGAGAGGGGTGCTTGCCCAACTTGCGGCTCGTGCTCGGGAATGTTCACCGCTAACTCGATGAACTGCTTGGCGGAGGCGTTGGGAATGGCGCTCACGGGTAATGGAACAATTGTGGCTACTCACTCTAATCGTAAGGTGCTCTTTGAGAGGGCGGCTAAGCGAATAGTCGAGATGGCTAACGCATATTATATGGATGGTGACGATAGCGTGTTGCCACGAAGTATCGCCTCTGAGGCGGCTTTCCGCAACGCTATGACGCTCGATATTGCTATGGGCGGATCGTCAAATACGGTGCTCCACTTGTTGGCTATCGCTGCTGAGGCTGGGGTCACTTTCACTATGAAGGATGTGGATGCGATCTCTCGAACAACGCCTGTTGTTTGTAAGGTTGCGCCATCGAATAGGGTGCATATCGAGGATGTGCATCGTGCTGGTGGTGTGGTGGCTATCTTGAACGAGCTCTTTAAGGGGGGTAAGTTTGACGGGTCGGCGCACACTGTTACGGGGTTGACTTTTGAGCAGACGTTTGCGAAGTATTGCGACTACTCAAATGCGGAGGTTGAGGCTTGGTTTAAGTCTGCTCCTGCAGGTAAATTTAACCTTGTTCTTGGTTCGCAATCGGCTCAGTATAAGGAGCTTGACTTGGATCGTGAGGCGGGTGTTATTCGCTCTGTTGAGAGTGCATTTAGTCGTGACGGAGGCTTGGCTGTGTTGTTTGGAAACATTGCTAAAAATGGCTGTATCGTTAAGACGGCTGGTGTCGATGAGTCGATCTTGCGCTTTGAGGGTCGGGCTCGTGTCTTTGAGTCTCAGGAGGATGCAATGGCTGGAATCTTGGGCGGCAAGGTTGTCGCTGGCGATGTTGTGGTGATCCGTTATGAGGGTCCTAAGGGTGGGCCCGGTATGCAGGAGATGCTCTACCCAACTTCATATCTTAAGTCTATGCACTTGGGTAAGGCGTGTGCACTCATTACGGATGGTCGATTCTCGGGAGGTACTTCCGGCTTGTCGATTGGTCACGTCTCGCCTGAGGCGGCATCGGGTGGCGAGATCGCTATCGTGCAGGATGATGATAGAATCTTGATCGATATTCCGAATAGAACGATGGATCTATTGGTTAGCGATGAGGAGATTGCAAGCCGTATGGCGGCGATGGAGGGTAAGTTTAAGCCCGTGAATAGAGATCGTTTTGTGCCTAAATCGTTGCAGTTCTATGCACAGAGTGTCTCGTCGGCTGATATGGGCGCAATACGTATTATAAAGGAGTAAGCGATGGAGAATATTACAGGTACACGAGTTATTCTTAACTCGTTGATTGAGAGCGGAGTAGATACGGTTTTTGGCTACCCCGGTGGTCAGATTATGCCGCTCTATGATGCACTTTATGACTATTCGGATAAGATCCGTCACATCTTGGTGCGCCACGAACAGGCGGCTGTTCACGCTGCACAGGGTTATGCTCGTGCAACGGGCAAGGTGGGTGTCTGCTTTGTGACATCGGGACCTGGTGCAACAAATACGGTGACGGGTATCGCCGATGCAATGTTGGACTCTACGCCAGTGGTTGTAATCACGGGTCAGGTGCCCTCGTCAATATTGGGTGTTGACTCGTTTCAGGAGATCAATATCGTTGGTGTGACACACCCGATCACTAAGTGGAATGCGTTGGTGCGCAGGGCTGAGGATATTGCTCCAGCTATCGCTAAGGCGTTGTATATTGCGCAGAGTGGTCGCCCAGGTCCAGTGTTGGTCGACATCACAAAGGATGCTCAGATCGGTTTGACGGAGTGGGGCGGATATAAACCCTGCAAGGCGATTAGAAGTTATGAGCCGATGCCTGTGGTGAACTCGGTGAAGGTGGCTAAGGCGGCTAAGTTGATCGATCGGGCTAAGCGTCCTATCGTGCTCTTTGGTCAGGGTGTTACACTCTCGGGTGCGGAGGCGGAGCTTAAGGCGTTCCTATATAAGAGCGGTATGCCAGCGGCGGCTACGCTGTTGGGTCTCTCGGCTCTGGATATTACAGATTCTCACTATGTGGGTATGATCGGTATGCACGGTAACTATGCACCCAATATAACTAATGATCAGTGTGATTTGATCGTTGCGGTGGGTATGCGTTTCGATGATCGTGTCACCTGCAACGTGGAGGGATTTGCTCAGAATGCAAAGATCGTACATATAGATATAGATCCAGCGGAGATCGATAAGGTGGTCTCGGCTGATGTCGGAATCGTGGGCGATGCAAAGTCTGTTTTGGAGAGCTTGACTTCACTCATCGAGGAGAGAGATCACTCGGAGTGGCTCGACAAAATGATTACATATAATAAGGAGGAGCAGCGTGTGGTGGTCGATTGTCACGAGGGTGACGGAACGGGTGAGATCCACCTGCATCACGCTGTGCAGGCGGTCGATAGAGCTTACGGGGGTAAGAATATCACGGTGACGGATGTTGGTCAGCATCAGATGGTTGCGGCTCGTTACACAAGTTTCTCAGTGCCTCGTTCACTCATCACCTCGGGTGGTTTGGGAACTATGGGCTTTGGTTTGCCAGCGGCTATTGGAGCGAAGATTGGTGCTCCTGAGCGAGACGTTGTGTTGTATGTTGGCGATGGCGGTATCCAGATGAATCTGCAGGAGTTGGCGACAATTATGCAGGAGAGAGTGGCGGTGAAGATCGTCTTGATGAACAACAACTATTTGGGAATGGTGCGCCAGTGGCAACAGCTATTCTTTGACTACAGATACTCATTTACACCGATGCTCAACCCTAACTTCGGTTTGATCGCTGAGGCGAATGATGTGGGCTACGGATTCTGCGAGAGGCGTGAGGATTTGGAGGCTGCAGTCGAGGCGATGAAGGCGGCCGAGGGGTCGTATCTGTTGGAGGTGAAGGTGAAGTGCAACGACAATGTCTTGCCGATGGTTGCCCCCGGCAGGTCGCTCATCGACATTATGTTGACCGATGGTGTAGACCCTAACTGCAAATGTGCAGGGTGTAAGGGTCGTATCAATGAACAGAGGAAAAGATAGGAGGAATTGATTATGGCAAAGTACACATTGACAGTTTTTTCGGAGAACCACGCTGGAGTGTTGGGTCTCATCACCACGGTATTTACCTCTCGACATATGAACATCGAGACACTTAAGACCGAGCGTTCATCGATAGATGGAATCCATCGATTCATAATTGAGGTGACGGCGGACGTTAGCCGTGTGGAGAATGTAGCGAAACAGATCGAGAAGAAAATCGATGTGATGAAGGCTTATATTCAGACCTCGGAGGAGTATGCAAAGGCTGTGTTGACACCTGAGCGTGAGCGAGATATATTGGCGGAATTTATCGTAAAATAAAAAATAAAATTTAACATTTATAATTTAATACAACAGTTATGGCAAAGATGGTTTTCGGCACAACCGAGGAGAATGTAAGAACTCGTGAGGAGTTCCCATTGGCAAAGGCACAAGAGGTGCTTAAGGATGAGGTAGTAGCCGTTATTGGTTACGGAGTACAGGGACCAGGACAGTCTCTTAACCTTCGTGACAATGGTATCAACGTTATCGTTGGACAGCGTAAGGGTGGTAAGTCTTGGGATAAAGCAGTCGAGGATGGCTGGGTTCCAGGAAAGACACTTTTCGAGATCGAGGAGGCTTGCGAGAAGGCTACAGTTATTCAGTACTTGCTTTCAGATGCTGGTCAGATCGACGCTTGGCCAACAATCAAGAAGCACCTTACACCCGGTAAGGCTCTCTACTTCTCACACGGTTTCGGTATCACTTATAAGGAGCGCACAGGTATCGTTCCTCCAGCAGATGTTGATGTAATCTTGGTTGCACCTAAGGGTTCGGGTACATCACTTCGCCGTATGTTCGTTGCAGGTCGTGGTTTGAACTCATCGTTCGCTATCTTCCAAGATGCTACGGGTCGTGCCGAGGAGCGTGTTATCGCTTTGGGTATCGCAATCGGTTCAGGTTACCTTTTCGAGACAACTTTCAAGCGTGAGGTTTACTCAGACTTGACTGGTGAGCGTGGTACACTTATGGGTTGTATTCAGGGTATCTTCGCTGCTCAGTATGAGGTGCTTCGTGAGAACGGACACACACCATCGGAGGCTTTCAACGAGACAATCGAGGAGCTTACTCAGTCACTTATGCCTCTTGTTGCTGAGAACGGTATGGACTGGATGTACGCTAACACTTCAACAACTGCACAGCGTGGTGCACTCGATTGGTGGAAGCCTTTCCGTGATGCAACTAAGCCAGTGTTCGAGAAGTTGTACGCTGAGGTAGCTTGCGGAAACGAGGCACAGCGCTCAATCGACACTAACTCTAAGCCTGACTATCGTGTAGGTCTTGAGAAGGAGCTTGCAGAGCTTCGTGAGTCGGAGATGTGGCGTGCAGGTGAGGCTGTACGTAGCTTGCGCCCAGAGAATAACTAATCACAGGTCGAGAGAAGATGGGTTACTTCCCTTCGCTCAACGACATAATGGAGGCTCGCCAACGCTTAAAGGGGTGTGTAAACCACACCTCTTTAATGCGTAGCGACTTTCTGAGCCGTGAGTATGGCTGTGATGTGATGCTCAAACGGGAGGATCTGCAGGTGGTGCGATCGTATAAATTGCGTGGCGCATACAACAAGATTTTGTCGTTGAGTAGTGAGGAGCGGAACCGAGGTGTAGTCTGTGCTAGCGCAGGAAATCACGCCCAAGGTGTCGCTTTTTCTTGTAATAAGCTCGGTATCAAGGGGGCAATATTTATGCCCGTCACTACGCCTAAGCAGAAGGTGCGACAGGTGCGTACGTTTGGCAATGGCGCTGTGGAGGTGATACTTACGGGCGATACTTTTGACGCTTCGGCAGCTGAGGCTTTGGCTTACTGTAGGGAGCACGATATGTGTTTTGTACACCCATTTGATGACCCACGTATTATCGAGGGACAGGCTACTGTGGGTGTCGAGATAATGGAGGATTCGGATACTCCGATCGATTACCTCTTTGTGCCGATTGGTGGCGGAGGCTTGTTGTCGGGCGTGGGTAGCTACTTCCATTGGGTCTCGCCAAAGACTAAGATCATTGGTGTTGAGCCGTTGGGTGCTGCCTCAATGCGTGCGGCGTTGGATGCTGGCGAGGTGGTGACACTTGCGGATGTCGATAAATTTGTCGATGGCGCATCTGTCAAGCGTGTTGGCGACTTCAATTTCGAGGTGGGCAGCAAGGTTTTGAGCGATGTGATCTCTGTGCCTGAGGGAATGATCTGCACCACGATACTCGATATGTATAACCGTGAGGCGATTGTTGTTGAGCCTGCTGGAGCGTTGAGTGTTGCGGCGTTGAACCTCTATCGTGATGAGATCAAGGGTAAGCGTGTGGTCTCGATCATTAGCGGTGGAAATAACGACATCACTCGTAATGAGGAGATCAAGGAGCGCTCGCTACTCTTTGAGGGGTTGAAGCACTACTTTATTGTTCGATTCCCACAGCGTGCAGGTGCTTTGCGTAGTTTCTTGAGCGATGTGTTGGGTGAGAGTGATGACATCACATTCTTTGAGTATAAGAAAAAGACAGCTCGTGAGAATGGACCAGCGGTGATCGGTATCGAGCTGCAGAGGCGTGAGGATTTTGAACCACTTCTTCGGAGGATGGAGGAGCAGGGTATTCGTTATGAGTATCTTAATTCACAACCTGATCTCTTTGAGCTCTTGGTTTGATGGGGTCTTGCTGAGTAGGGCTGAGTAGGGCTGAGTAGGGCTGAGTAGGGCTGAGTAGGGCTGAGTAGGGCTGAGTAGGGCTGAGTAGGGCTGAGTATTTCTGAGTTGCAATTACTCAGTCTTACTCAGCCCTACTCAGCCTTACTCAGCTATTCGGGTGATCTTTGCGCCAAGGGCGTTGAGTCGTTTGTCAATATCTTTGTAGCCCCTGTCGATCTGCTCAACGTTCTGTATCGTGCTCGTTCCATCGGCACTCATCGCCGCAATCAGTAGCGCTACACCTGCACGAATATCGGGCGAGGACATCTTTGTCGCTCGGAGCTGTAGACGCTGGTCGAGACCAATCACCGTCGCTCGGTGTGGATCACAAAGGATGATTTGCGCACCCATATCGATCAACTTATCAACAAAGAATAGACGGCTCTCAAACATCTTTTGGTGGATGAGTGCCGAACCCTTCGCCTGTGTCGCAACGACAACAAATATAGACAAAAGATCGGGCGTGAGACCCGGCCACGGTGCATCGGCAAAGGTGAGGATCGAGCCATCTATGTAGGACTCAATGCTGTAGTGATCCTGCTGAGGGATATAAATGTCGTCACCTCGCTGCTCAAACTTAATGCCCATACGTGAGAACTGTGCAGGTATAACACCAAGGTTTTCAAACGATACACTCTTGATCGTGAGTTCCGAACGTGTCATAGCCGCCATACCTATAAAGCTACCAACCTCGATCATATCGGGCAACATCGTGTGCTCAGTGCCGCCAAGTGATTCAACGCCATCGATGGTGAGTAGGTTCGAGGCGATTCCCTCGATCTTAGCACCCATCCTTACCAACATCTTGCAGAGCTGCTGTAGATATGGTTCGCACGCTGCATTATATATTGTGGTGCGACCCTTTGCTAGAACAGCCGCCATCACAATATTTGCCGTACCCGTCACCGATGCCTCATCGAGCAACATATAACACCCCTTAAGTCCGCCTCGGCTCCCCACGGTGAAGAACTCATCGCCAGCATCGAAGTTGAACTCAGCACCAAGCTTCTGAAAACCGATAAAGTGAGTGTCGAGCCTACGACGACCAATCTTGTCGCCACCTGGTTTGGGAATGTAACCCACGCCAAAGCGAGAGAGCATCGGCCCAACAATCATCACCGAGCCACGCAGACGTGTACAGCGGCGGCGGTAGTCATCGCTTTCGAGATAGTCGAGGTTTATATCCTTAGCGCAGATTTCGTAACTCTCCGTGCCGAGGCGTGTGACACGCGCACCCATCGCTTCGAGTAGCTCCAAGAGCTGCATCACATCGATGATCTCAGGGACGTTGTGTAGGGTCACAGGCTGCTCAGTGAGTAGTGTTGCACAGATGATCTGCAGCGCCTCATTTTTTGCTCCTTGTGGGGTTATCTCGCCCGATAGGCGGTGACCTCCTTCGACTTTGAATATTGCCATAGTGGGTAAAATTTTATGTAAATGTACAAAATTAAATTTGTAAGTTTGCATAATCGACCAACAAAAAAGTGGGGTCACAGCTAATTTTTGATACTTTTTTGCATATATAGAGATTATTTTGCTCAATTATTTTTGGATTTGAGAATTTTAAACTATATTTGCACTCCGAATAGAGAGTAAACAATAAAAATTATATATTATGTCAACTAAGAGAACATATCAGCCATCACGCAGAAAGCGTATCAACAAGCACGGATTCCGCCTTCGTATGTCAACAGCGAATGGACGTAAGGTTTTGGCTGCACGTCGTGCAAAGGGTCGTAAGAAGTTAACCGTATCTTGTGAGTCAACATTTAAGTACGCTTAATTTATAGCGTAGTGTAAATAGCCGGTGGGGGAGTGATTAGATCACTCCCTTTTTTTTGTGCCTTTTTTGTGCTTTTTCTCTTGAAATTTCGTGAAAAATTTGTAACTTGCAATCTATTATGCGGAGCGATTCGTGTGATGAGCTAAGACCTAAAGGGGACTTCTAATAATATTAAGATAACCAAACGAACCTATGAAGAGAATTTTTGGAGTTACAGCAGCTGTTGCGGTGATTGCGCTGTCGAGTTGTTGCTCGGATGGTGCAGCGAGCTGTCCACGGTGTGGCGCAACGAGCGGTGAACTAACCGTGACAAATGCAAAGGAGGGGTTGCACTCGAACTATCCCGATAGAATTGAGAAGTTGAGCGAGGCGATGCGTCGTAACTTGGAGTATGAGGGGGAGTATCCAATGGAGTCGGAGCTCTACACAACATTTAAATATACGGTGCTGGAGGGTTTCGACTATAATGGCGGTGATGGAACACGCTCTCGCCGTGATCCATCGAAGGTGATATTTGAGAATGGAAAGTATTATGTGTGGTACACCCATCGTAACACCATCGCCCCACCAAATAAGAAGGGATCGGATGTGATTCCATACACCGATTGGGATCTCTCGGAGATTTGGTACGCAACGAGCAAGGATGGTTTTAAGTGGGAAGAGCAGGGCGTAGCGATCACACACGCACCAAAGCCCGAGGTGGGTTGCCGCTCGGTATCGACTGCCGACATCTTGAAGTTCGAGGGTAAATTTTACCTCTATTATCAAAGTTTCTTAGAGCCTGAGGGGGGTGTGTGGCGTGATGTCTGTCCTGTGTCGGTCTCGGTTGCTGATTCGCCCGATGGACCTTGGACTCGTTGCGGTCAGAGTGTAGTGCCTAAGGGGGCAAAGGGTGAGTGGGACGAGAATTTGATCCACGATCCATTCCCAATGGTGCACAACGGAAAGATATACCTATATTATAAGTCGGGTTACAACCATCGTGATGCAGGCGGTTTGGCTATCGCTGATCGCCCTGAGGGTCCATTTATGAAGTGCCCACAGAACCCTGTCTTGAACTCGGGTCACGAGGTGTCGTTGTTCCCATTCCGTGAGGGTGTGGCAGCGATGGTCATCAAGGCTGGTAATGAGCACAACACGATTCAGTATGCGGAGGATTGGGTCAACTTCAAGATCGCCTCGTTCGTGAATATTATGCCTAACGCCCCTGCAGGATTTATTGCCGATGCCTTTACAGACACGAAGAACGGGCGTGGTATAACGTGGGGTATGTGTCACTTCTTGTGGCAAGGAAAGGATCGCAACTACTCGGTGTTGGATAGGTTCGATTGCGATTTGAGCCTCGATGTTAATGACCCTCAGATGAAGGCTCAGGTGACAAATCTGCCTCGTGAGATCTATCTGAATCAGAAGTTGTCGCCTAAGCAGAGGGCTCGCATTAAGGCTGAGAATGACAAATTAATGAAGCGGTAAATTACGAAT
The DNA here is from genome assembly GCA_047174325.1 of Rikenellaceae bacterium. Lineage (GTDB taxonomy): Bacteria > Bacteroidota > Bacteroidia > Bacteroidales > Rikenellaceae > Alistipes. The sequence goes on along the minus strand of JBCQUE010000004.1, from coordinate 28,332 downwards.
TATGAATTACAAATTAATAAAGAGTGGTGTGGCGTGTGCAGTGGCGCTGCTCTCGATGGTTGGCTGCTCTCAGTCGGCAAAAGTGCCTACAGCTGAGGAGGTTATGGAGGTGTCAAAACGTGTGGCGGATTGGCAAATTGAAAATTTTGAGGGTCAGGCTAAGTTCCGTGCACCGTGGAATGGACAGAAGAATAGGAATCAGAAGAAGTATCACGACTTGATGTGGCAAAATGCAGCGTTCTATAAGGGGTTGTTCGACTTCTCGATGATTGCGCCCGATTCTAAGTATGTGAATTGGCTCAATCAGATGGGGCAGGATAATAAATTCAAGCTCCATACTCGACCCTATCACGCTGATGATCACGCTGTTGGACAGCTCTATTTGAACCTTTATGACTATTACGACAAGGTGCAGCTCTATATGCCGACAAAGCGCCACTTCGATATGATAATGGAGAGCAAGGAGGCGAATAAGTGGCACTGGAACTGGTGTGATGCGCTATTTATGGCTCCCCCCGTCTGGACACACTTGGCTAAGGCTACGGGTAATATCAAGTACTTGGAGTATATGGATAGCCAGTACAAAAAGTGTTATGATAAGCTCTATGATAAGGAGGAGAAGTTGTTCTTTCGTGACCTTAAATTTATTAAGAAGAGGGAGGAGAATGGTCAGAAGTTGTTTTGGTCTCGTGGTAATGGTTGGGTCTTTGGAGGCTTGGCGGCTATGATTCCAAATATGCCTGAGGATTGGAAGGGTCGTGATTTTTACACTAACCTATTTAAGGAGATGGCGGTGAGAGTTAAGGAGTTGCAGCGTGAGGATGGAACGTGGTCGGCTGGTCTGTTGGGCAGCGTGGAGGCTTATCCAAATATCGAGACTAGTGGTTCTTCGTTCTTTGTATATGGCTTGGCTTGGGGTATCAGCAACGGTCTGCTCGACAAAAAGGAGTATGAGCCAACACTGCTCAAAGGCTGGGCAGCGATCTCGGCAGCGGTGAATGAGAAGGGAATGTTGACCTATGTGCAGGGCGTTGGTACATCTCCACAGGGCAGCTCGGCAGAGTACACTGAGGTCTATGGAAGTGGCGCATTTTTGGCGGCTGGTGCAGAGATGTATCGCTATGTAAATAAGTACTACACACCTAAGGTTGAGTTGGCTCGCACAGATGCTAAGCCCGAGGAGATCTTTATGACCAATGGCGGCTGGTGTTGGTATCAGGGACCTCGTGCGATCATCTCAAAGGGGAAACTAGTGATGGGCGGATTGGATGGTCAGAATGGCGATGTAAACCTTGGTGTATATGATTTGAAGAGTGGAAAGGTCGATGGTCAGCTTACTCTGCACAGTAACTTCCAAAAGGATGACCACGATGCGCCAGCACTATATGCTCGCCCCGATGGATCGATTTTGGCGATGTGGGCTAAGCACGGACAGGAGAAGAAACACCACTACAAGATCTCACAGCCCGATAACTATTTGAGTTGGAGTGAGCCTAAGGCGAAGGTCTACAACTATGCTCACAAGGCTGGTGTGACATATATGAATATATATTATATGAAGGATGAGGGTTCGTTGTATAACTTCTTCCGTGATGGTCCGCACTTTAACCCAGCGTTTATCACATCGAAGGATCACGGTTTGACGTGGAGCGATGAGACACATATGATCGCAAATGAGGTCTCGGGTCGTAACCGTCCATACACAATGTATTCACAAGTTGACCCCAATACAGTGGGTATTGTCTACACCGATGCACACCCTCGTGGGTACGGTAATAGCCTCTATTACGTAGAGTTGCGTGGTAAGAAGTTCTACACGGCTGAGGGCAAGATGGTGTGGGATCTGAAAGATGGAGCTTTGCCAACGACACACGGCGAGAAGATCTACAAAGGTAGCGAGACGAAGAGCAAGCCATCGACCTGTGAGAGTGTGCCAAATAGCGCTTGGAACTGTGCAATGGTGAGCGACGCAAAGGGTAATCCACACATCGGTTACACGCTCTATTGGACAAATGACGACCACCGTTTCCGCCTTGCAACGTGGGACGGAACGAGATGGATAGATCGTGAGATCGCCTATGCAGGTCGCTGTCTCTATTATTGGGAGAGTAGCTACACAGGCTTGATGGCGATCGATCCGACCGATCCCGAGATGGTCTATATCTCGACAGATGTCGACCCTAAGACGGGTAAATATCTAGGTGGCAAACACGAGATCTACTCGGCTCGTATCACCGCAAAGGATAACATCAAGACGATCAAGTGGACGGCACTAACATCGGGCTCGAAGTATAGAAATATTCGCCCAATAATCGTGGCAAACGAGGGCTACAAAGTGTTGCTATGGCTCAATGGCCCGTGGGACACTTACGTGAGCTACGACTCTACTGTTCGTGGTCGTGTGTTGGAGCGCCCGTAGGTTTGGGTTGGTTTTGGGGCGCTACTTGTTCTCGGTGAAGTAGTTGTAGAGCTCCTCTTGGCTGCGGTGGTGTTCGTTGGGGTTTTTGCCCTTGACGTAGTCGTTGCGGAAACTTGATGTTATTAGCCTTGCTTTGACGTTGTCTCGCCACTGGATGTCGAAGTAGTCTCGTAGCGTCTTTTCGATGCCTTTGTCCTTGATTGGCGTTCCCACCTCTACACGTCTATCCAAGTTGCGGGTCATTAGGTCGGCACTCAATATGAAGCTTTGTGGTTTGCCGCCGTTGTTGAAGATCATCATTCGTGCGTGTTCCAGATACTTATCCACGATGCTTCGCACCTCGATATTCTCGCTCAGACCAACAACGCCTGCCTGCAAGCAACACGCACCCCTCACCAAGAGTTTGATCTTCACACCTGCCTGTGACGCTTTGTAGAGCAATTTGATCATCTTAATATCGGTCAGCGAGTTGAACTTCGCCCTGATTGCCGCCTTCTTGCCTCGTTCGGCTAGTTTGATCTCACGCTCGATGAGCTCTGTGATTTGGTTGCGCATATAATAAGGCGAGACCATAAGCTGCTTGAAATCAGGGTGATAGTGGTTGTGTTCCAAAAATTCAAAGACCTTTTTTGCATCCGATGCAACCGTCTGATTTGCTGTGATCAGTCCGAAGTCGCTGTATATATTGCTGGTGTTCTCATTGAAATTTCCCGTTCCAACATAGACGTATCCACGTTGACCACCAACCTCGTTGCGCTCAATCAGAACCAATTTGCTGTGCACCTTCAGCATCTCTTGGCTCGTGATAACCTTCACGCCACCGCTCTGCAGTAGCTCGATATTGTCGATGTTTTGCTCCTCGTCAAACCTTGCTTTGAGCTCCACGAGTGCCGTCACCTGCTTGCCGTTCTTCACACCATTGAGCAGCGCATTTATCACCTTCGAGTGTGACGCTGTGCGGTAGAGAGTGATGTATATCGACTCGACACGTGGGTCGATCGCCGCCTCTCGCAAGAGGTTCAGCATATGGTTGAATGTGTGGTAAGGGTAGCACAGAAGTATATCCTGTCGCTTGATAACCTTGAGGATGCTCTCGCTCGGATCGATCAGCGGATGTAGCTGAGGCTTAGGGTTTTTACTCTCCAAATCGGGACGAACCTTGGGGAACTTCATTAGGTCTCGCATTAGGTGGTAACGACCGCCCGAGTCGACCTGATCCTTCGATTTGAGACCCAATTTAGCGGTGATCGTCTCCATCAAATCTCTCGGCATCTCACGATCGTAGACCATACGAATCGCCCGTCCACGGTGGCGTGAGTTGATTCCCTCGGTCATCTTCTCCGCCATACTCTTCGAGACATCATCATCGATCGTGAAGGCTGCATCACGAATTATCTTAAAGGTGTGTGCCGAGATCTCATCGTAGCTAAACATAAAGAAAATATCATCCAAGAAGAGGCGAATAATATCATCCAAAAAGACAATATCGGTGCGACCCTCAGCCGATGGCAACTTCACAAATCGTGGGCAAGCATCGCTCACAGGCACCTGCACAATGGCGTAACGAGAGGTTTGTGCGCTCTTCATATCGACCGCCAAGTAGATCTTACCATCGGGCAAGAATGGAATTGCGACCCTCTTGCGCAACACAATCGGCACAACTCGAACACTTATCACCGACAGGAAATATTCACGGCAGAACTCCAGCTGCTCCTCTGAGAGCATCGTGTTATCGACCATATAGATACCCTCCTGCTCCATCTCGCCGATGATGTTGCGATAGGTGTCACGGAACATCTCTTGCGAGATCTGCATACGCTGGTTAACCAACGGCAGTAGCTCCTGAGCTGTATAGTCGCCCGTCATCTTCACACGGTTATTTCTAATCGCTGAGTAGCGGATCAGGTTCGCCACACGCACCTTGATGAACTCATCTTGGTTGTTGGAGAAGATTCCCAAAAACCTAAGTCGCTGAAGTAGAGGTACATTGTGATCCTGCGCCTCCTGCAGTACTCTGTCGTTGAACTGTAGCCAGCTTAGTTCTCTGTTTCCTATTGTGTTCATCTTTTTCTTTTTTTTTTGTTCTGAGTAAGGCTGAGTATTTCTGAGTATTACTGAGTAAGGCTGGGTATTGCTGGGTATTGCTGAGTATTACTGAGTAAGGCTGGGTAGCTCCTTGTCGCTCTTGGTTTTGTCTCTCTTGTCGTCTCTCTTGTCGTTGCTCTTGTCGTTGCTGTTGTCGTTGCTCTTGTCGTTGCTCTTGTCGTTGCTCTTGTCGTTGCTCTTGTCGTTGCTCTTGTCGTTGCTGTTGTCGTTGCTGTTGTCGTGGGTGAAGATTGACCAGTTGCCCTCCCAATCCTCGGTTAGTGCCGATAGCGACTCGACCCAATCGCCCGAGTTGAGGTACGCCACGCCATCGATCTCCTTGATCTCGGGGTGGTGTATGTGTCCACAGATCACACCGTCACACTTGCGAGACTCCGCCACCGAACTGATGTGCCTCTCGAACTCATCGATGTATGATAGTGAGGCTTTCACCTTCGATTTTATCTCTCTCGATATTGATCGGTAGGGTAGCCCCTTGCGCACTCTTCGAGCGTTGTAGTAACTATTGATCCTCAACAGCAGGTGGTAACCAATATCACCCAACTTAGCGATCCAACTAAAATTTGTTGTGACCGAATCGAATATATCGCCGTGCAGCACATAATACCTTCGCCCGAAACTTTCGTAGATCATATCGGGAAGGATCTCGACATTGAGGAAGTTGATCGGCACAACCCGATCGAGGAAGTCATCGTGGTTTCCTCTCAGGTAGACGATACGTGTGGTGTGCGAAATATCCAACAGCGTCTTGATGAAGTTGGTGTGTCGCTTTTTCCACTTCAACCCCTTGCCCCGCATAATCGCCCAGCCATCGATGATGTCGCCACAGAGCAGCAGCGTCTCACAGCTATTCTTACGCAAGAATGAGGATGCCTCTTTCGACTTCGACCACTTCGAGCCGAGGTGAATATCAGACATTACTATCGTCTTGTACTTAGGTCTTTCGATCTCTTGATCCATCATTTAAAACACTTTGAGAGTACAAATATATACTCTCGATATTACAAAAGAGTTACCGCACTATGAAAAACGGGCTACAGCCGTCAATTCAATAGTTGTGAAAAAAATCACGTTCTAAAATTACAAAAAAAATCTGAGACGAGAGCTGCTTTTGTGTTGAAATCTACATAAACAGATAATTTTTAGAGATTGCTGTGGTGAAAAATAATCTGTTACAAATTTGTAACTTACAAAAATGTTTCATACTGCCTCTACGGGAGCAAGCGTCATTTGATGCTCGATGTATTTACCTCGTCATCGATGCCGTTTTATAAATTTGGAGACATCATCTTTTTGGAGAACATCGTTGATCGACAAGGATATACTCGACAACAGAGCGAGGAAGATAACGTTTCAGGATCCAATCTATCAATATTGGTTAAAAACAGAATATTTTTGCATTTAGAGAAATCTATCGCTATATTTGCAGTAGCAAAATTTAATAATGACATTATGAAGATCGGAGTAATCACAGCTATGCAGAGCGAATATGACCATATCTATTCGCTGCTCGATGGGGTGGAGATGGAGCAGGGTGGGCTCTTTGGCTATGCATTTGGACGGATTGGCGATAATGCTATTGTCTTGATGCAGAGCGGAATAGGTAAGGTTAACTCCTCGCTTGGGGCTGCTGAGCTCATTGGGTTATACTCGCCCGACTGCATCATTAGTTCGGGAGTGGCTGGCGGAATCGATCCATCGCTCTCGGTTATGGATATTGTTGTGAGCACTCGCTGCTGTTATCACGATGTTTGGTGTGGCGAACCCAACGCTAAGGGTCAGGTGCAGGGGCTGCCGCTCTACTTCGAGAGTAGCGCAAAATTGGTTGAGTGCGCCACAGCGACAGAGACAGGCAACGGCTCAGCGATTCACAGCGGAGCAATCACAAGTGGCGACCAATTCATCACCGACAGAGCGACACTCAACACAATCAAGATGACACACCCCGATGCGCTGGCGGTCGATATGGAGAGCACCTCGATAGCGCAATGTTGCCACCTCTACAGTGTACCGTTCGTCAGCATCAGGGTTGTGAGCGACACTCCAGCGGCGACAGAGAACCATAGCGAGCAATATGAAAATTTTTGGGGTGAACTATCTAAACGATCATTCACAACGCTAGAGAGCCTACTTCGCAATATTAATTCGTAATTGAAAGGAGCAAGCAAAATAATTCATAATTTATAACTCATAACTAAATGAAGAGCATACCTAGTTTTACAATCGACCACATAAATCTCCGCCGAGGCATCTATCTTTCACGTAAGGATAGGATCGGAGCAGAGACAATATCGACTTTCGACATCCGAATGAAGGAGCCAAATCGTGAGCCAGCCCTAGGGATGGGAGCACTACACACCATCGAACACTTGGCGGCGACATTCCTGCGCAACCACCCAACGTGGAGCGAGAGGATCGTCTATTGGGGACCAATGGGGTGTCTCACGGGCAACTATCTGCTTTTGGCTGGCGATTATGAGTCGAGCGACATTGTTGAGTTGATGCAGGAGACTTTCGATTTCGTGGCAAATTTCGAGGGCGAGATCCCTGGTGCAGCGCCACGTGATTGCGGAAACTATCTGCTCCAAGATCTCCCGATGGCGAGATATGAGGCGAAAAAGTATCTCACCGAGACGCTGCAACAGATGGGCGAGGAGAACCTAAACTATCCGCAGAAGTAGCGACTAAACAGCTGAACGACAAACAGCTGAACGACAAACAGCTGAACGACAAACAGCTGAACGACAAACAGCTGAACGACAAACAGCTGAACGACAAACAACCGAACGACAAACAGCTGAACGACAAACAACCGAACGACAAACAGTTGAACAAACCAAAACCTAATACAAGTATGAAAAAATTATTTTTAGCACTAGCTGCAATATTGACAGTAGTGACAACGAGTGCAACGCCCTTCGTGGATAACTTCCCGAAGAAGAACAACGAGATCCGTTTTGAGAGCAAGACGAAGTACTCACGCACCATCTATGTAGATGCGAAGTCGGGTAACAACCAAAACAGCGGACTCTCTGAGAGCGAGCCACTTAAGACGCTTGCGGCACTGCCTAAGCTCCAGATCAAGGGTGGCGATCAGATTCTCCTTAAGGGTGGTCAGATACACTGGGGAACGATCGAGTTGGTGGGGCTAAACAAAGGCGGCGGCAAGCAGATCCACATCGGTAGCTACGGCACAGAGAAGGCGACAATCGACTTTAAGGGTCTAGCCGCTGGAATCTTGATCGAGAACACCTCAAACGTTGTTGTGACCGACTTGCGTATCACAGCCGATGGAACACTCAAAGGCAAGCCCTATATGATCCGCCCGAAGGATGAGAAGAAGCGCTACCGCTACGGAATCTTTGTCAATTCGGCAGGCGAGAAACTAAAGGACATCGCTATAGACAATGTCGACATTAAGGATGTGTACTACTTCAATAAGGGGGACGAGAACACTCCAAAGGGTCGCCCGTGTCACGAGTGGAGCACCAATGGCGAGTTTGACTACGGCTGGGGAATCAGAGCCTTATCACGTGCGAAGGGTGCAGGTATCGAGAACCTTAAGGTGACTAATTGTCACATCTCGGAGGTGAGCCACACAGCGATCAAGATGAATGCAAACAAGGTGACACCGATCAAAAATCTACTTATCGAGGGGTGTACACTCACAAATATCGGTGGGCCAGGTGCGCAATTCTCATCGGCACACAACGCAATTATGCGCAACTGCAAAACGGTTGGGCCCGGTGCTCGAACTGAGCCACGAATGTGGGGACGAGGCAGCGGAATGTGGCTAGTTTATTGCGACAACTTCCTCTTCGAGAAGAACTATTATGAGGGCTCGGAGGGTGTTGCAGATTGCTGTGGTGCGCATATCGACATCGGTAACAAGAGCGTTGTGATTCAGTACTGCGTGAGCAAGAACAATTGCGGTGGATTTGTTGAGATCTTGGGCAGGAACGAGAACTGCAGCTACCGTTATAATATAAGTATCAACGATGGATGGCGCAACACACTCGACCAGAAACAGGACGCATATTGGATGTGGAAACAGAAGTCGATGGTAAACGGCAAGGAGGTGACAAAGACCATCGGAGCGATGGGTGCATTGATGACCGTGAATGGACACACACAGAACCACTTCGTTGGACCATACAACAGCTACATCTATAACAATACGATCATCTGCACCGAGAGCCGCAAGGATGGTTACACCAACCCATTTATCTTCGATATGGCGACATCGGCTGAGGGAATCTGTGTTATGAATAACCTCTTCTGGATTCCTGCTCAGATGAATGTGTCGAAGTCGGGACACTGGATGTCTAAGGGTGAGATCGTGAATAACGCCTATGATTTCCGTGTTGCAGACGGCACAAAGGATGCAAAGAATAAGTTGATCATCAGGGACTTCACGCCTGAGGAGATGGCTCGGCAGAATCTTGTGATCAAGAATAATCTCTACAAACTTTACGATCCAAAGTTCCCTCAGGGCGAAAATGTCTTGCCTGAGAATAAGTTTGCGCCTGAGAGTAAGCATCGATATTTGGATCAAAAGGCTGTTGGCGGCGACCCTAAATTCAAGGGTGTAATCAGCGAGCAGATGCAGGCGGAGGATGCGATCCCAACCAATGCTAAGGCGATTGACCAAGGTGCTGAGGTTGAGAAACTGAGCTCTGATAAGACCGCTTACGGAGTGTTGCCTCAGCTTAAGATGGGTACAGACTTCTTCGGTAACAAGATTAAGAAACCGATCGTTGGAGCTTGCGTTGCTCAGTAGGGTGCACAGCGTAATGTGTTATATTTCAAGGGGTTGCAGAGTTGTTTTCTGTAGCCCCTTAAAATTTGCTGATCTTCAGATTGTGTAATTAAAATTTGCTGATCTTCAGATTGTGTAATTTAATTTGCTGATCTTCAGATTGTGTAATTAAAATTTGCTGATCTTCAGATTGTGTAATTTAATTTGCTGATCTTCAGATTGTGTAATTTAATTTGCTGATCTGCAGGCTGCAAAATTAAAATTTGCTGATGTCGATAGAGCCGAGGCTCAGCGAGTATTCGTTGACGAATAGAGCGATGTGTTTAGTGATCACTTCGTCCGCCATCTCTTGAGCGTGTTGTTTGATGTAACCACGTGATGCTGAGGGGTTTGCAAAGGCGTACTCGATGCTTTCACGCAATAACTTTTGGAACTCACGTTGCCGCTCCATAGAGAGGTCTCGCCTCATAGCGATCGCCCCCAACGGCAGTGGTTGCCCCGTTGCTCGTTCCCACTCCAAACCGAGGTCAGCGATGAGTTCGAGGTTGCGTTCTCGATACAGAAAGCGCCCCTCGTGGATCAGAACACCTGCATCGACCTTGCCGCTCTCCACAGCATCGGCAATCTCTGAGAAGAGCATCTCTTGGCGATCTTTGTATTGTGGAAATAATTTGATTATCAGCTTGTTAGCCGTTGTGTGAACGCCCGGTATCGCTACACTCTCGATAGGCGTTCTGTCGCCTTTTCGCCGCACAAATAGAGGTCCATTGCCTCGCCCAAGTGCAGCGCCGCTGTCGCTCACTGAGTAGCGATCGGCAACCTCGCTGAGGAGTGCGCAACTCAACTTGGTGAACTCAGCCTCGCCCCTCAATGCTCGCTCGTTGAGCTGTTCGATGTCGTGATACTCAACCTCAAAATCGAAGCCTCTGAGCGGTATGCGTTTGTTGACGATTGCGTCAAACATAAAGGTGTCGTTTGGACAGGGCGAGATATAAAGTTTCATAATCTATTTACGGTTGTATATTTCTAATAATGAGGCTGTTAAAGCCTCTAACGCACCCTTTATGCACCACTTCTCAAATCGGTCGCCAACGTAATTAGAGATCGCTCGAACCTCTGCAAACGGGATCGAGAGGCGCTCACAAATTGCCGCCACTGCCGCCCCCTCCATCTGCTCAATATCTGAATCTTTGGCTGGATAGTTTGATTGGTTGACGCTGTTGGATCGAACCCGTGGCAACTCAAAACGTGCAGCGATTTCGTAGCGTTGTGCAAAGCGATCGGGCAACTCCTCAATCTGCTCAACACTAACCTCAACCACCTCACACAGAGCGACTTTCGAGAGGTCATAACTCCCTGCAACGCCAGCCAAGAGAACCAAATTCAGATCTGAACGGCTCGCTAAAATCTCCGCAACAGAGCCAGCTGCAGCAGCCATTCCGACACCACAGATCGCCACCTCAGCATCGGGTGCAGCGAGACGAAATGCCTCAGCCTCCATCGAGGTCGGAAAGAGAAAAATTATCGCCATAGTGAAATGTAATCCTCTAATTCAGTGACGGTTACAGGTATCGGCTTAGAGCCAATCTGACGGCAACCACCCTCTGTAATAATAATATCGTCCTCGATACGAATACCGCCAAAGTCAAAATATCTCTCCGCTCGATCATAGTCGACAACACCTCGATAGAGACCCTCCGCTCGTGACTTCTCGATCAGTGCAGGGATGAAGTAAATCGCTGGTTCATTGCTCATTACCGTTCCCTCTGAGAAGCGCCACCGAGAGCGAATAATGCACGAAGTCGACCGCTCTGCAAACTCTCCGTAGCGCTCCATATCGAACGACCGTTCACCCATCGCCTCGCAATCGTGCACATCCAAGCCCAACCCGTGCGAAACACCGTGCGGCATAAAGAGCGACACAGCGCCCGTCTCGATGATCTCATCGATCGATCCACGCAGTAACCCTACACCCTTAAGTCCCTCAGCTAGAGTGCGATAGGTCGCCTCCTGCAGCTTGTTGTAGAGCATCCCCGAACGAGCAATGCGCTTTGTATTTTCGTAGGCTGCAAGCACAGTGTTGTATATATCTCGTTGAGTATCAGTGAATTTGCCGCTCACTGGATAGGTGCGGGTGTGATCCGAACAGTACCCCTCTAAACTCTCGCCACCTGCATCACACAAAAATAGTCGCCCACTCTGCAAAACACCCTCTCGCTCGATGTTGTGGAGTGTCTCACCGTGTTGCGTACAGATTGGCGGAAACGAAACGCCAGCGCCCATCGACCTTGCGATTCCCTCCAATCGTCCCCCGATCTCTCGCTCGATGACCCCCTCTCGGCACATCTGCATTGCGGCTGTATGTAGCTCGTAACCAATGTGATACGCCTCCTCTAGCGCCTCGATCTCCTCCGCTCCCTTCACCTCACGGAGCTCCGCAACAGCAAAAAAGAGTGCAGGCGAGATATATGAATCAAGCGCTGAAATTGAGCAGTCAAAGAGTGACGAGAGTGCGATTTTTGTCTCGCCTCGATAGGGCGGAAGTATGTGAATTGTGCGCCCAAGTCGCTCTGTATCAGCGATATAACTCCTTAGTTGAGATAGATTTCCCGAACGATTGACCCCAACGCTCTCAGCGCTCTCCGCCACCAAAGGCTGTCGACCCATCCAGATCAGATCATCGAGCGAGCTATCTTCGCCAAAGAGCACCTCCGCACCCGAATCGAGGTCGATGAGACCCCACAGCGAGGGGCGATCCAAGCCGAAAAAGTAGCGAAATGAACCATCTTGACGAAAGTAGTAACTGTTTGACAGATAAGAATTTGGCGAGTATTCATTCGCTGGAATCACCGCTACGCCAGCTACACCGCCGCCGCCCGCTACGCCCGCTACACCACCGCCGCAATCACACTCTCTCATCCTCTCGATAAGTCGTTGTCGACGAGCCCTATATATCTCCTTTGCAAACATATCTACATAATCTATTTGGTCATCTATTCAGCGATCTATTTAGCGATTGTGTCCGCAGCAACCATCTTATATAATTTGTCGCCTCGCCTCAAAAGTTCGGGCGTTTTGAGTGAGCAGTAAACACCCTGTGAGACGCTCTCAACCATCTTATTCTCAACCATTACACCCTCGATCTCCATCTCTACAACACCTGTCGTCTGACCCATAAAGAGAGCCAAATCACCCCTCTCCAGCGTTGCCGCCTCGATGAGCACCTCCGCCACAGATAGGTTCTTGAAGAAGTTGGTCACCTTACCGACATAGACCTTGCGCATTGTTGCCGACGATCCGTAATTTTGTGTCTGCTCAGCGACTGGTTTGCCAGCGTAGTATCCGCCCCAAAAGCCTCTGTTAAAGACCGTTGAAAGTCTTTCGCTGAGCCCTTCGACCAACTCTTCGGTGTACTCTCCAGCCTCCAACGCCCTCAGCGCCTCATCATAACACTCCACAACTCGTTTCACATATTCGCCACCACGAGCCCTGCCCTCGATCTTTAAGACCTTCACCCCAGCGGCGATGAATTTGTCGAGAAACTCAATGGTGCAGAGATCCTTTGGCGACAAAATATATTGACCATCCATATCGAGCATCTCGCCCGTTTGCGTATCCTGTATCGTGTATTTTCGTCTACAGATTTGGCGACAAGCACCACGATTTGCTGAGCAATTACTCTCGTGTAGACTGAGGTAACACTTGCCCGAAATCGACATACAGAGTGCTCCGTGGGCAAACATCTCGATCTCCACAAGCTCTCCACGAGGACCCCTAACCTCCTGTTGCACAATCTCTTCGCTGATCTTCGTGATCTGCTCCAGCGACAACTCACGAGCCAACACCACAACATCAGCCCACTGTGAAAAGAACTTCACCGCCTCGATATTCGAGATGTTGCTCTGTGTGGAGATATGCACCTCGACACCAACCTCACGTGCGTAGAGTATCGCCGCAAAATCTGTCGCAATGATTGCGTCAATTCCCTCTGTTTTAGCCCTGTCGATGATCTGTTTCATCACCTCGATCTCATCGCCATAGATAGCGATATTGACCGTCAAGTAGCTCTTAACGCCCCTCTCACGGCACACTGCAACGATTTCGCTAAGGTCGTCAAGTGTGAAATTCGCTGCCGATTTAGCCCTCATATTGAGCTGTTCGACACCAAAGTATATTGAGTTTGCACCAGCGTTAATTGCTGCGTGTAGCGACTCATACGACCCCACGGGAGCCATTATTTCGATCTCGTCTCTCCTCATCTCGCTCGCTCTTTTTCTCTGTTCATCAAGCTCTTTTTCTCTGTTCATCAAGCTCTTTTTCTCTGTTCATCAAGCTCTTTTTCTCTGTTCATCAAGCTATTTTTCTCTGTTCATCAAGCTATTTTTCTCTGTTCATCAAGCTATTTTTCTCTGTTCATCAAGCTCTTTTTCTCTGTTCATCAAGCTATTTTTCTCTGTTCATCAAGCTCCGTGCGTACTCCTTAAGCGGCTCGATGCGCTCGGCTGAGACACCTAAATCCGCCAAATTCGAGAGCAGCATCAGTGCCCGTTCAAACTTAGTGACGATCTGTAGTTCGGTGATGTGGCGAATATCCAGAGCGTCATAGAGCTCCGTGATACGCTCGATCTTCTTCTCGTCTGTTAACTCAGTCGAGAGGTGTGTTTCGTTCAATATCTTGCGCTGCTCTTGTGTCGCTCGGCTGATCGCCATAATCTTTAGGAAGGTCTGCTTGCCCTCCAAAATATCGCCACCGATTGGCTTACCCAGCCGCTCATCTCCGTAGGTGTCCAACAGGTCGTCCTGCAGCTGAAACGCCAAACCCAACTCTGTAGCAAACTTCTGAATGATGGGTTGATGCTCCGCCTTAGCTCCGCCAATGATAGCGCCAATCAACGTAGCGCCACCCAATAGAACCGAGGTCTTGAGCTCGATCATATTCATATACTCCGCAACAGCCACCTTGGGTTGTGTCTCGTAATCCATATCATACTGCTGTCCCTCGCACACCTGCATCGCCATTGTGTTGAAGATCTCAAGGATGCGGCTAAAGTCAGGCGACACCGATTGCGACAGGAGACGATACGCCAAGATAACCATCGCATCGCCCGACAGAATAGCGACATTCTCGCTCCACTTCACGTGCACAGATGGTTTGCCTCGCCTCACATCAGCGTTATCCATAATATCATCGTGGAGCAGTGTGAAGTTGTGAAAGACCTCGACCGCTGCCGCTGCAGGCATTGCGTGGGTCACCTTGTCGGAGTAGAGTTGATGAGCCAAGAGCGTCAACATCGGTCGCAGGCGTTTACCCCCCTCAGCGAGTGTGTATCGGATTGGTGCATACAGTCTTTCGGGCTCAGTGGGGATTGCGATCTGAGCGATGTAGCTCTCAATATCTTCTAACAGTTGTGCATTTGATCTCATAATTGTGTCGCTATTACGGAGTGATTTTGTCACAAATGTACGAAAAAACTTTGAGATTTGCTCACTTATTACTACCTTGCTATCGCAAATTTATCTACGGACTATGAAAAAGATCTCTTTTGGAGTTGACATCGGCGGTATCAACTCGGCAATCGGCATTGTCGACAGGACTGGAAAAATATATTGTGAGAGTGTAGTTTCGACCAAGAGCTACCCATACTTTGATCAATACCCGAACTATGTGGAGGCGCTCGCTGAGGCGATGCGTGGATTGCTTTCGGGGCTCGATTTTGAGTATGAGTTGATGGGAATCGGTATCGGTGCGCCCAACGCATCATCGGTTCGTGGAACTATCGAGCAGCCTGCAAATCTTTGGAAGTATCGTCCCGTGGAGGGTGGTGAACAAAGAGGTGTGCAGGGTGAGGAGCGAGGGTGTGTGCAGGGTGTAGAGCAGGGTGAGGAGCGAGGGTGTGTGCAGGGTGTAGAGCAGGGTGAGGAGAGTGCACGAGTGTTCTCGTTGGTGGAGGATCTTAAGCGTCAATTCCCTCAGTGTGAGTCTGTTAAGATCACCAATGATGCAAACGCTGCAACGATTGGCGAGATGGTCTTTGGTGCAGCACAGGGGATGCAGGACTTTGCGATGGTGACACTCGGTACGGGGCTCGGCTCGGGTTTCGTGGCTAATGGCGAGATGATCTACGGTACGGAGGGGTTTGCTGGCGAGTTGGGTCATATCTGTGCTGTGCATAATGGGCGTGAGTGTGGTTGCGGTTTGCGAGGCTGTATTGAGACTTATGTCTCGGCTACGGGTATCTGTCGCACCGCCTTTGAGTTGATGGCTACAATGCGTGATAAGAGTGTGTTGCGTGATATTCCGTTTAATAAGCTCGATAGTCTACAGATCGCTCAGGCGGCTGAGGCTGGTGACCCGATCGCCTTGGAGGCGTTTCGTTACACGGCGGAGCTCTTGGGACGAGTGTTGGGAACAGTGGTGACCATCTTCACACCCGAGGCAATTGTGCTCTTCGGAGGCTTGGCAAAGGCTGGAAAGATACTCATCGAGCCGACAAAGCTATATATGGATAGAGCAACACTGCCCTCACAGAGCGGCAAAACAAAACTGCTCGCTAGCGCCATCAAGGGCAACGTAGCGATAATGGGTGCAGCAGCGTTAATACTTAAATAGTTATGAGTGGGAGCTAGCTCCCTTTTAGCTTTGGCTAGTCTGTGTAGACTGAGTAATTCGGAGTAATTACTGAGAGCTAGCCAATAACTCATAACTTATAATTCATAACTCATAACTTAGGAGTTTATAAAGAGAGGTTAGATAATGAATAGAGAGACTTTGGCGGCGATCGATATTGGTTCTAATGCGATACGTCTGCTGATTGAATATGTGGAGAGTAATGGGGCGGTGGCGTTTAAAAAGGCGGCGTTTGTTCGTGTGCCGATCCGTTTGGGTGAGGATGTATTTACCGATGGAGAGATTGGCGAGGAGAAGCGTGTGAAGCTCTGTTCGGCTATGAAATCATTCTCATCGCTGATGCAGACCTTCAACGTCAAGGCGTATCGTGCTTGCGCAACTAGCGCAATGCGTGAGGCTCGCAACGGTGCTGAGGTGGTCGAGATGATTAGGCGTGAGAGTGGTGTGAATATCGAGATTATATCGGGAATCGAGGAGGCTAAGACAATCTTTGAGGCTGGCGATATGGGGCGCTTTATCTCTCAGGATCAGAACTATATATATGTCGATGTTGGTGGCGGTAGCACCGAAGTCACCGTCTACAGCGGTCATAGGCGTGTAACCTCTGAATCGTTTCCGTTGGGTACGGTGCGTATGATCAACAGCAAGGATAAAGTTTCGCTCAGCGAGTTCAAGGAGTGGCTGGAGCGTATCGCTTTGCCGTTCAAGCCTGTGGCGATCATCGGGTCGGGAGGTAACATCAATAAGGTGCACAAGCTCCTCTCAAAGCGTCAAGGTGAGGCGATCAAATCGCTGGAGATGAGGGCGCTGTATGATCAGATCAAACCGCTGAGTTATGAGCAGCGTATCAAACAATTTTCACTCAACACCTATCGTGCGGATGTAATTATTCCAGCGATGAAGATATTTTTGACTGCTGCTAAGAGCTGTAAGATCGAGAGTATTATCGCTCCACGTATCGGTCTTGCTGATGGAATCATCCACCAACTCTATGGAGATTATTGCAAAACGTGAATTTTGCTCCGTTGTAGAGAGCGTTGATAGGTGGATGAAATTTTGAAGATGGCGTAGAGTGCTGTGAGGGAGCGTACTTACGGTACGTGACCGATCAGAGCTTTACGGTATCTTTGAAATTTCGCCGCCTTGCAACGCTCTCCTTTGCCGATCTAACCAAGAGAATATTGCTCTATAGGCGTTCTCACGCACCTCGGGGGCGGAGAGGATCAGGTCGTGCATTCCGTTCTCGATTTGGGCGTGTGTGGTGTTGCGGCTCAGCTTTGAACCATACTTCGCAATGTCTCGGACGTTGAGGACGATGTCGCTCTGCTGCACCTCCGCTTGCCAATGGTCGGTGATGAGGCTCTTGTCTGAGTACATTAATAATATCGGTGTCTCGATGTTGTAACCCTGCTGAACGCTCATTTGGGCGGTGTGTATCGCTCTGAGCCAGCCTGCTGTGATTGGGGGTGAGTAGCGCATCTTAAGCCTTGTGTCGTAGCTCCATTCGCCTTGTGCATCGTTGTGTAGCGATTCAAAGTAGAGGGTTGAGGTGTCGTTTTGAACCTCGATGTCGGGGAAACATTTACCCACGGCAGCGACTATCGGGATGGCTACCTTGCCAAGAAACCACGAGACGTTTTGCGAGAGGTAAGGCGAGTTGAGTATCACCTGATTGATCTGTGTATCTTGCTCTGTGCCAACGAAATATGCAGCGATAAGTCCGCCTGTTGAGTGCCCCATTAGGGTTATATCTTTCGCCCCATCTTGGTGGATTGCCTCTACGGCAGCTCTAATATCCTCGAAATATTCGCTGAGTTCACGCACCTCGAATGGGCGCTGTGAGGCGGTGAGTGAGCGACCGCAGCGCCTCAAATCAACTGCATAGAAATTATAACCCGAATCACGGAATCGGTGCGCCATATCGCTCTGGAAGAAGTAGTCGTTGAAGCCGTGGATGTATAACAGGGCTCGCTCACTCTCGACAAATGGACGGAGACGAACTAAGGTTGAGTGTACCTCGCCCGAGTAGTCGCTACCCATCTCGAACCTCTCGGCTGTGAATCCATCGCCAAGAGTATCGGGGCGCTCGTTTGGGCGGTCGGTGGAGTGAGTTGTTGTGAGCGTAGTGAGCATCAGTAGGGTCAGTATTAAGTTTCGCATTGTTGTGTTGTTTGTCGCAAAATTAGTGATAAAATTCTGAGAATTGGAAAATTTTACCTACTTTTGTGTGAATTAAGTAGTGTAAAACAATTATTGCCATATTTTTAAAAGCACTCTTGGAGCGATATTTTTCACTATTAAATCTCAATATAGAATAACTATATTTTCGATTTAATAGTAAAAAATCTCATCTCCAATAGCACTCTTAAAAATACACCAATAATTATTTTACCCTACTTACAAATTGAATTAATATGAATGTAGCGGTTTTGGTGTTCAACCCTGTGCAGGAGAATACCTATATATTATGGGACGATACGAAGGAGTGTGTAGTGATCGATGCTGGATGCAGCAACGCAATGGAGGTGGCGGCGCTTGAAAATTTTATCTCGGAGCGAGGTTTGAAGCCTGTGATGGCTCTCAATACACACGGGCACTTTGATCATCTGCTTGGTGTTGAGGGGGTTACATCTACGTATGGTGTGCCCTTTGCAATGTCGTCCCGAGATATGTTTTTGGTTGAATCGACCAAGGAGGGGAGCTTTGTCTATGGAATCCCGATCGGTAAGATGCCATCGAAGATAGATATTGACCTCGATGAGGTTGCGGAGGTGAAGTTTGGCGAGACGGTGCTGCGGGTGATTAAGACACCGGGACATACGCCGGGTCACGTATCTCTCTATGAGCCAGCGAGTAAGGTGCTCTTTACGGGTGACACACTCTTTAAGGAGAGCATCGGGCGTACGGATTTGCCGGGGGGTGATTATACGCAGCTTATGAAGTCGATCATTGGTGAGATCATTCCGTTGGGTGACGAGGTGACGGTCTACGCTGGGCACAGCTCATCGACAACGATTGGACACGAGGTGCTCTACAATCCGTTTGTTGTGGAGGTTATTGCTGGCGAGATAAATCTGTAAGGGGGTTCATTATGAATAGGTTACTACATCGTCTGCTCTATTGGCTCTTGCCGTTGCCGCTCTATTTGAGGATGGTTAGCGGGGCTCTTTTCCTCGCTGTTCGAGTGGGTGGCTGTCGCTATCATCGAGCTATTGAGTATATTTATCACCTCCCGAAACTCATTTCACGTGGGGGTGTGGCGATCGATATTGGGGCTAATTTGGGCTACTACACTCGCCCGTTGTCTCGCATCGTTGGGGCCGAGGGTCGGGTCTATGCTGTTGAGCCTGTGCCGCTTATCTTCGGTGTGTTGAGGCGCAACGTGAGTGGGTGTGATAATGTTGAGCTGCTCAATGTGGCGCTCGGAGCGGAGGAGCAACACATTAAGATGAGCAATAGTTCGGTGGGGGAGTGTGGTTACTTCGGTACGGGACAGACTGGTGTTGGTGAGGGTAAAGGCGATGGGGCGATTGAGTTTGAGGCGATGATGTGTAGGGGTTCTCGGCTGTTTGATCCGTTGGAGCGTATCGATCTGATTAAGTGCGACATAGAGGGTTATGAGGGGGTTGTGATTCCCGAGATGATGCAGCTCATTGAGCGACACCATCCTGTGGTTTTGTTGGAGAGTGGGGGTGAGACGAGAGGGGTGCTGATTGAGTTGTTGCGAGGGGTTGGATATGAGTGTTTCGAGCTCGAAATGGGCGTGGAGATTCCGCTGCGAGAGGGGAGCGATAAGGATATAATTTTTAGAGTAAAGGGGGGAGTAAAATGCGAATAGATATACTTACGGTTGTGCCCGAGCTGCTCTCGTCACCACTCAATGAGTCGATCCTCAAGAGGGCGCAACAGGCTGGTTTGGCGGAGATTGTAGTGCACAACATTAGGGACTACACCGAGGATAAGCACCGAACCACAGATGACTATCCATTTGGGGGTGAGGCAGGTATGGTTATGAAACCCGAGCCGATCTTTAAATTGGTCGAAAAGCTGCAGAGCGAGCGACATTATGACGAGATAATATACACCTCGCCCGATGGGGTGCAACACAACCAACGGGAGGCAAATCGGCTCTCGACTTGCGAAAATATAATCATTCTCTGTGGGCACTACAAGGGTATCGATTACCGCATTAGGGAGCATCTTATTACTCGTGAAATCTCGATTGGTGACTATGTTTTGACGGGTGGTGAGTTGGCTGCTTGTGTCATTGTGGATTCGGTTGTGAGGGTGATACCGGGGGCGATTGGGGACGAGGCTTCGGCTTTGACGGATTGCTTTCAAGATGATTTGTTAGCGCCTCCTGTCTATACACGCCCAGCTGATTTTCGGGGCTGGAGAGTGCCTGATGTGTTGCTGTCGGGTAACTTTGCAGCGATTGATAAGTGGCGAGAGGAGCAGTCTTGGGAGCGTACTAAACGGTTGCGTCCCGATCTGTTGGGTGATGTGTCGGGTTAGAGGTTAGTGGTTAGTGGTTAGGGGTTAGTGGTTAGGGGTTAGGGGTTAGGGGTTAGAGGTTAGGGGTTAGATGATGATAAGTAGTTGGGTATGAAGTACTTTTTGATAGCTGGAGAGCCTTCGGGTGATCTGCACGGAGCAAATTTGATGCGAGGCATTCTTGTGGCTGATCCCGAGGCGGAGTTTCGTTTTTGGGGTGGGGACGAGATGGTGAAAGTTGGCGGAGCGGAGGGGCTCGGTCTGCACTATCGTGAGAGCTCGTTTTTTGGGTTTGTGCAGGTTGTGAAGCATCTGCCGACGATACTTAGACAGGTGAGGCTTTGCGAGCGACAGATCGAGGAGTTTGCGCCCGATGTGGTTGTGGGGATCGACTATGCAGGGTTTAATTTGCGGATGATGAAGTTTGCTAAGGAGCTGGGTATCAAGACGTTTTTCTATATTGCGCCAAAGGTTTGGGCGTGGAAAGAGAGCCGCATTGAGCGGATTAAAAAGTATGTAGATGAGCTCTTTGTGATCTTTCCGTTCGAGGTTGAGTACTTCCGTGAGAGGGGTGTTGAGGCGCACTTTGAGGGTAATCCTTTGGTGGATGCGATTGCGGAGAGGTGTGATGAGTTGGCTAGTCGAGAGGCGTTTGTGGCTGATTGTGGGCTCGATGGGCGACCGATTGTGGCGTTGTTGGCGGGGAGCAGGGTCTCGGAGATTAGGGATAATTTGCCGCTGATGGAGCGGATTGCTGGGGCGTTTGATGGTTATCAATTTGTGGTGGCTGGGGTTGATTGGATTGAGCAGGGTGAGTATGATAAGGTGTTGAGGCATAGCGATATAGCTTTGGTTAAGGGGGCGACTTATGAGTTGTTGAAGCATAGCGAGGCGGCTGTGGTTACCTCGGGGACGGCTACACTTGAAACGGCACTGATCGGGACACCTCAGGTGGTGGTTTACAGGATTCCGTGGCTGCACGAAAAGTTGCGTCCGTGGTTCTTGAAGATCCCTTATATCTCGCTGGTTAACATTAACTTAGGTCGAGAGGCTGTGCGTGAGATTGTGCGGTCGACACTTGACCCTGCAGAGGCTATCGAGGCGCTGAGGGGTGTTCTGTGTGGCGGTGAGGAGCGATCACGTGTGGTGGAGGATTATGCTGAGCTGAGGAGGATTATTGGCGAGCGGGGGGCTAGCGAGCGGTTTGCTTGGCGGATGGTCTCGCTGCTTAAGAGTTACAAACGACAAAATAAAATATAGCGATGAAGATAATCTGTATAGGGTGTAACTATAGCGCCCATATAACTGAGTTAGAGGGTTTTAAGCGCCCTGAGCGACCGATGTTTTTCGTTAAGCCCGATACAGCGCTGTTGCGAAATAACGACCCGTTTTATATCCCGTCATTCTCGGAACAGGTCGATTATGAGTGTGAATTGGTGGTGAGGATTACACGTGTGGCGAAGTGCATCGAGGAGCGCTTTGCAGGGCGTTGTTATGATGAGGTTGGGTTGGGTATCGACTTCACAGCTAGGGACTTACAGCGTGAGGCGGTGGCGCAAGGTCTGCCGTGGGAGCTCTGTAAAGGGTTTGATCACTCGGCAGCTATCTCGCCACAATTTGTGGCGCTTGCTGAGTTGGGGGGCGATGTGCAGAATCTACACTTCGAGATGGAGCTTAACGGTGAGGTTCGGCAGCGGGGAGTGACGAAAGAGATGCTCTTTAGGGTCGATGAGGTGATTAGTTATGTCTCTCAGTTTATGACACTTAAGATTGGTGATTTGCTCTTTACGGGTACGCCTGTTGGGGTTGGAAAGGTTGCCTCAGGGGATAATATTCGTGCTCGGCTGGAGGGTCGAGAGTTGTTGAACTTTGATATTAGATAACTATGATTTTGGAGGAAAAGATCGAGCGATTGGGGATGGAGCTGATCTTGGCATCGCAGTCGCCACGTAGACGACAGCTGATGGCGGATGCTGGATTGAAGTGTCGAACGGTGAAGTATGATGTCGATGAGGTTTATCCGCAAACGATTGCAGCTGAGGAGGTTGCGCCCTATCTTTCGAGGTTGAAGAGCGATGGTTACCCCGAGCCGTTGGCTGAGAATGAGATCTTGATAACGGCTGATACGGTGGTTATTTTGGGCGATATGGTGTTGGGTAAGCCAGCGGACGAAGAGAGTGCGAGGGTGATGTTGAGCGAGTTGTCGGGCAGGGAGCACAGGGTTGTGACGGGTGTGACGTTGCGATCGAGGGGAATGTATCACACCTTTTCGACCGAGACACGGGTCTGTTTTGCACCGCTTTCGGAGGATGAGATCGACCATTACGTACTGAATTACAAGCCGTTAGATAAGGCTGGATCGTATGGTATTCAGGAGTGGATCGGCTACATTGGCGTGGAGCGAATCGATGGTTCGTTCTATAATGTGATGGGTCTACCTGTGCAGCGACTCTATCGTGAGTTGGGTGAATTTATCAATAATTTATAGTTGGGGTAAACGCACATAACAGAGTCTGCTGCTGTATTGCACTAAAATTTATTGAGATAAATTTTGCAATTAGAAATATTTTGTATATATTTGCAGTCGCAATAGGTAATTGCCCAGATGGTGGAATTGGTAGACACGCTACTTTGAGGGGGTAGTGGACATTAGTCCGTGTGAGTTCGAGTCTCGTTCTGGGCACTGCAAAAGAGGTTAGATGGTTGGTTTTCAGCCGTTTAACCTCTTTTTTTATATTCTCTTTTTTGGCGATTTTTTTGCGCTGATGTTATTTCGGTGGTGGTTGTTTGTGAATTTTGTCGGTTTGTGTTATTATTTCAAAAAAAAATTATAATTTTGTATTGTGGATAGGTGGGTAACTCCGTATGCATCCTCGCCTGCGGCTGGTCATCTTGGACAACAATAACTAATAACATAACTAAATAGAACCTAAATATGAGAGAACTGAACAATCAAACCGTCACGAAGCAGCTCAGACCTGTGCGTGTATTACAATTTGGTGAGGGTAACTTCTTGCGGGCTTTTGTCGATTGGCAAATCGATGTGGCTAATGAGGCTGGCATCACAGATATTGGCGTGGCTATCGTCCAACCAATTATCGATGAGCAGCGTAACGTCCTAAAGATGCTCGATATGATGCACTCACAGGACAATATGTTTCACGTCTATTTGGAGGGGGTCGAGAACAAGCAACCAGCCAAAGATGTGCGCATCGTGAAGTGTGTGATGGATTCATTCAACCCATATGTCGACTACGCAAAGTATGAGAGCTACATCACTTCGCCCGATATTAAGATCATTATCTCAAACACCACCGAGGCGGGTATTCGCTATGAGGAGGGGGACGACCTTACACAGCAACCTCCAAAATCGTTCCCTGCAAAGATGACAGCACTGCTTTATCAGCGATTCAAACACTTCGGTGGTGACCCCGAGATGGGCTTGTCGGTGATCTGTTGCGAACTTATCGAGGATAACGGCTCGACACTCCACGAATATATATTGCGGCATTCACGTTACAACAAGCTTGGCGAGGAGTTTATCGAGTGGGTCGAGAGCGCTTGCTGCTTCTGCGATACATTGGTGGATCGCATTGTGCCGGGCTTTCCTCGTGAGACGATTGGCGAGATTAAGGAGGAGATCGGTTTTGACGATAACTTGGTTGTTAAGGCTGAGTTGTATCATCTGTGGGCGATCGGTGGCGAGGGTTATGAGCGAGTTCGGGAGCAGCTGCCGTTAGATAGGGCTGGGCTGCACACGATATTTATGCCTACGATTAAGCAGTTCCGTGACAAGAAGGTGAGAATACTCAATGGCTCGCATACAGGTATGGTGCCCATCGCTCTACAGATGGGTTGCGAGACGGTGATGGATGCCTTTAACACCCCATCGATCGAACGGTTCGTTGGCAGGATGGTTGCCGAGGAGGTGATCCCGATGATCGAGGAGGATCAGGCGGAGTTGAAGCAGTTCGCTAGCTCTATTTTGGAGCGGTTCTACAACCCGTTTATCAAACATCTGCTCTCGTCAATCTCGCTCAATTCGCTCTCTAAATGGGAGGCTCGTAACTATCCAACGGTTCGGGATTGGTGGTTCAAGAGGGGCGGAGTGGCTCGTTATGAGGCGTTTACATTTGCTGCACTGCTTGAGTTGTATAGCGGTAGGAGCGGCTTTGAACCCAACGACACCGCTGAGTTTGTTGCATTTATTCGGGAGAATTGGAGGTCGGAGGATCTGCAGGGTACGGTGGCTAAAATCGTTGCGAACAGAGAGATGTGGATCGAGGATTTCACCGAGGCAGAGGGCTTCGTGGAGTGTGTCGTAGAGTGTTTGAGCGACATCGAGAGGCTCGGAATGGGCGCTGCGTTGGAGAAATTCCTTGGGTAGGCTCGGCGGTTTTACGAGGGGGTGTACATTAATATATATGTATAGGGGACTTCTAACAATTTCCCAAAATACTTTTAGGTTACTAACCACCCATTTTTGATTTTACAAAAATAGGCGGTAGAGCCACTACAGCCCACTTTTGCAAAATCAAAAATGGGCCATTATTAACCTAAAATTAAAATCGGGGAATTATTAGAAGTCCCCTTAACAGAGATTGACGGTTGGTTATAGATTAAAATTATGAAGAGATATTTAAAGATAAACAGCGCTGATAATGTTGCAGTGGCGTTGGATGACCTCGCTCGGGGTGAGGTGGTGGAGTGTGACGGTGTGGAGGTTACACTGGGGCAAGATATTGAGCGTGGACACAAATTTGCGCTTCGGAATATCGCTGAGGGTGAGGCGGTTATAAAGTATGGTTACCCGATTGGTGGGGCTACAGAGCCAATCGCCGAGGGGGCGTGGGTTCATAGCCATAACCTCAGAACGGGACTGTGTGACGACTTGATATATAACTACAGCCCAAAGAGTTACAGCGTGGAGTATCCCCAGAGCAAGCTGAGGATCAACGGCTATCTGAGGGCGAACGATACGATGGGAATCCGCAATGAGTTGTGGGTCGTCCCTACGGTTGGGTGTGTGAATGGTCAGGCGCAGGCTGTGGTGGAGCGTGTGAAGAGAGAGTGTGACTGCTCGCACCTCGATGATGTGAGGGTCTATACACACAGCTACGGTTGTTCGCAACTTGGTGAGGATCACGAGAATACACGCCGTGCATTGGCGGCACTAATCAGCCACCCAAATGCAGGTGCAGTGTTGGTGTTGGGGCTCGGTTGTGAGAATAATCAGGTCTCAGCGCTGCAAGAGGAGATTGGCGAGTGGGACGATGAGAGGGTGAAGTTTCTGATCGCACAGGAGGTGGAGGATGAGATCGAGTGCGGTGTCGAGATCTGTCGTGAATTGGTGGAGAGAACTCGCTCGGATAGGCGACAAGAGTTGCCGCTGTCGTATCTTAAGGTGGGGTTAAAGTGCGGAGGGTCAGATGGTTTGTCAGGTATCACAGCCAACCCATTGGTGGGTCTATTCTCCGATTGGTTGATCGAACAGGGGGGTACGACACTGCTCACCGAAGTGCCCGAGATGTTTGGTGCGGAGACAATATTGATGGATCGTGCGGAGAGCCGTGAGGTCTTTGATCAGGCGGTGGCGCTGATAAATAATTTCAAGAGCTACTTCCGAAAGTATGACCAACCGATCTATGAAAACCCATCGCCTGGTAACAAAAAGGGGGGCATCACCTCATTGGAGGAGAAGTCGTTGGGCTGTATCCAAAAGGGTGGTTGTCAGGGAGTTGTCGATGTGTTGAGCTATGGTGAGCCTATTCGCAAGAGTGGTCTTAATCTGTTGCAGGCACCAGGTAACGACTTGGTTGCATCATCGGCATTGGCGCTCTCGGGGTGTCAAATGGTTCTCTTTACAACGGGTCGAGGTACGCCCTTTGGGTCGTTTGTCCCCACGATGAAGATCTCGACAAATAGCCAACTCGCAAGGTTCAAATCGGGCTGGATCGACTTCAATGCAGGGGGCTTGGTGGAGGACAGAAGTGCCGAGGAGCTACTCAGCGAGCTAACAGCAAAGATCATATCGACAGCAGGCGGTGAACCACTAAAGCACGAGGAGGTCGGTTTCAAGGAGATCGCCATCTTCAAGAGCGGTGTGACGCTGTAATATAGGTATGACACAACAAGATACATAAGCACTTTTCAAGATCACAAATTGAGATCTTGGAGGGTGGGGTGAGGTGGTGATTTTGATTTAACAGAGACTAACAACAATAGATATGAAGAGAGTAATTTTGCCAATATTGGCGGCGATGGTGGCGATGAGCTGCACATCGAACGGCTGCACATCAAGTAGCGGCACAGCTGAGAGTTCAGCGACAAAGTGCAGTAAGTATGAGCCAACGTGGGAATCGTTGAGCGCACACAACGAAGTGCCTGAGTGGCTGCAGGATGCAAAGCTCGGTATATATTTTCACTGGGGTGTCTACACTGTGCCAGCGTTCGGTAGCGAGTGGTATCCGTATAATATGTATCGTGAGGGGACACCTGTGCATAAACATCACCTCAAGACGTATGGTGCAGATTTCAATTATCATCAATTTGTCGATCAATTCACAGGCGAGGAGTTCGATGCTAAGGAGTGGGCACAGCTCTTCAAAAATTCGGGCGCTAAGTTCTCAGGTCCCTGCGCTCTGCACCACGATGGGTTCGCAATGTGGGCGAGTGAGCTAACACCGTGGAATTCAAAGGATAGAGGACCTAAGCGAGATATATTGGGCGAGCTCACAACGGAGCTACGCAAGCTCGATCTAAAGACGATAGCAACGTTCCACCACGCACGTAATATGCAGCGCAACGCCAATTCTCCCGAGGAGTGGGCATCGAAGGGGGCGAAGAATTGCGGCTACGATAGCCACTTTGCGTATGACCCATCACTAATAACATCGACCACGGATGAGGAGTTGCAGATGATGTATGGAAATCAGGGCGAGCAGAAGTTCCTGAAGTATTGGTACGACATTGTGGACGAGGTGGCTACGAAGTACTCGCCCGATATGATTTGGTTCGATTCGTGGCTGAATATGATCCCCGAAAAGTTGCGCCAAGAGATGGTGGCAAATTACTACAACAAGGCTAAAAAGCGTGGTCAGGAGGTGACCATCGGATATAAACAGGAGGATCTGCCGCTGGAGGTGGGTATCTTGGATATTGAGCAGGGGGGTAAGACCGATGTATCGGAGAGGGCTTGGATGACAGACATCACCATCAGTAACTTCTCGTGGTCGTATGTTAAGAAGCAGACCTATAGAGCACCCGAGCTGGTGTTGCGCAATATGATCGATGTGTGGAGTAAGAACGGTATCGTGCTACTGAACGTCTCGCCAACGTCACACGGCGTGATCCCCGAGGCGCAACGTGCTGTGCTCAAGCCCATTGGCGAGTGGCTCAGCAAGTATGGCGAGGCGGTCTACGGCACACGCCCATTCTCGAAGTATGGCTGGGGCTCGACTGTGGCTAAGGCTGGTTCGCACGGTGGTCAATCCTCTAAAATCGAGTACTCGGCTGCTGATGTTCGCTACACCTTGGCGAAGGATAATAGTGCGCTCTATGTGACATTCTTGGGTGCACCCGAGGTTGGTAAAAAGATCTTCTTCCGTGATTTTGCGCCACATCGCTACCCGACACCTACGCCAATTAAGCGTGTGACGCTGCTTGGTAGCGATACGGAGGTGGAGTATAAAGACTCGAAAGATAGTCCATATTTGGTGATACCCAATGCTGAGATGGATGAGATGGCTACGGTCTTTAAGTTCGAGTTGGAGTAGCTATGTTGAGGCTCTACTCTTAGGTTAGATATTTAAGGGGACTTCTTATACCTTTGCAAAAAGATTAAAAATGAATAATATTTAGGTAAAAAAGCAAGATTAGAGAGTAAGAATGGGGTGAGTTCATGGTAAGTCAAAAATAAACATTACC
>JBCQUE010000037.1:0-20743 GCA_047174325.1 Rikenellaceae bacterium | reverse complement strand
ACCCTCTGCACCCTCTGCACCCTCTGCACCCTCTGCACCCTCTGCACCCTCCGCACCACGACACTCCTCAGTGCGAACCACGACCAATCGAGCCGCACGATCCTTAGCCGTTACACTCACGTTCAAAGCTTTCGGATCAATCGCCACATTAAGCAACTCCGTTGCGCTATCATCGAGCTGAACCACCCCATCATCGTGGATTCGGCGCAGCTCCTGAGCGACTAAATATTTGAGAAAATCAACCATCGCCCTACTCCTTAACGTTGCTAATCAACCAGTCGTAACCCTCCTCCTCTAACTTCAGAGCGAGGTGCTTATCACCCGTGTGAATTATACGACCCTTATAGAGAACGTGCACAAAATCGGGAACGATGTAGTCCAACAAACGTTGATAGTGAGTGATCACAACCGTTGCATTATCCTCTCGTTTGAGCTTCGTTACGCCCGTTGCAACGATCCTTAGCGCATCGATGTCCAGACCACTATCCGTCTCATCCAACAGCGCCAATTTAGGCTCTAACATCGCCATTTGAAAGATCTCATTCTTCTTCTTCTCACCACCCGAAAAACCCTCGTTTACGGAGCGTGAGGTTAGCTTTGAATCCAACTCAACGATCTTACTCTTCTCACGCATCATCTTCAAAAACTCGCCTGATGAGAGCGGCTCTTCGCCCCTAAACTTACGCTGCTCATTAACCGCAATCTTCATAAAGCTAGCCATCGAGACCCCAGGGATCTCAACTGGATATTGAAAACCAAGGAAAACACCCATACGAGCCCTATCCTCAATCGAGTGAGCGAGCAAATCTTTACCCATAAACTCCGCACTTCCGCCCGTCACCGTGAACTTTTCATTTCCAGCCAACACACTTGCAAGCGTACTCTTTCCCGCTCCATTTGGTCCCATTATGGCGTGCACCTCACCAGCCTTTACCTCAAGGTTTACACCCCTCAATATCTCTTTGTCGCCAACTTTAGCGCACAGATCTTTTACTACTAACATATATATTTCTATTTTTATCCTCTTTATAACACTTCAACCGCTACACCTCACTCACCGCACCTCAATCAATAACTATTCAATCACCGCATCTCAGCACCTCAATCAATAACTATTCAATCACCACATCTCAGCACCTCAATCAATAACTATTCAATCACCGCACTTCAATCACCGCACCTCAATCAACACATTAACCAACGCTACCCTCTAGGCTGAGCGCCAACAACTTCTGTGATTCCACGGCAAACTCCATCGGCAACTTCGACAACACCTCTTTAGCGTATCCATTCACAATCACACCCACAGCATCTTCGCTCGACAGCCCTCGCTGATTGCAATAGAACAGCTGATCGTCCGATATTTTAGATGTCGTAGCCTCGTGCTCCAACACCGCTGTTGAGTTTCCACACTCCATAATCGGGAAGGTGTGTGCACCACACTTATCACCAATCAATAGCGAGTCACACTGCGAATAGTTTCGTGCGCCCTCAGCTCTCTTCGCCACCTTCACCAATCCTCTATATGAATTTTGGCTCTGACCAGCCGAGATTCCTTTAGATATAATGTGCGAACGTGAATCACGCCCGATGTGTATCATCTTCGTTCCCGTATCAGCCTGTTGATAGTGGTTAGTCATCGCTACGGAGTAGAACTCCCCTACCGACCTGTCGCCCAACAAAACGCAACTTGGATATTTCCACGTCACCGCTGAACCTGTCTCGACCTGTGTCCACGAGAGCTTAGCGTCTGCGTGACAGAGACCTCGTTTCGTCACAAAGTTATAGATTCCACCAACGCCATTTTTATCACCTGGATACCAATTCTGCACCGTTGAGTACTTCACGCTAGCCCTGTCGTGAACAACGATCTCGACCACAGCGGCGTGCAATTGATTCTCATCTCGCTGAGGCGCTGTACACCCCTCCAAATAGCTCACATATGACTCCTCATCCGCAACGATCAGAGTGCGCTCAAACTGACCCGTACCCTGTGCGTTGATTCTAAAGTATGTTGAGAGCTCCATCGGACAGCGAACACCCTTAGGTATATAACAAAACGAGCCATCTGAAAAGACCGCCGCATTGAGCGCCGCATAATAGTTATCTGTATAGGGAACAACGCTTCCCAAATATTTTTTAATGAGTTCGGGGTGCTCCACAATCGCCTCGGACATTGAGCAGAATATGATCCCCTTCTCAGCCAACGTATCACGAAACGTAGTCTTAACCGATACCGAATCCATCACAGCATCCACCGCAACGCCAGCTAACGCCATCTGCTCTTCGAGCGGAATACCCAACTTATCAAATGTACGTTTCAATTCGGGGTCGACCTCATCCATCGAGTTTAGCTTCTTCTGCTGCTTAGGTGCAGCGTAATAACTGATACCCTGAAAGTCGATTGGCGGAATTTCGAGGTGTGCCCACGTAGGCACCTCCAACGTCAACCAGTGTCGATAGGCAACCAATCTCCGCTCGGTCATCCACTCAGGCTCGCCCTTCTTTTGAGAAATTAGCCGCACAACACTCTCTGAAAGACCCTTATCGATGATCTCTGTATCTATATCGCTAGTGAAACCATATTTATAATCCTGTCCGCCTACGCTCTCGATTATCTCCCTATCCTTTAGCTCTTTATCTGTCGTCTCTAACATCTCTTACTTATTCTTGCAACTTTACTCCTTGAGGGTTGGGCAACTCTCCACCCCCAATAATCATAACACTGATCGTGCAAATGTACACATTTTTTCGATAATTCAAGTGAAGATTGTTCTAAAAAACTCTTGCATATCCGAAAAATATTACGATCTTTGTAACACGAAAGTAATTAACCTAATAATAAAAAGTTGAAAATTATGAACAAAACCCTTAAAAACGTAGCCTTAGTAGCTCCTGCCGCTATCGCTGCCGTTGGTTGTTCGTCGGCTGACAAAGCCCCTAAGCAGCCTAATGTCATCGTTATCCTTGCGGATGATTTGGGGTATGGCGATATGAGCGCTTATGGTGCTACAGCCGTGCAGACTCCAAACCTCGACAAGCTCGCTAATGGTGGTGTGCGTTTTACCGATGGTCACGCAACATCGGCAACCTCTACACCTAGCCGTTACGCAATGTTTACAGGCGCTTACCCTTGGAAGAATCCTCGTGCGAAGATCCTTGCTGGCGACGCTCCACTCTTGATCGATGTTAACCAATACACAATGCCGAAGATGTTTGCATCGAAGGGCTACACAACTGCCGCTATCGGTAAGTGGCACTTGGGTATGGGCTCGGGTAATCCAAACTGGAACAAAACTGTAAAGCCAGGCGCTAATCAGATCGGTTTCGACTACTCGTGCTTGATCGCAGCAACTAACGACCGTGTACCTACTGTATATGTAGAGAATGGCGATGTTGTGGGTCTCGATCCAAACGACCCAATCGAGGTTAACTATAAGAAGAACTATCCAGGTGAGCCAACAGCGATCTCAAACCCAGAGATGTTGAAGATGCACTGGGCTCACGGTCACAACAACTCAATCGTAAATGGAATCCCTCGTATCGGTTATATGAAGGGTGGCGAGAAGGCTAAGTGGGTCGATGAGGATATGGCGGACTACTTCGTTGATAAGGTTGATACATTCTTGGAGAAGAATAAGAACAAACCATTCTTCTTGTATTATGGACTACACCAACCACACGTACCTCGTGCTCCACACTCTCGTTTCGTTGGTGCGACAACTATGGGTCCTCGTGGTGATGCAATCGTAGAGGCAGACTGGTGCGTTGGCGAGCTTATCAAGAACCTTGAGAAGAGAGGCTTGTTGGAGAACACACTTATCGTATTCTCATCTGATAACGGTCCTGTTATGAATGATGGTTACAAGGATGGCGCTTGGGAGAAGTTGGGCAACCACACCCCTGCTGGTGCACTTCGTGGCGGTAAGTATAGCTTGTTCGATGCTGGTACACGTGTTCCATTCTTCACATATTGGAAGGGTAAGATCCAGCCATCGGTATCGGGTGCGTTGATTTGTCAATTGGATCTTTTGGCATCGTTTGCTGAGATGCTTGGCGTTGAGATGCCTGCAGGTGACTTCGACACAGAGAACCACCTTGATCTATTCCTTGGCAAGGGCGGCGAGGGTCGCAAGAACTTGGTTGTAGAGGCTGGCGGACGTATGGCTTACCGTATGGGCAAGTATGCGATGATCCCTCCATATAAGGGACAGGCTAAGAACAATACAGGTAATGAGATGGGTATCGTGGCGGACTTTACGCTCTATGATCTATCGAAGGATTTGGGTCAGACTGCTCCTATCACATCAGAGCCAGCAGTATTGGCTAAGATGAAGGGTGAGTTCTTGAGCACAACAAAGGGATTCTACAACACAAACACTAAGATTCAGCCACTTCAGTAATTGAGGTCTGAAATAGAGAATAAACGGCAGCTGTCATCTTCGGGTGGCAGCTCTTTTTTTGTTCTGTTTTTTGTTCTGTTTTTTGTTCTGTTTTTTGTTCTGTTTTATTGAATAAATTGGAAAATTTTGCGTAAGTTTGTGTAATGATTTTAGAACAAACTTGTTAACCAATAAAAACCAAAAACAATTATGAGTCAATTTATGGATCAAGACTTTATGCTGACTAACGAGACAGCGAAGCATCTTTACCATCAACACGCAGCAAAACAACCAATCATCGATTATCACTGTCACCTGATTCCAGGGATGGTCTCGTCTAACTATCAATTCCGCAACATCACAGAGATTTGGCTTGGTGGCGACCACTACAAATGGCGTGCGATGCGAGGCAATGGCGTTGATGAGGAGTATATCACGGGCGGAAAATCGGATTACGAGAAGTTTGAGAAGTGGGCTGAGACAACACAATATGCAATGCGCAATCCGCTTTATCACTGGACACACTTGGAGTTGAGCCGTGTTTTCG
Organism: Rikenellaceae bacterium; assembly: GCA_047174325.1. GTDB lineage: Bacteria > Bacteroidota > Bacteroidia > Bacteroidales > Rikenellaceae > Alistipes. Next base: position 15,814 of record JBCQUE010000037.1, on the reverse strand, counting down.
GAATTGATAAGATACTCAAACCATCGACAGCACGTGAGATCTATGATGAGTGTAACGAGAAGTTGCAGAGACCTGAGTTCACGGCACAAGGTCTGATGAGGGGATCAAATGTCGAGGCGGTCTGCACTACGGACGATCCTATCGACTCGTTGGAGCACCACAAATTGGTCGCTGAGAATCCATTCGGCACAAAGATGTTCCCAACGTGGAGACCCGATAAGGCGATGGCTGTGGAGTGTGCAGCGACATATAATAGTTATATCGACACATTGGAGGGTGTTGCAAATCACTCGATTTCGAGCTATGATGATCTGTTGGAGGCGCTAGCTATTCGCCAAAATTTCTTTGCTGAGATGGGGTGCAAACTCTCGGATCACGGTCTAAATACATTCGTTGCGGAGGATTACACCGACGCAGAGATTAGAGCGATATTCACTAAGGTGCGTAGCGGCAAGGAGCTCTCGAAGGAGGAGATAAAGAGGTTCCAATCGGCGATGTTGTTTGACTTTGCGGTGATGGATCACTCGAAGGGTTGGACGCAACAGTTCCACATTGGCGCTATTCGCAATAATAACCCACGTATGGTTGCTCGTTTGGGAGTTGATACAGGTTATGACGCTATCAACGATGAGGTTTGTGCCGCTGCAGGACATAAGCTGTTCGGTAGATTGGATAGCGCAGGGGCTCTCACAAAGACGATTCTATACAACTTGAACCCTTGCCAAAATGAGGTGTTGACAACGATGGCATACACATTTAACGATGGTACGGTAGCGGGCAAGATGCAGTATGGTTCGGGTTGGTGGTTCTTGGATCAGGAGGTCGGTATGACCAATCAGATCAACTCACTATCAATGTTGGGTCTATTGAGCCGCTTTGTCGGAATGTTGACCGATTCGAGAAGTTTCCTTTCGTACCCACGCCACGAGTACTTCCGCCGCATATTGTGCAACATCATCGGTGCGGATGTCGAGGCTGGCAAATTGCCAAAATCTGAAATGGAGTTCATCGGCGAGATGGTCGAGGGCATCTCTTACAAAAATGCAAAGTCATACTTTGACTTTTAGGGGAGCTAGCTCCCTTTTAACTTGGCTTACTCATTGGCTTACTCAGAAATTACTCAGCCTTACTCAGAAATTACTCAGTTCTACTCAGCCTTACTCAGTTCTACTCAGCCTTACTCAGTTCTACTCAGACTGAGTAAGGCTGAGTAATTCTGAGCTAGCTCCCCCATTTAGTCGACCCTATAGGTCAACTATAGGGGACTTCTAATAATTCCCCTATATATTCAACTACAAAACAAACACTTATGCAGATTACATCTAATAAAATTTGCTTTTCCGAAATATTGTTACGATATTTGCGTAACGTAAATTATGTAATGGAATAAACTTTTGATATTATGAAACCAAATAATCCCTTTTTAGTTGCTGGTTATCACAGCCCTGAGTACTTCTGTGATCGCAAAGAAGAGAGTCGTAAAATCTCATCTGCACTATTCAATGGCAGAAATGTTACATTGATGGCTCCTAGACGTATGGGTAAAACAGGTCTTATCAAAAACGTCTTTCAAACGCTCAAAGAGCAAGATTCAGATATTATCACTATCTATCTGGATATATTCGCAACTCAGAATCTTAGCGATTTTATAACAGCGTTTGCCTCAGCGACATTGGGTAAGCTAGACAATACTTCTCAGGCTATAATCTCACGTGTTACACAATTTATAAAGAGTTGCAGACCAACATTTACACTCGATGAGCAAAGTGGAGTGCCTACAATATCTATTGATGTAACTCCAAAATCAGAGCAATCAACACTAAAAGAGATATTTGACTACCTTACCTCGTGCGAGAAACGTTGCTATATAGCGATAGATGAGTTCCAGCAGATACGTGAGTACCCGGAGAATGGCGTTGAGGCACAACTACGTTCATATATTCAGTTCCTACCAAATGTAAATTTTATATTTTCGGGTAGCAAACAGCACCTTATGCAGGATATGTTTTTCTCTGCAAAGCGTCCATTTTATTTGAGTACGGAGCCACTATCTATCGAACATATAGACAAAGGAGCCTATTTTGATTTCGCATCACACTTTTTTACTCAGCAAGGAGTATCGTTTAGCAGTGACAGCTTTGACTATATGTATGATAAATTCGATGGTCACACGTGGTATATCCAATCCATTCTTAATAGGCTATATAGCTACGCAAGAGATGTAGATAACAACCTTATTGATGAGGTGATTGATATGATTGTCGATGAGTTTACATACTCTTATGAGGCGCTTATGTCGGCATACACTCCCAACAATATTACTCTGCTGAAGGCTGTTGCAAATGAAGAGCTTGTCAAGGAGATTACGTCGAGTAGCTTTATCTCTAAATACAAACTTGGCGCAGCAAGTAGTATTTCGGCATCACTCAAGAAATTGATTGACAAAGAGCTTATATACAAAACTGCGGCAGGATATATCGTCTACGATAGATTTATGGCGATATGGCTTAGGAGGCAGATGTTTTAGGAGGCAGTTGTTTTAGTTGATTTGTAAACTATCTCCCCTAACTCCTAACTCCTAACTCCTAACCCCTAACCCCTAACCCCTAACCCCTAACTCCTAACTAATAACCTAGTTTGCGGAATCGATAGGTTGGGACTTTTACTTCGTAAGTTTTGCGCTTGGGGTTTTTGTGTTCGTAGTCTCTGATCCACGGGTTTAAGATCCTTAGCTCTCTGTAGGTTGTGTTATTGTCGGCTGCAAACTTTGACCACTCGATTTTTCTGTCGCTAATCTCCACGATCTTGAAGTGTTTGAAGGGCTTTAGCATTGCATCCTTGTCGATGTCGAAACCAAAGCGTTGAGGGTCACCCATCAAGAGCTTAAAGCTCAGGATACGAGGCACGTAACGCATAGTCTCCTCGGGCAAGAATAGATCCCAATACTCATCTACATCCTGTATCTTTAGTCGCCTCTCCACCCCACTTCGCCCTGCATTGTATGATGCTGCCGCTAAGCTCCAGCTGCCAAACTGCTCATAGGCTGCTGAGAGATATTCACACGCTGCACGGGTCGCCTTTTCGAGGTGGTGACGTTCATCTACCGTGTCATTCACCTCCAAGCCATACTCCTTGCCTGCCGACTCTAGGAATTGCCAAAAACCCGATGCACGGGCAGGCGAGACAGCGTTTACATTGAGACCACTCTCCGCCATCGCCAAATATTTAAAATCGGTAGGCAAACCATACTCCTCCAATATCGGTTCGATAACGGGAAAATAACGTGTCGTGCGGCGAATGGAGAGTGCCGTACCCGTGTGCATACAAGAGGTTGTAAGTAGCTCTCTCTCAATCGCTTCACGAATATAACCACGCTCTAAGGGCACCTCTTCACTAGCGAAGTCAAGCCTCTCATAAGGGGTCTCGATAGTCACACAATGGCGATGCTGCAACCCATCTTGTGAGGCAGATGCAGAGGAGCGTGAGTTCGCACCACCGCCACCTCCACAAGAGAGCGCAACGAGGGCTGATGTCGCTGAAACAGCAAGAATTAGAGCTCTCATAAATAGTTGATTATCTCTTTAGAAAACAGGTCTTAAGCACAATGCTCGACCCCTCAATTCGGCAATCGACCTCTTCGGGATTATCTGTAAGCTTGATTGACTTCACCTTCGTGCCACGCTTGATGACCATCGATGAGCCACGCACCTTAAGATCCTTAATTACCGTCACAGCATCGCCATCGAAGAGTTCAGCGCCATTGCTATCCTTCGCAACCTTTGCCGAGCTCTCATCAGCCTCAGCATCGGCACTCCACTCGTGACCGCAATCGGGGCACTGATTCATTGTTCCATCGAAGTAGCCATTCTCCGAGTTGCAGGCTGTACATTTTAGAATATCACTCATTCTGTCTCTAATAATTTAAAAATTCCCAACAAAGATAACACTAATAAACCAAAGATCAAATTTTAGTGATGGGTATAAATACTTATTTTCGTTTATCGCAATGCAAATATTGGGGCAAAGGGGGTGAGTTTAGATGCAAATTATTAACTTTGCATTGTGAAAATTAGCAATATAAATAGACTTCCATCGCCTTGTTATCTACTCGATAGAGAGGCTCTTATGCGCAATTTAGCTATCATCGACAGAGTGCGCAAACTCTCTGGTGCTGAGGTGATTGTGGCGCTCAAAGCATCGGCTATGTGGAGCATCTTCCCCACCCTTGCAGCCCACTCAGATGGCGCTACAGCGAGCTCTCTTTCGGAGGCTGAGTTGGTTGCTGAATTTTTCGGTGAAGGTGGCGAAGGGGGCGAAGGGGGCGAAGGGGGCGGCTCAAAATCACACACCTATGCACCGACATACACCGATCGAGATATAGAGAGGATTTTGGAGCTGAGCAGCCACATAACGTTTAACTCTCTAAATCAATACAATAGATTCAAAGAGAGAGCACATACAAAGGGTGTATCGTGCGGTTTGAGGGTCAATCCAGAGTACTCGCCCGTTGAGACAGACCTATATAACCCCTGTGTTGCAGGGTCGAGGTTGGGTATCGCTAAAGAGGAGTTAACGGAGCTGCCCGAGGGTGTTGAGGGTCTGCATTTTCACGTTTTGTGTGAGAGCTATCCACACCATCTGAGGCTCGCACTGGAGGCTATGGAACGCCACTATGGTCACCTATTGCCGCAACTTAGGTGGCTCAATATGGGCGGTGGTCACTTGATGACACGTGAGGGTTATGATTGTGATGAGCTTATCGATGTGCTTAAATCATTCGGTGCTAAGTATCCGAACCTCAGGCTGATACTCGAACCAGGTAGCGCATTTACGTGGCAGACAGGCTCGCTCATAACGACCGTGGAGGATGTGGTGCGGAGTGGCGGTGTAACAACGGTGATGATCGACAGCTCGTTTGCGTGTCATATGCCCGACTGCTTGGAGATGCCCTACAAACCAACGGTGCGTGGTGCACACGACACGGAGGATGGTGAAGAGGGTTGGCGCATTGGTGGCAACAGCTGTTTAGCTGGGGATTTTATGGGTGATTGGTCGCTCGATAGTGGCGCTCAGCCTAAGGTTGGCGACAAGATTATCTTTGAGGATATGATCCACTACACGATGGTCAAGACCACGATGTTTAACGGAGTGGCGCACCCAGCTATTGCAATAATGGAGAGCAAGGATCACATCGAGGTGGTGCGTGAGTTTGGTTATGAGGATTACAAGACGAGGATGTCATAGAGTATAAAACAAAAGGATTACAAGACGAGGATGTCATAGAGTATAAAACAAAAGGATTACAAGACGAGGATGTCATAGAGTATAAAACAAAAGATTAACACAATATTAAGATGAAGGAATTTAACGCAACAAAATACACATTAGAGTGTGTAGCTACAGGTCGAGAGTTTGAGCCTACGCCGTGGGTGTTGGATGATAAGGAGTGCAAGACACCATCGTTGATTCGGGCTAAGTATGAGAAGAGGCAGTTGGAGGTTGGTGACAGCTCGATGGGACTATATAAGTTTGCTGATTGGTTGCCTGTGGATCATACGCTAAAGGGGTCATCTGCACCCGTTACATACAAGAGTAAGGCTTTGGCGGAGTACCTCGGGTTGGAGAATCTCTACATCACATTTAGCGGTTACTACCCCACTATTGGCGCAACGATGTCGACCTGCTCATTTAAGGAGACTGAGGCGTACTCTGTGTGTGGTCGTGCAGCTGAGGATGAGGAGCGAGTGTTGGTTGTTGCATCGGCTGGTAACACGGCTCGTGCATTTGCTAAGGTCTGCTCGGACAACAATATCAAGTTGCTCTTGTCGGTTCCAGCGGATAACCTCGATACGTTGTGGTTTGAGTCTCCGCTTAACCCTTGTGTGAAGTTGATCGCTTGCGAGAGGGGTGGTGACTACTTTGATGCAATTCACCTGAGCAACATCGCTTTGAAGTCACCGATTTTCTACGCTGAGGGTGGCGCAAAGAATATCGCTCGCCGTGACGGAATGGCTACAACGATGCTCTCGGCTGCAACATTCATCGGCAAGTGTCCCGATTATTACTTCCAAGCTGTTGGCTCGGGAACGGGCGCAATTGCAGCGTGGGAGGCAAATATGAGGCTAATAGAGGATGGTCGCTTTGGCGATAAGATCACTAAATTGATGGTGTCACAGAACGCTCCATTTGTGCCGATGTATGATGCGTGGAGGGTCGATTCACGTGAGATGCTGCCTTATGATGACGATAAGGCTCGCCGTGATGTGGAGATCATCGATGCTAAGGTTTTGTCAAATCGCCGCCCTCCATACGGAATTGCAGGCGGTCTCTATGATGCACTCAAGGCGACAAATGGCGAGGTATTGGTGGCGACAAATGCACAGTCTCGCAAGGCTATGGAGCTCTTCAAGGAGTTGGAGGGTGTAGATATTTACTCGGCAGCAGGTGTGGCGACAGCGACACTCATCAAGGCGGTGAAGGATGGTAAGGTCGAGAAGGATGCAACGATTATGTTGAACATCACGGGCGGTGGCGAGGAGCTATTCAAGAGCCGCAAGAGTGTCTGGATGTTAGAGCCAAAGGTGATCTTCCCATTGGCGGCTGAGGAGACGGAGATCATCGAGAAGTGTGAGGCGCTGTATGGTGTTGTAAGAGAGGCTGATAGCGCTCAGGAGGCGTAATCGGGCGATTAGATAGGTGTAACTAAAGTGTGAAAAATGTGCGGCAAAAAGTTGCACCAAACGAAATAATATATAACTTTGCGGCGGTCTTCACGTGAGACCGTCGTTTTTTTTTTAGAATCTGTTTATGTTTTTCTGCTTAAACAGATTCATAATCATCTAAACAAACAACAGAGATGAAAAAGAGTAACACTCAACAGCCTGTTGCTTGCTTCAAGAAGTGGAGCAGGAAGAGCTATTCAGCCTTCTCGTCACTTAAGAAGCAGGTAACGATCGGTGTGCTTTGGGTCGGTATGTCGCTCATCTCTCTTGCTGGAAATGTTGCTTATGCACAGACCTCCGATACGACTACGCTCGTAAAGGTCGTGGAGCTGCAGGATGTCGGTGTGACCCACTCAAAGGGTAACCCAACACGTAGCGCAACACTCCCAACTCCGATCTTCAGCCGAAAGGACGAGACCAACGCCCCACTCCAAACATTGGAGTCTGTGCTACGTCTCTCGCCTTCGATTGATGTCAGGGAGAGGAGCGGCAAGGGAGCACAGGCGGATATATCTATCCGAGGTGGATCATTCGATCAAACCCAAGTTATGCTTAACGGCATTAATTTCACAAGTGCTCGCACAGGGCACGTAACACACACGCTACCCATCGACATAGAGTCGATTGCAGGTATCGAGCTCATCGATGGAGTCTCGGGCGTGGGAGCCTATGCAGGGGCTATCAACATTCGCACTGCACCACTCGCAACGGACTATGTGCGGCTCGATATGAGCGGCGGCGCTTATGGTTACGGCTACGGCAATCTGTCGGGGAGCTACACCAAAGGTCGGTTCAACATCTTCGGAGCTGGCTCTTATCGCCGTTCGGATGGCTACGCTTACAACACTGAGTTTGAGAATTGGAATGGGTACGTTCGTTCGACTTATGACAGCGAGCGATTTGGATTCTTCGATGCTCAAGTTGGTTTTCAGAAGCGAGATTTCGGAGCAAATGGGTTCTACTCACTCAGCTACCCCGATCAGTATCAGGCGACAAAGACCGCACTGAGTTCACTGCGTTGGGTCAAGGAGTTCGGTTCAAACATTACGCTCAACAGCAGCGTGAGTTACCGCAAGGGTTTCGACCACTACGAATTGATCCGCTACTCATCTGTGGGTGAGAATTTCCACAACACAGATGACATTGGCGCTGAACTCTACCTCGACTACAAGTGGAGCGAGGCTGGGGTATCGACCATCGGAGCAGACTACACCTACAACCATATCTGGAGCACATCGCTCGGAAATGAGGTGGCTGAGCCCAACGGGAAGTACACCAAGGCAGATAGTCGCAACATCGGCAACTATTATATTCGCCACAACAAAGAGTGGCAGCGGTATGGAGTATCGGCATCGGCAGGGCTGAGCAACACCCCCTATGGAGTATCGCCAATATGGAGCGTCTCGGGTCGTTATCGTCCAGCGAGAGGTCTTGTCGTGGAGGCTGGAGCTAATGAGTCGATGAGGTTGCCCACCTTCACAGACCTCTATTACAACAACGCCACACGTATTGCCGACCCAAATCTGCAACCCGAGCAGGCTATCACCTATCGATTGGCGAGCTCATTCAAGCGCAATAGATGGAGCACAAATGCGCAACTCTATCTACGTGATGGCGACAATATAATCGACTGGGCACAGAGCCCCGAGGAGAACGCCATCGACCCCGATTGTTACTACTCACGACAGATCACTTCGCTCAAAACTTATGGTGTGGAGTGGAGCGGAGCGTATGCACCCGAGGGTTTCGTGGAGCGTATCTCGGTGAGCTATGGTTACATCACACAGGACAAGGATTCGGGCGATATGATCTCTCTTTATGCGCAAAATTACCTGCAAAACAAGGCGGCACTATCGCTATCGTTGAATCCAATTCGCAACATAACAGTGGTGCTCACAACCTCTCTCTATGACCGCATCGGCAACTATCAAGATGCAACAGGCACGACGGTCGCTTATGAGCCCTATATGTTATTGGATAGCCGTGTGACGTGGGAGCGCAAGAAGTTGCGAGTTTATGTTGATGTGACAAACATCACCTCTACGGATTATTACGACTACGGTGGCTTGGAGATGCCGGGGTGCTGGGCATCGGCTGGTCTCTCGATCACTCTATAACGTATTCTACACCGCTGTAGAGAGGCTCTATTCAATAGTCACACTACAGAGCGTTATCTAACTAAAAGAGGCTGCTCCCGAAATGGGGCAGCCTCTTTTTAACGCTTTAATTTTAATATAGCTGCTTACTCAGCTGGAATCACATCGATAACCTCAACATCGAAGAAGAGTGCCTCGTTAGGACCAATGTCACGTCCTGCACCTCTCTCACCGTAAGCCAACTCAGCTGGGATCCACAACGAGATGCGACCACCCTTGCCGACCAACTTCATTCCCTCAGTCCATCCTGGAATCACACGATTCAATGGGAACTCGATCGGCTTATCTTGGTTGTAACCCTCAGGATCCTGAGCCTGCATAGCTGCCTGCATCTCTGCTGGACGATCTGCAAAACGTGATGTATCGAATACGTTATCGTTGCGCAACAAACGACCTGTGTAATTAACCTTTACAGTATCCTCATCCTTAGTTGCTGCAGCAGTCATATCGCCCTCTACCTCAACACGATACAACAAACCTGACTCAGTCTTCTTAACACCCGACTTCTTCTCAATCTCAGCCAACTTAGCTGCCGACTGTGCCTGCAACTCAGCTGGACGAACAACTGTAAAGTAGTTCTGAAGGTAAGACATAGCTGCATTCTCGCTCAACACAGCCTTCGCATCACGAATATTCTTCAACGCCTCAGCAACCCAATAAGTTTGGATTGGAATCTCAGCATTGCGGATGTTTGTACCCAAGTCAACACCAAAAGCATAAGATACCTCGTGGCGCTGAGCCTCTGACTCAAACATATCTGCATCAGCCTTCAACGCTGCACGTGCAGCAAGAACTGTAGCTGAATCCGCACCGCTAGCAAATGCAGCCTTATCAGCCTCTTGGCGCTTCTCCTCAACGATCTGTGCACGCATTGCACGAGTGTTTGTGAAGTACTCCTGAAGTGTCTGCATAGCCTGCTCAGGTGTAACAGAGCTATTCTCAAATGCAGCCTCCTCAAGACCTACACCGATTGCATCGTAGTCGAATGGAATGTCCGACATTTGGTAGTTAACCGTGTAACCAACATTTGCACCCAATGCGTACGAAAGTGAATCCAACTTAGATTTGTTACCCTTCGTAATCAAACCAGCCTGCTCGCCAGAGCAAGAGCAGACCAAAGCTGCAGCAGCGACTAGCGCTGTTAGTGTTACTTTTTTCATCTCTTTTTTTATTGTTTATTTTTGTTATTTTATTGAATTTTCAAAATCAATGCAACAAATATAATCATTATATTTAGTTTTGAAACACTTTATCGAAAAAATTTTTATAATAATTGCATCATTTATAGCTATAGAGCCACTATTACGCCCCAAAGAGCGGTCGCAACGATTGTCCCGTGTAACTCTCAGCGCACTCCGCAACCTCACGTGGTGTACCCTCCGCAACAAGGTTGCCTCCAGCCACGCCACCCTCTGCACCTATATCTATAATATGGTCGGCAACCTTTATCACATCCAAATTATGCTCGATCACAATCGCCGTGTTACCTCGATCAACAAGCTTCCCGATCACATCCAACAGCTGCCGCACATCCTCAAAATGGAGACCTGTCGTTGGTTCATCCAAAATATATAGTGTGCGACCCGTGTCACGTTTCGATAATTCAGACGAAAGTTTTATGCGTTGCGACTCGCCACCAGATAGTGTTGTACAGGGCTGCCCTAGTGTCAAGTATCCGAGCCCTACATCTTGAATCGCCTTAAGTTTCTGTGAAATATTAGGCAGCGCCTCGAAGAACTCCACCGCCATATTTATCGTCATATCCAACACGTCACAAATGCTCTTACCCCGATACTTCACCTCCAATGTCTCACGGTTATAACGCTTGCCACCACAACTCTTACACATTACATATATATCAGGCAAGAAGTTCATCTCGATACTCTGCAGACCTGCACCACGACACGTTTCACAACGTCCGCCCTTGACATTGAACGAGAATCGCCCAGCCTTGTAACCTCTAACTTGCGCCTCGGGTGTCATCTCGAAGAGTTTCCTTATATCTGTGAACACACCTGTATAGGTCGCTGGGTTACTTCGTGGCGTGTGACCAATTGGCGACTGATCCACAACCACCAACTTATCGATCTGCTCCAGCCCCTCAACACTCCCATACTCCAGAGGCGACCCATACGATCTATACAACTCACGGCTCAATATCGGTCGCAACGTTCCATTTATCAATGACGACTTACCCGAACCACTCACACCCGTCACACAGATGAGCTTACCCAATGGAAACGAAACATCGACCCCCTTAAGGTTATTACCCCTCGCCCCACGCAACACAAGCATCTCACCCGACCCCTCACGCAACTGCTCAGGAATCTCGATCTTTCGCCGCCCCGTGAGGTAATCAGCCGTCACTGAGTCTGAGTTTAAAATATCGTCAAAGCTGCCTGCCGCCACAATCTCGCCACCTCTCCGACCAGCCAATGGTCCAACATCAACAATGTAATCAGCCCTACGCATAATCTCCTCATCGTGCTCCACAACAATCACCGAGTTATGTGCATCACGCAACCCCTTTAAAGAGTTTATCAGCCGCATATTATCACGATGGTGTAGCCCGATACTCGGCTCATCCAATATATAAAGCACATTCACCAACTTAGAGCCGATCTGTGTAGCCAAACGAATACGTTGCGACTCACCACCCGACAGTGTCCTCGATGAACGGCTCAACGAGAGGTAACCCAAACCAACATCGACCAAGAAACGCAACCGCTCACGTATCTCCTTGATGATCTCACGAGCTATCGCCCGCTCCTTGTCGTTCATCTGCTCCTCAACGCTCTCCATCACTCTCGCCAACTCATCGATAGGTAGGGCGCACATATCGGCTATACTTCGCTCCCCAATCTTAAACTGCAGCGCCTCGGGTCGCAAACGGCTTCCACCACAGACCGAACACTTGCGTCTCACCAAGAACTGCTCTCGCCACTTCTCGCCCTTTTTGCTCTCGGGGTCGAGGGTGCTGTCTATGTAGTCCGCCACCCCCTCCCAAGCTATGAGGTGCACCCCACTAGTCGATGTAAACTCCGACATATCGATCCTCAGCGGCTCAGCATCACCGTGCAGCAGCGCCCCAATCGCTGCATCGCTAATCTCTCCAATAGGTTCATCGAGTGAAAAACCGTGTCTACGTCCCAAGGTCTCAACCATCGCAAAGAGCATATTGTTTCGATACTTACCCAGCGGCTCTACACCACCCTCACGCAACGTTTTTGAGAGGTCAGGCATAATCTTCGCCCGATCGTAAACAGCCTCCTCGCCCAAGCCCGAACAGCGTGGACAAGCACCCTTTGGAGAGTTGAATGAGAATGAGTGCGGAGCTGGTTCATCGAACGCCACACCCGTTGTTGGACACATCAAGTTGCGTGAAAAAAATCGGCTCTTATTGGTGTCGTAATCATAGACCACCATCGTTCGATCACCCTGTCTCATCGCCTCCGCAAGTGACTTCATAAGCCGCTCTCGATCGCTCTCCCTCACCATCAGACGATCCACCACAAGCTCTATATCGTGCGTTTTATAGCGATCCAACCGCCCGACCGAGCTGAGTTCAACCATCTCGCCATCGATACGAGCATAGAGATAGCCCTTCTTACGGAGCGTCTCAAAGAGCTCTCGATAGTGTCCCTTTCGTCCCCTAACAACAGGAGCGAGCAGCGCTATCTTTCGCTCGGGATAGAGTTCATAAATCATCTCCAAAATCTGCTCGTCGCTATACCGAACCATCAACTCGCCCGTGTTGGGCGAGTAGGCTCGTGAGGCTCGTGCAAAGAGCAGTCGTAAGAAGTCATTTATCTCAGTCACCGTCCCCACCGTGGAGCGTGGATTCTTGTTTGTAGTCTTCTGCTCGATCGCTATTACAGGGCTCAACCCCGTGATCTTATCGACATCGGGACGCTCCATCGACCCCACGAATTGTCGTGCATAGGTCGACAGGGTCTCCATATAACGGCGCTGACCCTCAGCATAGATAGTGTCGAACGCCAATGACGACTTACCCGAACCCGAGAGCCCAGTTATCACCACAAGTTTATTGCGTGGTATCGAGAGGTCAACACTCTTCAGGTTGTGTACCCTCGCACCCTCTATCTCTATTGTATCCTCCATTTTCAGTTCTAATTAACAGTTAACAGTTAATATGCTTTCCCAATCGGTTGTGTAGTTGGGCGACCGCTTCTCGCTGAGCGACTTAACACCCCCGTCACCTGCCGCACACAACTTCACCGTGGAGCGACCCATATCGCCATTGATCCTATCCATCGACTCCATCAGCGAGCGATGTTTGGCTCTATCCAACTTGTCAAACATCGAGGTCTGCAGCCCCGTATTCTTGCTTATGTCGAGCAGCACCACCCCCGCTTTTTTGTAGCCATACCCCACCCTATATATCTCTTCGAGCATCCGTGTCGCCTCCTGAACAATCTCTATCGTGCTATCTGTCGCTGTTGTGAATCGAGTAACACGATCCTCAGAATGTTGCGGCAAATCGGCTCTATGACGATTTGTGCTGAGGAAAACCTGCAACGTTGAGCAGTGCGACCCCTGTCGCCGCAACTTCTCGGTCGCCATCGATGCAAATGTCGCCACCGATTTAGCTATTGCCGAGAGCTCCTGCTCGTCTCTATGAAACGTTCGTGAGACCATTATCGAGCCTCTATCGGAGTGCACCACATCAATATCTATTGTGCTCTCGCCGTGCAACTCTCGCCAAGTCCTCACCCCAACAATCCCCATTCGCCCCTTGATCCACCCCTCAGGTGCTTGTCGAAACTCCTCCGCTGTACGAATATTATAACTGTTGAGCATAGCTGTCGATCGGCGACCGATACCCCACACGTCACCTACAGCGGTCTTTGTGAGCACCTTACGAATATCTTCGTCACGATACATCAAGCAACACCCCTGTAGTCGTGGATAGCTCTTGCATAGTTTCGAGGCGATCTTTGATAGGGTCTTGGTGGGTGTAATCCCGATGCTCACAGGGATGCCGACACAGCGCCTCACCTTGCGAGCCAACTCACGCCCGAAACTCTCCAGTTCATCGAGTTGAAAGCCCGATAGATCGAGAAACGCCTCATCGATTGAGTAGACCTCGATAGCGGGGACGCTCTCACGCAAGATCATCATCACACGCTCCGATATATCGCCATAGAGCTGCAGGTTTGAAGAGATTGTAACCACCCCCTCTCGTTCGATCAAATCCTTAATCTGAAAGAGCGGTTGTGACATCTTGATCCCCAGAGCCTTAGCCTCATTGGATCGAGCCACCACACACCCATCATTGCCACTCATAACAACCACTGCTCGACCCTCCAACGCTGGGTTGAAGAGACGTTCACACGAGACGAAGAAGTTGTTGCAGTCACAGAGCCCAATCATTTTAAATCTACATCTTTTTGATGAGGTAACGCACCACGCCCCACACCATAAAGTCGTTGGAGCTATCGACACGGATCGGTTTGTACTTATCGTTTGCAGGCATCAATAGCGCAAAGTCACCCTGATCGGAGAATCTTTTCAGCGTAAACTCCCCATCGATAAAACAGACAGCTAACGCCCCATCCGTGGGCTCAACGCTCTTATCGATCACCAACAGGTCGCCATCATCCACACCGTCGTCCACCATCGAGACCCCACTAACACGTGCATAAAAGGTTGATGCAGGGTTCTTCACCAGCTCCCGATTGAGGTCTAATTTCATTCCCCGAGCATCTTCAGCGAGTGTAGCAAAGCCAGCCGAGACAGTACTCTCAGCCATCGGCAACTCACTACTCGCCTCCAAATCGGGCGTAAATATCTTTATCAAATCATCTCTATCCATAACAACTATCCAACGCTCTGTGGTCTCTCTTTATTGAAACAAACATAGAGCCGTGCAGAAATATTTATATATAAAAGACAAAAGTAGTGAAATGTCGGAAAAAAACACTATTTTTGCCAAATATTAATAGAAGAAAATAACGATGATAAGAGCAGGCGTAAAACATACATTGACGGTCAACCGAATTTCGGACTTTGGACTATACTTAGCTAACGAAGAGGGCGACGAAGTTCTGCTCCCAAATAGATACATTTCACTCACACAACAGGAGGGTGACCAGGTGGAGGTGTTTGTATATCACGACTCCGAGGATCGATTGGTTGCAACGACCGAAGAGCCAGCAGGCAAGGTTGGCGAGGTCGCCTATATGAAGGTTGTCGATAAGAATCTACACGGTGCATTCCTCGATTGGGGTCTCTATGGAAAGGATCTATTCCTGCCGAACCGCAACCAACAGGGGGGGGTGATGGTGGGCAACTACTGCGCTGTATATCTCTATGAGGATAATATCACGGGGCGCTGTGTCGCTACTCAGAAAATTAAGAATTATGTCTTTAACGAGGATATAATGATCTCGCCACGTGATGAGGTCTCGGTACTTGTTGCATCGGAGTCGGAGATTGGTTTTCGCTGTGTTATCAACAATCGCTACTGGGGAATGCTCTACCGCAATCAGCTCTTTCGTCCCGTTAAGTTGGGCGACAAGCTGCAAGCGTATGTGAGACGTATCACGGAGGATAACCGTATCGATTTGACCCTCTCACAGCAGGGTTACAAAGAGGTTAAGAACTCAGCCGAAGTGCTGCTTGACCTACTCAACGACAACGGTGGCGAGCTGCCGATCAACGACAATAGTGCACCTGAGCGTGTGGCGCAACTCACACAGATGAGCAAAAAACTCTTCAAGAGGTCATTGGGCGTACTCCTTAAGCGAGGCGAGGTAGAGATGACCGACAAGGGGATCAGAGTTGTAAAGGGCGGCAAATAAAGCTGCAAACAGAACTCGAACAGAGCGCAAATAAAGCAGCAAATAAAGCAGCAAACAGAACTCGAACAGAGCGCAAATAAAGCAGCAAATAAAGCAGCAAACAGAACTCGAA
>JBCQUE010000036.1:0-22160 GCA_047174325.1 Rikenellaceae bacterium | reverse complement strand
GTTATATATCCGCCCGACTGGCTCTCGCTGGTCGGGCTTTTTGCGCCCCTTCTCAGCCTTATTCAGCCTTACTCAGCCACGTCTCAGCCTTACTCAGCCACGTCTCAGCCTTACTCAGCCCACACGCAGCAACAAAAAAGGGCTGCCCTAAAGCAACCCTCTCTCTCTATCTGTCTATTTGTTGTTCTCTACTGCGCCGTGCCCACAACATCGCTCTTTGCCGTCACAACCAACGAATCGTACTCCCGTAGTCCTGTTCCTCCAGGGATCAAGTGACCACAGATCACATTCTCCTTCAAGTTAACCAATGGGTCGATCTTCGCCTGTATTGCCGCCTCGTTCAACACCTTTGTCGTCTCCTGGAACGATGCTGCCGAGATGAAGCTCGATGTCTGAAGTGCCGCACGTGTGATACCCTGCAAGACCTGACTTGATGTCGCTGGAACAATATCCCTCGTCTCAACCTGACGCAAATCCTTACGCTTCAACGCCGAGTTCTCATCGCACAACTTACGCATCGTGATGATCTGACCAGCCTGCAAAGTCTGTGAGTCGCCTGCATCCATCACAACAACCTTGTCATACAGATTGTCATTTGCATCCATAAACTCCCACTTATCGATGATCTGATCCTCAAAGAATCCTGTATCACCTGCATCATCGATACGAACCTTATTCATCATCTGACGAACAATTACCTCGAAGTGCTTATCATTGATCTTCACACCCTGCATACGGTACACCTCCTGCACCTCGTTCACGATGTGCTCCTGTACCAATGTTGGTCCCAAGATACGAAGAATATCCGCTGGCGTAATAGCTCCATCCGAGAGTGGATTACCCGCCTTAACGTAGTCATTCTCCTGAACGATGATCTGACGTGACAACGGCACGAGGTATCGCTTCTGATCGCCATCCTTACTTGTGATGATGATCTCACGGTTACCACGCTTGATCTTACCGAACGCAACCTCACCATCGATCTCTGACACGATAGCTGGGTTCGATGGGTTACGAGCCTCGAAGAGCTCCGTAACACGTGGCAAACCTCCCGTGATGTCACCGCCCGACTTTCCTACCGCACGTGGAATCTTCACAAGAATATCGCCAGCCTTGATCTTCGCCTTATCCTTAACCACAACGTGAGCATTCACCGGCAAGTTGATAGCCTTGATCTCAAGACCCTCCTTATCCTGTAGCTTAATCACTGGGTTCTTTGTCTTATCCTTACTCTCGATGATTACTAGCTCCGAAAGACCCGTCTGCTCATCACGCTCGTCACGGTATGTGATACCCTCCAAGATGCTGTCATAAGCGACAACTCCATCGTGCTCCGAGATGATTACTGCGTTATATGGATCCCACTCACAGATCAGATCCCCAGCCTTAACCATCGCTCCATCAGCCATATAGACCAACGCTCCATAAGGGAGTGGGTGGTTATAGAGTACGATCTCTGTCTTAGGATCAACGATACGGAACTCCGACTGACGAGAGACAACCAAGTTAACCTTCTCATCTGCAGCGTTCTTCGTAACGATCGTGCGCAAATCATCGATCTCCAAGCGACCCTCATATTTCGAGATTACATTTGTCTCAACCGATGCACCTCCCGCAACTCCACCGACGTGGAACGTACGAAGTGTAAGCTGTGTACCCGGCTCACCGATCGACTGTGCAGCGATAACTCCCACAACCTCACCACGTTGCACCATACGTGCCGTAGCCAAGTTACGTCCATAACACCTTGCACAAACGCCATTGCGTGATTCACAAGTGAGCACCGAGCGGATCTCCACCGACTCCAATGGTGACTCCTCGATTGCCTGTGCGATCTCCTCAGTGATCTCTGCACCAGCCTCACACATCAACTCGCCCGTAAGTGGGTGGATAACATCGAGCAGTGCCGTACGACCCAAGATACGATCGAAGAGTGTCTGCACAACATCATCATTACGCTTGATTGCCTTAGCTGTCAAACCACGCAACGTTCCACAATCCACACCATTGATGATTACATCCTGTGCCACATCGACCAACCTACGTGTCAAGTATCCTGCATCCGCCGTCTTTAGGGCTGTATCGGCAAGTCCCTTACGAGCACCGTGTGTAGAGATAAAGTACTCCAACACCGTTAGACCCTCCTTAAAGTTAGAGAGGATCGGGTTCTCGATAACCTGCTGACCTCCCTCAACTCCCGACTTCTGAGGCTTAGCCATCAAACCACGCATACCTGAGAGCTGACGAATCTGCTCCTTTGATCCACGGGCTCCCGAGTCAAGCATCATATAGACTGGGTTAAATCCATCCTGATCGGCGATCAGTGTGTCGATAACCGTCTTTGTCAACTTAGAGTTGATATTTGTCCAAACATCGATGATCTGGTTATAACGCTCGTTATTTGTGATAAGACCCATATTATAGTCCTCCATAATAGCGTCCGCTCTCTCATAACCCTCAGCAACCAACTTCTCCTTCTCATCTGGAATAATCACCGCATCGAGGTTAAACGACAATCCGCCCTCAAACGCCATACGGTAACCCATCGCCTTGATGTCGTCCAAGAATCCAGCCGCCTTAGCTGATCCTGCTCGCTTCATCACGAGTGAGATAATATCACGCAACGACCTCTTTGTCAAGACCTCATTGATGTAACCCACCTCACGAGGCACAACTTGGTTGAACAAGATACGTCCGATAGTGGTCTCCTTAAGCATCATTTCCAACTCACCCTCAGCGTTAAGATCCTCCACCATACACTTCACATTTGCGTGGAGTGCGGCACGTTTCTCATTGTAAGCGATGATAGCCTCCTCTGCTCCGTAGAACACAAGACCCTCACCCTTAACACCCCTACGAGGCTTAGTGATGTAGTAAAGACCCAAGACCATATCCTGCGAAGGGACTGTGATCGGTGCTCCATTGGCAGGGTTGAGGATATTGTGTGAACCCAACATCAAGACCTGAGCCTCCAAGATAGCTGCATTACCAAGCGGCAAGTGAACCGCCATCTGGTCACCATCGAAGTCGGCATTAAACGCCGTACAAGCCAATGGGTGTAGCTGCATAGCCTTACCCTCGATCAACTTAGGCTGGAACGCCTGAATACCCAATCGGTGAAGAGTTGGGGCACGGTTCATCAACACAGGGTGACCCTTGATGACGTTCTCCAAAATTCCCCAGATCACTGGATCTTTTCTATCGATGATCTTCTTAGCCGACTTAACCGTCTTAACGATTCCACGCTCGATGAGCTTACGGATAACGAATGGTTTATAGAGCTCTGCCGCCATATCCTTCGGGATACCCATCTCGTGCATCTTCAACTCAGGACCAACGACAATCACCGAACGAGCCGAGTAGTCAACACGCTTACCGAGCAAGTTCTGACGGAAACGTCCCTGCTTACCCTTCAATGAATCTGACAACGACTTCAACGGTCTATTTGACTCATTCTTCACCGCATTGCTCTTGCGTGAGTTATCGAACAGTGAGTCAACAGCCTCCTGCAACATACGCTTCTCATTTCTCAAGATCACCTCTGGAGCCTTGATCTCAATGAGCCTCTTCAAGCGGTTATTACGAATAATCACACGGCGATACAGGTCGTTCAAATCCGAAGTTGCAAAGCGACCTCCATCCAACGGCACCAATGGGCGCAACTCTGGTGGAATCACTGGAACAACGTTCAGCACCATCCACTCGGGCTTATTCTTCTCCCTCGATGTACGGAACGACTCGATAACGTTCAACCTCTTCAACGCCTCAGTCTTACGCTGTTGCGAAGTCTCACGTGTCGCACGATCACGAAGTGCAAACGACACCGAGTCAAGATCTACACGGCGCAACAATAGGTCGATAGCCTCAGCTCCCATCATTGCGATAAACTTATTTGGATCATCCTCAGGTAGCTGCTGGTTACCCTCAGGCAACTGAGCCACAACGTCCCAATACTCCTTCTCCGAGAGTGTCGCCAAAGCATCGATTCCCTGCTCAGCTGCAGCACCAACATTCACCACTACATAACGCTCGTAGTAAATAATCGCCTCCAACTTCTTCGTAGGGATTCCCAACAAATAACCAATCTTCGATGGTAGCGAACGGAAGTACCAAATATGAACCACAGGCACAACCAACGAGATGTGACCCATTCTCTCACGGCGAACCTTCTTCTCAGTAACCTCCACACCGCAACGATCACACACGATACCCTTGTAACGTATGCGCTTATACTTTCCGCAGTGGCACTCATAATCCTTCACAGGACCGAAGATGCGCTCGCAAAATAGTCCGTCACGCTCTGGCTTATATGTTCGGTAGTTGATAGTCTCAGGCTTCAACACCTCGCCGCTCGATTGCGATAAAATCTCCTCGGGGGATGCCAAACCGATCGAAATCTGCTTATATCCGCCTGTCTGTTTATTATCTCTATTGAATGACATAATTGTTATTCTTCTAAGCAGTTAGCCAACCATATCGCCACCCCATCGGCAGCGATATGTGTTAGCCCTCCGCTATATTAATATCTGTATTACTCCAACTTCACCGACAACGCCAAACCACGCAACTCGTGCAGCAAGACATTCATCGCCTCAGGAATACCTGGCTTAGGCAGGTTATCACCCTTCACGATCGCCTCATAAGCCTTTGCACGACCCATTACATCGTCCGACTTGATTGTCAAGATCTCCTGCAGGATATTAGCGGCACCAAAGCCCTCCAATGCCCAAACCTCCATCTCTCCAAAACGCTGTCCTCCGAACTGAGCCTTACCTCCAAGTGGCTGCTGTGTGATGAGTGAGTATGGTCCGATCGAACGTGCGTGCATCTTATCATCGATCATATGCCCAAGCTTAAGCATATAGGTCACACCCACCGTTGCTGGCTGATCAAACATCTCGCCCGTACCTCCATCATAAAGATATGTACGACCACTATGTGGGATTCCAGCCTTAGCGCCAACCTCATTTACATCATCAAGTGACGCACCATCGAAGATCGGTGTAGCAAACTTACAGCCCAACTCACGACCAGCCCAACCGAGCACAGTCTCAAAGATCTGACCCAAGTTCATACGTGAAGGTACACCCAGTGGGTTCAAACAGATGTCCACGATAGATCCATCCTCCAAGAACGGCATATCCTCGTCACGAACGATCTTCGCTACGATACCCTTATTTCCGTGGCGACCCGCCATCTTATCACCCACCTTAAGCTTACGCTTCTTAGCGATGTACACCTTCGCCAACTGAATCACTCCATTCTGTGGCAACTCGTCTCCGTTGAGCATATTATACTTCTCACGCTTAATCGTTGCATCGGCTCTTTTCCACTCCAAAGTGTAGTTATTCACACACTTCTCGATCACACGATCCAACTCCACGTCACCCGTCCAGTCGCAAGTACCCAAGTTCAAGTAACCCATCTCAACGCCCGTCTTATCATCGATAACCGTCTTTGAGATCTGCTCAAACATAGATGCCGAGAACTTCGATCCAGCTGGATAGAGCTCCACACCGAAGTAATCCGTCACGCTTGCCGAGACCTTGCCCGAGAGCAGCTGCGTCAACTTCGCAACCAACACCTTCGTAAGCTCCACAACCTGACCTGCAAACTTCTGATCCATCTTCTCCATCTGAGCCTTCTCCACAGCCCTCGTGCGTTTAGCATCCTTGCTTGCACGTGCATAGAGCTTCGTGTCGATAACAACTCCGTGGAGTGATGGCTGAGCCTTCAATGAGGCATCCTTCACATCACCAGCCTTATCACCGAAGATTGCCCTCAAGAGCTTCTCCTCAGGTGATGGATCACTCTCTCCCTTTGGTGTGATCTTACCGATCAAGATGTCTCCAGGGTGGATATTCGCACCGATTCTCACGATACCGTTTGTATCCAAATCACGTGTTGCATCCTCGCTAACGTTCGGAATGTCCGAAGTCAACTCCTCCACTCCACGCTTCGTATCACGCACCTCCATAATATACTCATCCACGTGGATTGAGGTATATACATCGTCACGCTGAATACGCTCCGAGATCACAATCGCATCCTCATAGTTGTAACCCTTCCAAGGCATATACGCCACCTTCAAGTTACGACCCAACGCCAACTCGCCAGCCTCCGTAGAGTAACCCTCCGTCAAGATCTGACCCTTAGTAACCCTCTCGCCAGTCAACACGGTTGGTTTCAACGTCACCGATGTATTTTGGTTGGTACGGCGGTAGCGTGGCAACTTATATGTAGTCACCTCAGGTGCGAATAAGCAGAGGATCTCCTCCTCCGTGCGGTCGTACTTAACCTCGATACGTGTAGCGTCCGAGAATACAACCTCACCATCCGACTCCGCCACAACGTGAATACGGCTATCTGTAACAAGATCCTTCTCGATACCTGTTCCAACGATAGGAGCCTCGGGTGTCACCAACGGCACAGCCTGACGCATCATATTCGATCCCATCAACGCACGGTTCGCATCATCGTGCTCCAAGAATGGAATGAGCGATGCCGCAATCGAGGCGATCTGGTTTGGAGCAACATCCATCAAGTGCAACTCCTGTGAGCTCACAACTGGAACATCCGCTCCATCACGAGCCTTGATACGCTCTGGATTCAAGAAGCGACCCTCGTCATCCACCGGCATAAACGCCTGCGCCACGACCTTGCCATCCTCCTCCTCAGCAGAGTAGTATTTAATATGTCTGTTATCAAGGTCAACCTTACCCTCGCTCACCTCACGATAAGGTGTCTCGATGAATCCCATAGGCGAGATCTTCGCAAAGACACACAACGATGAGATAAGACCGATATTAGGACCCTCAGGAGACTCAATCGGACACAAACGACCGTAGTGAGTATAGTGCACATCACGCACCTCAAAACCTGCACGATCACGTGAAAGTCCACCGGGTCCAAGAGCCGACAAACGACGCTTGTGAGTGATCTCCGCCAACGGGTTGATCTGATCCATAAACTGTGAGAGCTGAGACGTTCCGAAGAATGAGTTGATAACGCTCGACAGGGTCTTTGCATTAATCAAATCAATCGGTGTAAAGATCTCATTATCACGCACATTCATCCTCTCACGAATTGTACGAGCCATTCTCACAAAACCAACGGAGAACTGGTTCGACAACTGCTCGCCCACCGTACGAACACGGCGGTTCGACAAGTGGTCAATATCATCAACATCAGCCTTAGCATTAATGAGCTGAATCAAATATTTGATGATAGCGATAATATCCTCACGTGTAAGTGTACGGGTCAAAGAGTCGATTCCCAAATCCAACTTCTTGTTGATTCGGTAGCGACCCACCTCGCCCAAGTCATAACGCTTATCCGAGAAGAATAGCTTATCGATCACGTCACGAGCCGTAGCCTCATCTGGTGGCTCAGAGGCACGCAACTGCCTATAGATATAGACAACCGCCTCCTTCTCCGAGTTACAAGTATCCTTCTGAAGTGTATTATATATTATAGAGAAGTCCACGCCCGACAGTGACTCCTTGTGCAGAAGAATTGTCTTAGCGTCGCTCTCCAAGATCTCCTCGATGTGCTCCTTCTCAAGCACAGTCTCACGATCCACGATTACATTATTTCTCTCGATTGAGACCACCTCACCAGTGTCCTCATCGACAAAGTCCTCGATCCAAGTCTGCAAAACTCTTGCAGCCAACTTGCGACCTACAGCCTTCTTAAGGTTTGCTTTGTTCACCTTCACCTCGTCCGCCAAGTCAAAGATCTCCAAGATCTGCTGGTCGGTCTCAAATCCGATTGCACGCAACAGTGTCGTTACGGGCAACTTCTTCTTTCTATCGATGTAGGCGTACATCACATTGTTGATGTCCGTTGCAAACTCGATCCACGATCCCTTAAACGGAATGATACGTGCCGAGTATAGCTTCGTTCCATTAGTGTGCATACTCTGCCCGAAGAATACACCTGGTGAACGGTGTAGCTGAGAGACGATTACACGCTCCGCTCCGTTAATCACAAATGTACCACGCTCGGTCATATATGGAATTGTGCCGAAATATACATCCTGCACCACTACTCCGAAATCTTCGTGATCCTCATCTGTACAGTACAATTTGAGCTTCGCCTTCAACGGTACACTATAGCTCAAACCCCTCTCCACACACTCGTCAATCGAGTAGCGGGGCGGGTCAATGTAGTAATCGATGAACTCCAACACGAAGTTGTTTCGAGTATCTGTAATTGGGAAATTCTCCTGAAAAACTCTATACAACCCCTCGCTCTTGCGATTCTCGGCGGTTGTGTCCATCTGGAAAAAATCTCGGAATGATTTGAGCTGCACCTCCAAAAGGTCAGGATACGGCACCTGATTCTTTATCGTTGAGAAGCTAACTCTCTGTTGTTGTTTTGTTGCGGACATCAGTAAATCCTAATTTAGTTGATTGAAGTGGATGTTTAGAGCGTTTGCATCGGTCAAAAACCAAAGCGATACTCAGAATTACTCAGTGTTACTCAGTGTTACTCAGTGTTACTCAGTGTTACTCAGTGTTACTCAGTGTTACTCAGTGTTACTCAGTGTTACTCAGTGTTACTCAGTGTTACTCAGCAATACCCAGAACTACTCAGAGAAAAGAGAGATCAAAGCTCATTTCACACCCGACTCAGTACTAATTAAACCTCGGAGTGAGTACACTCCAAAGGGTCCAACTTATATGCCAAAATAAGAGAGTAGATGCTCATTGCACCTCCTCCCCAATTTTAGACGAGAAAAGGCATAGAGCTAAATGAATAGCTCTATACCCAAATTGAGTTTAGACTCAGCTTAAATTACTTAAGCTCAACCTCTGCTCCTGCCTCCTCAAGCTGAGACTTGATCTGCTCAGCCTCCTCCTTAGAAACACCCTCTTTAACTGCCTTAGGAGCGCCATCAACCAATGCCTTAGCATCGCCCAATGAAAGACCTGCAAGATCCTTAACCGCCTTGATAACCTGTAGCTTAGCCTGACCTGCGCTCTTCAAGATAACGTCGAATGCTGTCTGCTCTGCTGCTGCTGCCTCGCCACCTGCTGCTGGAGCTGCTACTGCAACTGCTGCTGCTGCAGGCTCGATACCGTACTCATCCTTAAGGATTGTTGCCAACTCGTTTACCTCTTTAACTGTCAAGTTTACCAACTCCTCAGCCAACTTCTTTACATCTGCCATTGTTGTAATAGTATTAATTTTTTTGTTTTTTTAATCTTTTGTTTTTACTTAAGCACCTCGGCTCTACGATCGTGTGTGGATTGTGTTCGGCACTAGCTTTGGCTACCCCACATCACTACTACGACCACCTCGTCACTCAACTTGCGCACCTTACTGTGCTCTCTCCTCTAGTGTCTTTACCAAACCAGCAATCAACTGACCAGAGCCACCCTGCAATGCAGAGATAACGTTCTTCGCAGGAGACTGGAGCAACGCAACCACGTCAGCGATAAGCTCGTCACGTGACTTGATGTTGCAAAGTGCCTCGATCTGATCGTCACCTACATAAACCGAACCCTCAGCATAAGCAGCCTTCAAAACTGGCTTATCGCTACTCTTACGGAACTCCTTGATAAGAACCGCAGGAGCCTTTGCGCTGTGAGAGAACATAATTGATGTAGAGCCCTCCAATACAGAAACCAACTCCGTCTGAGCGAGCTCTGCTCTCTCCAACGCCTTAACCATAAGGGTGTTCTTAACCACTACGAGTTTAACCTCCTTCTCAAAGCAAGAGCGACGCAACGATGCAGTCTGCTCAGCGTTCAACGCCTCGATGTTAGTGATGTAGAAGTGAGGATACTCCGAAAGTTGAGCTGCAAGACCCTCAATGAGAGCCGTCTTTTGTTCTTTAGTCATCTCTTCTTATCCTCCCTTATTTTGTTTCTGTAATAGATTTCGTATCGATCTGAACACCTGGGCTCATTGTTGTAGAGAGATAGATACTCTTTACGTAAGTTCCCTTAGCAGCAGCTGGCTTAAGCTTCAAGATAGTTGAAAGGAACTCCTGAGCATTCTCAGTGATCTTCTCAACATCGAAAGATGTCTTACCAACCGATGTGTGTACAATACCGAATTTGTCGACCTTAAAGTCGATCTTACCCGCTTTTACCTCAGTAACTGCTTTGCCGACCTCCATAGTAACGGTACCAGTCTTAGGGTTTGGCATCAGACCACGAGGACCCAATATACGACCCAAAGCACCGACCTTACCCATTACGTTTGGTGTAGTGATGATAACATCAACGTCAGTCCAACCCGACTTGATCTTATCTACATACTCATCCAAACCTACGAAATCTGCACCAGCAGCTGTAGCCTCAGCCTCCTTCTCAGGTGTACACAACACGAGTACACGTGTCTGCTTACCTGTTCCGTGAGGAAGTGTTACCACGCCACGAACCATCTGGTTCGCCTTGCGAGGGTCAACGCCCAAACGAACGTCAATATCAACTGATGCGTCAAATTTCGTAAAGGTAATCTCCTTGAGAAGAGCGGCTGCCTCAGTGAGCTTGTAAGCCTTATCAGCTTCAACCTTTGCGTAGGCAATTTTTTGATTTTTTGTCAATTTACTCATCTTCGTTTCAATTACAAATTAGGAAATTCGCCAACAACATTGAGACCCATACTGCGAGCAGTACCTGCAACCATACGCATTGCCGACTCAAGTGTAAAGCAGTTCATATCAGGCATTTTATCCTGAGCGATCTGCTGAACCTGCTCCCAAGTCACCTCACCAACCTTGTTACGGTTAGGCTGTGCGGAACCAGATTTGATGCCAGCGGCATCCTTGAGCTGAATGGCTACGGGTGGCTGTTTAACAACGAAGTCGAACGACTTGTCGCTATAAACCGTGATGATGACTGGAAGAACCTTTCCTGCCCTATCCTGTGTACGTGCATTGAACTGCTTACAGAAGTCCATAATGTTGACTCCCTTAGAACCCAACGCAGGACCAACTGGGGGTGAAGGATTGGCGGCACCACCTTTAATCTGCAATTTAATAAATGCAGCAACCTCTTTTGCCATAATTTTTCCTTTGTTATTCTTTTTCTACTTGTGTGAAACCCAACTCCATTGGAGTTTTGCGCCCAAATATCTTTACAGATACTGTGAGTTTCTTACGCTCATTGTCAACGCCCTCAATAATACCTTGGAAGCTTGAGAAGGGACCGTCTGTAACTTTGACAGTCTCGCCGACAAAGAATGGTACTTCGTTCTCCTCCTCCTGTACTCGCAAATCGTCAACACGTCCGAGGATTCTAGCAACCTCAGCCTCACGCAGTGGTGTGGCGTTCATCTTGCGGCTATCCTCTTTGGTGTCACCCAAAAAGCCCAATACATTTGGAATATTACGAATTATAGTTGGGATGTGACCGACGAATGCGGCCTCAATCAATACATATCCTGGGTAAGAGACCTTATCCTTAGAGTACTTCTTACCGTTTCTGATGGAGTAGACCTTCTCTGTTGGGATCAAAACCTGCGAGATATAATCTTGCAGGTTATTATGGCGGATCTCAGTCTCGATGTACTCTTTGACTTTATTCTCCTTACCTCCGACAGCACGGACTACGTACCACTGTTTTGCTACATCGCTCATTATCTATACCTCTCTTTTACAGGTGATTAACCAGCGATACTACCCAAGGTCTTATAGATAGCGCCCATAATACCCTCGAATGACAAATCCATAGCCAAGATCACAACCGCAAAGATTGACGTTGCAACCATAACTACAATAGTCGAGCTCTGCAACTCGCTCATTGATGGCCAAGCAACCTTGTTCACCAACTCGTTATATGAATCTTTGATATATTGAATCATTGCTAAAAAACTTTATATTTTGGCAGGAGCAGAGGGATTCGAACCCCCATCAACGGTTTTGGAGACCGCTATTCTACCCTTGAACTATGCTCCTAAAAAATGGGTTGGAGTATCATCTAAACTCTACTCCAACCCGAGTATTATTATTGAGTATCACACATAGTGTGTACCTTGGTTTCGCTCAGCGTTAGCCTCACTCGCTAGGTCTGTTCAGCGTTAGCCTCACTCACCTTGCTTGCTCAGCGTTAGCCTCACTCACCTTGCTTGTTCAACGTTAGCCTCACTCGCCTTGCTTGTTCAGCGTTAGCCTCACTCGCTAGGTCTGTTCAGCGTTAGCCCCACTCACCTTGCTTGCTCAGCGTTAGCCTCACTCGCTAGGTCTGTTCAGCGTTAGCCTCACTCACCTTGCTTGCTCAGCGTTAGCCTCACTCACCTTGCTTGTTCAACGTTAGCCTCACTCGCTAGGTCTGTTCGGCGTTAGCCTCACTGCCCCCCTTTACTCAACGATTGACAATACCTGACCTGCACCTACTGTACGACCACCCTCACGGATAGCGAAACGTAGACCCTCGTTCAAGGCAACTGGGTAGATCAAAGTAACTGTGATAGTTACGTGGTCACCTGGCATTACCATCTCAACACCTGCTGGAAGAGCAACCTCTCCTGTGATGTCCATTGTACGAAGGTAGAACTGAGGACGATACTTGTTGTGGAATGGAGTGTGACGACCACCCTCCTCTTTCTTCAAGATATAAACCTCTGCAGTAAATACTGTGTGTGGGTTAGTTGAACCTGGCTTAGCAACAACCATACCACGCTTAACATCGTTCTTATCAACACCACGCATCAAAAGACCTACGTTATCACCAGCCTCACCCTGATCGAGGAGCTTGCGGAACATCTCAACACCAGTACATACTGAGTTGATTGTCTTATCAAGACCTACGATCTCAACTGGATCACCAACGTGTACGATACCTGTCTCGATACGACCTGTAACAACTGTACCACGACCTGTGATTGAGAATACGTCCTCAACTGGCATCAAGAATGGCTTCTCATTCTCACGTGTTGGGATTGGAATATACTCATCAACTGCAGCCATAAGCTCCATAATCTTCTCTGCCCAAGTTGGCTCGCCGTTAAGACCACCAAGTGCTGATCCACGGATAACTGGTGCGTTGTCGCCATCGAACTCATACTTGCTCAAAAGGTCACGAACCTCCATCTCAACAAGGTCAAGCATCTCTGGATCGTCAACCATATCACACTTGTTAAGGAACACAACGATCTTAGGAACGTTTACCTGGCGAGCAAGAAGTACGTGCTCGTTAGTCTGAGGCATAGGACCGTCAGTAGCAGCAACTACAAGGATAGCGCCATCCATCTGAGCAGCACCAGTAACCATATTCTTTACGTAATCGGCGTGACCTGGACAGTCAACGTGAGCGTAGTGACGGTTAGCAGTCTGATACTCAACGTGAGCTGTGTTGATTGTGATACCACGCTCCTTCTCCTCAGGTGCGTTGTCGATAGAGTCGAATGAACGAAGCTCTGAAAGACCTGCCTTTGCAAGAACTGTTGTGATAGCTGCTGTAAGAGTAGTCTTACCGTGGTCTACGTGACCGATTGTACCGATGTTCACGTGTGGTTTCGAACGGTCGAATTTTTCTTTTGCCATAGTAGTAAATGTTTTTTATTTAAAATTTTCTAACTTTTATCTCATTTGCGTCTACCACAAGGCAAAACGCACACTATAATTTGTAAATAATTGCGGGCAACACAAAATCCACCCTCATAACGGAGTGGGATTGTATCACACGCTTTTTGTGAGCGGAAGACGAGGCTCGAACTCGCAACCCTTAGCTTGGAAGGCTAATGCTCTACCAATTGAGCTACTTCCGCAAAAAGTGAAATTATGTCTATCTCGCTGAGAGCATATCCTTATCTCAAACAAAACCAGCAACATCTCTGTGCCGGTTAAATCGTGAACGGTATCACCTATCCCAGTCGCCGCTAAGCTGATCAAAGATTGGATGGACACCGTACTTTACATCTTGTGGGAAGTGATGGATTCGAACCACCGTAAGCGTAAGCTAGCAGATTTACAGTCTGCCCCATTTGGCCACTCTGGTAACTTCCCTCGAATTGTATCACTTTCGTTTGTGAGCCGATGGAGGGATTCGAACCCCCGACCAGCTGATTACAAATCAGCTGCTCTGGCCAACTGAGCTACATCGGCATTGACCTTTTCGAGATGCAAAGATATGTAAAGTTTTTTTTACCTCCAAATTTTTGGTGATATTTTTCAAAACTTTTTTCTCTCATTGAAATCAAAGAACTTCACAACCCACTCAACTCGCAACGCTTGTTGTCTGAATCGGATGCAAATATAGAGTAGATTTCGGACATATGCAACTCTTTTGCCAATTATTTTCTATTTATTCGTTATTTTTATCTCGCACCTATATATATAGCTACCACCGCACCCGCTTTCGCCCATCTACAACCGCCCTACTCAGTCTTACTCAGCCTTACTCAGTCTTACTCAGCCCCACTCAGTCTTACTCAGCCTTACTCAGCCCCACTCAGCATCCGTTGCGCCTCTTCGAGCCGCCGCCCTCTGGGGATTTTTTTTGAAAAATCCCTTTAACGAGGGAGGGCGAAAACCCAGCGATGACTGCCTTTCAGGCGGAGCACTTTTAACTGTCAAGCCAGCTAAAAGGGAGCTAGCTCCCCTCCCCCTGCACGAGCGTGGCGATACTTCGTATCGCCCATCCAGCGGTGGCAATTCACACAAACAAGCCAAAGTTAAAAGGGAGCTTGCTCCCCTCATAATTCATAACTCACAAAAAAAGGGCTGTCAACATCGACAGCCCCTCTATATAAATATTGATCTCCTCTACTTAAAGAGTGGCGATGGGTACTCACCAGCGTCAACCAAAGCCTGCAACTTCGCCACAACCGATGGGCGATCCTCTGCATACGTCACGCCAAACCACTTCGATGTCGTATCCAACACCTTAACAGTCGCCTCGCCGCTATTGATTAGCTTATTGATCGCTGTAGGGATGTAGAACTCCGACTTTGGATTCTCAATCTCCTCAGCCAAGAACTCCTTGAAGATACGCTCCGAGTATGCGAAATAGTCGGGTGTGAATCCCCACATATTCATCGATACAGGTGTCGTCTCCTCCAACGTCTGAACCTCGCCATTCTCATCTGTGAATGAGATCGCTCCATCGATACGCTCGATTGCTGTGCGCTCCACAACATCTGTCAACATACGCATTTCGTTTGTCGCACATACGCCACGAGCCACCGATCCGCTCTCCGAGAGTGTGTTACCCACACGGTATCCCACCATCGAGTAGTTACCCTCAGTGCCCTCTACACTCATCAACTGGCGAGCCAACACCTCAAACGAATCACGTCCGTAGTAGTCGTCAGCGTTGATTACAGCGAAAGGCTCCTTGATAACATCCTTACCCATCAATACAGCGTGGTTTGTGCCCCACGGTTTCTTGCGATCCTCAGGTGCTGTGAAGCCCTCAGGAAGGTTGTCGATCGCTTGGAACACAAGCTCCACAGGGATATGGTTCTCATATTTACAAAGGATCTTCTCACGGAAGTCAGGCTCGAAATCCTTGCG
Organism: Rikenellaceae bacterium; assembly: GCA_047174325.1. GTDB lineage: Bacteria > Bacteroidota > Bacteroidia > Bacteroidales > Rikenellaceae > Alistipes. The sequence continues at coordinate 6,691 of JBCQUE010000036.1, read as the reverse complement.
GATCACGAATACCACCTTGCCAAATCCACCACGCAATGCGTCATAGATTGAGTAGTCCATAATAGTCTCGCCACTTGGGCCGAGACCATCCAATTGTTTGAGTCCACCGTAACGGCTACCCATTCCTGCTGCAAGTACAAAAAGTGTTGGTTTCATATCTTTTTAATGATTAATTATTAACGTCGATAATGATTAATGATTAACGCCGTCAATAGTCGTCGGCGTTAATCATCTATGTTACTCCAAGCGGCGTGCTCCCTCTGAAATTACCACATCAATCACCTCGGGTTTGATCTGATACTTCGCCTCGAACTTCTCGACAGCCGTCTTAACGAATGCGTCATAAAGCTCGTTCTTCACGAGGTTGATTGTGCAGCCACCGAAGCCGCCACCCATCATACGTGAACCTGTAACACCACACTCCTTAGCGATGTCGTTTAGGTAGTCGAGCTCCACGCAGCTCACCTCATAATCTACCGACAAGCCGTGGTGTGTAGCGTACATCTGCTCGCCAACCGTCTCGAAGTCGCCTTGACACAACGCCTCACACGCCTTCAACACACGACCCTCCTCGCCTACAACATATATCGCACGGCTCAAATCCTCATCACTAACTTTACCCTTAAGCTCCATCACCTTTTCGAGCAACACACCACGCAACGATGGCACACCGAGCTCCGCTGCAACTCTCTCGCAACTCTCACGGCGGCGGTTGTATGGTGAACCTGACAACTCGTGCTTAACACGTGAGTTGACCAACACCAAGCGGTAATCCTCGCTCTCGAATGGGAAGTACTCATACTCCATCGAGCGGCAATCGAGGCGAATCAAGTGATCCTTCGAGCCGAACAACGACGCAAACTGATCCATAATACCGCACTTCACACCGCAATAGTTGTGCTCTGTCGACTGACCGATGCGAGCCAGCTCAAAGCGGTCGATCTCGCCACCATTGAACATATCGCTCACCGCAAAGCCAAATGCCGACTCCAACGCTGCCGATGATGACAAACCACCACCTGCAGGAAGATCGCCCGAGAATGCAGCATCAAATCCCGACACCTTAAAACCACGCTTCTTCACCTCGCAACATACACCATAGATGTAGCGCAACCAACTCTGCTCGGGCAGCACACCGCCATCGATGTCTACCTCAGCATACTCATCTAGGTCGATTGCGTATGCACGAACTACGTTTGTGTCATTTGCACGGATTGCCGCCACGATACCCATATCGATAGCTCCAGGAAGGACATATCCCTCGTTGTAATCGGTGTGCTCACCGATCAAATTGATGCGACCTGGGGCTGCGTATAGTAGTCCTCGACCGCCGAAACGTGCCTCAAAGGCATCTTGTACTCTTCTCTTCATAAGGCTAATATCTGTTTTTTGTAATGCAAATATATAATTAATTTTTTACATTCGCAACACCTTTTTCACACTATATCAAAGAAATATCGATTTTTTAATTTTTTTTAGTTATTTCTCGCTCTGTACGCTTACTCGATCGTTGAATCGCCCGTTTCGATCACTATTTTGCAGCATTAATAAAAAATTGCCCAAAACCACTTGCGTGATTTTGGGCAACATTTTTTTGTTGTGTTCGTTAGAACGCCTCTACCGTGTAGCCTGCTTCGGTTCCACTTCCAATGTTATCAACAGTACCATTATCACCATTTCCAATAATCTCCTCAAATTTGCTCTTAACCGCACTATTCACATAGAACGTAGTTCCACTTGGGAAGTAATCTGTAACGTTGCCTGTGCCACTCGTACTATTATCCACATTACTCAACGCATTAGACAAAGTCGTAGGCGTTAGCCAATTCAAGTAGAGTGTCAGACTATTCGTCATAGCTTTAAACATACCCGAGGGTAGCGTAGCGATCGAACTAGGCAATTTAACCGTTTCAAGCGTTGACGCATTTTCAAACATACCCTCGCACAACGTCTGAACATTTGTCACCGAGAGGTCGATCACCTTCCAAACATTACCTGCTCCGTAGCTCTTCATAGTGATTGCATCCGTCGATGTCATATACCCCTCGATGACCAATGGTTGGCTAGATGCGTCACCTGTACCTGTGTAGTAAGTATCATTTGCATCTTTAACCAACTGAAGAGAGGTTTCAAAATCAGGCACCGAATAACCCGAGTACTCAGCTGGTCGGTAGATCGTACTCGCATCGAAATCCTCACCCGACACATTTGTCATTGCATAGCAATCTCTCCAGCCGCTCACACCATTAAACATCTTCTCCGTGCCATCCTTCACCACAATCTTATGCGTAGCCGCTGGGTAAGCAACACCGCCACTATGGTTCGAGCTCTTAGAGAAATCTGTTGGGAATACACCCAATGCCAAGACTGGCACCTCGCTAAATCCAACATCATCGCTATCCCAACCTGTATAGATCGTAGTGAGTTTATAACAACCATCAAACGCATCAGCACCGATAGCCCTCAAACCCTTAGAGAATGTAACCGAAGTGAGCGCCTCGCAATCCTTAAACGCCTCCTCACCGATCGATGTCACACCATCATATTGGTTGACATTCTCACCCGAGCCGAGCGATGCTGACGATGGCTGCATACTGAGACCCGAAAGAACCGTACAACCACTAAATGCCCTATCACCAATAGTCACCGCATTTGAATATGAGAAGTAGAAACTACTGCTAAGCGCCGAGCAACCCATAAACGCCTCCTCATCATAGAGCGTAACCGTTGTTGTAGATGCCGTAGTGTAAGTTGTCAAACTTGTACAATCCTTAAATGCCCTCTTACCGATCTTATGCGAATACTTCGTTGGCGCAATATACTCCACCAATTTTGTATTTCCATTAAATGCGTCATCTGGCACAAATGCAACATCATAGCTCTCGCCCGTTGCGATATTTGTATAGAAGTCAATATCGGTAAGTGACGAAAGGTCGATCTTCTTAAAGTTCTGCATATACTGGAAGTCATTCGCCGTAATATCGCCTTCAAGGATCAAGAAGTCGAACGTCTTATCCTCATCCATAAAGTCCGCACCGTAGTAATCAACCAATAGACCATATAGATCTGAATCTTGGTCACCACTATTCACAGCATCATTCACCTCAGATGAAGTGACCGTAAACTCAGTGCCGTAGATACTCTCAAGGCTATTATCTTTGGATGAGTACTGAACCAATCCATAATAGTTCCAACCCGTAACATCGTGGTACGTTGAGATCTCCTCGCTATCTGGAATTGCGATTGCCGCCTCCTTAGTGCTCGTACGGAACTGTGTTGGGAATGTAGTTAGGTCAATATTTGGAACATAGTTCTCAGCCCAGTTCACCGTCACCTCCGACAAGTTCTCACAATTCAAGAAGATAGATGAGCCAAGTGTAGTGATGCTCTTAGGAATATCCACCGATGTAAGACCCGTACAATCCTTAAATACCTGATTACCGAGCTTCTCAACTCCCGATGGGATCGTGAAGCTAAGCAGACCGATACAGCTATCGAATGCGTTCTCCAAGATCTGATCGATACTCTTCACAGGGCTCAAATCGAACTCCGAATCCGACAGCAACTTACAACCCGAGAATGCACCTGGATAGATTGTCATACTGATTGCATCGGGATCATACGTACTCTCGATCTCATTACCCTCGTCGTCATACTCCGTCTCGGGCACATACGCCTCAGCTGGATCTTTGAAGACCACACGCTCCAACTTAGTGTTGCCGTAGAACGCCGACTTACCGATAGCGTTAAGGTCAGTAGGAAGGATGATCTCCTTCAACACTGGCGTACCTGTGTACTCAATAGAGAATGCGTAGCGAGGGATTGCGTGACCCTCCGTTACATTTGCCGTGTAGCTAAGACCATCACCCGACTCACTAGTGGATGTAGCTCCCACCTGCACCGAGTTAACGATACGCACATCACTCAAGTCAACATAAGCGAATGTTGCAAGCACATCGAAATCCGCTTGGTTGATCTCGCCCGTCACCTTGATCTTCTGAACATAGAAAGCGTAGCTCTCGCCAAATAGATCGATCAGCGTATCTTCGAGTGTCGCCTCGGTGTACTCATCGGGCACTTCGTTAAAGACTGTGACATACTCGCTCTCCTCCTCACTCTCAGCCTTAGTCTCGACCTCATCCTTAGCGCACGCTGCGACAAGAAGCGCTACAGCAGCGAGAAGCGCAAACCTCTCCGTCAGTAAATAGATTAGTTTTTTCATTACAATTTTAGGTTTTATTGCGGTTGGTTGGTTACAAATTTAGGCGACACGAGAGCTGCATAAAACGTACACAATTCTACATCACACCCAAAGGTATGCCGTCTCCTAACGCTAAATTAGATATAATATTTCGATTATGCAACTAATTTCGCAAAAAAATGCAATTAATCGCTATTCTATCACATATATCTCCTCGTTTGCCCCCTGCATAAAGAAATTTTCACGTGCAAACTTCACCAGCTCCTCATCTCGATTAAGCCCCTCAAGCAGCGAACTATCACGTGTCACCAAGTACTGATAGTGCTCCCTCTCACGCTCCAAACTTCCGATCTCCAAACCAATCGATACAGCGTGTACAACATTGCGCCCGATCATCACCGACATCATCACAACAATCGTGATGGTGAGCAGCGTCCAAAGATTCGCCTTGATATAATCCACCGCCCCCGAGCAGCGCTCCTTAAGACCACTCGCCTTTGCTCCATTTGCGCCCTTTGCACCCTTTGCGCCCTTTGCACCCTTTGCACCCTTCGCACCATTTGCACCCTTTGCGCCCTTCGCTCCATTTGCACTATTCATTACGGTATCTCCATATATTTATGAGTCTGCAGCGACACCCTCCACCTTGGATTCGCCTTTACATACTCTACAATTAAATCCATAACCTCCTTAGCCACGCTCCACTCGGGCTGCAGATAGAGCCTGCACCCCTCCCCCACTCGCTGCGCACACTCCCGAGCTAACGTAAAATCCTCCGCCCCCGAGATCACCATCTTCAACTCGCTAGCCGCACCGTACGCCCACGCCATCGGCATCTTACGCCTCTTGGGCGAGATACAGATCCAATCAAACTCACCGCTCAACGGGTGCGACCCCGAACTCTCCAACAACACCTCGCAACCCATCCTGTGCAGCGCCCGTGTCAACTCATCGAGGTTGTGCATCAAAGGCTCGCCACCCGTGATCACCACCGTCCGTGCCCCTGCCGCTCTCACACCCTCCACGATACTCTCGACACTCTGCTGCTCATAACGCCCTGCCGCCCAACTCTCCCGTGCATCACACCACGCACAGCAGACATCACACCCCGCCAAACGGATAAAATACGCCGCTCGCCCCGTGTTCGCCCCCTCGCCCTGAATCGTGTAGAACGCCTCTACAACAGCTAACTTCTCGCCACTCATCGCTACGCCTCCTCCTCAACAACATAGATACCCCCAAGCTCACGACCCAAACCGTCGTAATCCAAACCATACCCAACGATAAACTCACTGCCGATCTCCATCGCCTTATAGTCAATATGCTCATCCGCTCTATAAGAATCGGGCTTGAAAAAGAGCGTACAGACACGCACCGACCCAGCACCCATACTGCGCAACATATTCATAACGTGAGCGATACTCACCCCCGTGTCGACAATATCCTCAACAACAATCACATCTCGACCCGTAATATCTTGATTGAGCCCAATCATCGTGCGCACCTTGCCCGTAGTCGACAACCCCGAGTATGAGCTCATCTTCACAAAGATCAACTCACACCTAACATCGAGTTGGCGAACCAAGTCCGCCATAAATATAAATGAGCCATTGAGCACACCCATCACCAACGGCGACTGCTCGCAATCTCTATAATCCTCGTTGATCCTCGCCGCCACACGCTCCACCGCTGAGGCAATCTCCTCTGCCGAGATCATCGGGCGGAAGCTCCTGTTGTGGATCTTTATGCTCTCTGTTTTATGCTCCATCTCTCTATTAATATATAGGTATAACTCTTTTCTATCTTCGCTAATCTGTTTTCGCTATCTTCGCTAATCTGTTTTCGCTATCTTCGCTAATCTGTTTTCGCTATCTTCGCTAATCTATTTTCGCTATCTCTGAAATCTATAATACGTCCCCAGCGGCAACTCCTTCTGAGCTCTGTCCACCATCACCAACTCACCACGCTGCTCACCACTCGGCACTCCAAAGGCTTGGTGCATAGCCGTGCGAGCCAACGTCGATGAGAGACCCATCGAGTAGAGGTTCAGCACAACAAAGCTACCCTTGCGATCGCTCAACAGCTCCCCACAGAGGCGCAACATCTCCTCAATATTCTCCTCCAAAATCCACCGCTCGCCATTCGCCCCACGACCATACGCTGGCGGATCGAGAACAATAGCGTCATAACGGCTGCCTCGCCTAACCTCTCGCCTCACAAACTTCAGTGCATCCTCCACAACCCAACGAACGCCATCCAACCCCGAGAGCTCCATATTCTCACGTGACCACGTAACAACCTGTTTAACCGAATCAACGTGCGTAACATCAGCCCCAGCCGATGCCCCAGCCAACGATGCACCACCCGTGTATGCAAAGAGGTTCAACATCTTCGGACGTGACCCTGCCGCACCACCACCGCTCACCATCGCTCGACCATCAGCCGCACCACCGCTCACCATCGCCCGACCATCAACTGCACCACCGCTCA
>JBCQUE010000081.1:0-3666 GCA_047174325.1 Rikenellaceae bacterium | reverse complement strand
ATTCGCAACTGGGGCATTGTTATGAACCAATTTATTGCTATATTTGAAAACAGAATCGAGGCGTAGCCTTGCGGCTACCTCGACCCGGATCTCTGTTTACACAATATTTTTTATAGTGCCTGATTGCGATCTCCACCTATGGGCACTACGGCGACAAATAATCTCGACTGCTAACTAGCAACCACCCCAAATAGTTAGGGCGACCCAAATAGATGGATCGCCCTTTGCTCATTTAGCCGAATCTATCGGCTAGCGTTGTGTCTTGATTACTCAGCCTTACCTGCTGAACCCAAAACGTTCTCACACTTGTGCTTGTAGAGCTTCTTCAACTCGTCACGAGCTGGGCCCAAGTACTTACGTGGGTCGAACTCAGCAGGAACGTTGTTGAAGATACGACGTACAGCCGCTGTCATAGCCAAACGACCGTCTGAGTCGATATTGATCTTACATACTGCGCTAGCTGCAGCCTCACGAAGCTGTGACTCTGGGATACCGATTGCATCCTTCAAAGCGCCACCGTTAGCGTTGATCTCAGCTACATACTCCTGTGGAACTGAAGATGCTCCGTGAAGTACGATTGGGAATCCAGGGATACGCTGCTCGATCTCCTTAAGGATGTCGAAACGAAGTGCTGGTGGAACCAAGATACCATCCTCGTTACGAGTACACTGCTCTGGCTTGAATTTGTTAGCACCGTGTGAAGTACCGATTGAGATTGCAAGTGAGTCAACACCTGTCTTGCTTACGAAATCCTCAACCTGATCTGGCTCAGTGTAAGTGTGGTGCTCAGCGCATACGTCATCCTCAACGCCAGCCAATACTCCTAGCTCACCCTCAACAGTTACGTCGTGTGCGTGTGCATACTCTACAACCTTCTTTGTAAGAGCAACGTTATCCTCATATGAAAGGTGTGATCCGTCGATCATTACAGAAGAGAATCCCATATCAACACAGCTCTTGCACAACTCAAATGAGTTACCGTGGTCAAGGTGCAACACGATTGGAATGTTCTTGCCCAACTCCTTAGCGTACTCAACAGCACCCTGCGCCATATAGCGAAGAAGTGTCTGGTTAGCGTAGTTACGAGCACCAGAAGATACCTGTAGGATAACAGGTGACGATGCCTCAACGCAACCCTGAACGATTGCCTGCATCTGCTCCATATTGTTGAAGTTGAATGCTGGGATAGCGTAGCCACCCTCGAATGCTTTCTTGAAGATCTCCTTAGAGTTTACAAGACCTAGTTCTTTGTAAGATACCATAATTTTGTTTAAATTAATATTTGTGTTTGTGAATAATCTTTCTCTTCCTTCCTTCCTCTCTTCCTCTCTTCCTCTCTTCCTCTCTTCCTCTCTTCCTCTCTTCCTATCTTTATCTCTTTCGCCCCCCCCCTGATTGGTCTCTGTCGAGCTCGACACAACCGAACCATCGGCAAATTTAATAATTTTTATTAAGAATCGCTATAATTTTGTTAGGAAAATAACATTTTTCTCTCATTTTTCACTCCTGCAATCTATATTTAAGTAGGGTAAAATAATTATTGGTGTGTTTTTAAGAGTGCTATTGGAGATGAGATTTTTTGCTATTGAATCGAAAATATAGTTATTCTATATTGAGATTTAATAGTGAAAAATATCGCTCTAAGAGTGCTTTTAAAAATATGGCAATAATTGTTTTACACTACTTACTATAATTAATAATGTGCCAAAAGGGTGAAAATGTGCGATTATTAGAGATAAATTTATACCTTTGTGGTGGAATTAATTCACATTATGAGGATGAATGAAGCAGTGCAGCCGTTTAAGGCTAGTGTAATAATATCGATATACAACAATGTCGAGACGCTGCGGTGTGTGCTCGATTCGTTGAAGATGCAGAGCGAGCAGAATTTTGAGATCATAATCTCGGAGGATGCTGAGCACCAATCTGTTGCGGAGTTCTGCGGGTCGTATCCATTTGTTCACAGCTACCAACACCTCACTCAGAGCGATTGTGGTTGGCAGAAGAATAGAGCGCTAAATAGAGCAATCAAGGCGGCTCAGAGCGACTATCTAATCTTTGTCGATGGTGACTGTGTGCTGCATCCTCGATTTGTGGAGTTCCACCTCGGGCTAGCGAGTGAGCGAGGTGTGGTTGCTGGCAAGCGTGTTAAGCTCAATAGTGAGCTTAGCGATCTGTTGATGAGTGATTTAAGTAGCTACAAAGAGATCGAAAAGCGGCTGCTAAAGATGGTCGCTTTTGGCGGCAAGAGGGGTTGCGGCTTTGTCGAGGAGGGTATCTTTATTGACCCCAAATCGCTCTTCGGTTTTGTCCCATCGCTACGCAAGATGCAGAATCTTAAGGGGTGCAATATGTCATTCTCGAAGAGGGCGATATATGATATAAATGGTTTTGATGAGGATTACACACGCCCAGCAATTGGCGAGGATATAGATCTCGTTTGGCGATTTAGGACTGCTGGCTATCGACTTGTGTCGGCGAGAAATTTGGCGGTGCAGTATCATATTTACCACAAAGAGAACTGGAGCGATCAGAGCGAGAATATCGAGATGATGGAGCGCAAACAGGCAACCAATAGCTATTTTTGTAAAAATGGGCTCGATCCACAAACTATATAATTATGAGTGAGCAGAGTATAAAAGTCGGAGTGGTAATCTCGACATACAACAACCCGAAGTGGTTGGAAAAGACGCTGTGGGGCTATCTTTTTCAGGATCGTATGGCGGATGAGATCGTCATAGCGGATGATGGTTCACGTGAGGAGACACGGGCGTTGATCGACTCATTTCGTGATCGGCTGCCCATCACGCACGTGTGGCACGAGGATAATGGCTTTCAGAAGTCACGTATCTTGAATCGTGCTGTGGGGGCATCGACTGCTGACTACCTCATCTTCACAGACCAAGATTGCATACCTCGCCGTGATTTTATCTCGACACACCTTGCTCACGCTGAGCGTGGTTACCTCCTCTCGGGCGGCTACTTCAAACTATCGATGGCACTTAGCGAGCAGATCACACTCGATGATGTTGAGAGTGGGCGAGCCTTCACGATCGGTTGGTTGCGAGGCGAGGGGCTAAAGCTCAACTTCAAATTCACAAAGTTGGTTCAAAGTGAGTGGTTCACCAAGATGATGAACTTCATAACCCCAACCAAGGCGACGTGGAACGGCTGCAACGCCTCGGGCTGGAGGGCAGATGCAGTAGCTGCGAACGGCTTCAACGAGCAGATGCAGTACGGCGGACAGGATCGAGAATTTGGCGAGCGCCTCTTCAACCGAGGCATCAAACCCAAGCAGTTGCGCTACTCAGCCATAGTGCTCCACCTAGACCACAAGCGCCCCTACAAAACCAAGGAGTCAATAACAAAAAACGTAAACATCCGAAAACACACACGCCGCAGCGGCATCACCGAGACACCGCACGGGATCAAGCAGCTTAATGATTAATGATTAATCATTAATGGTGAATTGCCATACGGGAGCTATTATAACCCGCAGGCAATCCACCATCCACACTTCACCATCCATTTCACACCATCCACTCCTCACATTCACACCATCCACTCTTCACGCTTCACCATCCACTCCTCACATTCACACCATCCACGCTTCACGCTTCACCGTCCACACTTCACATTCACACCATCCACTCCTCACATTCACAC
>JBCQUE010000035.1:0-23079 GCA_047174325.1 Rikenellaceae bacterium | reverse complement strand
ATATTTTTTTATTTATTTTTTTTCTCTTCTTCTTCTCTTTCTCTCCCCAGCCCTACTCAGTCTTACTCAGCCCTACTCAGTCTTACTCAGCCCTACTCAGCCCTACTCAGTCTTACTCAGTTCATACAGGCAAGCCAAAGCTAAAAGGGAGCTAGCTCCCCTCCCCTCCTACCCACGTCGCCAACACTCTTCCCGTCACCTCTCTCCCCTCCAGCGGTGTAGCCTTGCCCATCGACACAAACTCCTCGGGGTCGATCTTATAACTCTCCGTCAAATCTATCGCCACCAAATCAGCCACCGAGCCAACCTCTATCGCCACCCTCTCCAATCCGAATAGCTCCCTCGCCCTGCTCGACATCAATTCAACGAGCCGATCTAACGAAATAATACCCGTGCGGACAAAATTGTGATACATAGCCGCAAATGAAAACTCAATACCTACAACCCCAAAGGCGCTCTTCTCCAACCCACGGCTCTTCTCCTCAGCGGTGTGCGGTGCGTGGTCGGTCGCTATAACATCGATCGTGCCATCCACAATGCCCTCAATCAATGCCGCACGATCCTCTGCCGAACGTATCGGTGGGTTCATCTTGAAACGCCCCTCCTCCTTGAGATCCATATCGGTGAGGATTAGATAGTGCGCCGCTGTCTCGCAACTCACTCTGCACCCCTTCGCCTTGTATTGACGTATCAAATCGACCGTCTCCTTGGTCGAGATGTGGCAAACGTGATACTGACACCCCACCCTCTCAACTATCTTCAAATCACGCTCTACCTGTGCCCACTCGCTCTCGGAACAGATGCCTCTATGACCATTCAGCCTTGCATACTCGCCATCGTGAATGTAACCCTTGCGCAGAAGTGCATCGACCTCACAATGCGCCACGATCGGTCTGTCGACTCTCTTCGCCTCGACCATCGCCTGCTCCATTAGCTCATCACTCTGCACACCCCTGCCGTCGTCCGAGAACCCGCCACAGAGCGGTGCTAACGCCTCAAAGTCGACCAGCTCACCAGCACCCTTTTGCCCCATTGTGATCGAGGCGTAGGGGATCACGTTGACCACTGCATCCTGCTTGATTATATCTAACTGCTGCCCGATGTGCTCCACGGTGTCGGGTACGGGCGAAAGGTTTGGCATCGTGAATAGGGTCGTCACACCGCCCCTCGCAGCGGCTGCTGTACCTGTTGCGATGGTCTCTTTTCTTGAAAAACCGGGCTCACGCAAGTGGACGTGCAGATCGACAAAGCCCGAGAATAGCGTTGCGCCATTTAGCTCAACGACCTCATCCGCCTCAGTGGGCTCTATTGTGGGCTCAACTGCCGAGATGCGACCCTCAGCTAGAGCAACATCGGCTCTCACCACACCCTCTTTGGTGTAGATGCTTGCCCCCTTTATAACCACTCTCTTTGCCATCGCTTTGTTTTTTATTTTTATACTGAGTATTACTGAGCTTGACCACCTTGCTAAAAGGGAGCTTGCTCCCCAAAAAAAAGGATAACCAAATGGTTATCCCTAATTTCTAAAAAATGATCCTCCAACCCCACGCTGCAGTGGGGTCACCCTGATACATATATATGTTAGCAGTCTGTCTCATTTTATGGTGCAAAGATAGTAAAAAAAAATCAATATACAATATGAAATAAAAAAAATAGTCGCTAATTTGCAGATTAGAAATTAAATAACTACATTTGCAGCCAAATCAGTCGGTTATGGGCTCTGCACACCGCCAAGCGTGGTGAGGCAGCAGTGAGTGCCGATGGTGGTAACATTAAAATAAAGAAAATGAAAACAATTCAGATTTCAGCAGTAGCACGTGCCGAGTACGGTAAGAAGGCTACTAAGGCGGTTCGCCGTGAGGGACTTGTTCCTTGTGTTGTCTATGGTGGTGGCGATGTTGTATCGTTCTCAGTTGAGGCTAAGGATCTTAAGCAGTTGATCTACACACCTAACTCGTACATCGTGGAGCTTAACATCGACGGTAAGGTTGAGAAGGCAGTGCTTCGTGACGTGCAGTTTCACCCAGTACGTGAGCAGATTCTTCACATCGACTTCTTCCGTGTGATCGACAACAAGCCTGTATCAATCGCTATTCCAGTACGTCTTGACGGAACAGCAGCCGGTGTTAAGGTCGGTGGTAAGTTGGCTCTTTCAGCTCGTAAGCTCATCGTGAGCGCTATGGAGGCAAACCTTCCAGACGAGATCGTTATAGATGTTACAGCGTTGGAGCTTGGTAAGACTATCTTCGTGGGCGACCTTAGCGTTGAGAATGTTAAGTTCGTTACGCCAGCTACGACAGCAGTCTGCGCAGTACGTGTGACACGTGCCACACGTTCGGCTCAAACAGCAGCAAAATAGTTTGTAAAATCTGCTCTGCACGCCATCTTCGGCACATCCTTGCGGTTTTTAATCCTCACGGGGTACCAAAACTGGCGCACATACCAAATTTTACAGCGCAAGCGGTGTGAACCTTCGGAGCGGCAGCACAAAGCAGGCAATAAATAAACTTTTAGAGTATGAAATATCTTGTTGTAGGGCTTGGGAATATTGGCTCGGAGTATGCGGATACTCGTCACAACATTGGTTTTAAAGTGTTGGATGCCCTTGCTGGGGTGTCCAACATCTCTTTTACCGTGGGGCGATATGGTGATGTTGCTGAGCTCAGGCACAAGGGTCGCACGATCACGTTGCTCAAGCCGTCGACCTATATGAATCTATCGGGCAAGGCTGTGCGTTACTGGATGGAGCAGCTGAAGATACCGATTGAGAATTTGCTCATCATCTCGGACGACATTGCCATTCCGTTCGGCACGTTTCGTATGCGTATGAAGGGTAGCCACGGTGGTCACAATGGGTTGCGCAACATCACGGAGCTGCTTGGCACGGATCAATACAGCCGTATTCGCTTTGGTGTTGGCGGTGATTTTGCGAAGGGTCATCAGGTGGATTATGTATTGGGTGAGTGGGGCGAGGATGAGCTTGCTGCATTACCCGAGCGGTTGGAGCTCTTCGGCAAGGCTGTGTTGTCGTTTGCCACGGCTGGCACGGCGCTCACTATGAATACTTTCAACGGAAAATAGAGCTGAGTAATCACTGAGTAAGGCTGAGTAGGGCTGAGTATTTGACAACTCAGCCCTACTCAGCCTTACTCAGCCCTACTCAGCCTTACTCAGCCCTACTCAGCCTTACTCAGCCTTACTCAGCTTTAGCGATCTTTGAAATTTCGCCGCCTTGCAACGCTCGATTACTACAGCAAAAATCTTTCGCAATCCAACGCCGCCACACACCCCGATCCAGCCGCTGTGATCGCCTGCCTATAGTGCGGATCCTTCACATCACCAGCTGCATATACACCCTCGACACTCGTCTTAGATGTCCCTGCTGTGGTCGAGATATAACCCTCGCCATCCAGCTCCAATTGCCCTGCAAAGAGCTCCGTATTGGGGTGGTGACCAATCGCTAGGAACAATCCATCGACCGCCAAGAGTTGTCTCTCGCCCGATGTATGCTCGATATTCACAGCCGTTACGCCCGAGCTATCGCCCAACACCTCCGTCACATTGTGCTCAAATAGAACCTCGATATTCTCACGCTCCATAACCCTCTGTTGCATCGCCTTTGACGCACGAAGATGACCCTTGCGAACGATCAAATAGACCTTTTTGCAGAGTGTCGATAGGTAGGTAGCCTCCTCAGCCGCCGTGTCGCCACCGCCAACAACCGCCACAACCTTTTTGCGATAGAAAAATCCATCACACGTTGCACACGCACTCACGCCCTGACCCCTGTACTGCATCTCTGAGGGCAAGCCTAAATACTTCGCTGTAGCGCCCGTAGCGATGATGATCGTCTCGGCCGAGATCTCGTGCGCACCATCCGCCACAACCCTAAATGGTCGTGAGCCGAGGTCAACCTCAGTGATGACACCCGTGCGAATATCCGCACCGAATCGCCCTGCTTGGCGACGCAAATCATCCATCATCTGTGTGCCGTCAACACCATCGGGATAGCCCGGGAAATTCTCAATCTCAGTCGTTGTCGTGAGCTGTCCACCGGGCTCAACACCCTCATACAACACTGGCGAGAGGTTCGCCCGTGATAGATAAATTGCCGATGTGAAACCTGCTGGTCCACTGCCTATTATCAATGTCTTTACACTCTCCATTATCTTTAATGCTTAATTCGTAATTCTTAATGCTTAATTCTTAATGCTTAATTTGTAACGCTTAATTTGCAACGCTTAATTTTGCTTGCTTCTCTTGCGCCTTCTGATGCTCTTTGCTGCTCTTTGCTGCAAATTTCTCGCCATCTATATCTAGCCGTGATAACATCTCCAAAACCGAGGCGTTGACACCCACAGCACGCCGCCCGTCAACCACCGAAGAGAGCGATGCTAACAACCTCACCAACAGCGACCGATCCCTCGCAAGCTCCTTATCTGTTGGATAGCTAAAATCACGTCTCGAATCGCTCCTCTCATTCATCAACACATTCATAACCAAGGTATTATCCCTATTGATTGACTTCACAAATTGCGCTGCACCATCCAACACCTCAGCGCTGCAATCCTCTGGAATACCGCCCGTCAAATTTATCACACAAGCTCTACTCCTCTCGTCAAAGAGCTGCTCACGTTGCCACTCCTCAACAACCTTTGCAGCCGTTAAAAATCCCATCAACATCGCCCTGCACCCCTTAAAATCCAGACACCCCTCCGCCATCGAATCACCACACGGCAACTCGTCGTACCAACCAAACCTGTCGAGCTGCGTTAACGCCCTGATCTCCAACCACTCACCACTGATCGAGATCTGCCCAAGCTCCGCAATCGGTATCGCTCGCCGCCCTCCATCGCCAACAATCGTCTTTACACCATTACCCGAATAACCAACAACTGCAACCTCTCGATAGCTCGACTGATCCCCATTATAACGTCGATACAACTCCGCTATCAACTCATTGAGCCGCTCGATCACCACCTCACTGAGCAACCTATTCTCCACCATACAACTCGCTGGCACATAGTCGGTTAGTGACGCTGAAATATCAACCAGCACCACAAATAATATACGCCTACGCACACCATCTGCACCGCCAGTAACCATTGTTTATATATTAAAATTATTTCGCCTCAGTCTCAGTCTCAGTCTCAGTCTCAGTCTCAGTCTCAGTCTCAGTCTCAGTCTCAGTCTAGTTCTAATTCTCTGTTTAGTTCAGCCCTCTAACACTCTTGAAATCAGCCTCTTTCACCGCCTCATCCAATGAGTCAGCACCGTACCCCACCGCCATATCTAACGAGCAATCTCTCGCCCTATCGCTCTCACGCATCCTCTCCAGCTCCGCCTCTGCTGCCTCTGCTGCCTCTATTGTCGAGGCGATCTGCTCCGCTGTAGGTTCAGCGCCAAGTAGCTGAGTTAAAAGTATATATGCGTAGCTATAGGCGTAATCATCATAACGAGCCGCAACCTCAGCAAACCGCTCATCGATCTGTGAAAGTCGCCCAATCGCCCCCGAACCAATATCATCGATAATCTCCCGAACGAGCGACATCGGCAGATAAGCCCCAGCCACATCGACCCACTCACCCTGAGGGTTAGCCTCAACGAAACGCCCCTTCGAGAGCATCGCCCCCAATGAGGCTGCAATCGCCTTATTGTAAAGTCCTAATCCTCTGCGCATTAACGAAGGTTTGATCACCACTCGCTCCCACATATACTGCTCCGCCGTAGGGTTCTCCTCGCTCAACGTGTGGATCGTGTTTACCGCCCTCACCATCGCTGAAGTCAGGTATGGATTGTGCACCTCATAATTTATCACATCACGGCGGCGCACCCTCCGATCTCGCTGTGACCACTTCTTCATATCTCTCTCCGTGCCGTAGCTCGTCAAGTTCGCTGCAGGCATCAATAGCGACCGACCGCCATCCTCAATGAGATATGAGAATGGAAAAACCGAGGTGTCGTGATGCTTAGAGTGCGACCCCTTCACCATCGTGAAAGCACCCTCCCAAGCTGGCGACATCACGTAAGCCCCACTGGCGAATTTACACCCACGTGGATGCAGAGCCTGATGCACAGCGCCACACTTAAAGAGATGGTTGCTCTGATTTGATCCGCTCCCCGCATTGAAGAATGAGAAGAGCCCAGCAATGAGCAGTGACGACTTATGGTGCGACACTGTATAAGCGCCAGCAAATATCGCCGCCGCCTCGCCATTTTCGAGGTGTGACGATGCAAATATCAATGAGTCAATAGCCGAGAATCCCGATGCAACGATCGAACACTCACCCACGAAACAGCGCTCCAGAGTAGCCCCCGTGTCGAGACGTGCACCCTCGGCAACGATCGTCTGCTCCATCTTGACATCGACACCAACGTAGCTCTCACACATCAACGTTGCGCACTCGATCTTAGAGGCCCCCTCGATCTGCACCCCGTCACGAATATCGACCTCACGAATAAGCCTCGCACCGATAATTGAGCAACCACGCCCGATGCGCCCCATCGCTGAGCGTTTAGTCTGAGCGTAACTCTCGACCATCCGATCGATTGCGCTACACATCTCGCTCTCGTGTCGATAGAGAGCCCAAATGTATGCAGTCTGCGCCCTTAGCTCATCATAAATCTTCACCGTGCGACCGCCATTCTCGTTGATGGTTGCCACAGGTACACCATTAGCAAAAGAGGATTCACAACGACACTCTAGCCGTGTGACATCCTCTATTACGGTGTCGTCTCCAATTATGTAGTTTGCGACGTAGCTACGTGCGATCCTCACCCGCTGGGCAATCTCGACCCGTCCACCGAAGTGAACCGACCTAAGCTGAGCAGGGTCAAACCCCTCTGCAACAAACACTTGCGCCCAATCCTCTGCCGAGCAACCACGCTCCACAAGCTTGGCTACCTCTCTCTCTGTTAGTTGTTGCATATCTTTGTTGTTTGCTGGGTTTTGCTGAGTAGGGCTGAGTAGGGCTGAGTAGGGCTGAGTATTACTGAGTAAGGCTGAGTAACACTGAGTATTACTGAGAGCAAGCCAATAACTAATAACTAATAACTCCTAACTCCTAACTCCTAACCCCTAACCCCTAACTCCTAACTCATAACTCATAACTCCTAACTAATAACTCCTAACTAATTAGTGGCATCCGTTGCTGCAGTCGCCATCACAGCTACAGTCGCTATCGCCACAACCGCAACTACAACCGCCCTGAGGAGCGAAATCCTCTGGAGTAGTGTCACGTACCGATGCGACCTCCACCTCGAAGTTGAGTGTAGCGCCAGCCATTGGGTGGTTGAAGTCCATCATCACTGACTCCTCGCCCACGCTCTTAACGATACCCATCAAACGGTTACCCTGTGCGTCCGCCATCGGGATGTGGTTACCCTCAAAAAGCATATCCTCAGGAACCTCGCCCTCCACCTCAAATATACTCTTAGGGAGCTCAACGATAGCCTCAGGATTCACCTCGCCATAACCATCAGCTGGAGCGAGTGTGAAAGCGACCTTCTCGCCAGCCTCCAAACCCAAGATAGCCTCCTCAAACTTAGGGAGCAGCATACCTGCACCGAAGATAAACTCCAGTGGCTCACCTGGGCGAGACTCATCGGCAACAACGCCCTCAACAGTTAGTTTATAGTTTACAGCGACCTTTTTTTTGTTCTCTACTTTCATTTTCTCTAAAATTAATTATACGGCAAAGGTATGATATTATTTTTTGCCATACAACTTTTTATTAGAGATTTTTCGGCTTTTTTATAAACCAAAGATTGCGGCAAGCCCATCAAGTTTCTAAACCGAAGATTGCGGCAAGCCAAAGCGACCGCAATTCAGCCGCTTAATACACGAAGCTACCACCGCTTAATACACGAAGCTACCGCCGCCGATAAATTCACGGAGGGTTGATGTTGGCGGAATTTCGTCTGGAGATATTTCGATGAAATGGTCGAGGAATTTGAGCATACGTGAAGCCTCTTCAAACTCCACGCCTGTGTTCGGCACTTCACGGAGGATCTTCTCGGCGTAGGGTTTGAGCACAGATATTTCGTAAAAGAGTGCGGTGTTTATCATTCGATCGGCATTCTCTTGATAGGGGAATATATGTCTCTCTTCGCCACGTCTCACGCTCTCCCATCGTGCGAGTGTTCTCTCGCCATTAGCGCCACGCTGTGTGTTATCTCTCACCATACGTCTAAGCAGGCGGTTATCTGCCGAGGCTATTCGTGAGGCGTTATCCATCGCTATTGTTGTGAAGCACGAGGCGTAGACTCTATAGATCAGCGCTGGGTCGATTTCGGGTGTGAGCCGAGGGTTTAGACCGTGTATTCCCTCCACGATGAGTATCGAGTTATCGTTGAGCGAGAGTGGATGTTTATGCAGTTGGCTCTCGCCCGTGATGAAGTCGTACCGAGGAATATCGACACTCTCGCCTGCAAATAGCCGACCCAAATTTTCGTTAAATCGCCTGAGGTCGATCGCCTCCAGCGCCTCATAATCATACTCACCAAACTCATCGAGTGGCGTGAGCTCCCGAGCCACGAAGTAGTCATCGAGCGAGATGAGCACGGGCGAGTAACCCAACACCTGCAGCTGCACACCGAGCCGTTTAGCCGTTGTTGTCTTGCCGCTCGATGATGGTCCAGCGAGCAGCACCATTCGACAGCCACGCTCTTCGTGCGCCGCCGCAATATCATCTGCCGCCTCAGCCAAGCCCCTCTCGGTGAGCGCCTCAGCGAGTTTTATCATCTCGCCACTGTCGCCCTTTATGATCTTTTCGTTGAGTGCCCCCACCGTCTGCACGCCCATAATATCGACCCAACGTTGGTGGAGTTGAAAGACATTGAACATCTTCGTCTGATTGGGCGAGACGCTAACCCGATGCGGATTATTTCGGCAGGGCAATCCAACATAAAACCCCGAGTGATAGGGTTCAATCTCAAAGAGGTCGACATAACCAGTCGATGGGGCAAGCGACCCGTAAAAGTAACCCACCGACCCACGTAGCGTATAGATCTCGCTAAAGAGGCGAGGGCGTGTTTCGAGCAGCGACACTTTGTCGTAATAACCTCTCTGCCTGTATATCTTTGCGACACTCTCGGTGAGGAGTTTTTCACGTGTTATGGGGCTGTTGTCGTTGACGATTTGCCGCACTCTGTCACGGATTGCATAGACCTCATAATCGGAGAGCGGTGCCAATCCAGCCACCCCCTCCACTTCGCAATAGAGACCGTTGACACCCATCGAGTGGCGGATGAATATATGTCGTGAGGGCATCAGCTCCTCGACGGCACACTGCACCACCAACTGCATCGTGCGTTGATAGACACGTGCCCCAGCAAATGTTGTTATATCGACAAATCTAACGAGTGATGTTGTGTAGATTCGATGGCTCAGCTCCTTGATACGGTTATTCACAAAGGCGGCTATCACGGGCAATTCGCACTCCACACACATCTGTTCAGCGAGCTCTAACAGCGAGCTCCCTGCAGTGATGAATAGCTCACGGCGATCGCCTTGGCACACTTCGCAAAAAATCTTGATCTCTCTCATTGTTGGTTGGTTTTTCCCAAATGTAGTGAAAGTTCTCTTTTTTTGCAAGTTTTTTTCTTGGTTTTGTTTTTTTTGGCTGCTGCTGCTGAGTAAGGCTGAGTATTACTGAGTAAGGCTGAGTAACGCTGAGTAACGCTGAGTCGGGCTCGCTTCTCAGCCCTACTCAGTAATTACTCAGCCCTACTCAGCCTTACTCAGCCCTACTCAGCTCATACAAGCAAGCCATAACTCATAACTGCGTCAACAGCTCCTTCGCCTGTGTCAGTGCCGCCTCCGTCACACGGCTACCCGAAATCATCGTTGCGATTTGATCTATTCGCTGCTCCGCTGTTAGCCTTGTGATGTTTGTTTTGCCGCCCTCTTTGTACACTACGAAGTGGCTCTCACCCTTCGATGCAACCTGCGGCAGGTGTGTTATATCGATCACCTGCATCGACTTCGATAGCTCAGCTATGATCTCACCCATCGCATCGGCAATGCGCCCCGATACACCTGTGTCGATCTCGTCAAATATGATTGTCGGCAGCGATACGTAACGTGCTAAGATCGCCTTGAGCGACAACATCACACGTGAGATCTCACCACCCGAGGCGATCGAGGCGATGGGCTGCGGTGTTTTGCCTGCAACCGATGTAAAAAGGAACTCGATTGTATCCAACCCACTCTCCATCAATGTGTTACCCTCGGTGATCTCAACCCTAAACTGTGCGCTCTCCATCCCCAAACGCCCAAGCAGCGCCACGATCTCTTTCGCAAATTTTGGCGCTACAGCTCTACGCTTAGCTCCGATCTTCCGAGCTATATTTCGAGCGCTCTTTTCACACTCCTCGATGCTCCTCCTGAGCGCCCCGATCTGCTCATCAGCCCCCACGATTGTGCCGAGCTGCTCGATGTATCGATCCCTCACCTCCAGTAGCTCCGAGAGATCCTTCGCACGGTGCTTTTGACAGAGCGAATAGATCATATCGACCCGTGCATTGAGCCGCTCCAATCGCTCAGGATCAGCGTCAACCCTCTCACGCTCAGCACCTACCGAGCTCGCCATATCTTTCAACTCAGCAAGCACACTCCCCAAACGCTCGCCATACTCCGCTGCCGATGGATAGCTCTTGGCGATCTGCATCAACTCCCTCTCGCTATTGCGAATCGCAAGGAGCACACCCCCCTCGTCATCACCATCCATCCGCTGCAAAAAGAGCCCCAACGTCTCGCCTATCTGCTCCGCATTCTCCAACACAAGCAACTCCGCCTCAGCCTCCTCATCCTCGCCAGCCTTAAGTTGCGCTGCCGTGAGCTCCTCAACTTGATACGTCAACCACTCCTCGTCTCGCTTAGCTCGTGCTGCCGCCTCCTCAAAGTGCCGCAACTCCTGCTTCAGCTCGCCAAGACGTTGATACTCAGCGGTGTAGTCACGGTGTAACGATTGCGAATTTTCCCACAGCTGATCGATCGTCACCACACGAAACTCCTCGCTCGCAAGGGTCTGATTCTGATGCTGCGAATGTATATTTATAAGCCTACTGCTCAGCGCCTTAAGGTCACTCAACGACGCTGGAACATCACCCACAAACGATCGACTTTTGCCCGATGGAGTAATCACTCGGCGAATAATGACCTCATCATCATACTCCCAATCATACACCTCGAAGAGAGCCTCCAAACCCAACCCCGTAACCAAAAACCGCCCCTCAACAACACAATTCTTCGTGTTGTCCTTAGTAGCCGCACCATCATTCTTACCACCCAACAACAACCCCAACGCCCCAAGCAAAATCGATTTTCCAGCACCAGTCTCACCAGTAATGATATTCAAATCACCAGCCAAATCGATCTGCAAATGGTCGATAAGTGCATAATTCTCAACGGTTAAGCTCTGTAACATACTTAATCAATATTAGCTAAACTCTCGATTTTGTCGACGATTTTGTCGACGATTTTGTCGACGATTCTTTCGGCTACCTCTCTTTTGGACATTAGCGGTAGTGGTTCTGTACCGCTGCGGTCTATTATGGTCACTTTGTTTGTGTCGACACCGAAACCTGCACCGCTGTCTTGAAGTGAGTTTAGGACTATGAAGTCTAGGTTTTTGCGCTCCAACTTTGATTGTGCGTTAAACTCCTCATTATCAGTCTCTAACGCAAAGCCTACTAGCACCCTCTCGCCCTTTATCTTGCCCAACTCAGCCGCAATATCGACCGTCCTGCGTAGCTCTATGCACATCTCGTCATCGCCCTTTTTGAGCTTTCTATCCGCCACGGTTGTGGGTGTATAGTCCGCCACCGCTGCACACATCACCGCCCCATCAGCGCCATCGAATGCCGCCTCTGTCGCCCTGTGCATCTCATCTGCCGAGGCTACATCCACTCGCTCCACCCCATCGGGCTTAGCTAGATTTGTCGCTCCACTCACAAGTGTCACCCTCGCCCCTCGCCTCGCCAACGCCTCCGCTATTGCGTAGCCCATCTTGCCCGTTGAGTGGTTCGTGATGTAACGCACGGGGTCAATCGCCTCACGTGTCGCCCCAGCTGTCACCACGAAGCGTCTATCTGTCAGCGATTTAGCCGTGTTATCCTCTGCTCCAAATTTAGCCATCACATAATCGAAGATCTCCTGCGGCTCAGCCATACGACCCTTACCCACAAGTCCGCTCGCCAACTCACCCGACTCGGGCTCAACGATATGCACACCGTGGCTACGCAACGTCTCCATATTGCGCTGTGTAGTGATGTGTGAATACATATCAAGATCCATCGCTGGCGCAATCACAACGGGCGCACGTGCCGATAAATAGGTCGTCAACAGCAAGTTATCAGCCACACCCGTAGCCATCTTAGCCATAGTGTTAGCCGTAGCTGGCGCAATGAGCATCACATCGGCCCACTCGCCCAAACTAACGTGTGAGTTCCACGCCCCACTCTCAGGGTCGAAAAACTCAACCACGATGGGGTTCTTCGAGAGTGTCGACATCGTCAGCGGCGTGATAAACTCCTTAGCCAACTTAGTCATCACAACACGAACCTCGCAACCAGCCACCTTAAAAAGACGACAGAGCACCGCCGCCTTATATGCCGCAATGCTCCCCGTGATGCAGAGTAATACATTCATAGTCTGCTCCTCCCCTACTCTCTCTAGCGAAACTCAACCTCGTCATCCAAGAACTCCTCCATAGCGATGATCGCTGGCTTTGGAAGGCGCTCATAGTAACGTGAGATCTCGATCTGCTCGTGGTTCTCGAAGGTCTCCTCCATCGTGTCATTTGGTGATGAGAAGTCGGCAAGCTTTTTGTTAAGCTCCACCTTCAACTCGCCCGAGATCTGGTTTGCACGCTTAGCGATGACGTTCAACGACTTGTAGATGTTGCCTGTCTCGTGGTCAAGGTCTACTAACTGACGTGTTACCGTGTTGTTCGGGATGTTCTTCTTAATCTCCATACTCTTTAATTTATTTATTTTTGTTCTCTTCTTATATCTTTTGGTCGCTCCTCTATCTCCACCTTTTCGATCTTCTGCTGCTCTGCGCCACTCTTGTTTTGCTTGCCGAATAGTCGTTTCCAGAAGAGCACTCGCTCCTCCTTCACCTCGCCCCGAGCCTCTGCCTCACGCTTTTTGGCTATATAGTTGCGAGCCTCTTTGAGCATCTTATCCGCCTTTACACGCTGCTCCGACTTGGGGAACTCCGCTATAAAGGTGTAGTAAGCATCGATCATCGAGAGGTAGCGATCCTCTCTCTTGCTCTCCACCGAGTTGTGCGCCAACTCATAGGCCGAGGCGAGAATATAGAACGAGATGCTCTCACGGTGCTCCGAGTCGGGATACTCCTTCAACGCATTACGGAACGCCACGATAGCCGATTTATAGCGACCGATCTTGAAGTATATGTAGGCGTTGTCGTAAGACTTTTGGTGCAGTCGCCCCACAAGCTCCGCTCTAATTTCGAGGAACGTATCCTTTTGCTCACTGCGTGGATACCTCGATAGGAACTCATCTATTGCCGAGATCGCCATCGTTGTTATCGACTTATCACGGTTTGAGTTGGGCGAGAGGTAATAATAGCTGAGTGTAAACATTCCCTCCACATCCTCCAAAAAGACCGAGCGACCATAGGTGCGGCGGAACTCATCGAATAGTGTTGTCGAGCGCTCGAAGTCGTTATCCTTGAAGTAACACCGAGCTTTATAGAAGAGGAGTGAATCCTCCCTCTCTGTTCCGAGGTAGTAATTCTCCGCTGCCTCATAGAGCGGAATCGCCTTTTTCCACTCCTTAGCCTCGTAGTAATCCATTGCTGTTCTGTAGATCAGCACAGGGTCGCCCGACTTGAGTATCTTGTGTCGACCGCCACAGCTTGCTGCCGTTAGGGCTACTAAGATCACTGCTGTTAGCTGTAGTGTTATGTTTTTTATCTTTGTCATTCTTTCTTTTTGGTGGTGCTGCAGTTTGCAGGGTGTTGCTGGGTAGGGCTGAGTATTACTGAGTTTTACTGAGTTTTACTGAGTTTTACTGAGTAAGGCAGAGTAGTACTGCGTTAGCCTGCTAAAAGGGAGCTAGCTCCCACTCATAACTTGTTGTATGTTTCTATTGCTTTGCCCAATATGAATAGCGCCCTTGTCAAATCCTCCTTTTTAAGAACGTAAGCTATTCGCACTTCATTGCGTCCGAGCGTTGGATCGGAGTAAAAACCCGATGCTGGCGCTAGAAAAACTGTCTCGCCCTCATATTCAAACTCCGACAAGCACCACTCGCAAAATTTGTCGCTATTGTCGACAGGGAGCTTAGCCACGGTGTAGAACGCCCCCATTGGGATTGGTGAGTAGACCCCCGGTATATGGTTCAGCCCATCGACCAAACATTTACGGCGCTCGATATATTCGTCATATACATCCGCCATATAGTCCCGTGATGCGTTCATAGATGCCTCTGCAACAATCTGACCAATGAGCGGTGGGCTCAGCCTCGCCTGACAGAACTTCATCACAGCGTTGCGCAGCGTTTGGTTCTTGGTTACGATAGCGCCAATACGGATACCGCACTCTGAATAGCGCTTCGAGAATGAGTCGATCAAGACGACATTCTGCTCGATACCCTCCAAGTGGCACGCTGAGATGTATGGCGAGCCTGTGTAGATGAACTCACGATAGACCTCATCAGAGAAGAGGAATAGGTCGTGTTTCTTGACCAGCTCACGGATTCTGTCCATCTCCTTGCGGGTGTAGAGGTATCCCGTTGGGTTGTTTGGGTTGCAGATGAGAATACCCCTCGTGCGCTCGTTTATCTGCTCCTCGAAGGCTTTGATGTCGGGCAGAGCAAACCCCTGTTCGATGGTCGAGACCACGGGACGGATCACAGCGCCAGCCGATATTGCGAACGCCATATAGTTTGCGTAAGCAGGCTCAGGAACGATGATCTCGTCACCTGGGTTTAGGCACGACATAAAGGCGAACAAAACCGCCTCTGAACCACCTGTAGTGACGATTATCTCCTCGGGAGTAAATTTAATTTGATACTGAGCGTAGTACTCCACAAGCCGTTTGCGCAACGACAAAAAGCCGTCACTCGGGCTATACTCCAACACCTTACGATCGACACCACGCAACGCCTCCAAACCCTCCTTAGGGGTCGGTAGGTCGGGCTGGCCGATATTAAGGTGATAGACCTTCACGCCCCGAGCCTTAGCGGCATCGGCAAGTGGTCCGAGTTTACGTATTGGCGATGCGGGCATCTGCTCCGCACGCTGTGAAATTATGGGCATAATATGCTTTTCTACTAAATTGGTTCTATAATACAATCGGGCAAAGATACATATTTTATCTGAGAATAACATCACAAACGCAACAAATATTAATATATATGTAAAAAGTGGGGGAAAAATGGTGAAATTCAACCATTGTTTTGTACCTTTGCGACTTGTAAATATGAATCGGGGAGTTATTAGAAGTCCCCAATGTTTTATAAAAGTAATTCGCAACTATATAAAAGTAATTCGCAACTATATAAAAGTAATTCGCAACTATATAAAAGTAATTCGCAACTATGCAGATCGCTGATAAGTACGCACCGCAACTGATCGAGTCAAAATGGTATGACTACTGGATCGAGAACAAACTGTTTCACTCTGAACCAGATGAGAGAGAGCCATATACAATCGTTATCCCTCCGCCTAATGTGACGGGAATGCTTCATATGGGTCATATGCTCAACAATACGCTACAAGATGTATTGGTGCGTAGGGCTCGTATGATGGGTAAGAACGCCTGTTGGGTTCCCGGTACTGACCACGCCTCGATCGCTACGGAGGCTAAGGTGGTGGCTAAACTCGCTGCGGAGGGTATCGACAAATCGACACTCACACGTGAGGAGTTCTTGCGCCACGCTTGGGAGTGGAAAGAGGAGTATGGTGGCGTGATCCTTAAGCAGTTGCGTACACTCGGTGCATCGTGCGACTGGGATCGTACCTGCTTCACGATGGATGAGGCTCGCACTGAGAGCGTCATCAAGGTCTTTTGTGACCTCTTCGATAAGGGCAAGATCTATCGTGGTGTGAGGATGGTCAATTGGGATCCATCGGCTAAGACAGCACTCTCGGATGAGGAGGTGATCTACAAAGAGTCGCAGGGTAAACTCTATTACTTGCGCTACAAAGTCGAGGGGTCAGACGAGGCGATCATCGTCGCTACAACTCGTCCCGAGACTATTCTTGGCGATACAGCTCTGTGTGTCAACCCTAATGATGAGCGATACAGACACCTCGCTGAGGATGCTCGTGTGATCGTTCCGTTAGTGGGTCGCTCTATTCCGATCATTCGTGATGAGTATGTCGATATTGAGTTCGGAACGGGAGCTCTGAAGGTTACCCCCGCGCACGATGTCAATGACTATATGTTGGGCGAGAAGTTCGGTTTGGAGGTGATCGACATCTTTGACGATGGTGGCGCTATCAACGACAAGGTTGGTATCTATGTTGGTGTGGATCGCTTTGTGTGCCGTGAGCAGATCGAGGGCGATCTACAGGAGGCTGGCTTGCTTGAGAAGAGTGAGCCCTACACAAATAACGTTGGTTACTCGGAGCGTACGGGCGTAGTTATCGAGCCTAAGTTGTCGATGCAGTGGTGGTTGTCGATGGAGGAGTTGGCTGCACCAGCGGCTGCCTCTGTTGCGAGCGATGTCATTAAGTTTGTCCCAGCGAAGTATAAGAACACCTATCGCCACTGGATGGAGAACATCAAGGATTGGTGTATCTCTCGCCAGCTGTGGTGGGGTCAGCGAATCCCTGCTTACTACCTGCCTAAGGGCGGTTATGTTGTGGCGGAGACTGCTGAGAAGGCTCTCACGATGGCTCGTCAGAAGTCGGGCGATGAGTCGTTGCAGCTCACGGATTTGCGCCAAGATGACGATGTGTTGGACACTTGGTTCAGCTCGTGGTTGTGGCCGATTTCGGTTTTTGATGGTGTGCGCAACCCTGATAATGAGGAGGTTAGTTATTACTACCCCACTAACGATTTGGTTACGGGTCCCGATATTATCTTCTTCTGGGTGGCACGAATGATTATGGCTGGATATGAGTATCGTGATTTGATGCCGTTCCGCAATGTATATTTCACAGGTATTGTGCGTGATAAGTTGGGTCGCAAGATGTCTAAGCAGTTGGGTAACTCGCCCGACCCGTTGGATCTGATCGCTGAGTATGGTGCGGATGGTGTGCGTATGGCGATGATGTTGTGTTCGAGCGCTGGTAACGACCTTATGTTTGACAATGGGTTGTGTGAGCAGGGACGTAACTTCGGTAATAAGATTTGGAACGCTTACCGCCTCATCGGTGGTTGGCAAGTCGATATGTCGCTCACGATGAGCGAGAACAACCGTTTGTCGATCGAGTGGTTCGAGGCACGTCTCAATGAGGCGTTGCGTGAGGTGGAGAGTAACTTCGAGGGCTACAGACTTTCGGAGGCGTTGATGGTTGTCTACAGGCTCTTTTGGGATGAGTTCAGCGGTTGGTACTTAGAGATGGTTAAGCCCGCTTATCAGTCCCCGATCGACCCTGAGACACTCACCGCTACGAAGATCTTCTTCGATCGCTTGATGAGGTTGCTGCATCCATTTATGCCGTTCGTGACGGAGGAGATTTGGCAAGATATAGCTGAGCGTGAGGCTGGCGAGTCGATCGTGGTGGCTCAGATGCCTCGTGCTGAGGCTTTTGACGAAGATATGTTGGCACGCTTTGAGCTCACTAAAGAGGTTATCTCGGCTGTGCGTAATATTCGCAAGGGCAAGAATTTGGCTCAGCGTGAGGCGTTGGAGTTGAGTGTGATTGCTGATGACAACTATCCTGTTGAGTTTGCACCTGTGATTGCGAAGATGGCGAATTTGTCGACTATCACCGAGGTTACGGAGAAGTTGTCGGGGGCGGCTGGATTCATCGTTAAGACCACACAATACTTCGTGCCGCTAGGCGACAAGATCGACAAGGAGGCTGAGACGAAGCGTCTAAATGATGAGTTAGTTTATCAGGAGGGATTCCTTGCGAGCGTGATGAAGAAGCTCGGCAACGAGCGTTTTGTGAGCTCAGCGCCCGAGAAGGTTGTGGCGATCGAGAGGGCTAAGCAGAGTGATGCCGAGGCGAAGATAGCGGCAATCAAAGAGCAGCTAGCAGCGCTATAGGGGAGCTAGCTCCCTTTTAGCTTTGGCTTGCCTGTATGAGTTGCCACCGCTGGTTAGGCGAAACAAAGTTGCTGGTTAGGCGAAACAAAGTTTCGCCCCGCTCCTGCAGGGGAGCTCCCCTGCTCCGCCTGAAAGGCAGTACGCCAGCGACCATCGCTGAACCGCCCTCCCTCGTTAAAAGGGATTTTTTAAAAAAAATCCCCAGAGGGCGGCGGCTCGAAGAGCTGAAAAAACCCTCAAGCCAACGGCTGAGTAAAACTGAGTAGTGCTGAGTAACACAAAGAATAGAGAAAAGAAAACAAGAGATAAAAATTTGGCTGCACCTATATATATATACACAGATGGTTCATCGTTGGGCAACCCTGGGGCTGGAGGCTACGGGGTTGTGCTAATATCTGACCCCTACCGCAAGGAGCTCTCGCAAGGGTTTCGCCGCACCACCAACAACCGAATGGAGCTGATGGGGGCGTGTGTAGCGCTGGAGATGCTGAAGTTCCCAGGCTCGGAGGTGACGCTCTACTCCGACTCGAAATATGTTGTAGATGCCGTGGAGAAACGTTGGGTCTACGGCTGGGAGAAGAAGGGTTACGAAGGCAAAAAGAACCCCGACCTTTGGAGGCGCTTTATGAAGGTCTACCGTGAGCACAACGTGAAGTTAGTCTGGGTAAAGGGTCACGCCAGCAACGTGGAGAACAACCGCTGTGACGTGCTCGCCGTAGCGGCAGCTAACGACAAAGCGAACCACAAAATCGATGTTGGATACAGTGATTAATGATTAATGATTAATGATTAACGATTAATGATTGGCTTGCTCTCAGTAATACTCAGTAATACTCAGCCTTACTCAGTAATACTCAGTAATACTCAGACTTACTCAGCAATACTCAGACTTACTCAGCAATACTCAGACTTACTCAGCCTTACTCAGCAACACTCAGCAACACTCAGCAATAAAAAAAAACCAAAGATGTTTAAAACCTACATAAAGTTACTACGTTTTGCAAGCCCGATTGCGGTCTATGCAGTGCCCTACTTCATCTATGCGCTGCTCTACGCACTCTTCAACACGTTTAACTACGCAATGATCATCCCGATCCTCAAGACGATGTTCTTAGATGAGGGCTACAACTTTGTCTATCAAACATCCGTGCCAACGGTCGAGTTCTCGGGCGAGGCGTACTACAACTGGATCAACTTCCTCTACTCATCGATCTTCGGCACTGAGTTCACGACACAGAGGATGCTGATCATCTTGGCGAGCATCACGGTGATGATGACGCTGCTGAGCAACACCTTCCGTTACCTCTGCTCGCTCACCATCGAGACACTCCGTGCGAGATCTCTGGAGAGGATACGTAACGAGCTCTTTGATAGGGTGATAGCGATGAATGTGGGGTTCTTCTCGGAGCAGCGCAAGGGCGATATTATGGCGAAGATTACGGGTGATGTCAATGTCGTGCAGTTCTGCATCACAAATACGCTGCAGGTTGCGTTCCGTGAGCCCTTCTTGGTGTTGGGTTACATTGGCGCTATGATCGCTATCTCGTGGCAACTGTCGATCTTCTCGGTGTTGTTCCTGCCGATCGTGGCGGTGATCATCGGCTCTATTGTCAAGAGGTTGCGCCACCCTGCTCGCAAGAGTATGGAGCTGGGTTCGGATATGACCTCTACGCTCGATGAGACACTCTCGGCGGTGAAGATCGTCAAGAGCTACAACGCTATCGACTACGTAAAGGAGAAGTTCCACAGGATCAATGCAGCGACTGCCGAGATGGCGCTCTATATGGCTAGGCGACAGCAACTTGCGTCACCGATGAGTGAGCTG
The DNA here is from genome assembly GCA_047174325.1 of Rikenellaceae bacterium. GTDB lineage: Bacteria > Bacteroidota > Bacteroidia > Bacteroidales > Rikenellaceae > Alistipes. The sequence goes on along the minus strand of JBCQUE010000035.1, from coordinate 3,056 downwards.
CTGGGTATCACGGCTATCGGTGTGATCATCGTCTTTGGCGGCTCGTTGGTCTCAGCTGGATCGTTGGATGCGGCTCAATTCTTGGCGTTTGTGGCTATCTTTTCACAGATCACACGCCCCGTGCGTTCGTTCCTCGATCAATTCACAAATATCAATCAGGGTGTGGCGGCTGGTGAGCGTATCTTCAAGCTCTTGGATGAGAAGAACCCGATGGAGGATTGCGAGGGTGCGGTCGATATGCAGCCGTTTGAGCGAGAGATCGAGCTACGCAATGTATCGTTTAGTTATGACGGCAAGCGAGATGTATTGCGCAACATCAACGTCACAATCAAGCGTGGCGAGCGAATTGCGTTGGTCGGCACATCGGGAGGCGGAAAATCGACACTCAGCGAGCTGATACCGAGGTTTTACGACCCAACGGAGGGCGAGATCCTGATCGATGGTGTACCGATGCGCTCGATCAAGCAGGAGAGTTTACGTAGCCGCATAGGCAGCGTGGCGCAAGATACAGTCCTCTTCAACGACACGATCTTGGCAAACCTCGCCTTTGGTCGACAGGGCGCTACACGTGAGGAGGTGATCGAGGCGGCGAAGGTTGCCAATGCTCACAACTTCATAATGGAGACCGAGAATGGCTACGACACCAACATCGGCGACAGAGGTATGAAGCTCTCGGGCGGACAGCGCCAGAGGCTCAGCATCGCCCGTGCGATACTTAAATCACCCGAGATCTTGATCCTCGATGAGGCGACCTCGGCACTCGACACCGAGAGCGAAAAGTTGGTGCAGGAGTCGCTTACAAAGCTATTGGAGGGGCGCACATCGATCGTTATCGCCCACAGGCTCAGCACGATTTATGATGCCGACAAGATACTTGTAATCGACCGTGGAACAATTGCCGAGAGCGGTACACACTCGGAGCTGATGGCTAAGGGAGGTATCTACAGCAAATTGGTGGAGATGCAATCTTTCGAGTAATTTTGCTCTCCGCTGAATAATTTACTCCGCTTACTCCGCCCCGAGGCTTACTCCGCCCCGAGCTCCTCCATAAGGTTGTCGATCTCACGGCGGTCTCGTTTGGTGGGGCGACCCGTGCCCTTGTCTCGTGTGACGAAGATGGTCTCACGTGGTCTGTAGAGCTTATCTAGCTCATCCTGAGTGGTTTGGTCGTGAATATAGAGCGGCACATTCTTGGCTGGCTGTCGGTTCGAGACCAGATCCAACACCTTATAAGTGTAGCTAATGTGGTTCTTCTTGACCGTCAACAGATCGCCAACTTGAACATCACGAGAGGGCTTAATAAAGCCCCCGCCAATCAACACCCGATTGCTCCGCACCGCCTCCGCTGCATCGCTGCGGCTCTTGAAGATGCGCATCGCCCAGAGATATTTGTCTATTCTAATACCATTCATACCTGCAAATATACCCATTTTTTTGAAACTTCACATATTCTTCCTATCTTTGTAACGAATTAAATGTTAAGACTATGGGATTTTTCGACCTATTCAAACGCAAAAACTCCAACGAGCAAAGCACACAGCAACAGGAGCAAAAGAGTGCAGAGGTGCAGCAGCAGGGTGCAGAGGAGCAACAGGGCAATCAACAGGGTGCAGAGGAGCAACAGGGCAACCAACAGGGTGCAGAGGAGCATCAGAACGCAAACAGCGAAGTGCAGCAGCAAGAGCAGCTGAAGAGCGGATTGGAGAGGAGCAAGACATCGATCTTCTCGAAGTTAGCTCGTGTCGTGGCTGGGCGCTCAACGGTCGATGCCGATCTGTTGGACGATCTGGAGGAGGTGCTCATCACCTCAGACGTGGGTGTCGAGACAACCGTCAAAATAATCAACAACATCGAGAGGCGTGTCGCACGAGATAAATACCTCGGCACAGAGGAGCTCAACGCAATACTTCGTGAGGAGATCACACTGCTGATGGAGGAGGCTAACGCATCCGTGGCAAACTTCGGTGTCGAGCGCAAGGAGGGTACGCCCTACGTGATGATGGTTGTCGGTGTAAACGGTGTGGGCAAAACAACCACAATTGGTAAACTTGCCGCCAAACTTACCGCTGTAGGTAACAAGGTCTACATCGGTGCTGCAGATACATTCCGTGCCGCCGCAATCGAACAACTCGGCGTGTGGGCTGAGAGAGCTGGCGCAACAATGATACACCAAAAAATGGGCTCAGACCCCGCCTCCGTAGCCTTCGACACACTTAGCTCAGCTCTCAAAAATGGCGCTGATGTCGTGCTGATCGACACCGCTGGACGACTGCACAACAAAATCGGATTGATGAACGAATTGAGCAAAATACGCAACGTAATGGCGAAAGTCGTGCCCGATGCACCCCACGAAGTGATGCTCGTGCTCGACGGCTCAACAGGTCAAAACGCATTTGAACAAGCAAAACATTTTACCCAAGCAACACAAGTTACCTCGCTGACAATCACCAAACTAGACGGCACAGCCAAAGGCGGCGTGGTGATCGGTATCAGCGACCAATTCCAAATCCCCGTGCGATACATCGGCGTGGGCGAAGGTATCGACCAACTCCAAATATTCAACCGTAAAACATTCGTGCAAAACCTCTTTGGAGAGTAACTGCTTCGGTCAACTCTGTGGTCAACTCTGTGGTCACTTCTGTGGTCAACTCTGTGGTCAACTCTGTGGTCACTTCTGTGGTCAAGCGACCACTGCCCTAATGCCGGGCGGGCAGCCAGCTAGCTGGCTTTTAGCTGGCTTGCGCTGTTGGGCTTAGAACTACGTTCTAAGATTTTGAAATATAATGTGTTATGCAAATAAATTTGCCTAACACATTCTTTTTCAAAATTTATTAAAAGCCTTTGGCTTTTAAACCCAACACGAAATAGAGCTCCAAACCCATTTGTGGGCACATCTCTATAGGACAATGTAAACTCAGAGAGAGGCTACACAATACAACAGCTTGCAGAAAACGCTGCAGATTTAGACAAAATTAACGAGGTACGGAGGCGTTCAGAGAGGGCGCAATCGATGAGGTACAGAGGGTTCGGAAAGGGCGCAATCGATGAGGTACAGA
>JBCQUE010000034.1:0-23310 GCA_047174325.1 Rikenellaceae bacterium | reverse complement strand
TGAGAGGTTATTCACTGGTCTAATTATAGCGTTGTTAGCACTACAATATAGTGAAAATCAGTGAATTAACCAACTTTTTAACCACTTATTTTAGGTTGTTTTCAAACCTTAATTCGCATTAATAATAATTATTCAATAATCACCTATATTCAACGACAAATTATAAAAAGAATTGTGGTGAGTTTGCAACACCTTTGTCACAAACTCACCACACAATTATAACACGTTTACAATACTTTTAGTCGATAAAGCCTCTGCATTAGTCGGTGTCACGACCCAGTTAATCGTTATAACATTCTCTCCCGTCGGCGTAGATTATTGAGCGACATCAATATCAAACCTGCACTACAGCACCCCAACATAATGCGGTTATTTGAGACGATCTTAGCCCAAATGTCGGGGTGAATTGAGCTCACCTCATTATATGGATTGAGCATTATGTCCCACATCGTGTTGCTGTAGCTCTCGCCAACGCTGATGAGTATCGCAAAGATTCCAATCAAAACTACCGCAACACCATTACCACTCTTAATCACCGTAGAGAGGAAGAGCGCCAGCGTTCCAAAAAAGACCACCACAAACATAATCTGATAGCTCATCTGAAGAATATCCACAGGACAGAGCAACAGATGCGACAGCACGCCAAAGAGCGAGACATCGATCAAACAGGCAATAATCACAAAGACTAACCTCAGCAGCCACACCTTATACATATAGTTCGGTATGCAGAAGAATATCTCCAAAATCTTCGTCTCCGAATCTTTTTGGATACCGTAAGCTGCTGGATAGAAGATGAGTAGCAGCGACGGATAGATCAGATTCTGATAGACAACATTCTCCGCAAGTGTCGCTCCGTAGTACGCCGCATTGAAGATCTGATAAGCGAAGAGCAGCAGCGCCAAGATGACAAATATGATGTATTTGCCGCCGAAGAGGATCTTGAAGTTATAGCTTGCTAACTTAAATATGTTCTTTAAACCATTCATATTAAACAAATTTTATGCTCCCGATTAGAGACCCTTTAACATACATAGGTAGGCATCCTCCAGCGTCTCAACCTCCTGAACAGCACCCTCCCACGGTGAATCTACAGAGATGTAACGCACCTTGATCGTGCCGTCGCTATTCTTCATATTGTTGGCAACCAGCGTACTATCCAACCTCTTGAAATCCTCTTCGTCCACCGTGAAGCTCCACACCTTCTTCTGGGCAAAGTAGATCATATTATTCGGATCTCCGAAGTACTGCAGCTCGCCTCGTTTGATGACCGCCACCTGATTACAAGAGCTCGCAATATCCTCGATGATGTGTGTCGAGAAGATCACAATTCTATCACGGCTCAACTCAACCAACAAGTTCCTAAAGCGAATACGCTCCCTCGGGTCAAGTCCCGCTGTTGGCTCATCTACAACCAAGATGCGAGGCAAGTTGAGCAGGATGAGCGCAATACCGATACGCTGCTTCATACCGCCCGAGAATGAGCCAATCGGGTGATCCTTCTTCTCATACATATGTACAGCCTTAAGTACATAATCCAACCGCTCCATACGCACCTTCTCATCGCTCACGCCCTTCAAAATCGCCTGATAATCCAAGAAGTTCCACGGTGTCATATACTCATACGTACCAAACTCCTGAGGCAGGAATCCAATCAAGCTCTGTAGCTCCTCACGATACTTTCTGATGTCGAGACCATTGATAAATATCGATCCATAACTAGGCTCATACAGCCCCGTGATGATACGCATAAATGTCGATTTACCTGCACCATTTGGACCCAACAGACCAAACATTCCGCTCTTGATAGTGAACGTAACACCCTTAAGCGCCTCGAATGGTTTGCGTCTCTTTCCGATGATCGGCACAGCGAGAACTATGCTGAATATCACACCCTTAAGGGCTGCAAAGCGTCCCTCCAAACGAGCCAAATTAATATTCTCACGCTCAATCATCCGAGCCGTATAGTTAACGCCGTAGCCCAACGCAACCAAGCCCAAATAGATACCTGCAACACCAAAGTTGTCGGTCACCAATGCGAATGTAGCGATCGCTCCAACGATAACTGCAGCGTTGAAAACCAAGTCGATGAGCCGAACAACGCCCCACATCTCTTCGCCACGTTTTGCCCGATAGTTGAGCCCAAAGCGATAGAGTGCGTTCCAAATCATAATGGTGAGCATCGCCTGCCCCGCCAACATAATCGTGATCCAAAATGCACTCTCGAAGTAGAGCGTAGCGCCAAGGAGGAGCATCACAGCCAGCGTCCCTTGCCACAAAACATCCTTCAGATCACTCGGGTCGAGATATTTATTCTCAATATCGAGCGAGCGGCGGCGGTTACCTGCAGCTGTCAACTCACGCTCAAATTGCCCTGCACGATCATAGATCTTAACGATATTCTTCGCCTCAATAACAATCGGCAAGTTTGGATCGATTATAGAGTTGTCCGCCACACGTACCGAGTGGAGAACCATATATGTAATGGCTGGGATCAAGACAATCGCCAAGGTGAAGTAACCCATCTGTTGATAAATATCATCCACACCAATGAGCAAATTCGCCAATATAATAGCCATCAAACCACCGTGCAGAACATATATCCAGCGAGATAGTGTCCTGTACCACTTAAACGTCTCCTCCAAGAATACATAGAGCGTAGGCACCAACACAAGCGTCAAGAGTGACGAGAATGTAAGTCCTCCAATCACGGTGATTGCAAAGGGTGCTCCGATAGCTCCAGCGTAGTCATCCGAACCCAACGCCATAGGCAGCAGCGCCACAACCGTTGTGATCGTTGTGATCATAATCGGGCGCAAACGAGATGCTCCACTCATCAAGATCGCTCGGTTACGTGAGTACCCCTTATTGCGCAACAAGTTTATGTAGTCAATCAAGATGATTCCGCCATTGACCACCACACCCAACAGAATCATAAATCCAGTCAACGTGTTGAGGTTCATCAAGCTATTGTTGGTCAAGATCAGTGCCGTGAACGACCCGATAGCCGCCAACGGAATAGCGAACATCAAGATCAGCGGCATAGTGAACGACTCAAACACCGAGGCGAGGATCATAAAGATCAACAACACCGAGGCGAAGATCAGGAACTTAAACTCTGCAAACTCATCCTCAATCTCCTCACGCTCAATCACAACACCACTCGTTATTGGATACTCCGCAATGATGTCATCGATCTCTGTATTGTAGCTATTGATGATGTCCTCTGTGAGATCCGACAGCGAGAATGAGTAGGTAAGCTTCATCTCACGGCTTCTATCGACACGCTTGATTGTTCCCTTTCCGTACCCTTTATAGATGTATGCAATATCCTGCAGACTATACAATCCGCCGTTGCTACTCTCCACCTGCAGCTCTTTGAGGTCTCTGAGGCTCTTCAGGTTCTCCTTCTCCTTGATCGAATCGCTCTTCATTGTGATGATGATGTCCGTAGTCTCGTCATCGCCAAATTTGATCTTTGCGCCACTATCCTGTTGCTTAGTGAGTCCCGTCAAGCTGCTCGATAACTCCTCTTTGGTGATACCCAACTCATTGACAGCGTAGGGATCCATCTCCACCTTAACCTCACGAGCACCCCACTCAACCGAGAGCGATACATTACCCACATACTCAACCTCCGAAAGAATATCACGAATATCCTCACCCACCTGTCTCATAGCGTCATAATCGCTACCCTTGATCAGCAGCACATTCTTTCGTTCACCAACACCAAAGGCGGCAAGCATCGAGTTTTGGCTGCTGTTGTTATTGGGTGATGAGCTACCTGTCCAGACCCAAATATTGATTCCCTTACGGATCGGGTTTATTCGTCGCCACACCTCATCGACGATCTCATTTATATCTCGGCTACCCTCGCCCTTATCAAAGCCCTCATTGAGCAGCAGCGAGATGTAAGCTCTCGATTCACCAACCGTACAACTCATCTCCTTAAGCTCCTTAATATCTTTGAGGTGCTTCTCAAACTCCGCAACTGTAGCGTCATTAGACATTACATCATTTTCCGAAGTCATCGTGAGACCCAAGACAATCTTGTCGCTCTTGATGTTGCGCATCGACTTTTCGTCACGGCTTGTCGTCCAGATAAATGAGACACACAACGCAACAATTGTGATGCAGAGAATAGGTGTTGAGCGCCGTATTACCCACTTCAACACGATTGTGTAGAGCTGTATCGGGCGCTCGTGTATCGAGACATTTTCGCTGAATAGATCGATCACACCAGCCTTGCTCTTGAGCGTTACGTAGGTAAGCATCGGGATGAGCAGCAGCGCAACCAACAGCGAGAAGAGTAGGGTAGAGATGATCGCCACACCTAAGTTCAGACCCATCAACGAGATCATTATATCGCTCGTAAAGACAAACGGCAAAAAGACCGTGATAGTGGTGAGCGTTGAGGCGATAATCGACCGCCAAACCTGTTTCGTTCCATCAATTACAGCGCTCTCCGCACTCTCGCCCGAGGAGTAGAGCCGATAGATATTCTCCAGCACCACGATACTGTTGTCGAGCAGCATTCCCACCGCCAACGCAATACCGATGAGTGTGATCGAGTTGATCGAGACATCCATCGCATAGAAGATATTAAACGCTGCAAATACCGAGATCGGAATCGCCAAAGCGATCGAGAAAATCAGCCTAAAGTTGTGCAGGAAGAACCACAAAATCACAATTGCAAGCAGCGCTCCAAGCAGACCCAACCAAGCCAACTGATTGATGTTCGACTCAATCTCATCGGCGCTACAGCTCACCACAACCATCGAGATACCTTGCGACTCAAAGAGCTTATTAAGCTCATCAATCTCCTTACGTGTCCTCTCCGCCAACTCGATAATATTCTCGCCACTCTCAGCAGCCAACGAGACTGTGATCGTGCGCTCGCCATCCAAACGGCTAATCGTTGTCGGCTCTTTGAGGCTGCTCGTGATGGAGGCTATATCTTTCAAAAATACAGGACCATCGGCAACCACAACGTTACCAATCATCGCCACGGAGCTGTAACCACCATCGATGAAGATGCTGTTCTCGTCCGCTCCATTGGTCACGTAACCAGCAAAGATACGCTCGTCACCAGCATTCGTCAATGCGCTACTAACCTTCTTTGTGGTGATCTTAAGTGCATCACACAACTCTGGAATGAGCTCAATCTCAACGCTTTTACCTCGACCTCCATAGACCACCACATCGACAATTCCCTCGATGTTTGCCAACCGCTCCTCCACCTCACTCTCGGTGATCGCCAGAATCTCATCCACATCATAGTCGCCCTTGACACGCAGCGCCATAAACTCATCGTTGATCATATTTTGCGATCCAGCGCTCGTTGTCCAGACGTTAAACTCGTCGGGCAATCCACCTGCAAACTCATTGACCAACTCCGATAGGCGAATATATGCACTCTTGATATTGACGTTTGGTTTAAACTCAATATCGATTGTCGATTTATAAGAGTTAACCGTTGAGGTGATCTCCTGCACACCGCTACACTGAGCCACGATACCCTCCAGCGGAACGATAACTTCCGCCTCCAGATACTTCGGATCGTAGTTGCTCGTGCCGTTTATATTGACCGAGCAGCGTGGAGCATTTGCCTTTGGAAGTAGCTCCATAGACAGCTGCCTGTATGATATATAGCCCAAAAACGTGAGAGCTATAAAGAGCATACTAATCGTTATCTTTCTCTCTATCAGAAACCTCATCGCTACTCCTCCTTTTTACCTCGAAAGACGAACTGCTTCATCTCCTCCAATGCGTAATAGAGACACGGAATAACAGTCAAACTAAGCAGTGTAGATGCAACCAATCCACCAATCACAGCGATAGCCATAGGGCGCTGGAACTCAGCACCGTCCGACATCGAGAGAGCCATCGGCATCAAAGCCAAAATCGTTGTGATACTCGTCATCAAGATCGGACGAATACGCTGCTCCGCCGCCATCACAATTGCTGAGGCGAGGTCGTTGCCCTGCTGCCGTAGCTGTCCAATGCGGTCGACCAACAGGATCGAACCATTCACGGCGATACCCACCAACATAACCATACCGATAGCCGCCATAATATTGAGGTTGACACCCGTCAAGATAAACAGCAACACAGCGCCAGCCACCGCCAAAGGCACCGTAAGCAGAATAGTGAAGGGGTGCAACAGCGACTCAAATTGCGAAGCCATAACCATATAGACCAAGATCACCGAGAGCATCAACGCAAACATCAACGAGTTAAACGACTCCTTACGCTCACGCTCCGAACCCTCTAGGCTAATGTAGTAACCATCAGGTGTGTCGATTGTCTCGATCACCTCACGAATATTATCGGCAACCTTACTCAACGCCAAATCATCGTTACATTTCACGCCAACCTGCATCACACGGCTCTGATCGATCCTCATAATCTCGCTAGGCGCTTGCGTAAACTCCACCTTAGCAATATCTCTCAACAGCAGTGTCTGCTCGCCATTTGTGATCTCCAAATCGCCAATCTTACCGATCGGTATCTTCGGCAAGCGAACATTTATGTCGCTCATCTCGCCCTGATACTCCATCGACCCAGCCTCAGCACCATTCAGCTGCTCCTTAACCTGTGTCACAACACTCTGTAGCGTGAGGTTATTGACGCTCGCCACCGTTCTATCCACCGTGATGCTGATCTCCTGATCGCCATTGCTCTCTTGATATATAAGTGTCTCGATACCCTTTTGTCCCGAGATTCCATCAATCACCCTCTGCTGCAGCGTCCCAAGATCCGCCATCTCCTTACCTCTAATCTCGATGATAATATCCGAACCATCATTCGAGAAGAGTGAAGAGACTGCATCCTCCGAGCTGCTGTACTTCGATTTCAGACCCTCGATCGACTCCAAATACTCGTTGAGTTGCTCGATGAGCTCGGGCGCTGTAGCCTTAGATTTATCGCCAAGAATAATATTCAATGTAGCCATATTGCTCAGCGGTGTAGTACCGCCACTATCGCCCTCGACACCACAGCGTGTAAAGACATCGATGCTGTCGCCAGCGATCTGAGCAATCACATTCTCGATGCTCCGAACCGTTGTGCGTGTCCTGTTGAGCGTAGCGCCACCCGTCAACTCAATATCGAGAGAGATACTCTTCGAGGCGCTGCTCGGCATAAACTCACTACCCAACCCCTGAGCCAAGTAGAGCACAAAACTTACATAACCCAACGCAATGAGAATCACTAAGTAACGCTTAGCCACAACTCCACGAAGAAGATTTCCATACCAACCCAACTTAATCGAGTTAGCTGTAGCCGAAAACTCCTCGCTGCTGCACTCCTTGCTGCTGTACTCCTCGCTGCTGCACTCATCGCTGCTGCACTCTTTGCTGCTGTACTCTTTGCTGCTGCACTCGCCACCTTTTGCACTCTCGCCACTTTTGACACTCTCGCCACCATTGACGCTCCTGCTCTTACTCTTGCTCTTGCTCTTGCTCTTGTAGCTATTGATCTTGCTATACATCACAGGGATGGCGATGATCGCCACAAAGAGTGACGACACCAGCGCAAAGGTAACACTCCAAGCCTGCTCCTTAAAGAGCTCGCCCGACTGACCGTGTAGATATACAATTGGGAAGAATACAACGATCGTGGTGAGCGTAGAGGCGATGATAGCGCCACCAACCTGAGACGTACCCTCCACAATAGCCTCCTTCAAAGATAGTCCCTCCTCCTGTTTACGGAAGATATTCTCAATCACAACAATAGCGTTATCAACCAACATTCCTGCACCCAACGCCAATCCTCCGAGAGTCATAATATTGAGTGTCAACCCTCCGAAGTAGAACATATTAAACGTAGCGACAATCGAGATCGGAATAGCCAACGAGATGACAATCGTAGTACCCACCCTTCGCAAGAAGATAAAGAGCACAATCACCGCCAAAAGCATACCCAACAGCGCACTATCCTGTACATCACCAATCGATCGCTCGATGAACTCACCCTGATTATTCACCACGATAATATCATACTGCAGCATAGCTCGCTTAAGTCGCTCAACCTCCTTAACTACCTCTGTAGTAGCCTTTAACGTATTGAAGTCTCGCTCCTTAAATATCTCGATACCCACGCACTGCTCACCATTGAGGCGCACAATACTCTCGGGCTCTTTATCGGTTAGATAGACCTCAGCTACATCCTTCAAATAGACCGCCTTACCATCGCTATATGCAACGATGATCTGACCAAACGCCTCGATACTCTCCAACACATTCGATCCATTAACGAGGTAGCGGATACCCTTATCCTCGATACGTCCTCCCGAAACTCGATAGTTATTGCTCTCGATCTTCTCAGCAAGTGTCGTTGTATTGAGCGAGAACGCCGCCAACTTATAGGGCGTAGTCTCCACAACAACCTCCACCGTGAGGTCGCCCGTAAACTCAACATCTGCAACACCCTCCACGCTCAATAGTCGAGGCTTAACGTAACTATTTGCAATACGTGTAATATCCACCACACCCATCTCCTTATGAGAGAGCGCAAGCCGCACGATAGGCTCAGCCGATGGATCTTTCTCCGAGACAGTGATCTCCTCAATGTTGTCATTATTTGCATAGGCAGTCATCGAGCGCTGTAGCTCCAAAAAGGCGCTATCCATATCCTCGCCCCAGAGGTACTCCACCGTAATTACAGCGCCATTCGAGCGAATATTAGATGTCACGTGTTTAGCGCCATCGACACGAATAGCCGTAGCCTCGACCCTCTCGATGATTTGAGACTCGATCTCGGTCGGTGGCTTATCTGTAGTTGTGATTTCGACATATAGCTTTGGGCTATCCATCGATGGAAATAGATCGACACCCAAACGATCATAAGAGATCTTTCCAAGCAGCAATATCGCCATTATCATCATCGTGACGGTAACGGGATAAGATATTGCAAAGTTTACAATTTTCTTCATATACTTTCGCCTCCTCTCTCTTATTCGATCGCAATCTTAGCTCTGTGGCGAAGTGTCTGATAACCCTCAACGACCAACTTATCGCCAATCTCCAATCCACGCACAACCTCTACATAGTTATCATCCTCAATTCCAGTGACGATGCTGCGCTGTATAGCTGTCGTTCCATCGGCAGTAAAGACTGTCGAGCGACCGCTGATGTTACGGATAATCTCCTTAGGGATGATCACAGCCCCCTCAACTCGCTCCACAACGATGTCGCTCTTGACGAACATTCCGGGCTTCAGCGCCAAATCCTTGTTGTTAACCATTATCACACCCTTATATGTACGTGTGCTGGTGTCGATCGATGGTGAGAGCTGATCGATCTTAGCGTTCAACACCACATCGGGCATCGAGTAGTGGCTTACATATACAGGCAGACCACACTGAATGTAGTTCATCGTGCTCTCCGAAAGCGATACGGTCAACAACATCTTCGAGTAGTTCATCACCGAGAATAGCTCCACGCCCGAGTCGATCTTTACATTTGGTGTCTGATAGTTCAAATCGACAAGTACACCCCCAATTGGAGTGCGAACATTCATCTGCTCCAGCGCCAACGCCGCATTCTCATAGGTGAGTTTTGCCTCCGCTACATCGACTTCAGCGTTGCGGATCTCAACCTCCGTAGCACCGCCCTTTTTATGTAGCGCTTTATACTTCTCCAACTCACCCTCGGCGATCTGTAGCGATATGCGTTTAGTCTCGATCGAGACATCATTTACATACTCCTCATCCTTCAATACAGCGAGCAGTTCGCCAGCCTTCACCTTGTCGCCAATTTTATATAGCTCGCCAGTCGTGGGGTTCTTCACAGGCGAATAGACACCGCTAATCAAGCTCGTAATCGTGGCGCTCTCTGTCGGAACAAGTGTTCCATTCGTTGAGGTGAGCTGCTCCAAGCTATTGGGCTCGATAGCCTCAATAGTCACGGGAATTGCGATCTGTGCACGACCGCTGTTATTTGATCCCTCGCCACACGATGCGAGCAAAAGTGTCAATGATATTGCGTATAATAGTTCTATTCTCGTCTTCATAATTGTTATAATCGTTGTAGTTGTTGTTGTGGTTATTTTTGTTCTGTTTTACTCTTTCGCTATTCTCTATATCTATTTTTATATAGATGTATTTTAGATAGATGAATTTTATAAAGTCGTGTTTTATATATAGGTGTGTTTTATATATAGGTGTGTCTTATATAAGTATCTCGACATTAAGTAGGTCGAACGACACTATCTTCGGTTTTTCTTCTTGTCGTAAAATTTTCTAAACTCTCGCATCGACTCGGGGTTATACATCAACATTGGAGCGATCGCCTCACGCTTCTCAAAATCATAGAGCGATACACACTTTAGGTTGACCAACTCCAACTCATAGTCAACCATCTTCTGCGAAAGGTTGGTTCGTTGTGTCGAGAGCTGTGACTGGAACTCATTCATCTCCATACCTGTAATCTCGCCAGCACGATAGAGCTCAACATTTAGGTCATAAGTCTGCTGAGCATTAACCACCGCTGTCTTTGTGATCTCGATCTGTTTGGCCAAGTTACTCAATGTCTTACAGCTGTTAATAACCTCAATCTCGATGTCCACCAGCTCCTGCTCACGTGTGATCTCATTCATCCCGATCTGTAGCTTTTGAGCCATAATCTTGTCACGCCTAGCGCCCCAATCGAAGATCGGAATACTCAAGCTCAGACCAACACTTGGGTTCTGTGTCGGTGTCTCATATACATTTTGGAACTGTGGATTGTCGCCCGTGATACCCACCGAGAGTGATAAATCTCCCGAAAAGCTGCCGCTATCCTTAATCTTCAATAGGGAAATATCTGCATTTTTATCTATAATATCTCGCTGCAACAACTCCAAACGATTTGTTAGGGCGTGCTCCACAGCCATCTTAATATCGACAGCGACCTCCTTCTCAACCAAGTCCGCCAATACCGAGACCTCGGTGATGAGCGGAATACCCAACATCTTTTTGAATGTGTTGGTCACATTGTTGAGCGTAAGTTCACGTGTCACCATCGTTGACTCGGCGCTCGATTGGTTCAACTCTGCCTGAAAGAGCTCTGAGCGTGGAACCATATCTAAGCGCACCTTCTCTTCGATGATTTTATAGTTGTCACGTGCATCCTCATACTCTTCACGAGCAATCTTCAAATTCGCCTGCGCCATATAGACGGTGTAGAACTGAGAGATAACGCTCTGTTCGAGGTTAAGCAGCGAGAGTGCGTAGCTGATCTTTGCATCCTCATATTCGAGCTCGATGGTCACATACTCATACTTCATCTCGTTGTAGGTGAAGAGAGGTTGATCAAGGCTCAAGTAGAGCGAATTTGTGAATGAGCGTGTTGTGCTGCTGCTCGACCCATCAATTTGTGAGGTGTTGTTTTTCCATCCAAAGGTGTTGTTCAACGATGCCGTAGCGCCTGTCCACAAGATCGGTTGCTCGATCGAAAATGTTCCGTCCGAGGTAAGTGATTCATTTGTGTACCACTCCGACAGTCGTGAGTTGAGGTATCGATTCTTGCTGTAATCGATGGGGTCAACGCTCAACTTGAATTGCGTCTTTAGCGATGCCTCTTGGGCACTCAGCAGCCTTTCGTACCTCTCTAGCTTAAGCTCTGCCGAGAGCATATCGGGGCTCTGCTGACGGCTTATATCTACAGCCTGCTCCAGCGTCAACTGCAACTGTTGAGCCTGTAGTGATGAGCTCGCTGCAACGATGAGAGACGCTGCAAAAAGATAGTTTTTAATCTTCATCTATAGTTAGTTTTTTTAGTTTTATTCTTGGTGTAGTTGCTCTATTGTTTGTTATTACTCTGCGTACCCTTCGCTTTGGTTTGCTGGCTCTCTCCACCCTTTTGGTCGCCCTGCTTTTGGTCGCTCTGCTTTTGGTCGCTCTGCTTTGGTTTACCCTGCTGATTGCCCTTTTGGTCGCCCTGCTTTTGGTCGCTCTGCTTTTGGTCGCTCTGCTTTTGGTCGCTCTGCTGATTGCCCTTTTTGTCGCTCTGCTTTTGGTCGCTCTGCTTTTGGTCGCCCTGCTTTGGTTTACCCTGCTGATTGCCCTTTTTGTCGCCCTGCTTTTGGTCACCATTTTGCTGTTCGGCTCTCTGTTGCTCTCTCTTCTCTCTTGCCTCCTGCTGCTCACGCTCCTTTGCCTCCTGCTCCTCTTGTCTCTTGGTTAGGTCAACGGTCTGTCTCACCCTCTCGGCTCTCTCCATCTTTACAACCTTTACTGCATCGGCACTGATTCGCTGAATATCACTCTTGTTCGTGAGCTTTATATATATAGTGTCCTGCTTAGCCTCATAGTCGCCAATCCACTCCCACGCAAATGGACCTCCAGAGATGCGCCCCATCTTCCTAAAGTCATACTTCATATCGCTCGCTCCATACTCATCACCCGTCTCAACAGAGAATCGATACGAGAGATCCTTGCCCTTATATTTATCACGAGATTTATTGTGGTGCGAAACCTCCCAAGGTGTTGTCGTTGAGAAGTATAGTGCATATCGCTGACCTCGCTCCACGGGCACTTTCCACCTCACGTATTGGTCTCCATCGCCAGATCTAATTTGCCAACCCGACTGCACGACATCTCCATTGAACTGAGTACCTGAGGTGAGTGTCCACTTAAAGTTTGGTCGCTGTCCAGACGAGCTTTTATACTTCATATCGTTGTCTGAAGTCTCATCGATCCAGCGATTCAAGAATCCCGACATCGGTGGCGCAGAGACCTCAAAGAGCCCCTCATCATTATCATCCACAATGATCTCATTCGGCACACTTGTGTCGAACTCCTCCAAAATATATTCGCCCTCCTCAGGCAAAATTGAGTAGTGCTCCGATCCGCTACCGCCGCCGCCTCGGTTGCCTCTCGATCGTGACATCGTCCGATTATTATTGCCGCCTCTCTTCACTGGCGACATATTTTTATCGTTGTTCGATGGCATCATTGGCTCAGTGAGCTTTACGCTTCCCAAACGTCTATATTGAGGAATATTGTTGCTGTTCATCGTGTTGACCGTCAATCGAGGCACGAGAGGTGTCTGCTTCACAACTCGTTTGATCTGTCTCGGCTCCATCTTCACCACCAACTTCTCCTTCTCATCCTTAGTGTCGTAAATAAGCTCCACAAAGCCCTCGATGTCGCTCTCGTTGCGCAACACAATCTCGGTGCTGTACATAATCTCATCATCGATCAGACCTCGCTCCAACTTCTGCCCACCAATGAAGTAGCTCGGTAGCTGCATAGTCTTATTGACAAATTTCAAGTTCTCTCTAGCGTCAAAACCCGAGCGCACCGCAACGCTATCAAGCATCTGATTGATGTTGACATTGTTATACGTTTGGTTGTCAATGATCTCACGAATAGTCTCCACAAACTCATCCGCCCCCATCTTGCTCATCGCCTCTGCGAAGAGTGCATTACCCTGTGCAATGATTATCTCGGTGATGAACTTAGAGTACTCAGGATCAGCTAAATAGCGATCGCAACCATCCTGCTGCAACATAACCAACACCTGCTCATAGTCCGACATTCCCAATCGACCACGGCTGCCGCTATCCTTAGACATTGCCCCATCGATAAAGCCCATATAATACATCTCCATCAAGCGGTTACCCCACGAAAGCGAGTCCGACACAATATTGTTTTTGCTGTTGAAGAGCACCGATGGCAAGTAGTGAGGGTTGGGAATATCATCCGTAACAATTCCCCCTGGTGTTCGTGTTATAGAGCGTGAGTCCATCGTGTTCCACGAGCCAAATATCCAGCGGATATTGTCGCCCAACATCTCTGCCTCCGATGCACGTTTCGACTTGTTCTTTTTAATCCTGTCCTGTCGACGTTTGTAGTTCGATGCAACGCTGTAGCCCGACATCGTCCTCATCTGTTGTATTGGGCTCATACCTGCTCCAGGGAGCAAAAATAGCTCGGGCTGTGCAATCTCTTGTGTCGAGCTCCAGTTGCGTTTGTAGCTGTAGATCTGCTCTGGAACATCGACAATTGTCAATCGAGGCAGGTGATACTCAATGCCCGAATTACGCTCAAAGTCACCCATCGCATCCTCAATGATCGTGGGCAACGTATCGACAACGGGGCGCATCACCTCAATATGATTGCGGTTTGTCTCGTGAATGTATAGCGAGTAGTCGATCTTGCCGATCTTGGCGTTGTATCGCTCATAACGGCTGATAGCGAGCGACATAGCTCGCAACGGATTCTCTGGTGCAAATCTATATCGAACGGAGTCCGCCATCCGCTCGGGGTCACCTTGGCTCACAGGTGTCATCCCTTCGAGCGGCGTTACTCTCAGATCAAAGCTGCTGAACTGCTCGTGTCGCCAGTTGCTGTTACGATCTGTATAGGTCACACCCGAACGCACGTACCAACCACTCTCGGGGGTCAACACAACCCACTCGGGCTCTACATAAGCGACCCTCTTATCGAAGTTGAGCATATCATAATAGCTGCTCTTGAAGTTGATGTTTTTATCCTCAATGTCGATATACATCTCATCTTCGTTGATCGTGCCGTCATACTTAAAGCAGAGCGACAGCGCCTCATCTCGCTGCACGGTGCGACCTAACTCAACCACAATCAAGTGTTGTATCCGCTTGAATTTCAGAGGTGTAGCGTCCGCCAAAGTCACCTCCCGAAGTTTCATTCCGCCATTGAGGTTAAACAACAGCTCATTGCTACTCATCGAGACCACGCCATCGACCCTCATCACCGTCTCAATAGAGTTCGGCAACTGCTTAACCTCTAAATCGTAGTGGTCAATCTCCAGTGTGGGCGACCCTGCGTATTGTCCATTGAGCTCCATCATACGCTCCGCCAAATGTGCTGGAGCGAGCGATTTAATGTAGTACTGAGTAACAACAATGCCCGAGAGAGCAAAGAGCCCAATCGAGATCATTAAGAAGATATTTTGCAGCCTACGTGAGCCAGCCAATCGGTGGAAAAGATAGATCGAGAGGGTCATCGATGACAATCCAACCATTATATATATAATACGGTGGTTGATAATCATCCCCAAATTTGAGACACCCATCACATCGGAGCGAGCCTGTGGAAGGTGTATCATAAATAGATCGAAGAGATAGTCTGCATAGCTACCTGTGTAGAATAGCGATACGCCCGACAGTCCCAACATCACAAGATAGGTAATAGCTTGATTACCAATGATAAGCATCATCGCCGTAGAGACTCCAATAAAGAAGATCAGTGACGGAATAATGATGATCAAAAAGTAGCTAAAGAAGTCCCACAGCCTGCACTCAATCCCGAAACCAAACTTCACCAACACATAAGTAACAAAGATCAGCGCCAAGTTAACAATCAAGAATGGTCGCATCGTGCCGAGCACCTTACCAAACAGATACTCAGCATTCGTAAGCGGTCGCACATAAAAGACCTCAGAGGTGTCGAGCTCCTTATCTCGTTTGAGATAGTCGGCCGACATAAATATCACGATAAACGACTGTAAAATATTGAGGATCAGCACCGCTGCATAGGGAATCAGCGTAGTGATATTCTCAAAGTAATAGGGTTGGTCGCCCAAATACATCGCCCCCGACACAGCGATACCAACCACCAATGCGAGGTAGATCTTGAAGAACCAACTTCTCGAAAGCAGCTTAGCCTCATACTTCGCTACCGAACCAATGTTTATAAATTTCTCTCTCATCATATCTCCGCTATCCATTTAACCAAAGGTTCAAACTCTTCTCCATATAATAGACGTATGCGTGCTCCAAGTTGGGTTTAATCGCCTCAGCCTTAAACTCATCAATGTGGTCAGCAATCACCTCTATAGTCCAGCTATTGCAGGGACAACCATCGTTCTGAGAGATCGGCACCATCGACACCACGGGATACTTCGCATTGATAATATCATACATCTGGCTATCGACATCCAGTTGCCACACCTTGCCCTGTGCGCTCTCCAGCATCTGAGCGGGCGACCCTTTGAATGAGATCTCGCCTTGATTAAGCAGCACCATATCTGTACAGCTACTCGAAATATCGCCCACGATGTGTGTCGAGAGGATGATCGTTGTCTCCTCGCTACTTATATCGGTCAGCAGATTTCTAAAGCGGATGCGCTCCTCGGGGTCGAGACCTGTCGTAGGCTCATCCACAACGATAACTTTTGGCGAGTGGATCAGTGCCTGAGCAATTCCCAATCGACGTTTCATACCTCCCGAGAGCTTCGAGGCGTAGCGTTCACGCACCTCATAAAGCCCCACCTGCTCCAGCATCTTCGCCACAGCATCGCTACGCACACGGCTATTATTCATCCCCGAAAGTCGGGCTGCATAGTCAAGATATTCGGCAACCTTATAGTCAGCGAAGAAACGGAAGTCCTGAGGCAGGTAGCCCAAGATCTTACGGATCTGATTTCGATCCTTCATAAGGTCGTATCCATAGGCATTAACCTCGCCCGATGAGGGCTCCATAAGGGCTACCATTATACGCATAAACGTACTCTTTCCAGCGCCATTTGGACCGAGTAGTCCAAACATTCCGCCCTTGATCTCTAGGTTGAGACCCTTAAGTGCTTGGTAACCATTGGAGTAGACCTTTTTCAGGTCTTTTATGATTATAGACATTGTTCTATTTTTTGGCAAGTAGTTAGTTGTGGTTGCACAAAGATAGTAATTTTATCGTTAAAAGAGATATTTGTGGCGATATTTTATTCGATATTACCAACAAAATTTAACACTTTTAGCGAAATCTGATATTACTAACGAATTGAGGGTTACTTCTAACGAATTGAGGGTTACTTCGGTAATTGGGGGTTCTCAATGTAGGTTGACATTACCAACGTAGCCGATCGACACTGACACCTCTGTATGGATACTCAACGCTCGATATGTACCAATCGCCTCTCTCATCTTGGAACACCTCGGGTGCGTGGCTATTGAGTGTCGTGAGTAGCTTACGTGAATCGAAACCCTGCTTTAGATCCTTTGTTGCATAGACGTAGGTTTTGTGTTGATAGCCATCGGCGATCTCCTTCAACCCTCCTTCGGGCGCTAAATCTTTGTCCCAGCCACACACAAAGAGGTAAAAGACCCCCTTGCGAAGAACTATCGAGGGCGACTCAGGGTCGAAATCTCTAGTCTCAAATATCGTTTGAGGCTCGCTCCAATTCATCAAATCTCTCGATCGGCGATAGGCAACCTTGCGCTTCGTGCAGTACGAAATGTAGTACACACCATCGTGAAAGAAGAGGTTCGGGTCACGTGTATCCTCGCCATTATCATAGAAAATCTTGCCCTGTGGTTGCCAGTAATAGAGATCCTTTGAGGTTGCTAGGCGCATCGGTGCGTGTCCGTAAACCATATAATACGTATCTTCATTCTTAACAACATAAGGTGCGTGGTTCGCTGCAATCTCGCCAGGTCGGTCGACCGTTGTGAGGATCTTATCCTTGTCGATCCAAGCGCCATCGTTGAGAGACCCCTTGAAATCTGTCGTTGGCGAAATTGCGTGAAACGATTGGTGTTCACCCTCGTGTATGCTCTTCATCGTTGGCGGCTCGGGGTGTGTGATGCCGAACAGATGCCAAACGCCATCGTCACCCTTTATAAAGCAGTGGTCGTTGGGCACCCAGCTGTCGTACCACGTACCCTGCTTAAACACCTTTGTCGAGGCGCTCGTGAAGTAGTCGCCCGCTGGTTTGTAGATATTTACATAGTTGTTCTCCTGCACAGGCGCTTTGATGCCGCTGCACGACACAGCGCAAAGCGATAGAAGAAAAATTAATAATGCTCGCATAATTTTTTAGTTATTGGCCCAGCTTGTATGAGCTGAGTAGTGCTGAGTAATTCTGAGTAATTCTGAGTAATTCTGAGTAGTGCTGAGTAGTGCTGAGTAGTGCTGAGTAATTCTGAGTAGTGCTGAGAGCAAGCCAAATAATTAATCATTATCGGCGTTAATCATTAATCATTAACTATTTAATCTCAGTGCCATACATATCTTCGGTGATGAGATAGAGCTTTGGGTTGCCCTCGCCACGTGCATACTTCAGCTGCACGTCACACTCCTTGCGTAGGCTCTCCAACACCGCCTTGTTAGCCTTGTCGCCAATTACATTTGTCGCCTCCCACTCATCGTTCTTGAGGTTGAAAAGCTCCTCATACACAGGCTCTTCGTTATACTTAACACGTGCCTCTACGAAGTTGCGATACATAATTGCATCGGTCAAGCAGACCTTATAGGCGATGTTGCTCTTGAATCCCAATGCCGTAGCGCTAGCTGTCGACTTAAGTGCTTCTTGGTTGTTGTTTTTGTAGTAGCGGATATATTTCCACTCCTTATCCTGCACCGACTCGCAGCGTGGATTTCCAAATTGTGTGCTCCACAAATTCTCGGTGAAGAGGTAGTCACGAACCTTATCGACCCTCTTCTCAACGAGTGGCGCAAGCGACTCACCTTGATATGATTTTGGTGCCTCGACACCTGCATAATCGAGAATCGTTGGGGCAAGATCCAGCGCCAAAACAAGGTCGTCACGGAACTGACCGCTGAGTTTCTTAGGGTTGCGAGGGTCGAAGATAATCATCGGCACACGTGTGCAGATCTCATAACATAGAGCCTTGCCGCCCATTCCATACTCGCCCTTAAATATTCCGTGGTCTGAGGTGAACATAATGATCGTATTCTTATCCAACCCCTGTCGCTTAAGCTCCGAACGCAAGTTACCGATCAACAGGTCGATGCCAGCTATTACCTCCATCTCACGACACTTCCACTCACGCACTCTCTCAGGCGTATCTACATATTCATAGTTCGCCTGTCGATTCTCCACGGGGTTGATCGAGTGTGGTAGTCGTGGGGTCTTAATATCCTTCTTTGCGATGTAGTTCTTTGGGGTGTCTACATACTCTGCAGGCTTTCCATCGGCATCACGGTGCAGTGTGCGGTAGATCTCGGGGTCGCTCTCCTTCAACTTCATCGCCGCCACGCTTGAGTTGTGAGGCAAGTTGAAACAGAGATTCAAGAAGAAGGGCTGATCTGTAGGGCGCTGCTTAAGGAAGCTCACCGCACCAGCCAAGTTACGCTCATTAGGGTCGAGGAAGTCCATCACACCCTCCTGTAGAACCTCTACCTGAGTAGTCGACTTTGCCCCCTTATAGATCTTGTGTTTAGTCTGAGGGTAGAATCCAACACCGCCGTGGCTACCGTACCAATAGTCGTAAGAGCTATCCATCAAACCTGTTTTATATCCATCCTTGCCGATTGGTGTATGGTTCTTGCCAATGTAACCAGTGTAATAACCACTTCTACGTAGCACCATTGGGTAACACTCGCTCCACGCTGCATCCGACAGAGATGTTCCCGAGTTGAAGTTCAAACCGTGGCTACGCTCAAATTGTCCTGTTAAGATGCAGGTTCTGCTCGGTGTTGAGATCGCTGTGCTGACGTGTGCATTTGAGAAGAATACGCCCTCCTTTGCGAGGCGCTCCAAATTTGGAGTTTGGATGTGTGGATTGCCCGTAAAGTTCAGTAGGTCGTAACGTTGGTCATCTGTGAGGATGAAGATGATGTTGGGTCTCTCGCTGCTCTGAGGCTTGGCGAACGTTGCAGCATTTGTGCAGAGCGTTAGAGCTCCAGCCGCAATGGCTAATCGGTTAGCTGTTGTCATAATTATGTAGTTATTTAGTTTTGGTTGGCAATTGATTTAAGGTTGTGTCTCTCCGCTCGCTCTCTCCTCCTTGATTTGGCGAAGATACTCCGTGGGCGATACTCCCATCGTTGCGAGGAACGATCTGGAGAATGATGAGTAGTGGCTAAATCCAACGAGGTTGAAGATCTGCTTTGGGTAGATGCTTTTGTCACGCTGCTGCAACATCTCGCAAGCTCGCTCGATCCTGTAGTGCCGTACATAAGATTGGAAGTTGTCGCCCTTCGATTTGAATAGCTCCCCGAGTTCACGATAATTTATCGATGGGAATTTGTCAATAATATCTTTTGTCGTGAAGTCAACCCTTGTGTATGGGCGCTCCTCCACCATCCACTCCTCAATGAGCTGCTCGATCGAGAGTAGCGACACCTCGCTGATCTGCTCCTGCTCCTTAGCCTCCGCCTCATCCTCCACCACGTGCCAACCGAGCTCTCTGTCCCAGCTGATGATGAGTGCCTCTATATCTTCGGACGACCTGTGAAAGAGTGACCTGTCGACCATATATGAAAAGAGGAGAACCACCGAGGTGAGATAGAACATATTTGCCAATTGCGAATTAGAGAAGAGCATCACAAAGTAGGCAATAGTGACACATCCAATATACTTAACACACTCTCTGAGCCAATCGACATTACAGTCACTATCGGCGATATTATTGTGCACATAGTCGTTATAAAGCGGCACTACTCGCCAAATAGAGTAGATAATTACCGTTATGTAGAGTGCGAAAAATGTAATTAGTATGAGTCGTGAGATAGCCACCAAAGAGGTGATGTTGTGAATGAACTCATCGGGTGTTGAGTATCTTAAAGATGGGTTTTCGCCAGCCGCTAAGGTGACGATGAAGTACAACGCAACGGCAGCGAGCATCGGTGAGCAGAGGTACAACCACCACTTAACCTGAAGTAGCTTAGAGTTGAGAATCACGATCGGGTAGCTCACAAGCGTCAAGAAGCAGGGTATCCCCATCAAGATGACACCCAAGCCGCCAATGTTGTGGTTGTATGAGATCTGATCCGACCCATCGATGTGAAACTTGATAAACATAGAGAGCATAATAGCTGCCCAGAAACCAAAGAGTGCAACGAGATAGTTTCTGTAGATGTTGCGTTTGGTGTATTTGATATTCATCACAATTCCAAGAACAAGAATTGAGACTATCGATGAGATTAGAAACGAATTTGTAATAGATATTGCCAACATATCAAAAATGGGGTTATTGTGACAAAGGTAGTATAAATATCGATAATTGACGAATTTTTTTGAAAAAAATAGCTCAGCTTTTCTCTGGCTGAGTAAGGCTGAGTAAGGCTGAGTAAGACTGAGTAAGACTGAGTAAGACTGGGAAGCTAACTCATAACTCATAACTCATAACTCATAACTCATAACTCATAACTCATAACTCTGAATTAGCTTAAGCGATTGTAGTGCGAAGTTGCTCCATTTGCCGCCCTCCTTTGCACGGATCTCGATTGTGTATGCTCCGCCCTTGTCGAACTTCACTTTGCCGAGTTTTCGAGGCACATAGATGTACTCCTCATTCTCCTCTGAGCGTGTGGTTGTGTGGTGTAACTTCTGTCCATTGATCTCAAATTCGACCACACATCCAGCCCACTTTCCAGGCTCAACGTATGCAACCTCCAACTCATACTCGCCACCCTTGTCGATGACGATCTCAACCGAGGCGCTATCGTTGCGGTCGCTCCAGCCGATTAGCTTCATTCGATCCCTAAAGCCTCCATATTGCGGTGTGATCTTTGGGTTCGTATATTTGAACGCTCTGCAAGGTGAGTTCCAATTCACCGCTGCGTGTTGTGTGGGCACGTTTGTCACAGGTGATTTCGCCTCTGCAGGTGAGCTCCACGATGTTGATTGTTGTGCTGAGCGCAATATCCGAAGGTGTCGTAAAGGATAGCTCGCCCCTCTTGTTGCGGAACTTAAGTGGCTGCTTTTCACCACGTTTGTCAATTACACACGCACGTTCGATCTGAGCCTCAATTCCATCGATTGAGACCTCTCGATCGTCGGGGTTGAAGATGTGTAGATAGAGTTTGTTCTGCTTTTTTACTTGCGGAGCTATACGAATTTATTGTAGTAGCCGACCTCGGCAAATTCGATTATATCCTTATCTCCGCTGCTATCTCCAAATACGATTAGTTCATACTCAGATCTGTTTGGCTCTACTTGTAGCAGTCGTGATACTTTTTCTGAACGATTGCAGTTTTTGCTTTTGAATCGACCCGTGAGTTTTCCATCTCCATCAACCTCTATCTCTGTTGCAATGATAGCGGTAAATTGATTATCTTCAAAAAAAGGAGTAATCCACTCTTTTATCCCCGCACTAACTATATACAAAGTTGTATCCTTTTCTTGTTGGAATTTTGCAATTGATTGCATCGCTTTGGGTCGAAGTATCTCTTTGTTGTTTTTTGCAAATGTTTGGCACCACTCAGTAAACGTTGAGTATTGCACCCCTTTAAATACAAATGAGAATATTCTCTCTTTTGTTTTATCTGCACTAGAGAGTTTTAATTTCATCAAAATTAGTAGTGGCGCAAAAAGAATAAATGTTGTGTAGAATTTCCAACCGCCTATTGCAAAGTGGATAAACGCTGGAAAAGTATCAACATTTGTAATCGTACCATCAAAGTCGTAGGCTATTACACGTCTGCTCATCTCTTGATTGATTTGTAATATGTTATCCTTTAGATAGTATTATGATACCAAGACAAATGGTTAATAAACCGAGACATCTTATAACAGAGATATTTTCGCTTAAAAAAACGAACCCAAATACAGCGGTTACTATGTAGCCAACGCTAAGAAATGGATATGCGTAACTTACTTCAAATTTTGATAATGCGATCATCCAAGTAAAGAAACTCACGCCATAACAGACGATAGCGCCCCACAACCAGTAGTTTGTTATCATTGGAACTAGCGACTCCAGTAGGTTGTTTGCCGATACTTGACCTACTGCTAGCATCCCTTTGCGGATTAAAATTTGTGCAGCGCTATTTAACAATACGCTGATGAAAATAATCGTTAAATTCATAATTTGGTTATATGTATATTAATACTCCGAATGTTGCTGCCCACAATAGTATGCACGTCTGTATAAAGCGATCTTGCATAAGTACTTTGGTTGGACTACCACTATGTTCTCTCACTATAGTCAACTGTAGGTAGCGAATAAATCCAGCAATAACAAAAATTATAGTAATGTAACTGTACTCACCTAGACGTTCTACAACATCATTTGACATAGAATACATTAGGTAACAAACTACAGCGAGCGTGGCAATAATTGTGATGATTTGGTTTAGAAAATCTAAATTATAGGCTGTTATATTCTTTCTAACAATTTCGCCATTGTTGTTGTATATGACAATATCGTCTCTCCGTTTAGCAAATGCCAAAAAGAGAGCTAGCAAGAATGTCATTAGAATGATCCAAGGTGAAAGATATATGCCTGTCGAAACACCGCCAACTATAACACGCAACACAAAACCTGTTGCTATGATAAAAACATCGATGATAGCATACTGTTTGAGCTTAAGGCAGTAGCAGATATTAAGCAAAAAGTAGAACCCTATTACAAGGTAGGTAGGTAGGTAGGTAGGTAGGTAGGTAG
>JBCQUE010000033.1:0-24352 GCA_047174325.1 Rikenellaceae bacterium | reverse complement strand
ATAATTGCCCATTTTTGATTTTGCAAAAGTGGGTTGTAGTGGCTCTACCACCTATTTTTGTGAAATCAAAAAGGGGTGGTTAGTAGCCTAAAAGTAATTTGGGGAATTATTAGAAGTCCCCATAACACAAGAGAATACCGCAGCAGTGCTCATCGAGCGTGGATTACCTAAATCGACATATATACTTGAATATATAAGATTAACACGGAGATTCAACTACAACACCCCCCCCTATCGATAACGGTTTGAAATAAGCGTCATAAACTCCTCACGTGTGCGAGGGTCGGAGAGGAATACCCCTGTGAATGCTGATGTAGTTGTAGCCGAGCCCTGCTTCTCGACACCACGCATCTGCATACAGGTGTGCCCAGCCTCGATCACCACAGCGACACCAAGCGGGCTCAACGCCTCCTGAATACAGTCACGAATCGAGACCGTCAAGCGCTCCTGCACCTGCAAACGTCGGGCGAAACACTCCACAACACGAGCGATTTTGGAGAGCCCCGTGATGTGACCATTAGGGATATAAGCGATATGAGCCTTGCCGTAGAATGGCAACATATGGTGCTCACAGAGCGAGTAGAGTTCAATATCCTTGACCAAGACCATCTGCTGATACTCCTCCTTAAACATAGCCGAGCGGAGCACCTGCAAAGGATCTTCGTCGTAACCCTTAGTGAGGAACATCATAGCCTTAGCCACCCGCTCAGGTGTCTTGATAAGACCCTCACGCTCAGTATCCTCGCCCAACAGACGAAGTATCTCCTTATAGTGATATTTCAGCGCCTCAATCCTCTCAAGGTCATAACGCTCCTCCTTTGTATAATTCTTGCTCATAGGGCACAAAGGTACAACATTTTTTTGAAATACATCCACTCGCTGCCAAATTATCTGCACACATCAGGTTCTCAAAACAAAACTAAAATCCACCGAAACAGGCAAAAGCTAAAAGGCAGCTAGCTGCCCTGCTCGGCATTAGGGCAGTGGTGATTTGATCAAGTGTAGTTCATTATCGTTGTGAGAGGAACTCCACGAGAGCACGGACGGCACGACCTCGGTGTGAGATTGCGCCCTTCTCTTCGAGGCTCATCTCGGCGAAGGTGCGCTCATCGCCCGTTGGGCGGAAGATTGGGTCGTAGCCGAAGCCCTCCGCTCCTGAGTGGTGCGCTGTGATCTCGCCATCTACTCGCCCCTCGAATAGGTGCTCCTTGCCATCCAATATTAGTGCTATCACGGTGCGGAAGTGTGCTTTGCGATCAGTTTTGCCCTCTAAGTTTTTGAGTAGCAGCCTGTTGTTCGCATCGAAGTCGTGCCCATCTGTTGCGTAACGAGCTGAGCGCACACCTGGTTCGCCACCCAACGCATCGACCTCCAAGCCTGTATCATCTGCAAAGCAGTCACACTTCAACCGCTCATAGAGGTAGCGAGCCTTCGCCAGTGCGTTACCCTCCAGCGTGGGCTCATTCTCGGGAATATCCTCCGTAACACCGCACTCCTTAAGTGTAACTAACTCATACTCAGCCGAGAGCATCTGCTGCACCTCCTCCAACTTATGTTGGTTATTTGTCGCAAAAACAATCCTCATAGCTCTACACCAAACCCGAGAATCCCATAAACGCCATCGCCAATATTCCTGCCGTAACCAGCGCAATCGGAATACCCTTAAACGCCTCAGGCATTTCGTCCAGATCAAGCTGCTCACGAAGTCCTGCAAAGAGCACCATCGCAAGGGCAAAACCCAACGCCGACGCAACAGCATAAATGATGCTCTGCAGCAGTGTGAACTCCTTCTGTATCATCAAGATAGCCACTCCCAACACAGCGCAGTTAGTGGTGATAAGCGGCAAGAAGATACCCAGTGCCTGATACATCACGGGCGAGACCTTCTTCAGGATGATCTCCACCATCTGCACCAACGCTGCAATCACCAAGATAAAGACAATCGTCTGCATATAGACAATATCCAACGGCACCAAAATATAGGTCTGAATCAACCAAGCCACCGTAGAGGCGATCGCCATAACGAACGTCACAGCCGCACCCATTCCCATCGATGTCTCAACCTTTGACGAGACACCCAAGAATGGACAGATACCCAAAAATTGCGACAAAATTACGTTATTAACGAATATCGCACCAATTATAATTGCAAAGTATGACAACTCCATAACCTCTATTTTTTGACCACCTTATTAAACAAAACCATCAAGTAACCAAGCACGAAAAACGCCCCTGGTGCCAAGATAAATATCTTCGGAGCAACCTCCCCATAACCCAACTCAACACCGAAAATAGCCCCTGCGCCCAACATCTCACGCACCGCTCCAATCACCGTCAACGCCAACATAAAGCCCATTCCGACACCCAATCCATCGAGTGCCGAGTCGAGTGCATTATTTTTCGAGGCGAACGATTCAGCACGTCCCAAGATCACACAGTTAACAACAATCAGCGGAATAAAGACACCGAGGCTAGCAAACAGCGAGGGCAAGTAAGCCTGCATCAACATACCGATGATCGTCACAAACGAGGCGATCACAACGATAAACGCTGGGATACGAACCTTATCAGGTATCAAACTCTTAATCAGCGAGATAGCGATATTCGACATAATAAGCACCGCCATCGTTGCAGCGCCCATACCCAATCCATTACTTGCCGATGTCGTTGTTCCCAACGTTGGACACATACCCAACACCAAGACAAAGATCGGGTTATTCTTGATGATTCCATCAACTACAATTCGCAACTTATTCATCGCCTACTTCCTCCCCTTTTTAATGCTCTTACCCACTGCATCGTACGCCCTCTCGATTGCATCGATATATGCACGTGACGAGATCGTTGCGCCCGAGAGTGCATCTACATCACCGCCATCCTTGCTCACCATCAAGTTATCATCGCTCGTCAGCTGTCGACCCTTCAAACTCTCCAACACAACATTATTTGGTTTAGTAAGCTCCGATCCCAAACCTGGGGTCTCGCTATGCTTCAAGACACTGGCGTTGAGCAGCTCGCCATCGGGTGCGATACCCACCATCACAACGATCTCACCGCTGTAGCCCATATTCGTAAAGCTCTTCACAGCATAACCGACAACCTCACCGCCACTCGTCGCTGTATAGAGATCGACCGTGCGACCATTCATCTCTTTGGTTTTCATCGAGCTCTCATCAAACTCGGGCAACACCTCCGCCAGAGCTCGTTTTGTAGCCGCCTCCTGTGCCTTAGCGATTGGTTCGAGAGTGACACCCTGCACCACAGCAACACTTGCCGAGCAGACCAACGTAACGCCCAAGAGCGAGAGCACCATATTTTTCAACGTATTCTCCATTTCGATATAACTATTTTACGCCAAAGCGACGTGGTTTAACATACTTATTAATGAGTGGCACACAGCTATTCATAATCAAAATTGCGAACGACATTCCCTCGGGGTACGATCCAAAGAGACGGATCAGCATCGTCAAAACGCCAATTCCCACGCCATAAATCAACATTCCCTTGTGTGTCATAGGCGAAGTTGCGTAGTCCGTAGCCATAAATACTGCGCCCAACAGAGCACCACCAGCCAAGATATGGAACGTAGCAAATTCGCAAACACCAACGCCATCATAACCGCCCCAAGCGCCATACGCAACAGCTACGGCAACCATCGAGAGCAACACCGCAACAGGTGTGTGCCAAGTGATAACCTTGCGGAAGATGAGGTACAAACCGCCAAAGATCAACAGCAGCGAGGCGACCTCACCCAACGACCCAGGGATTGACCCGAAGAGCATATCTTGAAAACTCACATTCGAGAGCGAGAAACCTGTATCAGCACCAGCCAACACATCCTTGGGCAAAACAGCGCTCTTCAACGCTGCAAGGGGTGTCGCACCCGAAAATCCATCAACAATACCCTCAACAGCAGGGAATTGCGTCATCTGCACAGGGTAAGCGATAAGCAGGAATACACGCCCAACCAACGCTGGGTTAAAAGGGTTTTTACCCAAACCGCCAAAGGTCATCTTCGCAATAACGATCGCAACAAACGAACCAATCACAACAATCCACAGCGGCAGCGATGCAGGGACATTAAACGCCAAAAGCACACCCGTAACGACAGGCGAGAGGTCACCCATAAATCCCCGCTCGCCCATCAAGAAGTGGCGAATAAGCGACTCAAAGAGCACACAAGATGCAACAGCCACAGCCGTAACAACGAGTGCACTAACCCCGAAATAGATCGTCGAGATAATCAACGACGGCAGCAGCGCCAACAACACGTCGCCCATAATTCGGCGGCTCGTCTGCTCCCCCTTAGCGTGGGGCGATGGTGAAACAAAGAGATTTAACGACATAGATATTATCCTCTTTTTTAAATTCGTAATTCTTAATTCGTAATGCGTAACTCTTAAATGCGTAAGCCTTAGTGCATAATTCTTAATGCGTAAGCCTTAGTGCTTAATTCTTAATGCGTAAGCCTTAGTGCTTAATTCTTAATGCGTAAGCCTTAGTGCTTAATTCTTAATGCGTAAGCCTTAGTGCTTAATTCTTAATGCGTAAGCCTTAGTGCTTAATGCGTAAGCCTTAGTGCATAATTCTTAATGCGTAAGCCTTAGTGCATAATTCTTAATGCGTAAGCTTTAGTGCATAATTCTTAATGCGTAAGCCTTAGTGCATAATTCTTAATGCGTAAGCCTTAGTGCTTAATTCTTAATGCGAAACTCTTAAATGCGTAACTCTTAAATGCGTAAGCCAGCTAAAAGGGAGCTAGCTCCCTTATTTAGCTATTGAGCGGGCTCTGATGATACCCATCACACGCTGTTTACCCAAGCGGATGTAATCCAACAGCGGCAACTGTGCAGGACAGGTAAATTGACAACTACCGCACTCAATGCAGTCGGTCACGTTGCCAGCCTCCAGCTGCTCCATAGCCGAGCGCTGCATCAATTTAGAGAGCAAATATGGTTCGAGCGACATAGGGCACGCCGACACACACTTACCGCACTTTATGCAATTCGATGCTACAGCACGAACGCCATCTGCTCCGCCCATAATTGTGATACCCGAGCTACCCTTCGTCACGGGCGAATCGAGGTTAACCACTGCACGACCCATCATCGGACCGCCACCGATCACCTTGGTTGTATCCTCTGGCAATCCACCAGCCGCCTTCAATAGCTCTGATGTCGCCACACCAAAGCGGCTCATCACATTGATTGGATTTGTCACCGACTTACCGCTCACCGTCACCACACGCTCCACAAGAGGCTTGCCCTTCTGCACAGCTTCATAGATAGCCAATGCCGTTGAGACATTCACCACCACAGCGCCCACATCGATAGGCAAGGCTGGCGGTGGCGGCACTTCACGACCTGTGATAGCCTCGATGAGCTGCTTCTCACCACCCTGTGGATACTTCACCTTGAGCGGTGCGACCTTTATTCCGTTATATTTTTTTGCAATCTTTGTTAGGTGGTTAATCGCATCGGGCTTATTGCTCTCGATTCCGATCACCGCCTGATCCACACCTATCGCCCTCATCACAATCTCCACTCCGACCATCAACTCCTCGCCACGAGCAAGCATTGTACGGTGGTCTGATGTTAAGTAAGGCTCGCACTCTACACCGTTGATAATCAGAATCTCAGCCCTTTTTGCTGGGGGGATCGATAACTTAACGTGCGTTGGAAATGTAGCGCCTCCCATTCCAACAATACCTGCCGCCTTGATCCTCTCGATGATCTGCTGAGGCTCTAATGAACACTCACGAACGAGCTCTGTCGAGAGGTCAACCCCCTCAGCCCACTTCTCCTCATCCTCCGCCTTGCGCTCGATCACGACCATCGGTGTCATCAAACCCTGCGCACTTGCCATCGGCACGACTGAGGTCACCTTACCTGTGATTGTTGAGTGAATATTTGCCGACATAAAACCCGTTGCCTCGGCTATCAACTGACCCGTCACAACCTCATCGCCCTTAGCGACAATAGCTGTTGCAGGTGCTCCAATATGCTGAGCGAGAGGTATGCAGACCTTCAAAGGGAGCTCCATCTGTGAGATCTCCACCTTGTGGCTCAATTTATTCTCTGCTGGGTGTACTCCACCTATCGAAAAACTCTTCATCGTTTACGCCTCCTTGTTTTGTGTTGCCTCTGTTGCCTTTGGGGTTGCTGCCGCTGCCGCCTCAGCCTTTGGGGTTGCTGCTGTTGCCGTCTCAGCCTTTGGTGCTGTTGCCGCTGCCGCCTCAGCCTTTGGGGTTGCTGCTGTTGCTGCCTCAGCCTTTGGTGCTGTTGCCGCTGCCGTCTCAGCCTTTGGGGTTGCTGCTGTTGCTGCCTCAGCCTTTGGAGCTGTTGCAGTTGCTGCCTCAGCCTTTGGAGCTGTTGCCGCTGCCGCCTCAGCCTTTAGTGCTGTTGCAGTTGCCGTCTCAGCCTTTGGGGTTGCTGCTGTTGTCGTCTCAGCCTTTGGAGCTGTTGCCGCTGGTTTTGCAGCCGCAGCCGCTGCCTCTACTTTCGGTGCTACAGGTTTTGGCTTAAGTGGCTCCATATTTACTAACTTTATCGCCTTTGTTGGACACGCTGCCACACACTTGCGACACAACTTACACTTCATCGAGTCGATGTAAGCCAAATTATTCTTGATCTCAATAGCTCCAAACGGACACTCCTTGACACACTTTCCACAACCGATACAGCCCGACTTACAAGCCTTCATAACCTGTGCGCCCTTCTGTGTCGATGAGCAGGCTACATATATCGCCTTATCCTTAGGGAATCGCTTTCTGAGCTCGATCAAAGACTTTGGACAAGCCTTGACACACGCCCCACAAGCAGTACACTTCTCGACATCGACCTCCACCAATCCCGTCTGCTCATTCACGCTGAGCGCTCCAAACTTACAGCTCTTAACACAATCGCCAAGACCCAAACAGCCCGACACACAGCCGCTCTCGCCAATATATAAAGATGATGCAACGGCACAAGATTGCGCACCGTCATAGTTATTGGTCTTGCGACGCACCGCCAAACAACCGCCACACTTAAGTGTAGCGCTCATCGGGATCTTCTCCGCTGCCGCCTTACCCAAATATGTAGCGATAGAGCCCATCACATCGCCACCGCCCACAGGACAATAGAGCTCCGAGATGTCATCTTCGGCAACCAATGACGAGGCGAAACCTCGACACCCTGCAAAGCCACAGCCACCACAGTTCGCACCCGGCAACATCTTCTCCACCTCATCAATTCGAGGATCCTCCTCAACTCTAAATTTCTGCATCACAAAGTAGAGAATGAGAGCAGCCAAAACTCCCAACCCACTGAGGATCACCACAGTAAAGATCATTGTGTTCATTTGTGTCTATCTTTTTTTTCGGAAGTTACTCAACTTCCCAATTTACATTTCTGTATAAATTCTGCTCACCCCAAACTCCACGACCCTCTCGAACCGCTCTCGAAGGAGGTAAACACCAAAATAATATATAGTCACGACACCAAAGGTCACCCCAGCCGCTACACCCTCACCAACGCCAGCCGTGATGAGCGCAACAATCGAAACCAAAAATAGAACCAACGGAAGGAGATAGGCAAATAACACCGCCGTCCAACCCACTCGATATGTAATCGACACCGAGACCAATTCACCAACAGCAAACGTCTCACTACTCGCCACCCTCATCACACTCGTTGACCCCTCGCCACCGCCACTAACGCTACACTTGCCCTTAGCTCGACACCCCTCACAAGCCGCCAA
The DNA here is from genome assembly GCA_047174325.1 of Rikenellaceae bacterium. Lineage (GTDB taxonomy): Bacteria > Bacteroidota > Bacteroidia > Bacteroidales > Rikenellaceae > Alistipes. The sequence goes on along the minus strand of JBCQUE010000033.1, from coordinate 16,612 downwards.
CTTATCGAGCGCCACACTAACAAAGCCACCCTCCAGAGCGACAACCCGACCTATATGTCGAAATCCCGACCCACTCATACTCTACAGCGACTTAATCGCCATATTTGTGTGTGATAGGCATAATCCTTTCGTGCCCAAATGTACATTGAGAGAGGCGCAACACAGGTGGATATTGGAATCTCTTCTTCTCGCTCTGCATTATCATCTTGTGGATCAGCTCCACGTGCTCGCTATCAAATCCAGCGTTGACGATCTCCTCACGATGCTCACCCTTCTCGATCATTCGGTAGACAATAACATCGACCACCTCATAGGGGGGCAACGAGTGTGCATCACGTCTATCGGGTCGCACCTCCGAAGATGGTGTCTTATTGAGAATCGACTCGGGAATCACATCGCCCATCAACTTATTAATGTGTTTAGCGATGTCATAAATCTCGCTCTTATAGAGATCTCCTGTAACGCTCAATGCGCCAGCCGTATCGCCATAAAGCGTACACAGACCCAGCGCATTCTCACTCTTATTCGAAGAGTTAAGCAGTACGTGACCACGTTTATTTTGTAGAGCCATCAGCAGCGTTGTACGGATACGAGACAAGATATTCTCCTCCGTGGCATCAAACTCCGTGCCTCCGATTATCGAAGAGAGTGAATTGACAACCGAGTGATAACAGCCATCGATCGGGATGATATTATAGTCGATCCCGAGGTTCTTAGCCAACTGTACAGCATCCTCCACAGCATTCTCCTCCGAGAACTCCGACGGCATCATCAAACCCATAACATTCTCAGCACCAAGTGCATCGACCGCTATCGAGGCGACCACCGAAGAGTCGACACCGCCCGACAAACCGATACAGGCCTTCGTGTAGCCACTCTTCTCGAAGAAGTCCTTAAGACCTAATTTTGCAGCGCCATACAACACACGAGTGCGATCAGTATGTGTCAAGAGTGGTGCACAAGGCGCTCCATAAATATCCTCCGAGAGGTCAAACAGCTCATAATCCTCCTCGAAACTCTTCATTCGCAACACCAACTCGCCACGCTTATTGAATATCGCCGAAGTACCGTCATAGATAATATCTGAGCCACCGCCCACCTGATTTATCATAACGATATTTTTACCCTCGACATAGGCGATGTTACGCATATTTTCAAATCGTGAGGCGAAGATTCCTATTCCATACTTACGTGCATTGACCGAGATAATCGTCTCAATCGAGTTGTCGAAATCACGCAATTGGCTCAGATCGTCACCCACAACAATAGCGCAGCGGTGACCAGCGATTGTTGCATATTCGCAACCCGCTCCACCCGTCATAAAGCCCATCTCACGGCGAGCCGTGATGTTGCGTTTGCCGACATACCTCAACACCTTGCGATCTTGAATTAGGGCTGCAGCCGATATTGTTCCGTTGTTTGTAAGTATTGGCAGTCCGACAATTGCGGCGATACCGTCACACTGGAATGCGATCTGCACGAGTGCATCTTCGCAGAGCTCCAGAAATGTATTTTTGTGCAGAAGGTCATACGCAGGCAGACCGCTGATGCTCTGCTCGGCAAAGACAACAAGATCGGCTCCATCGGCTTTCGCACGCTTGATGGAGTCGATTATCTTAAAGGTGTTACCCTCGACATCTCCTACAATATAATTTAATTGTGCAAGTGCAATATTCATCTCTCAGTTATTGGTTGTTGGTTTGATTAATATTTTGGTTGCCTTAATTTTAACTCCTAACTCCTAACTCTTTTTGTCTCGATCATTGCGTCTATGCAGGCTTTGATCTTTGGTGCTGGATCTTCCCAACCCTCGGGTTTAATGACCTTACCATCCTTTGGGTTGTAGTGAGGCTTGCCATCGGGGAAGAGCTTCGCCATATTAGCGCTCTGCACAATATCGAATAGCTCGTCCGCCTCCAGACCCATCTCGACCATCGTGCCGAGAGCGAAGTAGATAAGGTCGATCATAGCATCCGCCTGCTCATAAATATCCTCAGCGATAAGAAACTCAGCCACCTCTTCATTCATCCACTTCGCACGGCTCAACGCCCTCTTGCGGTCGATCATAACAGGTTGCTCGGGACAAGGGTGTCCAAACTTTTCGTGAAATTCACGCACTCCGTTCCACTCTTTCTTCATACTATTTATTATTTTTACGCTAACTAGCCACTACTTTAACGAGGCAAAGGTAATAAAAAATCGCACTTATAGCTCATTTATTCTCTTTTTTTTAACTAAAAATAACATTACGCAATAAAAGTTGCGAAATCAGATTAAAAGAGCTATCTTTGCGACATAATTTTTTATGGAGAATTACATCTCCCCTTTACAACGTAATACCGATGCAGATCCGTAAAGCAGAATTTAAGTGTAGCTCCGAGCGAGTGTCGCAGATCCCACGAGATGATCTACGTGATTTTGCCTTTATTGGACGCAGTAATGTCGGCAAATCGTCACTCATCAATATGCTCACCGACCACTCGGGACTGGCTAAGGTCTCGGGCACTCCGGGTAAAACTCGCCTTATAAATCACTTCTTGATTAATCGTGAGTGGTACTTGGTCGACCTTCCTGGATATGGTTATGCTCGCACCTCGAAGAGCGCACGTAGCAAGTTTGCTAAGATCATCACATCATACGTGACACGTGCTCAGAAGATGCACTTCCTCTTTGTGCTCATCGACTCACGATTGGAGCCGCAAAAGATCGATTTGGAGTTTATAGAGATGTTGGGCGAGAACGGGATACCCTTCGCTATCATCTTTACAAAGGCTGATAAGCTGTCGCAATCGGAGCTCTCGAAGTCGATCAAGAGATACGAAAAGAGATTGCTGGAGGATTGGGAGGAGCTGCCCAAAATGTTCGTCACATCGAGCGAAAAAAAGCGAGGCAAAGAGGAGCTGCTGGAGTACATCGACCTGATGCTAAAGGAGATCGCCAAGGAGAAGAGAGAGGGTTTTATTGAGGAGAGCGAGCCCATCACAATTAATGAGACCGAGACAATTAACGTAGACGAGAGAGAGCCAATAGACCAAACAACCGAAATAGACCAAGCAACCGAAATAGACCAAATAGACTAACCTAACCCAACAAAAAGCAAAAAGAATTATAAAATCATAGAGACAAAAATGGCTATTCATCAGATTAAATTTTTCGCAGGTCGTGGATCTGAGTATCTTGCAAAGCAGATCGCCGAGAGCTACGGCACAACATTGGGTGACTGTGAGGTTCTCCCCTTTAGCGATGGCGAGTTCCAAACGTGTTACAATGAGTCTATTCGTGGCTGCACGGTATTCGTTATTCAATCTACATTCCCACCAACCGACAACTTGATGGAGCTATTGATGATGGTTGATGGTGCTCGCCGTGCATCGGCACACAAGGTTGTTGCAGTGATACCTTACTTCGGTTGGGCTCGTCAAGATCGCAAGGATCGTCCACGTGTACCGATTGGCGCTAAGCTGGTTGCCAATATGCTCACAGCGGCTGGTGCAGATCGTGTGATGACGATGGATCTTCACGCCGATCAGATCCAAGGATTCTTCGAGGTACCGGTCGATGCACTCTACGCATCGGGTATCTTTATACCTTATATTAATAGCTTGAACATCGAGAACCTCTCTATCGCTGCTCCAGATATGGGTGGTGCAAAGCGTGCAAACACCTACGCTAAGCGCATTGGTGCACCGATCATCATCTCTCACAAGGAGCGAGCAAAGGCTAATGTTGTTGGAAGTATGACCGCTATCGGTGAGGTTGAGGGTCGCAACATCATCATCGTTGACGATATGATCGACACGGCGGGTACGATCTGTATGTCGGCAAATATGTTGATGGAGAGGGGTGCAGCGAGCGTTCGTGCCGCAATCACTCACCCCGTTTTGTCGGGCAAGGCTTATGAGCGAATCAACGCTAGCGCACTACAGGAGGTGATCGTGACTAACACTATTCCTCTTCGCACCGATGTTGACACATCTAAGTTCACGGTGCTGTCTGTAGCGGACATCTTCTCAGACGTAATCGAGAGGGTTTATAACTATAGGTCGATCTCACCAATCTTCTATTAGAGAGACTAACGAAATCAGACTAAAAAGAGCTGAGACAACTGAAGATTATTCAGTCCGTCTCAGCTCTTCTCAGTTTTACTCAGCACTACTCAGCCTTACTCAGCTCATACAAGCAAGCCAAAGCAAAACGGGAGCTTGCTCCCCTAGCTCCTGACTTGTGCGCCGCACTTTGTCTCCAATTGTCGCTGGATGTTCGCCATCGACTTCTCGATTGCCTTATCTGTTAGCGTCTGTGTCTTATCCTCTAACACAAAACCTAGAGCGTAAGATTTCTTGCCCTCGGGGAGCTTGTCGCCCTCATATACATCAAATAACGTAACGCTCTTCAATAGCTTCTTCTCGCCCTGTATCGCTGCATCACGCAACGCTGCAAAACTCACACCCTTGTCTATCAAGAGCGCTAAATCACGCTTAACCTCTGGATATTTCGATAGCTCCGAAACGGTGATTTTGTGCTTTTTCGTTGACTTCGCCAAAGCATCAAAGTCGATCTCACAGTAATACACCTCCTGCTTAAGATCAAAATCTTTGCGCAATTTAGCCGAGACGACACCCATCTGCATAAACTCCTTGCCATTGAGTTTAAACGCCTGAGCCTCAGAGAATAAACCACTCGATACACCCTCCTCACGAAGTGCATAAATATCGATTCCAAAGCGGCTCAACACCCTCTCGACCATCTCACGAAGTGTGAAATATGATGAGCTCTCGCCCTTAGCTCTCCACGATGTATGCGATGCAGCACCCGTCACAGCGATCGCCAAACGGTAACTCTCGCTATACTGCGCTAGTGCATTCTCCTCGCTCGCTGCCGCCTCGTTGAAGTAGTAACAATTTCCAAATTCATAGATCTTCAAATCGCCATTGCGGCGGTTAACATTGAGCTCCACAGCCTCCAACGTGTTGAACAACAGCGTCTGTCGCAACACATTTAGATCGGCACTCAATGGGTTGAGTATCTTCACGCAACGCTCCGCAGGGTAGCCCTCCAACGCCTCGTAATAGACACCCTTTGTGAGTGAGTTCGACATAATTTCGGTGAATCCATTCGCACTCATATAGTCCGCCGCAAGGTTCATCAAGCGATTTTTATCGGGGCGCTGAGCATACGAAAGTGTCGAACGCACCGATGTTGGCACCTCAACATTATTGTATCCATAGATCCTCAAAATATCCTCCACAAGATCCGCTTCACGCTGAACATCAACACGATATGGAGGCACAGCAACGCTCAATACATTGTTCTCCTCAGCCTCGATCTTAATCTCCAAAGCCTCGATAATTGTCTTGATTTCCTCATTTGAAATCTGCTTACCGATAATCATACGAGTGCGAGGCATCGACAAATTAAAACGGAAATCCTCAGCCGCCACAGGACAAACATCGATCACATCACACGAGATCTCGCCACCAGCCAACTCACGATACAACAGCGCTGCACGTTTCAAAGCATAGAGCTGCATATTTGGGTCGATACCCCTCTCATACCTAAATGAGGCATCGGTATTTAGACCGAAACGCTTAGCGCTCTTACGTATCCATACAGGGTTAAAGTAGGCCGACTCGATGATTATATTTGTTGTAGTGTCGCTAATTCCCGAGTCCAAACCGCCAAATACTCCAGCCAAACACATTGGTCGCTCAGCTGAGCAGATCATCAAATCATTAGCTGTCAACTTGCGCTCAACGCCATCAAGCGTCACGAATGGAGTACCCTCCTCACAAGTTCTAACCACGATCTTCTGACCCTCAACCCTGTCTGCATCAAATGCGTGAAGTGGCTGACCCAGCTCGTGAAGTATATAGTTCGTGATGTCGACCAAGTTATTCTTTGGGTTGATACCTGCCGCACGCAAACGCTCCTGCATCCACTCGGGCGACGGGGCGATCTTACACCCCCTCACGCTGATCGCTGCATAGCGTGGTGCCGCCTCCGAATTAGCCACCTCAACCGAAATCGGCAAGTTGTTATTATCAATCGAGAACGCCTCAACCGATGGATACTCCACCTCGATCTGCTCGCCACGGCTACGAAGATAGGCCGCCAAATCACGAGCCACACCGATATGTGATGCAGCATCAACACGGTTCGGAGTGAGACCAATCTCGATCAAATAGTCATCCTTTATATCGAAATACTCGTGAGCCGACACTCCGACCACAGCATCCTCACTGAGCTCCATAATTCCATCGTGGTCACGTCCGATACCCATCTCATCCTCAGCACAAAGCATACCCATCGACTCCACACCACGTATCTTCGAGCGCTTAATCTTAAACTCCTCATCGCCACCATCGGGGTACAACACAGCGCCCACCGTAGCACACGCCACCTTCAAACCTTGACGGCAATTTGGTGCTCCGCAGACGATCTGCAGCGGAGCGTCGCCACCGACATCAACCGTTGTGACGTGTAGGTGATCCGAATCGGGGTGATCTGTGCAGGTCACAACCTCGCCCACTACGACACCCTTCAGACCGCCCTTCACCGTCTCGATCTTCTCGAACCCCTCGACCTCTAGTCCGATCTCTGTTAGCACTGTTGCAACCTCCTCAGCTGTGAGTGAGGTGTTTATATAGCTCTTAAGCCAATTAAATGAGATATTCATTTTGGATAACTATTTTAAATTCATTCTAATCGAAAGGCAAAGTTATAAAAAAAATCAACTTCTCGTACCGATATAGAGTAAAATCATACCTATTAATATAAATAAAAGATCGATCGCCTTAGACTTGAGGTTCTTTTCGCCAAAGATCATCGCTCCGCAGACGAACGACACAATCACCGAACTACGCCTCACCATCGAGACAACGGAGATCATAGCCTCCTGATTTTCAAGCGCATAGAAGTAAGCCAAATCAGCAGCCGACAAAAATATCGAGATTAGAGGTATCGCCCAACTCCAATGGAACGGTGTCGACTTAGCTCGCTGTGGCAACCAAATGAGCCCCACCACGATCGACATCAAGATGAGTTGATAGATGTTGTACCACCCCTGCACAAAGATCGGCTCTAACGTTCGCATTATGTACTTATCATAGAGCCCACTCACGCAACCAGCCAACGCTGCACCAACCAACATAAAGATCCAGATATTCGTTGCGAAATTAATCCCCTCACGCTTGCTCGAACGGCTCAACAAAAAGAGCGAAAAAACCGACAACGCCACACCACCCCACTGCCAAGCGTTGAGCCTCTCACCAAAGATAAGCATCGCACCCACAAGCGTCATCACGGGACGAGTGGCGTTGATTGGACCAGCAGTCGTGAGCGGCAAATGCTTGATCGCAAAGTAACCCAACACCCACGAAATAAGCACAATACAAGCCTTTGCAAAGACCATCAAGTGCGCCCGAAGATCAGCCGAATGAGACTCAAAAATAGAGCCATCAAACCACCCAAGACCAAACTCTGCCGAGAGGATCATAGGCGCAAAAATAAGCGTCGAGAAGAGTGTCGTGAGCAGCAACACGGGCAGCACAGCATTAGCCGTCACCGCCCGTTTCTTAGCCACATCATAAAGCCCCAACATCGCCGCCGAAAGAAAGGCGAGTAATAGCCACATAAATATCAATTTTTATTTTCGTCAGTAATATCGACCACCGCCTTGCGCTCCGCCACGGAAATGCTGATAGGTGGATGAAATTTTAAAGATCGTGCAAAGTGGTGCGAGGGAGCGTACTTTGAGTACGTGACCGATCAACACTTTGTGGGATCTTTGAAATTTCGCTGCCTTGCGCTCCGCCACGGAAATGCTGATAGGTGGATGAAATTTTAAAGATCGTGCAAAGTGGTGCGAGGGAGCGTACTTTGAGTACGTGACCGATCAACACTTTGTGGGATCTTTGAAATTTCGCCGCCTTGCGCTCCGCCTCGGAAATGCTGATAGGTGGATGAAATTTTAAAGATCGTGCAAAGTGGTGCGAGGGAGCGTACTTTGAGTACGTGACCGATCAACACTTTGTGGGATCTTTGAAATTTCGCCGCCTTGCAGCATTTCCGTCAGTGGTTATATTTGGTCGCTATATACTGCCCCCGGCAAGTCGTGTAGGTTATATCTCGAAGCCATCGACATTCCGTATGCACCTGCCGACTTAAGTGTCAACAGATCGCCACGCTTTGTTGGGCGCAACGATAGGTTCTCTTGAAACACATCGGTCGACTCGCAGGCTGTACCCACCACGGTGTATTTTGTTCTGAGGTCTGAGTCCGAAGAGATATTCTCGATATTGTGATATGAGCCATACAACGCTGGGCGCATCAGCTCCGTCATACTTGCATCGACAATCACCAAGCGGCGACCTGTAGCTGTTGTCTTGTTGAACAGCACCTTAGTGATGAGCTCGCCACACTCGCCCACGATCGAGCGACCAAACTCAAAGTGTACGCTACGGTGGTCACCCACACGAAGGTGGTTATGCACGATTGAAAAGAGCGATGCAAAGTTAGGAATCGGCTCATTCTCAGGCACATCATAGTTGATACCCAAACCGCCACCAACATCTACAAAGCTAAACTCAAAGCCCAAGCGCACCAAGTTCTCCACGATCACGTTCGCTTTATTACACATATTCTCAAAGACGTGTAGCTCCCTTATCTGCGAACCGATATGTATATGTATTCCGTTGATACTCACGTTCTTAAGCGCCTTGATGCTCTCGGCGTTCTCCATCACCTCCTCATAAGAGATACCGAATTTACTATCCGCCTGACCCGTATCGATACAGTGGTTAGTCTTAGGGTCAATATCTGGGTTGATACGTAGCGCCACATCTGTCACTACGCCCTTAGCCTCAGACATTGCGTTGATGATCTCAAGCTCCTCGATCGACTCGCAATTGATCGCCATAATCTTCTGATCGATAGCGTAATCGAGCTCGTGGTCACGTTTACCAACGCCTGCATAGACGATACCTTTTGGATCAAATCCAGCCTCGATCGCCTTGCGCAACTCGTTACCGCTTGCGCAGTCGATACCCAAGCCATACTCCTTAATAACAGCCAACACACGGTCGTCATAATTCGCCTTGATGGCGTAGTGAACGTGATAGCCATACTTCTTCGACTCATAGACCACACTTTCGAGTGTTTGGCGCAAAAGCCCCATATCATATAGATAGAATGGCGTGTGCAACCCCTGCAATTTATCTGCTACTTTTCTGCTTAACATCGCTTAATCGCTTAATTGTTTAGATACGAGGTACCTTAATTGTTTAGATACGAGGTACAAAGATAGTAATTTTTATTAAATTATAACAAATTCGTCCCAATTTTTACTCAATTTATTCTTATCGTTTGTCAATTCACAATTATATCGCTACTTTTGTAGAAAATATGCTTTAGGGGACTTCTAATAATTTCCCAAATTACTTTTAGGCTACTAACCACCCCTTTTTGATTTCACAAAAATAGGTGGTAGAGCCACTACAACCCACTTTTGCAAAATCAAAAATGGGCAATTATTAACCAAAAATTAAAATCGGGGAATTATTAGAAGTCCCCTTTAGTAATTTTTTAGGATTTTTTAAGATATGACGAGGATAATTCTCACCACGATACTTTTTTTGATGGGTTGCTCGACCCAACTATCCGCTCAGCGCCTCTTTCGCTCGGAGCGCCCCACCTATACTCTACGTGAGGATGCTGTGCGTGGTGTGCGGAGTGGGTCGTCTCGATTTATGAATTTTCCAAACTTCGAGCGTGTCGCTGGATCAACAGATCGCTCATTTGAGTATATCGACTTCACTCTGCCCGAGACGTGGTTTGAGGGTCAAATTATGCTCCACCTTGAGGCTGACAACAAACCTTATAGCGTTGTGATCAATGGTGTGGAGCTGCCCATCATAAGCGATTTTCTAACGCCATCGGATCACCAAATCACCAAGTTACTAACGGGCGGAAAGGCGACAAATAGGATCGAGATCAGATATGGCGAAACCGCTGAATCACCACTGAGCAGCGGTATGGTCACGAGCAAGCGACCCACCAACGGAGGATTAAAGGGGGCGTACATATATGCCGAGCCACGCCGTAGAGTATTCGACTATGAGGTGAAGATCACACGTGACTCGTCACACAAATTTGCCCGTCTCCAGATCGCAGCCGTCATCGAGAATGGCTACAACTATGACGAGACCATCACCGTTGGATTTGATGTATATCACCCCGATGGACGACTTATCGACTACTCCGCACGTCCCGTTGTTGTGGAGGGTCGTAGCCGTGACACGATTCGATTCAGCACCTTTATATATAATGCCGATTCGGTGCGTTGGTCGCCCAAGAGCCCGAAACTCTACTCCGTAACACTCCTCACCAAGATCGATGCTGTGGTGGAGAGCTACACCCCAATCAAGGTTGCCTACTCGGAGCGTGAGATGCGTGATGGAGTGCTCTACAACTTCGGTGAAAGGGTCGAGATTAAACCCTTCGACTTCAACGCTAAGGCGACAATCACGGAGACCATCAGCGAGTTACGCCGTGTGAAAGATGCTGGCTACAACACACTCAGACCCGACTATCCTCAGCCGATTTGGTTTTATGACCTGTGCGACAAGATGGGTTTTTACGTCATCGAGCAGAGCAGTATCAACGCCCCACAACACGCTGAGAGCCGAAAAATGGGCGGCAGCCCGAGCAACGACCCGTGGCTCTTCCCCGAGTATATAGAGCGGATGATGAGCAGCTATCATCGTGTGCGACAACACCCCTCGGTGATCGCCTTCTCGATGGGCGGCAACTCGGGCAACGGTTACAATATGTATAAACTTTATGAGTGGATGAAGCGCATTGAGCCAAACCGCCCCGTGATTTATGATGGCGCTCAGGGGGAGTGGAACAGCGATATTTGGCTCAACAGATAATCCTCGACTAGATGAATATAGAGCTAATTGTTGTCGGCAAAACCGACTCGGAGCAGATCGAAAAGTTGGTCGAGGGGTACGCAAAACGTCTCAACCACTACTGCCGATTCTCGATCACCACGCTCCCCGATCTGCGGAGCACCAAGAGCCTCTCGGTGAAGCAGCAAAAAACAGCCGAGGGCGAGGCGATCTTGCGACAGCTCAACGACTCGGACTACATTGTGCTGCTCGATGAGCGGGGCACACAATACCGCTCTGTGGAGTTTGCACAGTGGCTACAGAAGCGGATGAATAGCGGTGTGAAGAGGCTAGTCTTAATCATTGGAGGACCATACGGTTTCTCCGAAGAGGTCTACGCACGTTCCCACTCCAAGATCTCGCTCTCGGCGATGACCTTTTCACACCAAATAATTCGGGCGATCTTCGCTGAGCAGATCTACCGAGCCTTTACAATTTTGAGAAATGAACCATATCACCACGAATAGAGCGCTCCCCGTGATTGCGATCCTCGCCCCAAATACATTGATGGGTTTGGGGCTACGCTCCATACTCGAAAAGATGTTCCCCTTTGCAGCTTTTCGGGTCTGTGACAGCTTTGAGGAGATCGCTCACAGCGAACCTGAGGAGCTGTTTCACATCTTCGTGATGGCTAATATCGTTGTGGAGCAGAGCGAATTTTTCGAGGCGAGGCACCACAAAACAATTCTGCTCACCAGTGGCGCACCATATACAGCGCTACTCGATGGCTACCCTCAGATCAACATCTCCGCACCACAAGCCCAGATCGAGACGGCACTCCAGAGGCTACACTCAGCAGCTCACGGCGAGAGGCAATCACCTCAGCAGAGTGAGCCTCAGAGCAAAGATATTCTCTCGCCACGAGAGATCGAGGTGCTGCAGCTCGTGGTCGATGGACTACTCAACAAAGAGATCGCCGCACGACTAAACATAAGCGTCACAACCGTGATTTCACACCGCAAAAATATTGTCGAAAAGACAGGGGTTCGCTCCGTAGCTGGACTAACCATCTATGCCGTGATGAAGCGTTATATAATTCTATAAATCTTTTGGCGTTAGAGGGTGGCTAACAATGTATTGATAATTGGCAACAGCAGCGATGTAAAGAGCCCCATCATTCCGATAGCCGCCCCACCGACCGCACCCTCGACTGCCCCCATAACCTCCAGTGCCCGAGCCGTGCCCACAGCGTGTGATGCTGAGCCCATCGCCAAGCCTCGTGCCACGGGGTCATCAATACGGAAAAGTTTCAGAAGATAGGGACCCACAATCGAGCCCGAGATTCCAGCCACAACAACCGCCAAAGAGGTGAGCGCCGTGATGCCGCCCGATGCCTCGCTAAGGCTCAAAGCGATAGCTGTAGTGATCGACTTTGGCTCCATCGAGATCATCACAACCTCATCACAGCCAAATAGATACGAAAGCCCAACGATCGACAGCAGCCCCACCAAGCTACCCACAAAGGTGGAGATGAGGATCGTGATCTTATAATCCCGAATGGGTCTAAAATTCTTATACATAAGGTAGCCCAAGCAGACCACCGGGAGGCTCAACAGAAAGTTAATCGGTGAATTTGCAGCGTAATACTCCGCATACTCCACCCCCGTGATGCTCAACATCACGATCACCAAAATCGTTGCGACCAAGATCGGGTGCAATAGAGGCGAACGAAAACGGCGTTGCAACAGCTGTGCACAATAAAAGAGCACCACAGTGATGCTCAATAGAAAGATCTGAGTGTGAGCCACACCCTCCAAAAATTGCGCTATCGTCTCCATCGCCTACCTATAAATTGTTGAAGTGCGCCAACAACGAGCAGCACCAAAAATGTCGAGATCAGGAGCGTCACAACAACCGCCACCCAACTCTCCAAAATATATTCGTAGCTAACCATAACACCCACAGTCGCAGGCACAAAGAGCATCATCATATTCGACAGCACAAAATCACACACCCCCTTAATAGTCTCCTCCCGAACAACCCCAACCTGCAACAAAACAAAGAGCAAAACCATACCGAGAATCGCCCCCGGAAAGAGCGACCCCATCAGCCGACTTAACAACTCACCAGCCAAATATGCAGCGAAAATCACCGCCAAACCCTTCATCTCTTTCGACATCTTTTTTCTATAATAATCTCCTTTGGTAAAATCGACCACTGCCCTAATGCCGGGCAGGCAGCCAGCTAGCTGGCTTTTATCAGGCTTGCGTTGTTGGGCTTAGAGCGTTGCTCTAAGATTTTGAAATATAATTAGTTATGCAAATAAATTTGCCTAACTAATTCTTTTTCAAAATTTATTAAAAGCCTTTGGCTTTTAAACCCAACACGAGGGGCACTTATGAACACCATCTGTATAACAATAATGATTCACAAGTTACAGCCACCTGATTATATACACAACTGCAAACCTCTCGTCAATCCCTAAGTATGGCAATAATTGTTTTACACTACTTAATAGCGCCCTAAATCATCTCTATTGCGAAATCTTAATCAGCTGCTCACGATAAGCGCCCAAGATTTGCGACTTTGAGATAAAGCCCAAATATCGATTGTCGGCACTCACTACGGGCAACATCCACGTGTGTCGATTATCGAACTTCTTAAGTACACTCTGAATCGACTCACCCCTCACGATCTTATCCTGCGGCTGGGTCATATACTCCCTAATCGAGCGGCTATACTTATGCTGTTTAAACATATCTTCACGAAGATCATCGAGCTGCACGAGCCCCAACAGAACACCAAAGTTATCGATCACAGGGAAGATATTGCGGTGTGCCGTGGAGATGATCCGCACCATATCCTCCAGCGTATTAAACTCCTTAAGTCGCACGAAATCAGTCTCCATCAGCTCCTCGACATTGAGGAACACGAGTGCCGCTTGATCCTTATTATGTGTCACCAATTCACCCGATTTACTCAACGGCTTAGTGTAGATCGACTCAGGTTCGAGGTAGTAATCCACCGCAAACGAGATACACGCAACGATCATCAGCGGAATAAACAATCCATAACCGCTCGACAACTCAGCGATCAAGAAGATCGATGTAAGTGGCGCATTCATCACGCCCGACATCACGCCCGACATTCCCACCAACGTAAACGATACAATCGACAAATTCCACCCAAAGAGCAGATTGCAACTAATCGCAAGCGTAGCGCCCATAAACGCACCAATAAAGAGCGATGGGGCAAATGTTCCACCGATACCTCCAGCTGCCGTTGTTGCCGACATTGCGATCACTTTGAAGAACATAATCGCCACCAAAAAGAGTATCAGCGCCCAATCCTCATATCTAAAATCGAAGAAGAGCGAGTTGTCGAAGAGCCTCATCGGATCACCGTGCATCAACGCTGTGATACTCTCGTAACCCTCGCCATAGAGTGGCGGAAATACATATATTAATAGTCCAATGAGCAATCCACTCACGACCCATCTTTTGCGTTTACGCTTAATCGATCGGATCTTATCACCAACCCACTCATTTACCGCCGTAAGGTAAAACGCCATCAATCCACACAAGATACCCAAGAGCACAAAGAGCGGTATCTGATTGAGCGAGAAGGCATCAAACGGAGTGAGCGAAACAGCCAAAATCGGATCGAATCCACGCAACATAAAGGATATTGTCGTTGCAGTGATTGACGAGATCAAGAGCGGCGTAATCGACCCCACAGTGATGTCAAGCATCAATATTTCGAGCACAAAGACCACTCCCGTGATGGGCGCTTTGAAGATAGCCGCAAGAGCTGCACCAGCTCCACAGCACAACAGTAGCGTAGTCTGTCGATAGTTGAGACGAGCCACCTGACCAACCGTTGAACCGATAGCTGCTCCCGTCAAGACGATCGGTGCCTCAGGACCAACCGATCCTCCGAACCCGAGCGTTGTAGATGAGGCGACAACCGAGCTCCACGTATTGTGCGAAGGGAGTTTTGAGCCACGCCTAGAGATTGCATAGAGCACCCGAGTAACACCTTCGGAGATGTTGTCACGCACAATGAAACGCACAAATGTCGAGACCAAAATGATACCGATGATTGGATAGATCAGCAGCAACGGGTGCGACCGCTCCACAGGAAACCAACTCACCAACCCACCCTTGATAGCGTGCAAAAGCAACTCAAAAAGATAGATAGCAAAGCCCGCCAAGACACCCACCACCACAGCGAGCACAATCATCATCTGACGCTCACTAAGGCGGCGGCTAAGGTTCAACAACAGAGCGTACGCCCTGTCGTAATATCGTTGTGTATTAGACACTTAAGTCGACGATTAGAATTTATAGATTCCCATTATCTCACGGGTCATACGCACCGTCTCATCGGCACTCTTGCGAGCCCTCTCAGCGCCACTTGCCGTCACCTCGTGCAGATACTTTTCGTTGTTATAGATCTCCTCAATACGCTCTCTGATTGGCGAGATCGAGACGATAATATCCTCCGCCAGCTGCTTCTTAAGATCTCCGTAACGGATCTCACACGAGGCGTACTTATCCTTAAAGTATTCGATCGTTGAGCGATCTGAGACCGACTCCATAATGGTGAAGATATTCTGCACAGGCTCGCTGATTGGTGAGTTTGGCTCAGTTGGGCCTGAATCGGTCACAGCCTTCATCACCTTCTTGCGGATCACAGCATCCGTATCGCTTAGATATACACAGTTACCCTCGCTCTTACCCATCTTGCCCGAACCATCGAGCCCAGGGATCTTCACCATCTCCTCACCGAAGTTGTACGCTTGGCTCTCGGGGAAGAAGTCAACCCCATAAATTGAGTTAAATCGTCGTGCAAATACACGTGTTAGCTCCAAGTGCTGCTCCTGATCCTTACCCACAGGCACCTTTGCTGCACGATGCAGAAGAATATCTGCCGCCATCAAGACAGGGTAACACAACAGACCAGCATTGACATTATTTGGCTGCTTGCGAGCCTTATCCTTAAACGACACCGTGCGCTCCAACTCACCCAAATAGGCGTGCATCGAGAGCAGCGTAGTGAGCTCCGTCACCTGAGGCACATCACTCTGCACATAGATCGTTGCGACATTGGGGTCGAGCCCTGCAGCGAGGTACTCCGCCAATACGCCACGGATATTTGTATGGAGAGTCTTAGGGTCTGGATGTGTTGTGAGTGCGTGATAATCCGCAATGAAGAAGAAGCAATTTGCATCGTGCTGCATCTTCGTAAAGTTTTTCAAAGCCCCGAAGTAGTTACCGAGGTGTAGTTGTCCTGTAGGGCGGATTCCGCTTAGTACTGTCTCCATATATCTTTATCTATTTATTTTCAACCATTTAGAGGTGCTGCACCACGCCGACACAACACATTAATATGAACTTTTCGGCACAAAGATATAAAAAAGTGTGAGAGATTGGATAAAAGTTGCAATCTATAATTTTTTTTTATACCTTTGTTAAGCCCAATAGTTTGAGCTAACCGACAAACCACGGGCAACCAAGGGGGCAACCAAGGGGGCAACCAAAGGGGGCAACCAAGGGGGCAACCAAGGGGGCAACCAAAGGGGCAACCAAAGGGGGCAACCAAGGGGGCAACCAAGGGGGGCAACCAAAGGGGGCAACCAAAGGGCAACCACTAACAAAAAGCCAAACAAGAGACCAACAACAAAACCAACTTAAAGCTATAAAACACCAATCCAGTTATGA